>NZ_CP054570.1:1200000-1800000 GCF_013343115.1 Streptococcus sanguinis
CCACCTTGGAAAGTTGGTGTACCAGTTTGTGGAACACCTTGAGGACCAGTGCTAGTCGCATTGGTGCCAGTTGGAATCACTTCTTTCACTACTGCTTGATATTTGACGGTGATAGGAGTACCGTTGGCATCCACACGAGTTAATTCGAGTTCCGGTGTTTCACCCTTGAATTGTTTGTCTGGAGTAAAGGTCACCTTACCATCTGCATCCACTTCGAACTTACCAACATTTGGTACTTCTTTGACAGAAGAACCATTGTCAAATAACGGAGTCGAACCAGCAGGGAATGGAACTGAATCGTGACCAGGGGTGAAGGTCACTTTACCTTCTTGCACTTGACCTTGCAAGCCTTCTGTCTTGGCACCAGTGCCAGTTGGAGTTACTTTCGTAAATTCTGGACTATAGGTAGCCGTCACTGGAGTGCCATTCTTGTCCACACGTTTTACAGTGATTGAATCTGGTTTACCTACAAACTGTTTGTCTGGCGTGAAGGTCACTGCGCCATCCGGTGCAATCGTGTATGTTCCTTGACCTGGAATAGTCTTCTTCTTGGTACCATCTTCGAAGCTTGGTTCAACGGTTTCATCGATTGGAACTAGTGGATCACCGCCAGCAAAAGTCGGAGTGCCCGTTTGCGCAACACCTTGAGGACCAGTGCTAGTTGCGTTGATACCTGTAGGAATAACTTCTTTCACTACCGCTTGATATTTGACGGTTACTGGAGTTCCATTCGCATCAGTCCGAGTTAATTCGAGTTCCGGCGTTTCACCCTTGAATTGTTTGTCTGGAGTGAAGGTCACCTTGCCGTCCGCATCAACTTCAAACTTACCGACATTTGGAACTTCTTTAACTGCAGAACCATTATCAAACAGCGGAGTCGAACCAGCAGGGAATGAAACAGAGTCATGGCCTGGAGTGAAGCTTACTTTGCCTTCTTGAACTTGGCCTTGCAAGCCTTCTGTCTTAGTGCCAGTACCAGTTGGAGTTACTTTCGTAAATTCTGGACTGTAAGTCCCCGTCACTTCCGTGCCGTTCTTATCTACACGTTTCACAGTGACTGGATCTGGTTTACCAACATATTGTTTTTCAGGTGTGAAAGTCACTACGCCATCTGGTGCAATGGTGTAAGTTCCTTGACCTGGAATCTTTTTCTCCTTACTTCCATCTTCGAAAATTGGCTCTACTGATTCATCAATTGGAACTAGTGGATTGCCTCCTTGGAAAGTTGGTATACCAGTTTGCGGAACACCCTGTGGACCAGTGCTGGTTGCGTTGGTGCCAGTAGGAGTTACCTTGGTAACAGTCGGCGTATAGCTAGCAGTCACTTCCGTGCCGTTCTTATCTACACGTTTCACTGTCACTGGAACTGGGGTACCCACATACCGCTTATCTGGAGTAAAGGTGATAGAACCATCTGAGTTAATAGTGTATACCCCTACTCCTGGAACAGTCTTCTTAGGTTGACCATCGTCAAAGGTCATTGGAGAATCCATATCAATCGGAACTAGCGGATCACCACCTTGGAAGCTTGGGCTACCTGTTTGCGGAACCCCCTGAGGACCTGTGCTAGTCGCGTCAGTTCCTCTTGGAACCACTTCTTTCACAACTGCTTGGTACTTGACGGTTACTGGAGTGCCATTAGCATCGGTGCGAGTCAATTCAAGTTCTGGTGTTTCCCCCTTAAACTGCTTGACTGGAGTGAAGGTAACCTTACCATCAGAGTCCACTTCAAACTTACCGACATTCTGTACTTCTTTCACTGTTGAATGGTTATCAAACAATGGAGTCGAACCAGCTGGGAATGGAACAGAGTCGTGCCCTGGTGTGAAGGTCACTTTACCTTCTTGAACTTGACCTTGCAGACCTTCTGTCTTATTTCCAACACCAGTTGGCTTTACTGCTGTCACCGTTGCTTGATATTTTGCCTTAGCGATGGTACCGTTGACATCTGCACGACTGACTTCAATTTCAGGTGTTTTACCTACAAATGTCTTAACAGGTGTAAAGGTAATATTACCATCAATATCCACTTCAAACTTGCCAACATTTTCAATTTCTTTCACATTGGTACCCGTGTCAAAAACTGGGGTACTGTCTACTGAAAAACCTACTTCTGGTCTTCCAGCTTCAAAAGTAATCTTACCATTCTGAACCAATCCTTGTGGACCTTCAGTCTGATCGCCAGTTGCGTTTGGAATAACTTCTTCAACAGTAGGTGTGTAAGTGGCCGTTACTTCTGTTCCATTTGTATCAACTCGTTTAACCTTGACTGGGGTCGCCTTGCCAGTAAATTTCTTCTCTGGCTTAAAAGTAATGGAACCATCTGAATTAATAGTATAAATTCCTTGATCAGCTACTACCAACGTGTCAGTCCCATTTTCAAAGGTCATGGGCTTTGTCATATCGATTGGAACTGCTTGGTCACCTGGGGTGAAAGTCGGCTTACCACTTTGTGGTTGTCCTTGCAGGCCTGTTGACTCAGCATTTGTGCTTCTTGGTGTGACACGTTTTACCGTTGGCGTGTAAGTGGCGGTTACTTCCGTTCCATTCGTATCAACGCGTTTAACTGTTACTGGAGATGGGGTACCCACATATTGCTTGTCTGGCGTGAAGGTAATCGTACCATCTGACTCAATGACATAAGTCCCGACCTTGTCTACCTTCTTGGTTGTTTGATTATCTTCAAAGGTCATTGGTTGGGCCATATCAATCGGCACAGCTTTGTCGCCTGGGGTGAAGATCGGCTTGCCACTTTGTTGTTGTCCTTGCAAGCCGCTTGAAACGGCATTGGTACTTCTTGGCGTCACTTCCGTCACAGTTGGCGTATAGGTTGCTCTTACTTCTGTGCCATTTTCGTCAACTCGTTTGACTGTCACCGCGGCTGGGGTTCCCACATATTTCTTATCTGGAGTAAAGGTAATAGAACCATCTGAATTGATGGTGTATTCTCCCACGCCCGCAACAATCTTCTTAGGTTGATCATCGTCAAAGGTCATTTGCTTGTTATAGTCAATTGGGACTGCTGGGTCGCCTTCCTTGAAGACTGGCGTTCCTGTTTGTGGCACCCCTTGAGGACCTGATGAAGTAGCAGGTGTGCTGGTTGGTGTGACCTTAGTCACGTTCGGTGTATAGGTTGCAGTCACTTCGGTGCCATTGGTATCAACACGTTTGACTGTCACTGGAGTCGCCTTGCCAGTGAATTGCTTAAGTGGCTTGAAGGTAATGGTGTCATCTGAATTGATAGTATAAGTTCCTTCATTAGCTACTTCCAAGGTGTTCATCCCATTTTCAAAAGTCATGGATTTGCTCATGTCAATTGGGATTTGTTGGTCACCTGCAGTGAAAGTTGGCTTACCACTTTGTGCTTGACCTTGGAGACCAGTTGATTCAGCATTGATACTTCTTGGCGTTACTTGGGTTACCTTAGGTTGATAACGTGCTCGGTGTGCTTTACCATCGGTATCACTGACTTGAACTACCACTGGGTCTGGCGTGCCATAAAAGCTCTTGTTTGGCTTAAAAGTCACTTGGCCGGTATTTGGATCCAATTCATAGGTTCCCACTTGCTGGCCATTGGCCATGGCAGGCACCGTATTTTCTGTTACCAGTCGTCCACTCGCATCAACAAAACTAGCAGGATGAGAAGCGTCTGGCGTAACAGGAGGCATATTCGCATCATCATCGTTAAAGACTAGCGTTTTGTTTTGTTCCAGTCCCTGAAGACCACTTGATTCGTAGTTTGGAATCTTACGAACTGTCGGCACATAACGGCCGTCCATACTAGTCAATTGATCATTTTTATTAGGGTCAGAAGCATCCGTCGAAGTCCATCCAGTTGATGTACCATTGCTGTCAGTCCAACGAATATTAATTCCGTCAGCAGTTCCAGAAAAGTCCGCTTTTGGTGTAAAGGTTACTTGCACATCATTGCCATTGACGGTCAAGTGATAGGTCCCTTCTGGACGAATATAGTTGCCATCAACGGCTGTCAGAACTTGGCCTTGCTTATCCAAAATCTGAGGCGCTTGGGTGCTCATAACTGCATTGACACTGTCGTCTGAGCGATCCGTTCCTTTAGGTGTGAAGTGAAGGACAGCAGTTTGAGTCTCACCTGTAAATCCGTCCGTAGTCTGCTTCTCCCCCTTTGGAGGATAAATTCGGTGCAAGAGCATATCTTCTACTTCACCACTAAAGGCAATACCGGTTGATTGCTCAATATCGCCTGCGTTTGTGGCAATACGGAAACGCATACCCAATTTGTCTACTTGACCGCCAGTAATATTTGGGTTGGCATTGAAGGTCAAGGTATAGTCACCAGCAGCTGTAATCTCTTGTAGGTTGCTACCTTCGCTTTCATTGAAGACTCCATCATTGTTGAAGTCTATCCATGCCTTGACATAGGATTTAGCATTGCCATTTGGATTAGCTTTGATTTTAATTGTGTAAGTTCCATTTTTTGCTTTGTCTAAATCAAGCAAATCATTAGAATTACTTAATTGATCGTCCGCTAGTAATTGGCTGGCCCCCTCGTCCTTATGTTCCTTTTTATCGTCCAGAACCCAATCATTGGATGACTCAACATCTATATCAGCTGGCGTTGTTCCTAAATAAGGTTGATTAATGGGAGCGTCAGTCACCGAATCACGACCTGAAATGGTATGGAAGGCTTCGCCATAAGTCGCTGGCGCATCACTGCCATCCACCACTAAAAATCCCATCATCATAGCCTGTTGCCCAGATGATGCTACGTAAAATCCTACTTCAGAAGCTCCGCGTGTCATCACCACAGGAACCGTCCGTTCGTTCGAACGGTTTGGTCCAAAGACCTGAGTCCCCAAGCCACCTGTCACTGTATCCGGACTGAGGTACTTATACCAGTCTACGCTTGTATCTCTTAAGATTAAGAGACCTCTTCTCTTTACATTTTCATCATCCAGCATTTGCTTGGTAATAACGGTGTAGGCTTCTTTGGCAGTACTCTTATTCTTCCATTCACCGAGATATTCCCATCCTTCTCCGTTAGTAGTGAAGATAGCAAATTCACCTGGGTTGGCGTCTTCACCATCGGCCATAACCACCGTAGGGGCCACGCGCTTACCGAGATAGGTTGCCTCAATATTGAATTTCACTCCCCAGTTGGTAGAGTTCTCTGGATAGACAAGCTGCGTCTTTCGTCCTTGCGTATTAAAACCTTGATCACGGATAGAAGTCCATTGGTTCTGGATTGCCCCCGTCACTGTAGGAGGTGTTTTCCCATATTGTGGAGCAGACTTTAGATATCCATTCTGAGCATTTGGGTCATAAGTATTTGCTGTCGGTGTTCCTTCAACCCGTTTTCTATAAGTTTCAGTCGAGTTAAAAGGTTTAAGCTCAGTGACCGTCAGGGTTACTTCATAGCCAGGTGAAATTTCCTTCTTGAAGGTCGTTCCTACTTGGAGTCCGCCTCGTGAATCCAATCCTTTCCAACTTGCAGTATCCGAAAAATCAAGCCAAGTAATTTGTTTGGCTAATTGGGTACTATCTTTCTTGACAGATTCCTCCAAGCTTGGTTTAGGTACTCGTGGCGTAGAGATAGCATCATCTGCCCCAGCTGGTCCAGTACCTATCGGAACTCCTGTTGTTACGCTGTTCTGTTGTCCAGTAGGTGTAGCATCCCGTCTCACACGACGAGACCGATTAGGCTGAGCTAGATCTGCGGTTGCTTCTGACTTTTCAGCCACGACAGCCGCGTTGGATGTTTCTGGTTGAACAGTGATTGGTTGAGTATTCTCAACTGGTTTAGTTGTTGTAGATTCAGTAGGTTCTTCAACTTTCTCAGAATCTGAGCTTCTTGGACTAGGATTATCATCTGATTGAGGGGTATCAGTAGCAAAAGGAAGTGCTGAACTTTCTTTTGCATGTAAATGTTCAGAAGCCACAGTTTCAGCAGAATTCACTGATGATTCGGCTATTCCTGTTTGCGAAACTTCGTTTTGGGCACCAGAATCACTAGCTTCATCAGCACTAACTTGTGCCGCTGCTCCCAAAAGAAGCAGGATTGACAAGAGCACAGAACAAACACCGACGTTTAGTTTTCGAATCGAAAACTTACGCAGGTGAGGATTAAATAAATCTTTTCCCATAATAATCTCCTAAATAATCATCTAGTTACAATAGTTTTATTATACAACATTCCATTTTAGTTAGCTATATATATAACTATAATTATATAAAAAATTTTTAAAAAAATTGACACAAAGCATTTTATAGTCTATTTTTGAAAACAAAAGAAAAAATAGACCATAGAAAAATCCTTATAAATTAAATAAATCTGAGAGTATCTCAGATTCTACTTTAATGTTTAACATTTTAGAAATGCTATCATGAAGTTTTTAAGATCTATTTCTTTGAATATAAAGAAAAAAGATTCACTAATGAATCTTTCCTCTTTTAATTCAGGTGTTAGAACCTAAGTTCTCACCTCTTAGTCTTCAGACTTTTTCTTCCTCTTCTCTAAGCCAAGAAGTCCCAAACCAGACACTCCCGCAAGTAAGCTTGCTGCCAAGTAGGAGGTTTCTTCTGTACCGGTCTTAGGAAGAGATTTTGCACCCGCACTCTTAGAAAGTGATGGCGGTGCAGGCGTAATCGTCCGCTCTGGCTGAACAGGATTTTCTGTCACAGTTGGAACGTAAACCGCTGAAATCGTCTGGCCATTACGGTCTTTGCGAATCACTGTTACGCCATCAGCTTGGCCGACAAAGCCCGTTTCTGGTACAAAGGTTACAGTGCCATCTGGCGCAATCGTGTAGGTTCCTTGGCCTGGAACAACCTTTTCAGTACTGCCATCCTCGAAAGTTGGAGGAACGGTTGGATCCACGTCTCCTTCAAAGATTGGTTTACCAGTCTGCGGCTGGCCTTTGAGACCGGTGCTGCCGGTATCTTCTGTGGCAGTACTTCCCAAAACAGTTGGGGTATAGGTTGCCGTCACGGCATTGCCATAAATATCTGAACGCTTCACGACAACTCCGCGAGCAGTTCCGACAAAGTCGGCTTCCGGTACAAAGGTTACTGCTCCCAGAACGGTAAAGCTATATGTTCCCTCACCTGGGACAACCATTTCGGTGCTACTATCCGCAAAGGTCGGTGCTATGGCTTGGTCAATCGCCCCTTCAAAGGTTGGCGTGCCCGTTTGAGCTTGACCTTTGCGACCGCTAGATACACTGTCCTGACTGGTTGATGGTTCAACCACGGTCGGAACATAGCGAGCCGTCACTGAGGTGCCATTCTTATCCACTCGCTTCACTGTGACTGGATCGGTTTTTCCTACAAATTGCTTGTCTGGTGTGAATGTAACTGAGCCATCTGGAGTGATGGTGTAAGTTCCTTGACCTCGAATTGTCTTTTCCTTACTTCCATCTTCGAAAGTTGGTTCAACTGTTTCATCAATTGGAACCAATGGATCACCTGCTTCGAAGATAGGTTTGCCAGTCTGAACATGCCCCTTGATATTTATAGATGTGGTATCTTTACCAGTCGGAGTTACCTTGGCGAACTCTGGGCTGTATGTCGCAGTTACTGGAGTTCCATTCTTGTCCACACGTTTCACAGTGATTGGATCTGGTTTACCCACAAATTGCTTGTCTGGCGTGAAAGTCACTGCACCATCTGGAGCAATCGTGTAAGTTCCTTGACCTGGAATAGTCTTCTTCTTGCTTCCATCTTCGAAGGTTGGCTCCACTGTGTCATCGATTGGAACAAGTGGATCACCACCTTGGAAAGTTGGAGTGCCTGTTTGCGGAACACCCTGAGGACCAGTGCTAGTCGCTGTGGTGCCGGTTGGAGTTACCTTAGTAAACTCTGGGCTGTAGGTAGCCGTTACTGGTGTGCCGTTCTTATCAACACGTTTCACAGTAATTGGATCTGGTTTACCCACAAATTGCTTGTCTGGACTGAAGGTCACTGCACCATCTGGTGCAATGGTATAGGTTCCCTGACCTGGAATCACTTTTTCCTTATTGCCATCAGCGAAAGTAGGCTCCACTGTATCATCAATTGGAACCAGTGGATCACCCCCCGCAAAGGTTGGGGTACCGGTTTGCGGAACACCCTGAGGACCGGTGCTAGTCGCTGTGGTGCCAGTTGGAGTTACCTTGGCGAACTCTGGGCTGTATGTCGCAGTTACTGGAGTTCCATTCTTATCAACACGTTTCACAGTGATTGGATCTGGTTTACCTACAAACTGCTTGTCTGGAGTAAAGGTCACTGAGCCATCTGGAGCAATGGTATAGGTTCCTTGACCTGGAATGGTCTTCTTCTTGCTTCCATCTTCGAAGTTTGGCTCTACGGTTTCATCAATCGGAACTAGTGGGTCGCCACCCGCAAAAGTCGGAGTGCCCGTTTGTGGAACACCTTGAGGTCCTGTACTTGTTGCGTTAGTGCTGGTTGGCGTTACCTTAGTAAACTCTGGGCTGTAGGTAGCCGTTACTGGTGTGCCGTTCTTATCAACACGTTTCACAGTAATTGGATCTGGTTTACCTACAAATTGCTTGTTTGGGGTGAAGGTCACTGAGCCATCTGGATCAATCGTGTAGGTTCCTTGACCTGGAATAGTCTTCTTCTTGCTGCCATCTTCCAAGGTCAGCTCAACGGTTTCATCAATTGGAACTAATGGATCACCACCTTGGAAAGTTGGTGTACCAGTTTGAGGAACACCCTGAGGGCCAGTGCTAGTCGCATTAGTACCTACCGGCGTTACCTTAGTCACAGTTGGCGTGTAAGTTGCAGTCACTTCCGTGCCATTTTTATCCACACGTTTTACTGTGACTGGTGTTGGTGTACCAACATACTGCTTCTCTGGTGTGAAGGTCACTGCCCCATCTGAGGCAATCGTGTATGTTCCTTGACCTGGAATGGATTTCTTCTTGCTTCCACCTTCGAAAGTTGGCTCAACTGTTTCATCGATTGGAACCAGTGAATTACCACCTTGGAAGCTTGGGGTGCCAGTTTGTGGCACACCTTGAGGACCAGTGCTAGTCGCATCAGTGCTAGTTGGAGTTACTTGCGTAACGTTTGGCCAATAAACTGCATCTGCAGTAGAACCGTTCTTATCCCTTACACGAAGATGTGCAGGAGTAGGCGTTCCGTAGAAATCAGGAGCAGGTTGGAAGCTAATATCTCCATTAGCTTGAACAGTGTAAGTTCCTTGTAGCTTGCCACTTGCGTCGTTAACTGCCAAGGTATTACCCTGTTGAACCTGCCCATCCACAACGAATTGTGGTCCTGCTGGGTTTAATGGGACTGTTTGTGTTTGGTTATTAACAGTTGCTTGACCTGGAGTAAAGTTAAGCTGGCTAGTTTGAAGTTGTCCTTGAAGCCCAACAGTCTGTGTATCTTGACCAGTTGGGGTCGCAGCCTTAACTTCAGCTTGATAAGTTGCGGTTACTTCTGTCCCGTTCATATCAACACGTTTAACATATTCAGCACTTGGACGGCCAGTGTAGCTAGGAACTGGTTGGAAGGTTACGCGACCTGCGTTATCAACCATATAAGTTCCAACATTCGGAACAACCTTAGTTGTTTGACCGTTATCAAAAGTTGGAGCAACTGCCTCATTAATTGGCACACGATTATCACCTGGCGTAAAGATCAAAATACCAGATTGTTCAGCACCTTGAATACCTTCAGAGTTTGCTCCTTGTGCTGTTGGAACAAGACGCGTTACTGTCGGTTGATAGGTTGCACGGTGCTCTGTTCCATCGGTATCATACAATTGTAGGTTAACAGGGTCGACCGTCCCCACAAATGACTTATTCGGAGTGAAAGTCACACGCCCAGTAGCTGGATCTAACTCAAGGGTTCCCACTTCTTGGCCTTGCGAGGTTGCTTTCACGCTTGTTCCAGCAATACGATTGCCATCAGCATCCAAGAAAAAGACAGGATTCGTTGCAGATGGTTGAGCAGGTGTCTTAGCAGGATTTCCATCATTAAAGACAATATCTTGTACTTGAGACAAACCTTGTGCGTCCGTCGAACGATGTTCCGTGAAATTCAAAACAGTCGGAATATAGCGGGCATCCATGTTATTCAACTTATCGTTGATAACAGGTTCTTCATTATTCTTCGCAATCCAATCAGTACTTGCACCATTAGTATCAACACGTCGGATATTAATTCCTTGAGTAGTACCAATATAGCCATTGCTAGGTTCAAATATCACATCCACATTTGCACCCTTGGCTGTTACTTTATATCGTCCCTCAGCAGTACTGTACCAACCGTCGCCATCTGCTGTTAATGTATTGCCAGCATTGTCCAAAACGACAGGTGCTACAGTTGTATCAATAGCCGCTTTCTTGCTTTCATCATTTTGATCAATACCTTGAGGTGTAAACTGAAGAGTAGCTTTCTGAGGCTGGCCGATTATTCCTGAACTTTCCTTCTTTTCACCTTTTGGCGGATAGGTCAAGATGACTTCTAAGTCTTCAACTTCCCCACTAAAGGCTGTTCCAGTAGGTTTCTCAATATCTCCTTTATTCAGGGCAATACGGACCCGCATTCCCAGCTTGCTAACTGCAGGATTGGTCATCGCTGGATTATTCTTGAAATTAACAGTATAGTCATCAGCTATTGTTACTTCAGTAAATTCGCTAGCCTCATTTTCATCAAAAACACCGTTTTGATTGAAATCAATCCAAGCACGGACATAGGCCTTGCTATTGCCATTGGCAGAGGCTTGCAGGCGAACTGAGTAGTCACCATTTTGAAGACGATTGACTCGGAAAAGGTTATTTGTATTACCGGTCAAATCTGAAGGCAAAAGCTGATTAACCCCTTCGTCTGCGTGATCAGTACTGTCATCATGCATCCAGTCATTACCCGAAGTAGTATCAATATCAGCTTCAACTCGACCCAAGAATGGCTGAGGAGTTCTTGCACCCGTATTGGCATCATAACCAGAAATAGCATGAACAGCATTTCCATAAGAAGCCGGTGCATCCCCCTCATCAACTACCATAAAACCAATCATAGCAGCTTGCTGACCTGAAGAAGCAATATAAATCCCAACTTCTGAAGCACCTCGTGTCATCACAATCGGAACAGTGCGATCTTTAGAAGTATTAGGACCAAAGACCTGAGAACCTAAGCCTCCTGTTTTTTGATCTGGATTAGTAAAAGCAGTCCAGTCGATTACAGGTATAGTCGCATTATCCCCTATGTATTGTCCATATCTGTTAGGGTTCATCGGTGCATAAGTGTCGGTAATTACAGACCCATCTGGCCGAACACGTTTCCACTCTGCCAAGTGTTCCCATCCTTGGCCGTTGGTCGTGAAGATAGCATACTCTCCTGGGTTGGCTTCTTCTCCATCTGCCATGATAACCGTCGCTTTTACAGGTTTCCCAAGGTAAGTCGCTTCTACCTTGAATTTTATTCCGTAGCTAGCACCATTTTTAGGGACTTGTAATTGAGTCTTTCGGCCATTGGTGTTAATCCCTTGGTCTCGAACAGATGTCCATTGATTCTGCTCCGCTCCTATAATTTTTGGTCTAGCTGAATCTCCCTCAGCTTCTTGCTTTTTATAGTCTTCATTTACATACCTGAACCAAGTGTTTTTCGCATTCGGATCATAGCTATTTTCATACGCAGTACCCTTGACGCGGTCACGATAAATCTCTGTTGAGTGGAAAGGTTTTAATTCCGTCACTGTCAGTTTGATACGATAGCCTGGTGAAATTTCTTTTTCATAGACAGTACCAACTTTAAAGGAATCGTCCGTATCTAAGTTGCTGATGGCACTTTTATCACCAAGATCCAGCCAGTTAATCTGCTTCATCAAGTCTGTCGGGTTCTTTTTTTCAGAATCAGCCAAAGTAGGCTTCTCAATGGTGTTGTTAGGGTCACCATCTCGCAGACCAGTAGGTGCCGCATCCCGTCTTACGCGACGAGAGCGACTAGGCTGAGGAGTCTCTGTAGTTCCTGCCGGTTGAGCAGGAGCTGGTTGGCTGTTTTCCTCAGACTTAACTTCTGCAGGAACAGTTGTTTGCGAAGAGGCAGTTTCTGCAGTCGGCTGCTCACTTGTTGGCTTATCAACTGAATCAGGCCTTGCAGCCGCTACTGAAGACGCATCTTCTGCTTGAACTGCAATAGTGTCAGGCTTACTTTCCTCAGCTGGTGAATTTACTGATTCTGCAGTACTTCCTGCGGAATCTGCTATGCCTGCTTGAGAAACCTCGCTTTGAGTCCCAGAAGAAACAGTCTCATCAGCGCTAACCTGCGTTGCCGCACCCAAAAGAAGCAGGGTTGATAAGAGCACAGAACAAACACCGACGTTTAGTTTCCGAATCGAAAACTTACGCAGGTGAGGATTAAATAAATCTTTTCCCATAATAATCTCCTAAATAATCATTTAAATTGCAGATTTTATTATACACTATTCTATTTTAGTTATCCATATATATAACTATAATTGTAAGAAACCAACATTATAATTAGACACTTTGTTGAAAACAGTCTATTTTTAACAAAAAAAGAGGAAAGATCCATAAACGAATCTTTCCTCTTTTAATTTAGTATCTGAAACCTAAATTCTTAATTTTTAGTCTTCAGACTTCTTCTTTCTCTTCTCTAAACCAATCAGTCCTAAACCTGATACTCCCGCAAGTAAGCTTGCTGCCAAGTAGGAGGTTTCTTCTGTACCGGTCTTAGGAAGAGATTTTGCACCCGCACTCTTAGAAAGTGATGGCGGTGCAGGCGTAATCGTCCGCTCTGGCTGAACAGGATTTTCTGTCACAGTTGGAACGTAAACCGCTGAAATCGTCTGGCCATTACGGTCTTTGCGAATCACTGTTACGCCATCAGCTTGGCCGACAAAGCCCGTTTCTGGTACAAAGGTTACAGTGCCATCTGGCGCAATCGTGTAGGTTCCTTGGCCTGGAACAACCTTTTCAGTACTTCCATCCTCGAAAGTTGGCGGAACAGTTGGATCCACGTCGCCTTCAAAGATTGGTTTGCCAGTCTGCGGCTGTCCTTTTAGACCTATGCTGCTGGTATCTTCTGTAGCAGTACTTCCCAAAACAGTTGGGGTATAGGTTGCCGTCACGGCATTGCCATAAATATCTGAACGTTTCACGACAACTCCGCGAGCAGTTCCGACAAAGTCGGCTTCCGGCACAAAGGTCACTGCTCCCAGCATATTGAACCGATATGTTCCTTCTCCTGGGACAACCATCTCTGTGCTGCCGTCCGCAAAGGTCGGTGCTACTGCCTGGTCAATCGCTCCTTCAAAGATTGGCGTGCCCGTTTGAGCTTGGCCCTTGCGGCCGCTAGATACACTGTCCTTGCTAGTTGATGGTTCAACTACGGTTGGAACATAGCGAGCTGTAACTGAAGTGCCATTCTTATCACGACGGACAAGGGTCACACCAGTACCCTGACCAAGGAAATCAGCATCTGGAGTGAAGGTGACTGTACCGTCTGGTGCGATGGTGTATGTTCCCTGACCTGGAATAGTCTTTTCCTTGCTTCCGTCTTCGAAGGTTGGCTCTACTGATTCATCAATTGGAACCAATGGATCACCTGCTTCGAAGACAGGTTTGCCAGTCTGAACATGGCCTTTGATATTCGTAGAGGAAGCATTTTTACCAGTTGGGACTACTGCTTTCACTATTGCTTGATATTTGACAATAACAGGAGTTCCGTTAGTATCTAAACGAATCAATCCCAGTTCTGACGTTTCACCCTTGAATTGTTTTATTGGAGTAAAGGTCACCTTGTTATCCGCATCCACTTCGAACTTACCAACATTTGGCACTTCTTTAATATTCTTTCCGTTACCAAAGAGTGGAGTCGAACCAGCAGGGAATGGAACTAATTTATGTCCTGGCGTAAAAGTCACTTGACCTTTTTGAACCTGACCTTGCAGACCTTCTGTCTTGGTACCAGTACCTGTCGGAGTTACCTTGGTGAACTCTGGACTGTAGGTCGCAGTCACTGGTGTACCATTTTTATCTACTCGTTTCACAGTGATTGGGTCCGGTGTGCCTACAAATTGTTTGTCTGGGGTGAAGGTCACTGCTCCATCCGGAGTGATGGTATACGTTCCTTGACCTGGAATGATCTTCTGCTTGCTGCCATCTGCAAAGGTTGGCTCAACTGTCTCATCGATCGGAACTAGTGGGTCTGCACCTTTGAAAGTTGGAGTGCCGGTTTGCGGAAGACCTTGAGGACCTGTGCTCGTTGCGGTGGTGCCTGTTGGAGTTACCTCTTTGACTACCGCTTGGTACTTAACTGTAACAGAGGTACCATTGACATCAGTGCGAGTCAATTCAAGTTCTGGCGTTTCACCCTTGAATTGTTTGTCTGGAGTGAAAGTAACCTTGCCGTCTGCGTCCACTTCAAACTTTCCAATATTTGGTACTTCTTTAACTGTGGAACCATTGTCAAATAACGGAGTCGAACCTGCTGGGAATGGAACAGAATCATGGCCTGGAGTGAAGGTAACTTTGCCTTCTTGAACTTGGCCTTGCAAGCCTTCTGTTTTAGTGCCGGTACCTGTTGGAGTCACCTTGGTAAACTCTGGACTGTAAGTCGCAGTTACTGGAGTACCATTCTTATCCACACGTTTAACAGTGATTGGATCAGGTTTGCCTACAAACTGCTTGTCTGGAGTAAAGGTCACTGAGCCATCTGGAGTAATGGTGTAAGTTCCCTGACCTGGAATGGTCTTTTCCTTGCTACCATCGTCGAAGCTTGGCTCAACTGTTTCGTCAATCGGAACCAATGGATCACCACCTGCAAAGGTTGGGGTGCCCGTTTGAGGAAGGCCTTGTGGGCCAGTGCTAGTTGCGGTAGTTCCTATTGGGGTCACTTTCTCAACAGTAGGCGTGTACTTAGCCGTCACTGGAGTACCATTCTTATCTACTCGCTTAACAACAACTGGGTCTGGTGTTCCAACAAATTGCTTGTCCGGTGTGAAAGTGACAGATCCATCTGGTGTTACTTCGAAGATTCCGACATTTGGAACTTCCTTGCGTTTGCTTCCATCATCGAAAGTCGCTGGAGTATCATTATCCAGTGGTACATTCGGGTCGCCACCAACAAAGTTTGGTTTACCTGTTTGAGGGCGGCCTTGTGGGCCTGTACTGGTTGAGGTGGTGCCTGTTGGAGCTGCCTCTTTCACTACCGCTTGGTACTTGACGGTTACTGATGTTCCATTGGCATCCACACGAGTCAATTCGAGTTCCGGTGTTTCACCCTTGAATTGTTTGTCTGGAGTGAAAGTAACCTTACCGTCTGCGTCCACTTCGAACTTACCAACATTCGGTACTTCTTTGACAGAAGAGCCATTGTCAAATAACGGAGTCGAACCAGCTGGGAATGTAACTGAATCATGACCAGGCGTGAAGGTCACTTTGCCTTCTTGGACTTGGCCTTGAAGACCTTCTGTCTTGGTGCCAGTACCTGTCGGAATAACAGCAGTCACAGTCGCTTGGTAGTTAGCCTTAGCTACTGTACCATTGACATCGGCGCGTCTGATTTCGATTTCTGGTGTCTTACCGACAAACGTTTTAACTGGAGTAAAGGTAACATTACCCTCCATATCAACCTCGAACTTACCGACTTTGGCAATTTCTTTGACATTCGTGCCAGTGTCAAAGACTGGTGTACTGTTTTCTGGGAAGCCGACTTGCGGATTTCCTGCTTCAAAAGTAATCTTACCTTTTTGAACTTGGCCTTGAAGCCCCTCTGTCTGAGCACCTGTGGCTCTTGGAGTGACTTTTTCAACAGTTGGTGTGTACTTAGCCGTCACTGGTGTACCATTCTTATCTACCCGCTTAACAGTTACCGGATCTGGTGTACCAACATATTGCTTGTCAGGTGTGAAAGTGACAGATCCATCTGGTGCTACTTCAAAGGTACCGACATTTGGAACTTCCTTGCGTTTACTTCCATCATCGAAAGTCGCTGGGGTATCATTATCCAGTGGTACATTCGGGTCGCCACCAACAAAGTTTGGTTTACCCGTTTGTGGACGGCCTTGTGGGCCAGAGCTGGTTGAGGTAGTACCTGTCGGAGTGACTTCTTTCACTACCGCTTGGTACTTAACTGTAACAGGGGTACCGTTGGCATCTACACGAGTCAATTCAAGTTCTGGCGTTTCACCCTTGAATTGTTTGTCTGGAGTGAAAGTCACCTTGCCGTCCGCATCCACTTCGAACTTACCAACATTTGGCACTTCTTTAACTGCGGTACCATTATCGAATAATGGAGTTGAACCTGCCGGGAATGGAACTGAATCATGGCCTGGAGTGAAGCTAACATGACCTTCTTGAACCTGACCTTGCAAGCCTTCTGTCTTAGTACCGGTGCCTGTTGGAGTTACCTTGGTAAACTCTGGACTGTAGGTCGCTGTCACTGGTGTGCCGTTCTTATCCACTCGTTTTACTGTGACTGGATCTGGTTTACCTACAAATTGCTTGTCTGGCGTGAAGGTCACTGCTCCATCCGGAGTGATGGTATACGTTCCTTGACCTGGAATGGTCTTCTTCTTGCTTCCATCTTCAAAGGTCGGTTCAACTGTTTCGTCAATCGGAACCAATGGATCACCACCTGCAAAGGTCGGTGTGCCAATTTGAGGAAGACCTTGTGGACCGGTGCTTGTTGCATTGGTACCTGTTGGAGTTACTTTAGTAAACTCTGGACTGTAAGTTGCCGTCACTGGTGTGCCGTTCTTGTCCACTCGCTTCACTGTGATTGGGTCCGGTGTGCCTACAAACTGCTTCTCTGGCGTGAAGGTCACTACGCCATCTGGAGTAATGGTGTACGTTCCCTGGCCTGGAATCTTCTTCTCCTTACTTCCATCTGCGAAAGTTGGCTCAACAGTTTCATCGATTGGAACTAGTGGGTCTGCACCTTTGAAAGTTGGAGTTCCTGTTTGCGGCATACCTTGTGGACCGATGCTCGTCACGGTGGTACCTGTCGGAGTTACTTCTTTCACTACCGCTTGGTACTTAACTGTAACAGGAGTTCCGTTGGCATCCACACGAATAATTCCTAATTCTGGTGTTTCACCCTTGAACTGTTTGTCTGGAGTGAAGGTCACAATGCCATCTGCATCTACTTCGAACTTACCGATATTTGGTATTTCTTTAATATTTTTTCCGTTACCAAATAGCGGAGTCGAGCCTGCTGGGAATGGAACTAATTCATGGCCTGGCGTGAAGGTGACATGACCTTTTTGAACCTGACCTTGTAATCCTTCTGTCTTATCACCAGTACCTGTCGGAGTAACAGCTGTCACAGTTGCTTGGTAGTTGGCTTTTGCTGCTGTACCATTGACATCTGTACGGCTAAGTTCAACTTCTGGTGTCTTACCAACAAACGATTTGACTGGTGTGAAAGTAACATTCCCCTCTGTATCAACCTCGAACTTACCGACTTTGGCAATTTCTTTGAAATTCGTACCAGTATCAAAGACCGGTGAGCTGCCGGTTGGGAAGCCGACTTGCGGACTTCCTGCTTCAAAAGTAACCTTGCCTTTTTGAACTTGGCCTTGAAGCCCCTCCGTCTGAGCACCTGTCGCTCTTGGAGTCACTTTCTCAACAGTTGGCGTATAGTTAGCTGTCACAGGAGTGCCATTTTTGTCCACTCGCTTAACAACAACTGGATCTGGCGTCCCAACATATTGCTTATCTGGGGTAAAGGTAACAGAACCGTCTGGTGCCACTTCAAAGATACCGACATTTGGAACAACCTTGCGCTTGCTTCCATCATCGAAAGTAGCCGGAGTATCATTATCCAGTGGAACTCCCGGAGTGCCGCTCACGAAGTTTGGCTTGCCTGTTTGTGGACGGCCTTGCTCACCAATGCTGGTAATATTTGTTCCCGTTGGAACCACTTCTTTCACTACAGCTTGGTATTTGACGGTGACAGGAGTGCCATTCACATCAGCTCGAACCAATGTCAGCTCAGGAGTGGTTCCCTTAAACTGCTTCTCTGGCGTGAAAGTAACCTTACCATTGGCATCCACTTCAAATTTACCAACGGTTGGAATCTCTTTAACAGTCAAACCATTGTCAAAGAGTGGAGTTGTTTCAGCTGGGAATGGTACAGAAGCATGACCAGGCGTGAAGGTGACATGACCTTCTTGAACCTGACCTTGCAATCCTTCTGTCTTATCACCAGTACCAGTTGGAGTCACCTTGGTAAACTCTGGACTGTAAGTCGCAGTGACTGGTGTACCATTCTTATCGACTCGTTTTACAGTGATTGGATCTGGCTTGCCTACAAACTGCTTCTCTGGCGTGAAGGTCACTGTGCCAGTTGGTGCAATGGTGTAGGTTCCCTGACCTGGAATAGCTTTCTTCTTACTGCCATCTTCGAAAGTTGGCTCTACTGCTTCATCAATCGGAACTAACGGATCACCACCTTGGAAAGTTGGGGTACCCGTTTGCGGAAGACCTTGAGGACCTGTGCTAGTCACATTAGTTCCTGTTGGAGTTACTGATGTGACCGTCGCGATATAAGTGACTTTCGCGGCAATACCATTTGCATCTTTGCGAGAAATGCTAATTTCTGGTGTTTCACCCTTGAACTGTTTGTCTGGCGTGAAGGTGACATTGCCCTCCGCATCTACTTCAAACTTACCGACTTTGGCAATTTCTTTGACATTCGTACCCGTGTCAAAGACTGGCGTGCTGTTGGCTGGGAATCCGACTTTTGGATCGCCAGCTTTAAAAGTTACACGGCCCTTTTGAACTTGGCCTTGCGGACCTTCTGTCTGATCTCCAGTTCCCGTCGGAGTCACAGCGGTCACAGTCGCTCGATATTTGGCCTTGGCTAATGTACCGTTGACATCTGTACGACTGAGTTCAACTTCAGGAGTTTTACCTACAAAGGTTTTGACTGGAGTAAAGGTGACATTACCCTCTCCGTCCACTTCGAACTTACCGACTTTGGCAATTTCTTTGACATTAGTGCCGGTGTCAAAGACTGGCGTGCTGTTTTCTGGGAAACCAACTTGAGGACTTCCTGGTTCAAAAGTAACCTTGCCTTTTTGAACTTGACCTTGTGGCCCTTTTGTCTGAGCGCCTGTTGCTCTTGGGGCCACTTTCTCAACAGTAGGCGTGTACTTAGCAGTCACTGGCGTACCATTCTTATCCACTCGCTTAACAAGAACTGGGTCTGGTGTCCCAACAAATTGCTTGTCAGGTGTGAAAGTGACAGATCCATCTGGTGTTACTTCAAAGATACCGACATTTGGAACCACCTTGCGCTTGCTTCCATCATCGAAAGTCGCAGGAGTGTCATTATCCATTGGTACATCTGGATTGCCACTTACAAAGTTTGGCTTACCTATCTGTGGACGGCCTTGTTTACCAGTGCTGGTAATGTTTGTCCCTGTTGGAGTAACAGCAGTGACTGTTGCCTTGTAGATAGCTGTAGCTGTGCTACCATTCCTATCTGTACGAGTAATCCTGATGTCTGGCGTAAGGCCTTTAAATTGTTTCTCTGGAGTAAAGGTTACATTTCCATCCTCATCCACTTCAAACTTACCAACAGTAGGCACTTCTTTAACAGCCGAACCATTGTCAAAGAGCGGAGTTGAGCCAGCTGGAAAGGCCACCGTTTGTTTTTGACCATTGACTTGCGCAGAACCTTCTGTGAAGCTGACTTTTCCTCGCTGAACTTGACCTTGTCTACCACTGGTTTCAGCATTCGTTGCACTTGGTGCTGCTGCTTTCACATCAGCCTGATAGGTAGCTGTTACTTCTGTTCCATTGACATCTACTCGCTTGACAGTCTCTGCCGCTGGACGTCCAGTATAAGTCGGCAGTGGAGTAAAGGTTACTAGGCCTTGATTATCCACCTGATAAGTGCCGACACCAGCAACTGTTTTAGTTTGGCTGTCATTATCAAAGGTTGGCAACTTCTTGCTATCAATAGGAACACGATTATTGCCTGGATTGAAGGTCAATTGCCCTGTCTGAACTGCACCTTGAATGCCCTCGCTGCTGGCACCTTGAGCAGTTGGTCTAACAGGAGTCACCTTTGGCTGATAAACAGCTTGATGCGGAATACCTTTGCCATCAGTCAGCTGAACGGAAACAGGGTCTACAGTCCCAACAAAGTTTTTGTTTGGTTTGAAAGTAATCTTACCTGTTGCAGGTTGGATTTCAAAACGACCGACTTCCCGACCATTTGATAAAGCTGGAACTCTAGTATCATCTGTAGTCGCTCCATCTGCTTTCACAAATTTCACAGGATTTGCTGCAGTCGGATTTGCCGGAGTTTTGCCAGCATCACCATCATTAAAGACAGGCGTCTTTTCTTGCTTTAGTCCTTGAGCATCCGTTGTTTCATACTTAGGAACATTGAGCACGGTTGGCACATAGCGTCCATCCATGGTGTTGAGCTGGTCATTGATGGCTGCTTCAGCCTGATTCTTGGCAATCCAATCTGTACTTGCGCCGTTAGTATCAAAACGACGGATGTTAATCCCCTGGGCTGTGCCGACAAAGCCAGTCTTAGGCTCATATACCACATCTACATCCGCACCGTTTGCTGTTACTTTATAACGGCCTTCAGCAGTGTTATACCAGCCTGCTGCATCAGCAGTCAGGGCATTTCCTCTCGCATCCAATACAATCGGAGCTTTAGTAGTATCAATCGCTACTCTCTTATTTTCAGTATTTTTAGCAATCCCCTGAGGAGTGAAATGAAGAGTGGCTGTCTGTCTCTGATCACGGATTCCAGTACTTTCCTTCTTCTCCCCTTTTGGTGGATAGGTCAGTTCAACTTCTAGGTCTTCAACCTCACCACTAAATGCTGTTCCAGTAGGCTTTTCAATATCTCCCTTGTTCAAGGCAATACGAACCCGCATTCCCAGCTTGCTAAGTTCAGGATTGGTCATGGCTGGATTCTTCTTAAAGTTGACAGTATAATCTCCCGCAGTTGTTACTTCGGTAAATTCACTGGCTTCGTCTTCGTCAAAGACACCATTATTATTGAAGTCAATCCAGGCGCGGACATAGGCTTTTTCGTATCCGTTAGCTGAAGCATGGATGCCGAGAGAATAATCTCCGTCATGCAGACGGTTTACTGGAAAAAGACCATTGGTTTTCCCGACTAAATCATCAGACAAGAGCTGATTAATACCTTCATCGGCTAAATCATTCTGATCGTCATGCTTCCAGTTGTTTCCAGATGTGGTATCAATATCAGCCTCCACTCGGCCCAAGAATGGCTGTGGATTTTGACCGCCAGTTTCAGCATTGTATCTTGAAATAGCATGGATAGCTTTTCCATAAGAATCCGGTGCATCCCCTTCATCAATTGCCATAAAACCAATCATCGCAGCCTGCTGGCCAGAAGAAGCTATATAAATACCAACCTCTGATGCACCACGTGTCATGACAAGCGGAATTGTATTGTGTCTAGAAACGTTCGGTCCAAATACTTGACTTCCCAGTCCGCCAGTCTTTTGATCAGGACTGACATAGGCCTGCCAATGAACCCCAGTACCGTCATTTCCAATAAATTGGCCTTCTGTAGTAGGCTTCATTGGCTTATAGGTTTCTGTAATCTCAGTAGTCACACCATTTGCGCCTGTAACTGTACGCTTCCATTCGGCCAAATGTTCCCAACCCTTACCATTGGTTGTAAAGATAGCATACTCACCAGGGTTTGCCTCTTCTCCATCAGCCATGACAACGGTTGCTTTAACAGGCTTCCCACGATATCTAGCTTCAACTTTGAACTTCACGCCATAGTTGGCTTCATCTTTAGGAACCTGGAGTTGGGTTTTACGGCCTTTGGTATCAATTCCTTCTGACTTAATAGCTGAATATTGATTCTGAGCAGCACCAGTAATTTTAGGACGGTAATCATCACCATACCAATACTGATAAGCATAATTATTGCTATTGTTATATTGAAGCCAAGTATTTTTTGCATTGGGATCATAACTGCTTTCGTACTCAGTTCCCTTTACTCGATCACGATAGATCTCTGTCGCATAGAAAGGTTTCAATTCAGTAACAGTCAGTTTGACCACATAGCCTGGAGAAATTTCCTTCTCATATACTGTTCCAACTTTAAAGGAGCCATCTTTATCTAGATTTCTCAGTGATTTAGTATCACCAAAATCTAGCCAGTTTACCTGCTTCATCAACTCATCAGAACGTTTCCTCACTGATTCTTCCAGTGTTGGTTTAGAAACTGTAGGATTAGGTGTTGCATCTTGTATAGCAGAGCTAGCTTGACCAGCAGGACTGGCTGTACGGAATGATGTTCCTGCCTCCATTGGCTGGCCATTACGCTCAGACCTCGGTATAGCTGCAGAACTTGGTTTTGGCGTATATTGTACTGAATAAGAGCGAGTCCGACTAGCTTCAGCAGGTCTTGCTTCATTAGAGGTCTCAGCTGTTTGATTAGCTTCTTGCGCCTTTTCAGGTGTCACTTGCTCTGGGGCAGAAGCTGGACTTACCAGCTGATTTTGATTAACAATTGCTTCTGAGTTAGCTGTTTCAGAAACAGCGGATGTTGCTGTATTCTCAAGAGCAGGCTGACTGACTGGCTGACTCATAGCAGAGTCCGTCGGTTTTTCGGGCAGTGAGATATTATCATCTACAGATCCGCTGGCAGTTTCATCTGCATTGACTGTAGCCGCAGTACCTAAAAGGAAAACGGTAGATAATAATACCGAGCAAACTCCGACATTTAATTTTCGAATCGAAAACTTGTTTAAATGGGGGTTAAATAATTCTTTTCCCATAGAATCTCCTATATTAATATTTAATAGCAATTGGTATTATACAACATTTATATTTAGTTAGCCATGGATATGACTGTAGTTGAGGGGCATAGTGTCCAAAAATAGACACATAAAAAAAAGACTCCATTTTTATAGCAAAAAAAGAAGATCCGCAAACGAATCTTCTCACTTTTAACCTTCTGATAAAACCTTATCTAATTTTTCCTGTAGGGCTGCTAATTCCCAACCTTCGATTTCTTTTAGCTCATGATTGGTTACTGCCAGCCCCTCATATTCGAGTCCGCAGTTCTGGCAAAAGCGGCTCATCACGTAGTCCAGCATTTCAATTTCTTTGCTAGGTTGAGAACCTTGCAGGAGGAAAAACACCTTTTTGCCCTTGAGTGCTTCCTGCGGCTCATGCACATCAGCCAATCGGTCCAACAGGGTTTTTAGCAGACCCGAAAAAGACCACCAATAAATAGGACTGGTAAAGACCAGTACATCAGCCTGACTCAGTTGCTCATAGACTTGAAAGAACTGGTCGTTTTCTGCTGACTGGCCATATTGCTCAATGTGGTAGTCCACTAATTGAAGGGCCTCGTAATCTCTATCCCGCAAAAAAAAAATGCCCAAACTTAAAACTATTACCATTCCTATTCGGACTGGCGTTTACCAAATAAATCATAGCTTCTCTTCTCCTCTATTCTTTTTCCAATTATATCAAAAAAGAGGGAAGCAAACAATGCTCACCCCTACTATTTATTCCGACTTTTCCATATCTTCTTTCATCTCATCCATATTAAACTTAGCAAAGAGATACTTGCGATCTTGTACCGGGAAACGCTGATCCAGCTGGTCTACAGCGCCCAACTCGACGACACCTTCCTTGATAACAAAATCCATAACATGTCCACCAAAAGTTAAATCATCCGATACAAAATGCAGATGATAGCCTGCCAGACTGACCCCGTGGAAAATCTCAGGCGTCCAGATACCAACGATGGTGCCCGTGACATTTTCCTTACGATACTCAGGCTGGTTGACTGCTACTTCTGCAAACTTCCGTTCCGTCGTAGACTTGGGAATCATCCGAACATGCATATGAGCAAAATCACCGTGAATCTTGATAGAGCGGAAAAGATTTTCCCCATCATAGTAAGACTCAATTCGCTTTTCTAGCTCCTTGTCATCCATCTCAAAGCGCTGACGGAAAATGACCTCCGCCTGATGTGGAACAACTGCCGCATAAGGTACTGTCATATCCGGTGACACCTCAACCACTTCTGGCACTTCTCCAGAGCCCTTTGCTTGATAAGCCTTACCATCGAGAATAATAAGCTCACCATCAATAGAGTCCAGTGTTCCCAAGCCCAAATCTCCATACTGAAGCAGCTCTCCAACAGTCATACTGCCATCGTAAAGACCAGCCATCAAAGCTCCCAAAGTATTATATTGAAATAATTTGATTGGTTCTGCCATCTTTTTCCTTAATCTTTCTCTTCTTATAAATATTATTGCCCATCCAGCTAAGTTTTTTCATCTTTATTACATTGGCTTACTGAATTTCTACGCCAATCATTATACCATAAATCTCGGGAAAGGGCTGAGCGAGTGCTTCTTCAGCTATTATAAACTTTCATAAAGCTCCTGCATACTAGCATCATCAGGTACCAATCTCAGGTAAGAAGCAGCAGCCCTTTTAGCTTCTTCAAATCTGCCTAATTCTCGCAAAAGATAGACATACTGCTCTAGAAACTCTGGATTATCATGCAATTCACGAGCCAGTTGATTATAGAGTTCCTCTGCTTTTTCCAGATTTTCCAAAGCCTGATAAGCACGCGCCAGATTCCAGCGGGTCAAGGCATTATCGACTTCTTGCTCAGCAAATTCTAAAATATCTTCATAGCGCTCCTGCTCCAAATAAAGAGTAGTCAATCGCAAGGCAATCTCTTCCAAATCATCCGCATCTTCCTGAGCTTGCAAGAGATAATGTTCAGCCGCTTTCTCATCATGAAGTTCATAAGAAAGCTGCGAGGCTAAAAGCAAGAGCCGAGTCTCAAAAGGATTCTTAGCCAAGCCCTGCTGGGCAAGAGTCAAGGCTTCAGCCGTCCGATGCTCCGCATGAAGAGACAGGGCATAGCCATATTCGTAGCCTTCAAAATCCGGTGACAGAGTATCCAGTTGCTTGAAATAAAGATTGGCCTTCTGGTATTCTTCCTGGTCCGCTAATATAGTTGCCAGCTCATAAACCGCAGCATCGTCATGCTCCAGCTCAACCGCTTTCTCCAAAAACTCAATAGCCGCTGCAAATTTTCCAAGACTGGCATAGCATACCCCAATTCGCTGATAGGTTGAGACGCCTGTCTGCTCTAAGATTGAGCGATTGTCTAGCTGGGAGTATTCCTTAATCGCCTGTGAAAAATCCCCCAGCTCCAAATCTATCTCAGCCAGACCAAAGGTTATCAAAGGCTCATCAGTCAGCTCTGCTGCCTGAGCTAATTTTTCTCGAGCCACATCAGGAAGCCCCTCTAGCTGATAGAGGTCAGCCTTAGCCAAGAGAGCAGCAACATACCAATCACTATCTGGCTGAATCTCCTCCAGATAGGCAAAAGCCTGCTCCAACTCTCCATCATCACTGGCAATAGCTGCCAAGCTGATATAAGAAGCCGGATAGTCAGGGGCCAACTTTTCAAAAATACGCTTGGCCTGAGGGAAAAAGCCGATACTCTCTAAGTAATCGGCCAAATCCAATAATTCTTCTTCGCTGTCTGTAGTCAGGGCTTGCTCGAAATAGCGATCAGCCAGAGCTAGGTCCTGCTCCTGTAAAGCTGCCAACATTTGCTCACTCTTGCTCACTGATTTCTCCTTCTTGTTCAAAATCGGCTTCGTAGAGGCCACTTACTTTCTGATACCACTTAAAGATGGCTGCAATGGCTACTTTTGCTGAAGCATAGGCGGGAATTCCCAGGAAAACGCCCCAAATGCCAAACATGGTACCAGAAGTCAATAATACGAATAAAATCGTAATTGGATGAATGCTGAGCTGACTGCCCAAGACCAGAGGAGAAACAAAACGCCCCTCGATAGTCTGTTCAACAATGAAAACAACAATGACTTTAGCCAGCATCACTGGACCGCCAGCAATCAAACCGATGGCCAGAGCCGGAAGCATAGCCAAAAAGCTGCCCAGATAAGGCACCAGATTGAGAACGCCGGCAATTACTCCAAGAGTGACACCATAGCGCAGACCAATAATCTTGAAGAAAACAATAAACATCAGAGCTACAATGATAGCAACCGTCACCTGACCTCGCACATAATTAGCCAACTGGCTGTTGATATCCGTCATCACTTGACCAAAGGATTCGCGGAATTTAGTTGGCAGAAACTGGGTCACATAGCCTTTCAGATTTTTCCCATCTCTCAGCAGGTAAAAAAGGATAAAAGGCATGATGATAATTGCCACGATGATCTGCGAAGTTGTACTGATTAAGTTCCCCGCCCAGTTAACTGCTCGCGATGAAAAATTGCTGGCCCAATCGGTAATCTGGCTAGATAGATTGCTAGTGTATTCTTCAATCTGCGGCTTGAAATCTGCCGAAATATACTTGGTCACAACATCGTCGATGAACTTGTCAGCCTGCTTCAGATAAGCCGGAACATTTCTGACAAAGGCCATGACCTGATGCTGCAAGCTAGGAATAGCAACAGCCAAGCCCCAGATAATCAAAAAAGCAATTAAAACAAAGACAATGGTAATAGCAACCAGTCGATTAATCTTATGCTTTTCCATCCAGTCGACGATTGGATTTAACAGATAATAAAGCAGGCCAGCTAAAATAACCGGCAGCATAATCACTCCCAAGAATTCAATGACTGGACTAAAAATAAAACTGATTTTACTAAGTATAAAAATATTCAGTCCCATCAAAAGTGTTACTAAAAATACTGTAATGGCCTTGTTATCCAAAAACCATTTAAAAAACCAAGATAGGCTAAAATCTTTCTCTTTGTGCTCCATATTCTCCTCCTTTGACTTGTCATTTCATTGTAACATTTTTCGGAGAAAAATTCTCTGCTCAGCTATAGGGAAAAGCAAAAAAAGAGAGGTGCCAGAAAACTTGTATTTTTCGCAAAATACAGCTTCTGACTTCCCTCTTCGGTTCCTGCAAGGCCAGCTAGAATGCAAGGTTATTTCTCGACAGTTGGCAGAAAAATGCTAAAGCGCATCTTCCGCCCATCAACGGCTTCAAACTGATATCGCAGACCATGCTTATCCAAAATCTGCTGAACGATAAAGAGTCCCAGACCAGTTCCGCCATCCTTGCGATTGCGACTGTAGTCTGGCCGGTAGAAAGGCTGAAAAATCTGCTGAATTTGGTCTTTGTTCAAAACTCGTTCCGCCTCATTTTCGATGACTAGCTTACGCTCTTCCAGCCTGAGTAGAATCTGTCCGCCTTCTACTGTATAATGAAAGGCATTGTCCAGAAGATTTTTGATAGCCTTGAGCAGATAGGTGCGGTTACCCTTGACCTTCGCTTCTGCCAGCTCAACCTGAAAATGGTAGTGTCTGACATCTGCTAAAACTCGATAGGTGCTCAGATTTTCCTCCAAGACCTGCTTGAGTGAAAAGACTTCCTGTTCGGTTTCAGTCTTCATCTCCAGTTTAGAAATGGCTAAGATAGACTGGACTAACTCCGACTGCTCCTCTAGGATTTCTCGGCACTTCTGCAAGTACTTGTCGCGATCCTTGAACTCTCCTACACCATAGATCATGCCATCAACCATCCCCATCATGCTGGTAATGGGTGTCTTGAGCTCATGTGATGTCATCCGCAAGAACTCAGCCTTTTCCCGCTCGCTTTCTGCTACCTTTTCATTTTCTAGGCGCAGAGCTTCAATACTGGTCAGTAGATTAGCATAGAGGTGATTGATGTCTTGGGCCAGTTCGGCAATCTCATCACGCCCCTTGACCTGACAGGTCACATCTGGAGCCAGACTCGTCATTTGACGGGTACTCTTAGAGATGGCTTTGATACGCTGACTGGAAGTCCGACTGTAGAGATAGGCAGCCAGGCCACCCAGACTCAGAGATATGAGCAAGACAAATGGATAGAGATTGAGCAAAATCCGACTAGCATCAGAAACCGGCTGTAAGGAATATTCCCCTCTCAGGACAACTTCTTTACCATCTGAAGTTCGAAAGCTTTCTGATAAACTCTTGCTCTCATAGTCACTATTGGCAATCGTTGGAACGATAGTCAGCTGCAGAGAGCTTTCATCGCCAGCTTCAAGAGAGGGATAGAGGATCGTATTGTCTTTCGCTAGCAAGGTAAACCAAATCAGATTGCTCTTTTTACTATAATCACTCAACAGCTCGCCGATTTCCTGACTGGACTTTCCCTTGACTTGCTTGGAAACTTGGTCAAATTCCCGCTGAGCTTCTCCACTCTTAACCTGCTGATAATACACCGGCATGGCAAAGTAAAGACTGGCTAGAACGATAGTCACCACCACGAAAATGATGGACGAGGTCAAGAGAAAGTTCTTTTTGACAATTTTCACTTGTCTTCTCCTCCAAGCTGATAACCCATACCCGTAATGGTTTTCAGCGGCACACCTGGAATCTTTTTGCGGATATTCTTGATATGATTATCCAGCACCCGACTATCCAGCTCGCTGTAGCCCCAAATGGTAGTCATCAGCTGATCTCGGGTCACCAAATGCCCCTTCCTCTTAGCCAGAGTCTGCAAGATTTCATATTCTTTCTTGGTCAGAGGCATCTTCTCACCCTGCCAGTAAACCGTGCAGTCATCAATAGAAACCGTCAGGTCGCCAACAGCAATCTCTGAAGCAACTGTATTTCTGCGCAGAATATTCTCAATCCGTTTGACCAAGATTAGCGGTGAAAAAGGCTTGGTTACATAATCACTGATGAGATGATTAAAGCTGACTAGCTGGGTATACTCGTCATCCAGAGCTGTCAAAATCATGACCGGAATCTGAGAAGTCTTGCGGATTTCCTTCAGTACTTCCAGACCGCTCTTGGTAGGAAGCATCATATCTAAGATGACCAGATCAAAGGGCTCTTCTTCAAAAGCCTGTAAGGCATCGCCACCATCAAATACTGGCCTTACCTCATACTGACTTTCCTTTAAAAACTCGCAAATCACTTGATTAATCGTCGTATCATCTTCCACCACTAGAATCTTGTGCATACTTAGCTTTTTCTCCTTTACCTATTCAAATCGCAGGGCTTCGATCGGATCCAGCTTAGATGCTTTCACAGCTGGCAGGAGCCCAAATACTACTCCTATTATACAACAAAAGAGCAAACTTACAAAGACAGAAAAGAGGGATAGAATATACGGATAGGCTAGAGACTGGGTGATGGCAAAGCCCGAGGCGATACCAGCTACCACGCCAATAATCCCTCCCATCAGAGTCAGGATAACTGCCTCAATCAGGAACTGCTTGAGAATGATCTTCCGCCGAGCTCCCAGAGCCTTTTTAATCCCGATTTCACGAGTCCTCTCTGTCACTGAAACCAGCATGATATTCATAACACCGATACCTCCGACTAGGAGGGAGATACTGGCAATACCCGCTAGCAAGACGAAGTTAGACTTGTTGAGATTATCCAGCTGCCGTTCAAATTCCTGTAGGTTGAGCACGCCAAACATATAGTCTGACGGTGGCATTTGCTGATTGAGGTAATCACTAACCTTCTTGGCTACCTTCTTCAAATCATCTGCCTTATGGGTTTGGACGGTCACTTCAGGACTGACATTAATGGTATCAAAAATCCGATGCCACTGCTGCAGGGGAATATAGGCCACCTTTTCCGCACCAGCTGTTAAGCCACTCTGCTCTGTGGACTCAAACACGCCAATGACCTTGAAAGGATTGCCCAAAACTTCCACATATTTGCCAATGCCATCCCCCTTTGGAAAAAGACTGTCATAAAGGGACTTTTCCAGATAGGTCACCTGTTCTTGATTTTTAAAGGCTTCTGAGTCAAATTCTTCACCTTCTAGCAGACGTTGCTGCTTGATGTCAGCGGCTGTCTGCGAAACAGCCTGAATCTTCCCAGATGACTTTTGGCTCAGATAGTAAATCTTCTCATCTGTACCATAGGTCAGCAGAGCATTCTTGACCCCAGAGATTTCCTTAATCTTGCTTAATACATCCTCTCCCATAAAGGGAATATAAGAAGGCTTCTGAGCTTGAGATTTCTCTGGAATGGTCGGATCGATGGCGCTTTTCTTGTCATAGACGACCTTGATTGTGTTATTGTTGCCGCCGATGAGCTGACGCTTGGTATTTTCCGTATTTCCCTCAATGATAGAAAAGATAGCGATGATAGCGCCTATCCCGATGATAATCCCCAACATGGTCAGCATAGAGCGCATTTTATGCGACAAGATTGAATTCAGAGCTACAAAAATATCTTCCATACAGCTTCCTTTCTATCCTATCGCTTTGCTCTCTATATTACCGTCCCGCAGGATAACCGTCTGCTTGCAGAGTTGGGCTACTTCCGGCTCATGGGTAATGATGACAATGGTCTTACCCTCATCATTAAACTGCTTAAAGAGGTCCATAATCTGCACACTGGTCTTGGTATCCAGTGCCCCCGTTGGTTCGTCCCCAAGGATAAAGCTGGGATTAGTTACCAAGGCTCGCGCAATGGCTACCCGTTGCTTCTGACCACCGGACAGCTCCATAGGTTTGAAATCACTTCTTTCTTCCAGCCCGACCAACCGCAGCATTTCCAGAGCCCGCTCCCGTCTCTCTTTTTTAGGAATTTTCATGTAAGTCAGAGGCAGTTCCACATTTTGACAGGCCGTTAGCTTGGGCATGAGGTTAAAATTTTGAAAAACAAAGCCAATCTTCTGATTACGCAGATCGGAAAGCTGATTGTCAGATAGCTCAGACACATCGGTCCCTTCAATATGATAAGTCCCTGAACTTGCCTTATCCAGACAGCCGATAATGTTCATCAGAGTGGACTTGCCAGATCCAGACGGTCCCATGATAGCCAGAAAATCCCCCTCTTTCACATGCAGATCAATTCCTTTTAAAATTGGAAATTCCTGACTGCCCTGCTGATAAGATTTGTGGATATCCTTAAGCTTTAACATGCTGTCCTACCTCCATCCCTTCTTCCATACCTGCTCTCGGTGTTGAAATGGTATCCTGCATAGTCAGACCTTCTGTAATCTCTACCAAACGGTCAGAAACTTTCTTGGTCTTGACTTCCTGCATTTTCAGAGTCTTGCCCTCTACCTTCCAGACATAGGTCTTGCCATTTTTACTGAAAGTATATGCCTTATTGACAACTACCTTTCCTGCCTCGGGAGCATTCTCCACGATGTTGACATAGGAATGGGAGCCCACCAGTGGCATTTCGCCACCCTGATCCAGCTCAACTGTATAAGGATACTTACCTTGGTTGGGATTTTCCTGTTGCTTATTCCCACCATTATTATTGGAAGTATTTTCTGCTGTCAGACTGCCGACCTGAGTTACCGTACCACTCCAGCGTTTCTTAGGATCCTTGCGATCCACCACTTCCACTTTCTGGCCGACACTCAGCTTTTCACGGTCAAATTCACTGACAGTCCCTTTGACCAGAGTTTTGGACTTGTCCATAATCTCAATAAAGTTTTCTTCTTCTTTTTTGGCCTTGGACTGATTAGGCAAATCTTCATTCATAGAGGTAATTGTTCCTGCTGTATCGGCAGTCACAGTATCATACTTCATCCGGTCTGATTCAGTCTGAGCTGTCACCTGAGCCTTTTCAGCCTCAATCTGAGCTGTCGTCACTTCACTATCCGCAGTCTTAGCATCGCTCAGTGCCTGAGCCAGCTCGTCTTCAGCTGACTTTATCTGCTCCAGCAATGACTCATCCTGACTGGAATTGTATTTGTCCTTGAGTGAGTTTAAGCTGGCCAACTTGCGATTATAGGTTTCCCATTTAATCGCAGCGCTGTTTTGAGCGGCTGTAATGCCATTTGCCTTGGACTGGGCATCATATTGAGCCGACTGGGCTGTCAATTGCTGCTCTGTCGCATAGGAAAAGAGCGGCTGTCCTTGTGTAACGGTATCACCATTTTTGACAAATACTTCCTTGACTTCCCCCTTCGAAGGGTCAATCTTGACCTTACTGCTATTGTTGGCAACTACTTCCCCAGATAAAACCAGGCTTGTTTTTTTACTGTTATTGACAGCTTCTTGGACTGTCAGCGAATCAATCGTCTTATCTACCATTTTCATGGCCTGTTGTTGATTGATCTGTCTAAAATACAGATAGCCTCCCAGTCCAGCACAAGCGAGAATGACCGTGCTGCCCAATAGAATGGTCTTACGATTCATTTTTTTTCTTCGAAACATATTGCCTCCAACCTACATGTTTTAATCTTTATTCAGCTTCTGAGCTAGATCCTGATCCATCTTCTGGAATTTCCTCACCATCTGCTGGAATTTGGATAACGTTCCCATCAGGCATTGTGTATTCTGTCACTTCTTTGCCATCAACTGTCTTGGTCTTCTTATCAACAGCATCTTTCTGGAAGTCCACTTGTTTTCCATCCTTAATTTCTGAGTTATCAGCTTCTTTATTTCCGCATGCGGCTAAAAAGAATCCTGACATTCCGATAAGAGCAACGAGCATAGCAATTTTTTTAACGTTCATTTGATTTCTCCTTTGTTTGACAAGCAGGAAGTTTGTTGCTTCCTGACAGTAATTGTTTTTTTGAACAATTCTATTCTAACAAAGCCATCTATCCCCTTCCTACCCACTATCTGTTTTTTATCTGTTTTTTCGAAACTAATACTATTCTTTTGAAAATCAGGCAAATCTTCCGCTCTAAGACCTATCATCTGCTTTTATGATATAATAGTAGCAAGCAATCTAAATAAATACGAGGTAATGTCATGGCACAAACAGTTTACTTTGGAACCTATACTCGCAGAGATTCCAAGGGAATTTATAAGGCAGATTTTAATTCTAACAAAGGAACTTTAGAAAACTTGACCTTGTTTGCTGAAGAGCCCAGTCCGACCTACCTAGCCTTTGATAAGGCTGGACATCTCTATTCTGTCGGAGCAAAGGACGGACAGGGAGGTATTGCAGCCTTTGATCAAGCAGGTCAGCTCCTCAACCATGTTGTTGAAGAAGGGGCTCCGCTCTGCTATGTGGCAGTCGACGAGGATCGTGACTTAGTTTACGGTGCCAATTATCATAAAGGACAAGTCTTGGTTTACAGACGCCTAGCTAACGGCAGACTGGAACTAGCTGACTCAGCTACCCACCAAGGTCAAGGACCACATGCCAATCAGGCCTCTGCTCACGTCCACTATGCTGACCTAACACCAGATCAATACCTGATCACCTGCGACTTGGGAACTGATGAAGTAACTACTTATGATGTTGCTGAAGATGGAAAGATCGCTCCTCTGGATACCTACAAGTGTGCCGCTGGAGCTGGTGCCCGCCATATCGTTTTCCACCATCATTATAAAATCGCCTATTTAATCTGTGAGCTTAATTCTACTATTGAAGTCCTAATTTACGATGGAGTCGGCCATTTTGAATACCTGCAAACTGTCTCCACCTTGCCAGAGGACTTTGAAGGAGCCAATGGAACAGCTGCTATCCGCCTGTCTGCTGACGGCAAGTTCCTCTACGCTTCCAACCGCGGCCATGACTCTCTTGCTGTTTACAAAATCTTAGCTGATGGCAGTTTGGAGTTAATCCAGATTGCACCTACCAATGGCCAAAATCCACGAGATTTCAACATCACACCGGATCAAAATCATATCATCGCTGTCCATCAAGACTCAGACAATGCAACCATCTTCAAACGCGATGCGGAAAGTGGAAAATTGGCAGAAATCTCCCATGATTTCTACGTTCCCGAAGCTGTTTGTGTGACCTTTAAATAAGCAGAATTCTTGTCTTTCTATTAGAAATTTGATTAAATAGTATAAAAATTATTAAGGAGCAACTACCATGAATCCAGTAGATTTATTTAATCAAGTAAAAGAAATGATTGAAAAGAAAGACTTTGATGGCGCCAAAAAGTTTATCGAAGAAAACAAAGACAAACTCGGTGAATACCTAGATCAAGCCAAAAAATTAGTAGCTGGAAATGAAATGGCCAGCGGCGCAATTGATAAAATTAAAGGTTTGTTCTAAGTAAACATAACAAAAACGCTTGAAAAATCAAGCGTTTTTTATTCTTTTTTATAAAATCAATGGTAAGAAAATTTGTGCTAAGCCTAGAAAAGCTAGATAACCTAACACATCTGTTGCTGTGGTAATGAAAATGGTCGAGGCTAGAGCCGGATCCTGATGCAGGGTCTTGATAATCAACGGTACAAAGTAACCAAATAGAGCACCACATGCTAGATTGATCATCATAGCCAATACCACAATAACAGACAGATAGAAATTTTGATAGAAGACGAACATGACAATCGCTGCAATCAAGCCAGTAAAGAAACCATTAACCAAAGCTAGCACGATTTCTTTGAATACTAAATTCCGATCTTCTTTCAGATCCAGTTTCCCCAAGGCAATTCCCTGGATAACTAAAGCAAGTGTCTGAGAGGCAGAATTTCCGCCCATTCCTGTGATAATAGGACTAATCGCTGCTAATGCTACAACTTTTGAAATCGTATCATCAAAAAGTGCCACTGTCGCAGAAGCTAGAAAGGCTGTCACTAGGTTAATCATCAACCAAGGTAAGCGTTTCTTGAGTGATTCTTTGAAAGGTCCTCCAATTTCTTCACTTTCTTGGACACCACCCATCCGCAAGATATCTTCTTGATACTCTTCTTGCAAAACATCGACGATATCGTCAATAGTGATGATTCCTAGCAATACCTGCCGATGATTGACGACCGGTACGACAGATAAATTATATTTGGCAGAAAGCTGTGCCACTTCCTCTTGGTCAACCTCTGGTGTTACACTCACTATCTGAGTATTCATAAATTCACTGAGTTTCATCTCCGCATCATGAATAAACAAATCACGGATATCAATCCAGCCAACTAGCGAATGATGCACATTCCTTATAAATAAGGTATCAATAACTTCCGTATTGGGCGAAATCTCCCTCAATTTATTGAGAGTTGCTGAGACGGTCAGATTTTCATTTAAGGTAATGAATTCTGTCGTCATCAGACCACCAGCTGTCTGAGGATCGTAAGCCAACATAGCTTTCAAATTCTCTTGACTGGTATTTTTCATCATACTTAAGTATTGCTTACGCAAGTCCACACTCAAGTAACCCAAAATATCTACCACATCATCATCTGGCATAAGATGAAAAAGAGTGCTGGTACGTTTGAAAGAAATCGATTGGATAATCTTTCGTTGCAACTCCGGCTCGGCTTCTTTTAAAATCTCTACCAATTGATCATCACTAGCCATTTCTGTAAAGGTTTTGAGAAGATTCCCTTCATCATCCTCCAAGGCCTCCAAAGAAAGAGCAATATCAATGGGATAGTAATCGTCAAATATCTGATTGAAAACTTCACTATCCTGTGATAGTAAGACCTGATTTAATAATTCTTCCATTGTACTCCTCCTTCCACTTTGCTAGTATACCATAAAAGACTGATTTTGATACAAGAAAGCTATAAAATCTTCAGTAAATCGCTCACTTTTTCAAGCATGTAGTCACAAGGAAACGCAGGGATTACTTGATTATATTTTCCGAAAGAAAAACTGTCATCTTGTCCTCTAATTTTTCAAGGGAAAGAGCATGACCAGACCCACACAGTACTTCTAGGCAATTTTCTCGGAAAAGATGATAAATCTCCCTCTCATCAATTAGGGTGGTTCCTAAATCAAAAAATATCCATTGTTACATCTTTACACATCAAAAAAGCTAGGACTAAGTCCTAGCTCCTCTTAAAGGTTGTTAGATTATTTTTTCAAGTTATAGAAAGCTTGAAGACCTTTGTATTGAGCAACTTCACCAAGTTGATCTTCGATACGAAGCAATTGGTTGTATTTAGCAATACGGTCTGTACGTGAAAGTGAACCAGTCTTGATTTGACCTGCATTAGTTGCAACAGCGATGTCAGCGATTGTTGAATCTTCAGTTTCACCTGAACGGTGTGATACAACTGCAGTGTAACCAGCTTCTTTAGCCATTTCAATCGCTTCAAAAGTTTCAGTAAGAGTACCGATTTGGTTAACTTTGATAAGGATTGAGTTAGCAGCACCTTCTTTGATACCACGTGCAAGGTAGTCAGTGTTTGTTACGAAGAAGTCGTCACCAACAAGTTGTACTTTCTTACCAAGACGTTCAGTAAGAGCTTTCCAACCATCCCAGTCATTTTCATCCATACCATCTTCGATAGTGATGATTGGGTATTTGTTAACCAACTCTTCAAGGTAGTCGATTTGCTCTGCAGATGTACGAACAGCAGCGCCTTCACCTTCAAATTTAGTGTAGTCGTATACTTTACGTTCTTTATCGTAGAATTCTGATGATGCACAGTCAAATCCGATAAATACATCTTTACCTGGAACATAGCCAGCAGCTTCAATAGCAGCGATGATAGTTTCTACACCATCTTCAGTTCCTTCAAAGCGAGGAGCGAATCCACCTTCATCACCAACGGCAGTTTCCAAACCACGAGATTTAAGGATTTTCTTAAGAGCGTGGAAGATTTCAGCACCGTAACGAAGAGCTTCTTTGAATGTTGGAGCACCAACTGGCAAGATCATGAACTCTTGGAATGCGATTGGAGCATCAGAGTGAGATCCACCATTGATGATGTTCATCATTGGAGTTGGAAGAACTTTAGTGTTGAATCCGCCAAGGTAGCTGTAAAGAGGGATTTCAAGGTAGTCAGCAGCAGCACGAGCTACAGCGATAGACACACCAAGGATTGCGTTCGCACCCAATTTACCTTTGTTAGGAGTACCGTCCAAAGCAATCATTGCACGGTCGATAGCTTGTTGGTCACGAACATCGTAACCGATAATAGCGTCAGCGATAACGTTGTTTACATTATCAACTGCTTTTTGTGTACCAAGACCACCGTAACGAGATTTGTCGCCATCACGAAGTTCAACTGCTTCGTGTTCACCTGTAGAAGCTCCTGAAGGAACCATACCACGTCCGAAAGCACCTGATTCAGTATAAACTTCTACTTCAAGTGTTGGGTTACCGCGTGAGTCTAGGACTTCGCGAGCGTAAACATCAGTAATAATTGACATTTCTTACTCTCCTTATTATTTAAAATTATTTACTAGTCTATGATACCTCAAAAACGCTTTTTTTTCAAGGAAAAATAGAGAATCTAAGCAAATTTGAGAAATTTTGCACAAGAAAACGATTCCAAATTTACTATATAAATGTTTTTCCAGCGAGCCAGAACGAATATTCAACCTTTTAGAATTTCTCCTTTTATGGTACAATTTTATTATGACTGATATTAATAAAGTAATCATGGAAAAAGCCCAGGGCGGAGTCAAGCTCAACCCTGATGAACAGCGTAGATTTTTAGGGACTTTTGAGGAGCGAGTGCTGGCCTCCTGCTCTATTGAGCAAGCCAACGAGACTCTCATTCGCAGTCATTTCAAGGAAATGCTCAGCAGCATCATGAAAAACTGCCAACCTGTAATTGTCAAAATTTCCCCAGAAGTCGAGTCAGGCAATCAAATCTTTTATCTAAAAACCTCCAAGGAACTGGGCTGCGAGGCTACTATTGTCTCAAGCGATTACCAGTCTTCTCCTTTTGGCCTGATTGTCCATAGCGACCATCTTGTCCAAGTAGATGATAAGGATATGAACCAACAGTTTGCTGGACTCCTTCAGCCAGCAGAAAAACCAGCAAAAGAAAAGCGCTCCCTCTGGAAAAAATGGTTTGGATAGGATGAAAAATTTAGAAAAACTTTTTGCCTTCTTTGAAGCAGAAAATCAACGTGATTGGCAAACCTATCAGAGCTTTCTTTCTAATCAAGTTAGCTGGGAATTAGAAGGTGACACAACCGAAATCATCGAAGGAAAAGCGGACTACTTGACTAAGATTCAAAAAGCCTACCATAACAACCCCGTCCAATTTCGTTGTACTTATTATCAGCTTAGTCCTGACCAGAGTCGGATTGTGACTATTTTAGAAAATGAGTTGGGTGACCTGTCTTGTGATATCTTCTTCTTTGAAAAGGGCATGATAGTCAAAGAAATTGAATACCTACTAAAAAAAGCGGACTAACCGCTTTTTTTCATTTTTAGTAGATGCCCAATATTTCTGGCTGTTCGAATCAAATTTTGCTCGGCCTGCTCTAGGATCTTATCTAAACTATCTGCTTGTGCAATAATAGGAAAAGCTGCCTGAATATTCTCAACTGGGAAATCCGGTAAATCATCTGCCAGACTGCCGCAAATAGCCAGTACAGGAATGCCTTCAGGTGTTCGTCTTGCGACCCCGATTGGTGCCTTACCCGCCAAAGACTGACGGTCCATCCGTCCTTCGCCAACGACGACCAAGTCCGCTTTTTTAACTCTGTCATCAAAATCCAGTAAATCTAAACAGGTTTCGATACCCGAAACGATTTTTCCTCCAGCAAAAGCGACCAGTCCTGCAGCCATTCCGCCTCCGGCTCCAGCTCCATCCATATCAATCACCTGAGGATCAACCAACTGATAGAAATCTGCCATGGCTTGATCCACTTGAGAGAATAATAAGGGTGCTAGACCTTTCTGACCTCCGAAAACAGTTGTCGCACCACGCTCACCGCATAGAGGATTGTCTACATCCGTCAAAATCTCAATCTCAACTTCTTTCAAGAAAGCAGGAACCTGCTCAGCTGATATTCGGGCAACCTTTCCCAAAAACGAGCCAATGGGGCGCAGTCTATGATTGTCCGCATCGAAAAATTCATAGCCCAGGCCCGCTGCCAGTCCAATTCCACCGTCATTGCTGGCCGAACCTCCAACACCAACTAAAATTTTTCTAACACCGTCTTCAGCTAGGTGCAAAATCAATTCTCCCAACCCTTTGGTCTCTAAGGCCAAGGGATTTCGTTTTTCCTTAGGAATAGAGGCAAGTCCTACCAAGTCAGCCATTTCAAAAAGCGCTTGCTGACCATTTCTGGCGTAGGGCATTTTTACTGGCTGGCCAAAGGGTCCAGTCACAGTGTGATGAAATTCAGCCCAGCCCAAGGCTGCTGTCAGCGCAGCCATTGTCCCCTCGCCGCCGTCACCGACCGGTAGCAAGTCAAAGCTGGCATCTGGCAAGGCCTGAGAAAATCCTGTCTGCAGAGCTTGAGCAACCTGAGTAGCTGACAAACTTTCCTTGAAAGAATCCGGTGCAATTAGGATCTGCATGCCTCTCTCCTACTCTTTTCTATTGTCTAAAAGATCAATGACCCGATAGAGATTGCATTCTTGAATCTGATAAGGGGCCTGCTCGCGCACTATAGGCTTGGCCATAAAGGCAATTCCTATCCCTGCCGCTCGAATCATAGGCAGATCATTGGCGCCATCTCCCATAGCAATTGTTTGATTTAATTCAAACTTATTTTCAGCCGCCCATGCTTTTAGCATGGCGAGCTTGGTATCCTTAGTGACAATCTCTCCTAAGACTCGGCCTGTCAAAAAGCCATGTTGAATTTCCAAACGATTTGCCTTGACGTAGTCAATTCCAAGCTGCTCAGCCAGTCTGTCCACCGTCTCATGAAAACCACCTGACACCAAGCCTACTTTATAACCACGTTTATGCAGCTCATCGACCAAGTCCTCGGCTCCTGGCGTGAAGTTTATCCTTTCAGCAATTCGAGCAAAAATATCCTCTGGCAGCCCTTTTAAAAGGGCCACCCGCTCACGTAAGGCAGCTTCAAAGTCCAACTCTCCTCGCATGGCACGCTCAGTAATGGCCGCAACCTGAGCTCCTACACCAGCCTCCTCTCCTAGCAGGTCAATCCCTTCTTCCATGATTAAGGTGCTATCTACATCCATGACTAACAAGCCTTTGACTGTTTTCATTGTCCGACCTCATTCTTTCTATTTTTTGTATTATACAAGAAATTCTATTTCAAAACAAGCTGGGAAAAATTGAAATCTCAGAATCCTTGTTATTGACTGTTCTCTAACGTTCTCTTTGTAAAAGAAAAAAGTTCCCGAAGGAACTTCTTTTAAAAACGAATATTCTCGCGTGTTTTTTCGTAGGATGTCACAAAACGCTCTGTCACGCCTGGCTCGACAAGATCCAAAGCTTTTGAAATGATTTCCAAAGATTGAGCATAGTCGTAGTCATGTTCAAAGACATACAAGGACTTGTTGAAGGCCGCCTGTACATTATCATCAAAGGAACGATAGCGGTTTGAATACTGCAGCAGCTGCTCAGTCAAGGTAGCATCTTGGACGATACGATAGGTTTCTTCTTCCAATTGCTCCATATCATTCCCTAGAATTTCCAGCCAACGGTTAACTGATTCGATATTGACTCGTGTAGCTTCCAATTCCTTTACCAACTCTTCAATATTATTGCTGGTTGAGAAGAAAATTTCTAAGAAAGAGTCTGGAATACCTGGCAAATTGCGTTTTTCCATATATCTCTTAATGGTATGCAATTTGTTAGCATAGATATTGACCTTCTGGCGAGCGTTGGCATCATCTTTTTCAATCTCTGCAAGTGCTTCACCAAGAGAAATCTGCTCATCTTCGATTTCTTTCAAACGCTCTTGGATAGCTTCCAACTCTTCCTGAACCACAGAATAAGCTTGCTTGGTTTCAGAAGAATCTTCTACCGCGCTAAGTACTACATCTTCCTGGGCAGAAAGCTCGGCCTGCAACTCCTTGACATGAGAAGTTTCTGTATCAGAGATAAGGAAGGTTTGAGATAAACGTTCTATCTCTTTTTGGAGTTGCTGGTTGTTTTCCTTTGTATGAGCCAGGTAGCTAGGCAAGTTTTTAATCAACTTCTCCACTACTTTATGGGCGTCAATTTCCCGCGTAAAAATTTCATAGAGAGCGTTAATCTCTTCTTGCGCCTGCTCATTTTCATACTCAGCATTATCCAGCTCTAGGGCTGAAATATTAGCTTCATTGCGTTTGAGGCTTGCGTGAAGCTGTTGGAAACGAGACTCTATATCTGTTTCGATAAAGTGATAACCAGATTCCAAGAGCTTACGGTGACCAGATTCTAAGTCTTCCAACTGATCTGGCAGTTTCACAGTCAACTCTTCGACAATGGCAGGAACTTTCTCAACAATATGTGTCAGAGCAAGGATATGATCCTCTGCCTTATCCAAGATTTCAGCTGCTTCAACCGGGTCACCTGAAGAATTAAGGGTCACAAACTGAGAAAACTCTGACTGGATATTTTCCAGCTGTTTCTCAATCTCAGCTAGGGCTTGCCCATACGAGTCTGCATTCTCCGCCACCTGGGTTTGCAGTTTTTCAAACAAATCCAAGGCATGGAGCACACGACCGCTGTTCTTAGACTCTTGCTCTTTAAGATCTTCCAAGGCTGCACGAATCATCTTGATATCTTCTTCAATCAAATCAATCTGACTCTCAATATTGCCGATAGCATGCTTGGCTTTTATGAAACGGAAAGAATTATTGTACCCTTCTGCTTCAAATAGATTATTTTCAATATCAGCAAATGAATTTAAGGACAGGTCTACCCATTTTTGATTCCATTCACGGAAGGCTACCTGACTCTGCCCAATCAAATGCATATTTTTTACTTCTTCAACTTCATCATTCACAGGGAGATTATAGAGTGCTTCTTTTCTCTCCTCCAAATTTTGAAGTAAAGCTTCATTTCTCTTTCTCATCAAAACTGCAGTACCATAGCCGACAACCAAAAGCAGAGCTACCACAGCAACGAGAATAACTAGTCCAATAGACATATAGAACTCCTTCACATTGTTACTATAAAGCAAACATAATGATTATATCATATTTTTGCCCATAATGGTTGATTTTTCTGATTTTTTTAGACGTCGAGCGTACTGTATACAGCATTTTCTTCGATAAATTCACGACGAGGTTCAACGCGATCCCCCATCAGCATGTCAAAAATCTTGTCAGCTTCCGCTGCATCATCCACTGAAACCCGTGCCATCAAGCGATGTTCAGGATTCATAGTTGTCTCCCACAGCTGATGGTCATCCATCTCTCCGAGCCCTTTATAGCGTTGAATGGTTGGCTTGGAGCGACCTTCACTGTAGCGAGCCAAAGCAGCTTGAAGCTCTTCTTCTTGGTTGGCACCTGGCTGGATGTATTCTTTGACTTCACTTCCGACCTTGACACCATAGATTGGCGGCTGAGCGATATAGACAAATCCAGCTTCCAGCACCGGCTTCATATAGCGGTAAATCAAAGTCAAGAGCAGGGTCCGAATGTGAGCACCGTCTACATCGGCATCGGTCATGATGACTAGTTTTTGGTAGCGGGCCTTGCTGACATCAAAGTCAGCACCGAAACCAGTTCCCATAGCAGTAAAGAGACTGCGGATTTCTTCATTGGCCAAAATCTTATCCATGCTGGCTTTTTCAACGTTGAGAATCTTACCACGAATTGGCAAAATGGCCTGAAATTCACGGTTACGGCCGGACTTAGCTGAACCACCCGCTGAATCCCCCTCCACGATGAAAAGTTCAGTTTCCTGCGGGTCGTTGGACGAGCAGTCAGCCAATTTACCTGGCAGATTGGAGATTTCTAAGCCAGACTTCTTGCGGGTTACTTCCCGAGCTCGCTTGGCAGCAATTCTTGCTTTAGAAGCCAAAATTCCTTTTTCAACGATTTTTCGAGCTACCGCAGGATTTTCCAAAAGGAAATCGGAGAAAGCTTCACTGAAGAGACGATTGGTAATCTTGACCACTTCGCTATTGCCTAGCTTGGTCTTGGTCTGACCTTCAAACTGAGGGTTAGGATGCTTGACAGAGATGACCGCTGTCAGTCCCTCACGCACATCTTCTCCAGTCAGATTGTCCTCGTTTTCTTTGAGAAGCTTGTTTTTCTTGGCATAATCATTGATAACCCTTGTCAGGGCTGTCCGGAAGCCTTGCTCATGTGTTCCACCCTCGTGGGTGTGGATGTTATTAGCAAAGCTCATGACTGTTTCGTGGTAGCCAGTCGTATACTGCATAGCTACTTCAACCGTAATGTCGTCCATTTCGCCGTCAGTATAAATCGGCGTTTCAAAGATTACATCCTTATTTTCATTGATGTATTGGACATAGCTGGCAATCCCACCCTCATAGTGGTAATCCTTGACCTGCTCCATTCCATCTCGCTTATCAGTGATGGAAATTCTGAGACCACGATTGAGGAAGGCCAGTTCTTGTACCCGCTTATTGAGCTTTTCAAAGTCAAATTCTACTGTTTCAGTGAAAATCTCTGGATCCGGTGTGAAATGAACTGTCGTACCAGTACGGTCTGTCTCACCGATGATTTCTAGATCAGCGACTACATGACCACGACGATATTCTTGGTAATGAATCTGACCGTTCTTATAAACACGGACATCCAGCTGAGTGGATAGGGCATTTACAACGGAAGAGCCCACACCGTGCAGACCTCCTGATACCTTGTATCCCCCACCGCCGAATTTTCCTCCGGCGTGGAGCACGGTAAAGACGGTTTCCACGGCCGGACGGCCTGTTTTCTCCTGAATATCAACGGGAATTCCCCGACCGTTATCTACTACCGTGATGGAATTGTCTTTTTCGATAAAGACCTGAATGTGACTGGCAAAACCAGCCAACGCCTCATCAATTGAGTTGTCAACAATTTCCCATACTAAATGGTGAAGACCTTCCTTGGAGGTCGAACCGATATACATTCCTGGACGCATACGAACGGCTTCTAAGCCTTCTAAGACCTGAATCTGACTGGCATCATATTCCTGGGCCTGTATATCTTGCTGCTTTTCTTCTGTCATAGTGTTCCTTTTCTAATCAATATCTATAAATTCTTCAAGATGCTGCATATTATCAAAGAGATAGGTGTCAAAGCCAGCTGCCTGCCCTGCTTCAATATCCAGCGGACGGTCACCAATGACCAAGCCAGAGGCAATCTGATACTTGTCTTTTAGATAGAGCATGGAGTCTGGAGAGGGTTTCCTCGGAAAGCCATTCGCCGATGTCACCACTTCTGTAAATGCTGATGCAATGGCCGTTTTCTCCAAGATTTCCAGCACTTGGTTGTCCCGGTGGGAGACCAGAAAGTTCCGACCCCCCTTGGCCACAATCCGCCTAAGCAAGTCTGCCGCGCCGTCAAATAAGACAGGGTGAGTCAACTCTTCTGCTTCATTGGCCTTATAAAACTTTAAAAAGTCTTTTTCTTGGGGAGCAAACTGCTGGACTGCATAGTCCGTAGACACCTTGAGGGCCTTATAAACTTCGTCGTGACCAGCTTGCAGACCAAACTCTTTCAAGGTTTGAACAAAAGCTGCTGTCGAAGTTTCATAATTATCCAAGAGTGTTCCACCTAAATCCCAGATGTAATCTTGATAATTCATACCTTTCATTATACCATAATTTTCATGAAAAAGGGGCTAATATTTGCCCGAATCCAGCACTTTTCCGACTTTTTTCAAGCCTTTTTCTAAACAAAATATCTCAAAGAATCCAAAATTTAAAAATGGCTGCTGGTTTCGTCCTTTTCAACAGCTCTAAACCCGTTCCATATAGAGGACGGCAAAGAATCATAAGGGTTCAAAAAAGCTGGGACATAGTTTGAGTCCCAGCCTATTTTTAATTTCCAAATACATCTGTATAAAGCATAGCATCAGCCAACTGGTCAGCGTCTCCGCCCAACTGGCGAACCAGCTCATAGGCGAAAGCCAAGGCAGTTGATGGACCACGGCTAGTAATCAGCTTCCCATCAACAAGAACTGTTTCTTTACGGTAAGTTCCATTTTTAATATTGTCTTGCGCACCATCATAGCAAGTGAAATACTTACCAGTCAAGACACCTGCGCGGTCAAGAGCAATGGGGGCGGCACAGATGGCAGCGATGAATTTATCCGCCTGCTGAAAGTCCTGCAAAAGCTGCATCAGGCGGTCATCGTCACGAAGATTGGCCGATCCTGGCATCCCCCCTGGCAAAATGACCATATCGTAGTCATCCAGTCGCCCCTTCCAGACCTGATCCGCTTGAACAGTGATGGCGTGAGAGCCAGTCACTGATTCAGCAAAACCAATCATATCACAGACAAGACCTGCACGGCGCAAGACATCCACAACTGTCAAGGCCTCGATTTCTTCAAAGCCGGGAGCTAAGAGTAAAGCTGCTTTTTTCATGAAAATATCCTTTCTGAGATGAGCCAGTCACAAAATCCCATCTGATTTGTGAGTCAAAAACTTGCTATCTGTTTATTTTAATTTCTTCAGTACGACTTTTTTGCGGACAGCAGGAATTCGCTCCTTCTTTTCATCCGTCAGGCTGTTCTGATAGGAGACGGACAGCAGGAGACCGACTCCGATAAGATTACTAATAATGGAAGAGCCCCCCTGTGAGATAAAGGGCAGCGGAATCCCTGTCAGAGGCAGAATTCCTGTCACCGCTCCAATATTTTCAAAAATATGGAAGAGCAGCATCATGATAAAGCCAGTTGAGATGTAGGTATAAAACTGATTGTTGGATTTAATCGTAATCTTGAGCATGCGATAAATCAGCAGTAAATAGAGCATGATAACCAAGGTTGAACCTAAGAAACCAAAATCTTCTGCAATAACGGTGAAAATCATATCGCTTTCCCGAACAGGCACCAAGAGATTGGAAACATTAAAGCCTTGGCCAGTCAGACCACCACTTCCGACAGCGATTTGTCCCTGTGCTTGCTGGAAAGTGGTCGTCTGAGCGTAATCAAAAGGATGAAGCCAAGCCAAAATCCGATTGATTTGGTAGGTCGGCATGCCTAGATTATGCAGAAAGGCACGACCGCCATCAGAAATAAAGATAAAGAGAAATCCTCCCAACAACAAGACTCCCGTCAGAAAGACCGGCAGGATAATCTTCCAAGAAACACCTGACAGTAGAACGATGCCACCGTATATAGCAACAAAAACCAGAGCCGTCCCCAAATCACTTTGGAGAGTTAACAGAACCAGAACAGGCACTGTGTAGAGCCCAAGCTTCAGAATCAGAAAAAAGTCTAAAGCCAAGGTTCGCTCATCCTGCTTGTGCTGCTGGAGAAAATGGACCACCAGCCGCGACAGCATGAGAATATATGAAATCTTCATGAACTCCGAGGGCTGAAAGAGGGTCACACCACGAATAGCAATCCAGTTTTTGGCACCAGTAGAGGCTACCAGAGATTCACTGTAAAAAATCAGTGGTAAGACCATGAGGCCAAGACCAAAAACATAGAGATAAGGCGTAATTTTCCAGAGAAACTTGGTGTTAAAAAACATGAGGATAAAGCTGAGCAAGAAGCCCACCGCAATCCAGGCAATCTGCTGACCAACCATGGGCCAGGCATTGTCAGGATAATCATGACTAACAGCAATGTAAATAGCCACAACACCGATTGAGAGCAGCATCAAAACAGGCAAAATTAAACTATAATCAATCCGAGACTCAAACGTCCGTCTTTGATAGGGCATAGTCCCTCCTTTTTAGAAAAAATACTGGATAATCAAGCTAGAAACAGCGACGCAAAACCAAGCAAAGGCACCAGTCAGCAAAGGCGCTGCTCCTGCTTGCTTAAACTGCTTAAAGGAAACCTTTGCGCCAATAGCTGCCAAGGCCATAGCCATCAGCCACTGAGAAATGAATTTTGTATAAGGGATGACAGCAGCAGGTAGAAATCCAAGACTGCTGATAAGTGAAGCTAGGACAAACCAAGCTATAAACCAAGGAAAAATCTGTTTCAAGTTTGTCTTTTGTGACGACTTCTTAGACTTGATATAGCGATAAGCTGCGAAGAGCAAGCAGGCCGGTACAATCATCAGGGCCCGACTAAGCTTAACAATGGTCGCCAAGTCTCCAGCTGACGAGCTATATGTATAGCCTGCTGCCACTACTGACGAAGTATCATTGATGGCTGTTCCAGCCCAAGTCCCGAAAAATGCATCCGACATCTGCAGCAAATGCCCTAAAAAAGGGAAAATGAATACTGCTAAAATATTGAAAAAGAAAATAGTGGAGATAGACAGAGCGATTTCCTCTTCATCAGCTTCCAAGATTGGTGAAGCAGCCGCTATGGCAGAGCCACCGCAGATGGCTGTTCCAAAACCAATTAAAATAGTCAAGACACGATTCATCTTAAAGAAACGGCCAGCCAGATAGGCTGCCAGAAAGGCTATCAGAATCGTAATAAGACTGATACGAAGAGAAGAAATCCCTGTCTCAGAAACCTGACCAATGGACATGGAAAATCCCAAAAAGATGATGGAATACTGCAGCAATTTCTTCCCCGAATAGCTGAGTCCTTCCTGAAAAGCAGCCGGTAGCTTCATGCTGTTGTTCAAAACAATCCCAAAGACAATAGCCAAAACACTAGAGCCTATCAAGGGAAGCAAGCCGCCTAAAAAGATAGAAACAGCTGCTATGCCAAAGGATAACAGAATTCCTGGTAAATATTTTTTCACGAACACCCCTTCTTTCCTATGCCTCTCATTATAACAAATTTTGTCCCAAAAATCTGAATGAACCTAAAAAATCAGCCAATAAAAATCAGCTGATTTCAGATAGTTTCAGTCAAAAAAGGCTTGTAATTCCTGCATAATGGCTGCCTCTGGCAGAATATCTAAAGAAGCCAATTGTGATAGATGATGCTGAATCTGCTTGCCATAGCGTTTACTAGAAATGCGATTGTCCAAAAGAATAACAGCTGACTTCTGATGCTCATTGCGACGGGTTCGACCAATAGCCTGCTTAAGCCGTAAGATGGCAAGAGGCAGTTGATAATCATAAAAGGCATTCTTACCTTCCGCTTTCAAGCGGCTGTTAATCTTCTGTACAAAGAAATCCTTGGGATTGTCAAATGGAATCCGAGTGATCAACTGAATAATCTGATCTTGCTCAGCAAAATCAGCCCCCTCCCAGAAGCTGCCAGAGCCCAAAAGGATACCTGCCTCTCCTCTATCAAAACGCCGCTTGATATTGCCGGCATCGCCATTTTTATATTGGGCCAAATGCGGCAAAGCCAGCAAGTCCGAAACAGTTAAAAGCAAGTCTTTAGAGGTGAAGAGGACGACGATAGGCAGACCGAGTTCCGTCACTTCTCGCAAGCAAGCAACAATCTCTCGAGCAAAATCCTCAGTTGACAAATCCACTACTGCTGGAAAACTTTCATCTAAAAAGAGCTTCTGCAGTGGCTTCTTCTTGCTTTTCAGCTTGTAAAAATGATAACTTTCAAAGCCTAGCAACTGCGCCAGATTGACCTTTGAGCTGATTTCCAGAGTAGACGAAACCAAGATAACCTTGGCCCTTTCAGGCAAAAAGTCTGTAAAATGCAGCAATTCTGAACGGCCAGCATGCAGAGTCATCAAGCGATGATCTGCCAAAACTTCATCAACCAACCAATAATACTGGTATTTGCCACTGAACAAGTGCTGCAGCTCAGGCAATGAACTTGTCTTTAACTCGGACACATCCTGAAGAAGTCGGGAAATCTTTTCCGGACTTAGCTCTGATGCTTTCTTGCGATGCTTCTCTGCGGCATCAGCCAGCTCAAACTGAATGCTTTGCAAAAGCCGTTGCTGCAGAAGTTTCCCTTCTTCCTGAAGGAGATGATTTATCTGCTGCAGCGTTTTAGTTAGATTTATACTGGACTGAGAGAAGCTTTCCAAGGCGAAAAACATCTTCTGAGCTTCATCAACTACTAGAATACGATTGTCCAGCAAAGACTGGTCATCCTCTAAACGCGTCAGCAGGTATGCATGATTGGTAACCACGACTCGACTAGTAGCTGACTTGACCTGTCCCAACCGCCAAAAATCTTCCTCATAAAAAAGAGAATGTTTGCTTAGCTTGCCATCATGACGGATTTCATTAAAGTAGCTTGAGAAGCGATGAGCCTGTCCGATTTCATTCAAATCACCCGTTTTGGTTTCTGTCAGCCAAACCAAGAGTTGCAGTTTGCAGCGATTAACCAAACGGTTGTCATATTCCCTGTCCAGTGTCTGATAGAAATGGTCCAGCTTGAGATAATTCTCCGGACTCTTGAGACTGTGAAAGGAAATACCAAATACTTCCTCCAACAATCGCCCTTCCTTTTGCAGCAGCTGGTCCTGCAGGATCTTAGTCGGAACCGTCACTAGTACTTTTTCTTGACCTCTAGATAGAATAGGCAGCAAGTAGCCAAAAGTCTTGCCCAAGCCTGTCTGCGCCTCTAAAAAACTAGGCTCCTGCTGGTCCAGAGCTTCCTCCATAAAACGAGCAAATTTGAGCTGTTCAGACCGCTCTTCTAAGCCTAGCAGGTATAGATTGGTGAGGAAATCCTGCGACAGCTTCTTTTCCGAAGTCAGCTTTTGGGAACGTCGCAGGAAAATACCATGCCAGGATTGCAGTTCCTTATCTTGCTGATCCGGCATCGTCTGATAAACTTCCTCGATAGCCAAGCGCGACTCATAGATAATGCTGTCAGCCAAAGTTAGCATTTTCTCAACCAAGGCCTTGGGTAGGCTCTTGATTTTGTCTTGTATTTTTAAAAATAGCTGAGCCGTTGCTTGAGCATCTGCCAGCGCAGTATGGGCGTTTTCTAAAGAAATATCCAGCAAATTACAGAGATTACCCAAGGAATATTTATCAAAGGTAGGGTAAAAGACCTGAGCCAACTCTACCGTGTCCACACGCGGTGTCAGCAAGTCAAACCCTTCCCAGAAAAGGGCCTCCGCTAGTAGATTGGCATCAAACTTGACATTATGAGCGACAAAAATCGCATCCTGAATCAGCTCATATACCTCAGCTGCTACCTGAGAAAACTCCGGGGCTCGGCCAAGCCGCTCATCATTCAATCCCGTCAGCTCTTTGATATGCTCATCCAGTTCCTCATGAGGATTGACATCTGTTTCATAAGTCTTGGTGATGATTCCATTCTCAATCAGAACAATGCCAATCTGAATAATCTTTGCATTGCTGCCCGTTCCTGTAGCCTCCAAGTCCACAACGGCATACTTATAATCATTTTGTGTCATACTGCTATGATTATATCATAAAAGCCATTCTGAGACATCTGAAAATTTTCAGCCCTAGCCTAGAAAGCAATTCTGTGCAAAAAATTTTCTTTTCTGTTACACTCAATAGCAGAATACATTTTCCGAGGAAATCAAATGAAGATTCATAAAATTATCAACCTTGTTGCATTTGAAAACACCTATATCTTAGAAAATAATCAAGGCCTCCTAATCGTCGATCCTGGCAGTGACTGGAAAAAGATTGAACGCAAGCTGGAGGAACTCGCCAAGCCTGTGATTGCTATACTCTTGACCCATACCCATTATGACCACATTATGAGTTTAGAAAAGGTCCGGGAGCACTATGCTGCCCCACCTGTCTATGTGGCTGAGAGTGAAAGCAGCTGGCTCTACACACCGACAGATAACCTATCTGGTCTGGCGCGCCATGCCGATATGGATGATATTATCTGTCGACCAGCAGAGGAGTTTTTCTCCTACGAGACAGACTATGATCTTGGAGGCTTTCACTTCTATGTGCTTGCAACACCCGGCCACTCCATCGGAGGTGTCTCTCTAGTCTTTCCAGATGACCGCCTTGTTTTGACAGGTGATGCCCTCTTTCGGGAAAGCATCGGACGAACGGATCTGCCGACTGGAAACATGGAGCAATTATTGACGTCTATTCGTGAGAAACTTCTGGTATTGCCCAAAGACTACGCTGTTTATCCTGGTCATGGTCATGATACCACTATTTCACATGAAAAAATCTTTAATCCATTTTTAGCTCAGTAGCCATTTAAGCAATACCTATAACAAAAACAGAGTTTGAAATTCTTCAAACTCTGTTTTTTTATGATTTGTTAAATCTTCAAGAAGCGTCTCATAGAGATGATAGACCCCAATGATCCGATAAGAATTCCCAACACAAAGAGTGCTGCTATCATAATCGGACTAAAGAGTTTTGGATCAATCATAGAAAGTCCTTGACCTACCAAGCTCTTATTCATAGTCTGGTAGGCTATACCATATGTCAAATAAACTACAAGTGACGGAACTGTTGCTCCTAACAAGCCAATCCATGCTCCCTCAAACAGGAATGGTCCGCGGATATAGCTATTCTTGGCACCAACCAAGCGCATGATTTGAATCTCGCGACTTCGGGAAATAATGGTAATCCGAATAGTATTGGAAATGAGAAGGATAGCAATGAAAATCAGAAGCGCTGTCCCAATCAATCCCCATGTTTGGATGAAATTAGAAAACGCAAAGAGATTTTTGGTATTGGTACCCCCATTTTGAACCTCTGAAACACCATCAATCTTACGAGCATCTTTTGTAACAGATTCTACATACTTAGGTGCCTTGGTCTCAACAATATAAGCATCGTAAAGAGGATTATTTTCTTCATCAAAAACATCCCACTCACTACCCATGGTCTCTGTTAGCTTATTATACTGCTCTTGCTTACTAGAAAAAGTAACCTTCTCTACATTTTTCATAGAAGTCAGAGCATCATAGACCTTGTGATAGTCTTCATTCTGAACTGTTTGACCTTCTTTTACAATCGTTTCGCTATTATCGAAAACATCCTTACGCATGTATACCATGACGCGGACATTATTGGAAATATCATTTGCCAACTTGGCTGTATTTAAAATTACTGAAGCAAAAACAGCCACTAAGCTCAAGGTAATCATAACCGAGCTGACAGCCGCTACAGTCATCCAACCATTCCGCGTAAGACTCTTAAGCGACTCAATCAAATGACGAAAAAATCTTCTAATCATCGTATCCGTATTCTCCTTCCGCTTCATCACGTACCACACGGCCATTTTCAATAGCAATAACGCGGTGACGCAGAGTATTTACAATCTGGCTGTTGTGGGTTGCCATCAGGACAGTTGTTCCCTGAAGGTTAATCCGCTCCAGCAGGTTCATAATCTCCCAAGAATTATCTGGGTCCAAGTTTCCTGTCGGCTCATCCGCAATCAGGACTTTAGGGTTGTTAGCAATAGCACGCGCAATGGCAATCCGCTGCTGCTCACCACCGGAAAGCTCATTAGGGAATGAGCGGACCTTATGCTTAAGACCAACCAGATCCAGCACTTCCATAACCCGCTTTTTAATATTGCGGCGGCGTTCACCGATAACTTCCATGGCGTAGGCAATATTCTCATACACTGTCTTTTTAGGAAGAAGTTTATAGTCCTGAAAGACGACTCCAACCTGACGGCGCAGCATTGGAACATCTCGCTTCTTAATCTTAGCTAAGTCAAAATCAGCTACTTTCAGACTTCCCTTATCCAGCTTTATCTCCCGGTAAAGCAAACGAATAAAAGTTGACTTCCCCGCTCCTGAAGGACCTACAATATAGGCAAACTCCCCAGGTTCTACGTTAATAGACACACTACGCAAGGCAGTGGTCCCGTTGCCATACTTCTTGACAACATCTTTCATTTCAATTATTGACATCTATTGAAATTTCCTTTCAATCTAATTCTAATCTCTTACATTTCCTAGTTCAAACGCCATTTCAAATAAGCGTCGATGAAACCATCCAAATCTCCATCCATCACCTTGTCCACCTGTGCTACTTCGTAACTGGTCCGATGGTCTTTGACCATAGTATAAGGCGTAAAGACATAGGAGCGGATTTGGCTGCCCCAGGAAATCTCCTTCTTATCTCCCTTGAGTGAGTCGACTTCGGCTGCTTGTTTCTCTTGCTCTAGCTGATAAAGCTTAGCCTGTAGCATCTTCATCGCCCGATCGCGGTTTCCATACTGAGTCCGGTCAACGGTAGACTGCACCACAATTCCCGTAGGAATATGGGTCAGTCGCACACCAGTAGAAACTTTATTGACGTTCTGTCCGCCGGCTCCTCCCGAACGGAAAGTGTCCATCTTAATATCGTCATCGCGAATTTCCACCTCAATGGTGTCATCCAACTCCGGCATGACCTCTACTGAGGTAAAGGAAGTATGACGACGTTTAGCTGAGTCGAATGGCGAAATCCGGACCAAACGGTGGACTCCCATTTCTGACTTGAGCAGACCATAAGCGTGCGGTCCTTCAAATGAAAGTGTCACCGACTTAATGCCTGCTTCATCTCCAGCTTGATAGTCCAAGACCTCAACTTTGAAGCCCTTGGCATTGCCAAAGCGTGTATACATACGCAGCAGCATATCTCCCCAATCCTGGGCCTCTGTACCACCAGAGCCCGGGTGAATTTCAAGGATGGCATTGTTATTATCATAAGGCTCAGATAGGAGCAGGGTCATTTCATAGCTGGTCATCATTTTCTCGAGTTCAGCCAGCTTTTCTTCCAACTCACCCTGAACCGACTCATCTTCAGCCAGAAAATCAAGCAAGATTTCCGATTCATCAAAAAGCTCGGTCATCTGATGGAAATTTTCATAGGTTTGCTTGAGTTCATTCAGCTCTTGAGATGTCTTCTGGGCTGCAATGTTGTCATCCCAAAAGTCGGGTTCTGTCATCTTATTTTCTAAGATGGCAATTTCTTCTTCCAGACCTTCTAAGTCAAAGAGACCCCCTGAAAGAAGCTAATTTTTCACGATTTGCGTCAATCTTTTGACGAATTTCTGAAATGTCCATAAATACCTCTTTTCACATATCGTTTAATTATAACATAAATTAAACAGTTTGCCTAATCTCACATTCAGCAGCTTACATTTTATCGGATTTTCCCTAGCTAGGCAAGACAAGCGACTCCTTGTCACCTAATTGTTAGAAAAGTAATATAATGACATGGGGTTGGAAGAATTATTTCAAGACTTCCTAGACTTCGTCCATGGATAAACGAAATACAAAATTACAAAAATTTATAAGGTGTTCAGATAAAAGGGAGGCACTCTATAGGGCCTTAAGCATTTTCAAGTTTTGAAAAATATGCTAGACTAAAACCATGACAAGAATCGGATTTATGAGCGACCTCCATCTGGATTCCAATCAATTTGGGGATTTTGAGCACCAAGCTCTTCGCCAGCTTTTAAAAGAGGAAGGGATTGGCCACCTACACATCGCAGGGGATTTGTCCAACGACCTGACCAAGATCAGTTTGCCCTTTCTTGAAACTTTGAAGCAAGAGATTCCCCTTTCTTTTAATCTGGGAAACCACGATATGCTGGGCCTCTCTGAGCAAGAAATTAAGGACTATGATTTTCAGGTGCAGCATTTCGGCCAGACCAAGCTCGTCAGCTTTTCTGGCTGGTATGACTACAGCTTTGTTCCAGAAAAAAGCAAAGAAGAACATCTGAGAACCAAGACCAACTTCTGGTTTGACCGCAGATTGGAGCGCCAACTCGACGACCCTAGCATTACAGCTCAGACGCTGCAAGAGTTAGAAAAACTGCTGATGACTTTAGATGGTCCCATTATTGTTGCTCTGCATTTTGTCCCCCATCAAGACTTTCTATACGACCATCCCTATTTCCAGCGCTTCAACGCCTTCCTAGGAAGCCAAGCTTTTCATCGGCTCTTTGTCAAATACGGGGTGAAAGAGGTTGTTTTCGGCCATCTTCATCACCGCCACCAAAGCCGTGTTATCGAAGGTGTCCGCTATCATATGCGTCCTCTGGGCTACATTCGTGAATGGGAACTGACTCGGAATTTTTTCAATGACTTTCCTCAGTATAAGATTCCCCAGATGTACCGCCTGCACAAGCGTTATAATGCTGTTAAAGATTTAGTTGAATTCCGAGACTATAAGAAAAAACACCTGGCAGACGAACTGCGAGATGCTTTAACAGTAATTGAAGTTCAGTAATGGAAATGTTGAATTGCAGCTCTCAGCTCATCTGAGAGTTGTTTTTTGCTGTCCAACTGCACATAGACTTCTAATAAGCAGGAGCGAAAATTGGAAAAAGCAATGAAGTCTTGGTTGCTTTCCAATGGAAAACTCTGTGATTGAAGCCATAGTCTAAGTTCACGCTGCGATAGTTTTTCCTTTAAGACAGCTTGATATAGCACCTGGGATAAGCGCCAATCCTCATCATTTCCGAAACGGACTGAAACTCTTTTAAAAGCTTGATGAATGACCTCTAAAACCTCTGTCATCCTGCTAGAGGGAAAGTCCGGGTGACAAGCCACTTCTGTCAATAAGTCTGCTCCATGAGCGAAGGCATGAACCCAACCGTATTTCCTGGAGTAACCCCTTGTGTCTCTTTCTACTGACAGGTAGGTTAGCCCCTTATCTAGTAAATATTTTCTTCCTTGCACTGATAGAGCCTGATAATACGAAGAGTTTGGATTACCATCACAGTTTAAGAGATTGGCATAAAGTAAAGCCGTGAAGGAACGTGTTAAGGTGGCTTGACCATTTTTATCACTCTTGTAAAAAAGTCCTTGTCTTTTGACTGCTTCTTGAGCCAAGAAACGAAACTGTTCAGCTGAAAACAGGTCATCTTGAAGTCCCCTTGCTAAGGACGAAAAGACTAACTCATCACGGATTGTCGCTTCTGGATGACCAATATGATCCAGTAACCATAAGATTTCTTCCTCATAATATAAAGCAGAAACTTCTTCCAACTTCTTTCGTAAATTTTGATACATACTTTCAACCTCCTTTCGAGTTGCTTTCTTTGAATTTGATTATACCGCCTTGTACGCAAAAAAGCCATCCGCAGATGACTTTTTGCTGTTAAATAGCATTCTTGTCCATACCTAATTTACGTTGGATGAACTTAACAATTTCAACAATGACAATCATGGCAAAGCTACCAATCAGAACTACTGACCATTGTGACAAGTCCAGCTTGGTCACATGGAAAATCTTTTCCAGTGGATCAATTACAATAGTTGAAATCAATAGGATGAAAGAAACCAAGATAGACCAGTTAAAGGTCTTAGACTTGAATGGCCCAACTGTAAAGATAGATTGATAAACAGATTTTACATTGTAAGCATGGAAGAGCTGGATGAGACCAAGCGTTGCAAAGGCCATTGTCAGAGCGTCCGCATGGATAGCCTTGATATCACCGACATGGACGGGATTAGAGATAGCATAACCATGAACCGCCAGAACCAAAGCCCCTTGCAGGACACCCTGATAGATGATAGAGCTCATCACTCCACCTGAGAAGAAGCTAGACTTACGGCCGCGAGGCTTATGACTCATGACACCTGGCTCAGCAGGTTCAACCCCCAGAGCAATGGCAGGGAAGGTATCCGTTACTAGGTTAATCCAAAGCAGATGAACTGGCTGCAGCACATCCCAACCAAAGAGGGTTGCTAAGAAAATAGTCAGCACCTCAGCTGTATTAGCTGAAAGGAGATACTGGATGGTCTTTTGAATATTAGAGAAGACCTTACGTCCTTCTTCCACGGCTACAATGATGGTCGCAAAGTTATCATCTGCCAGAATCATATCAGAGGCACCCTTAGATACTTCTGTACCTGTAATACCCATACCGATACCGATATCAGCTGTCTTCAGAGCTGGTGCATCATTAACACCATCACCTGTCATGGCTACGACCTTACCTTGGTTTTGCCATGCTTTGACAATCCGAACCTTATGCTCAGGAGAAACTCGGGCATAGACAGAGTATTGGCCAACAACCTTTTCGAATTCTGCATCAGAAAGCTCATTGAGCTCTGCACCAGTCAGGACATGGTCTTCAGTATCTCCCTCTTCGATGATACCCAAGCGCTTAGCGATAGCTTCAGCTGTATCCTGATGGTCACCAGTAATCATAATCGGACGAATACCTGCTTCCTTGGCTACACGAACAGCTTCTGCTGCTTCTGCACGTTCTGGGTCAATCATACCGATTAAACCAGTAAAGATTAAATCATTTTCTAGATTTTCAGATGTCAGGTCAGTCGGAACTGCATCAATAATCTTGTAAGCACCAGCCAGCACGCGCAGAGCTTGGTGAGCCATCTCTGAGTTGTTAGACTTAATCAGCTGTGAAGTAGCATCATCAATCGCTGCAACATCTCCAGCCTTATCACGGGCAACACAGCGTTTCAAGAGTTGATCTGGTGCTCCCTTTACTGCCACAAGGAATTTCCCATCTGGCAATGGATGGACAGTAGACATGAGCTTACGGTCTGAATCAAAGGGCAGCTCAGCTACACGAGGATATTTCTCTAAAAAGGCCTTCACATCATAGCCCTTGTCCAAAGCATACTGGATAAAGGCTGTTTCTGTTGGGTCACCAATCAGCTTTCCTTCTTGGTCAATCTTAGTATCATTGGCTAAGACAACTGAACGTAAGAGAGGCAGCTCCAAGCCAAGTTCAATATCTTGTCCAGCTTCATTCAGGACTCCGTCATAAAAGACTTTTTCGACTGTCATCTTATTCATGGTCAGGGTACCAGTCTTATCTGAAGCGATAATCTCAGTTGATCCCAAAGTCTCAACAGCCGGAAGCTTACGGACAATCGAATTCCGCTTAGCCAGAACCTGAGTTCCCAAAGCCAGCACGATGGTAACGATAGCAGGCAGACCTTCAGGGATAGCGGCAACTGCCAAGGCTACAGAGGTCATCAGCTCATCCAGTGGATTTTTCCCTTGAATGAAGACACCAACTACAAAAGTCACTGCAGCAATCACCAAGATAGCATAGGTCAGAACCTTAGACAGGCTATTAAGATTTTGCTTGAGTGGTGTGTCCGTTTCATCCGCATCCTGCAACATACCCGCGATGTGACCGACTTCCGTATACATCCCTGTGTTGACAACCAATCCAACCCCACGACCATAGGTCACATTTGAGTTTTGGAAGGCCATATTGACCCGGTCGCCAATACCAGCATCTGCAGCTACCTCAACAGTCAAATCTTTCTCAACCGGCACAGACTCACCTGTCAGAGCCGCTTCTTCGATTTTCAGTGAATTAGCTTCTAAAAGTCGCATATCTGCTGGGACAACATCACCAGCTTCCAATCTAACGATATCACCAGGTACCAAGTCCTTAGAATCTACTTCTGTGACATGGCCATCGCGCAGGACACGCGCAGCTGGGCTGGACATGGATTTGAGAGCCGCAATCGCTTCTTCAGCCTTGCCTTCCTGATAGACACCAAAGATGGCATTGATGATTACGACAGCTAAGATGATTAAAGCATCTGCAATATCTTCACCACCTGATGTGACAACAGACAAGACAGCTGCTACCAACAAGATGATAATCATCAAATCCTTAAACTGCTCCAAAAACTTCATTAAGAGAGATTTTTTCTCCCCTTCATCCAGTTCATTGCGGCCATAATCAGCTAAACGCTTGGCTGCTTCTTGACTGGACAAACCTTGCTCTGAAGCGTCCAAAGTTTTGAAAATTTCCTCAGGACTCTGAGTGTAAAAAGCTTGGCGCTTTTGTTCTTTTGACAATGTATTCCTCCTCTTGGCCTCTTTTATTTCTGAACTTTTCTGACCACTACGACTTATCATCTCGAGCCGCATCAGTCATATCCAAAAAGTCAGAAACAAAAAAGAGACCTGTTTATTAACAAGTCTCGCTATTTCATACAAGGCCGGAAATTTCTTTCGTATTGACGACCTTGTAACGGTTATTCCGTTAGCTACTCCCTTGAGTTAGAAACTATTATACCAAATTTTCAAGCTTTTGCAAGGGGAAACATTATGATTTTCAAGAGTTTTCTCGTAAAATAGCAGCTAACCCCAGCTAATCTCCATTTCATAGCTAGCAAAAATCTGCTCTCTGTCAACAGTTTTCAGCTGATAATGAAGTTGCAGAACCTGCTGAGTAAAATCAACCTTATAGAAAGAAGTATCGGTCACAAACTGCTGCAAGCCCACAGGTGTATGGATACCAACCAACGCCTGCCCTTGACTGATGAAGCGCATGATGGACTTAGGCTCAGAAAAACGCGTCATAACCAGCTCTTTATCGTGAAACTTCAGAACTACTTTCTCTCCTTCTTCATTTTTGTATAGCAGATAATGAAAGTCTCCTTTTTGCGTCCAGTCCGTATCGTAGACCTGATCGATTAGCTCGGTATGCCCGTCCAGCTGGATGTGATTTTTTATTCTGATTTGCATCTTCATCTCGTTTCTCTTTTTCTTTCCCTATTTTATCAAAAAAAGGATAAAATTGCTCTTCTTTCAGTTGCAGCTTTGATTTTTTTCCTACTATGATTTGTGGTATAATGGTAACATGATTGAAAAAGTATTTCGGGACCCGGTTCATAATTATGTTCATGTGGACCATCAGGTTATTTATGATTTAATCAATACTAAAGAATTTCAACGGCTGCGCCGCATCAAACAGCTGGGTACTTCCGGCTATACATTCCACGGCGGGGAGCACAGCCGTTTTTCGCATTGTCTGGGAGCTTACGAGATTGCTCGGCGCATCACCAAGATTTTCAATGAAAAATACCAATCCAACTGGGACAGCCACGAAAGCCTGCTGACCATGACAGCCGCTCTCCTGCATGACTTGGGGCACGGAGCTTATTCACACACTTTTGAGCGCCTCTTTGATACCAATCACGAGGACATTACGCGGCAAATCATCACCAGTCCTGAAACAGAGATTCATCAGGTACTGGTGCAGGTTTCACCAGATTTTCCAGAAAAGGTAGCTAGCGTTATTAACCATACCTATCCCAATAAGCAGGTGGTCCAGCTGATTTCCAGCCAGATTGATGTGGATCGAATGGACTATCTCTTACGAGACTCCTTTTTCACCGGAGCTTCCTATGGGCAATTTGACTTAACCAGAATTTTACGAGTGATTTGTCCAGTAGAAAACGGCATCGCCTTCAAGCGCAATGGCATGCATGCGGTGGAGGACTATGTAGTCAGCCGCTACCAAATGTATATGCAGGTCTATTTCCACCCAGCTAGCCGTGCTATGGAAGTTCTGCTGCAAAATCTGCTCAAGCGGGCCAAGTTTCTCTATCCAGCTCAGAAGGATTATTTTGCGCTGTCATCGCCCAATCTCATTCCATTCTTTGAAAACAGAGTGACCCTGCAGAATTATCTGGCCTTGGATGATGGTGTTATGAATACCTATTTCCAAGTTTGGATGACTAGTCCAGACAAGATTTTATCTGACTTGGCTCAGCGTTTTATCAACCGCAAGGTCTTTAAGTCTATCGTCTTCTCTCAGGAAAACGAAGCGCATTTGGATATCATGCGAGACCTAGTTGGACAAGTTGGTTTCGACCCTGATTACTATACTGCTATCCATCGTAATTTTGATTTGCCTTATGATTTCTACCGGCCTGACGTTGAAAAACCCCGGACTCAGATAGAAATCCTGCAAAAAGATGGCAGCTTAGCAGAACTTTCCAGTCTGTCTCCTATCGTTCATTCGCTAGCTGGAACCAGACAGGGCGATAATCGCTTCTACTTCCCCAAGGAAATGCTGGCAGAGACCGGACTTTTCAGCGAAAAAAACCAGACTTTTATGCAATATATCAAAAATGACCAATTTACCTACGGAGAATAACATGTCTATTAAATTAGTTGCCGTTGATATTGACGGCACCCTTTTAAATAACCAAAAAGAAATCACTCCTGAAGTCTTCAGCGCTATTCAGGATGCCAAGGCTGCTGGTGTCAAAATCGTTATTGCAACCGGCCGTCCTATTGCAGGTGTTCAAAAGCTTCTTGAGGAGCTAGAACTTAATCAGCCAGACAACTATGTCGTTACCTTCAACGGCGGACTGGTACAGGATACTGTTACAGGTCAAGAATTAATCAAAGAAACACTGACCTATGACGACTATCTGGATATCGAACTGCTCGGGCGAAAATTAGGTGTCCACATGCATGCCATCACCAAGGACGGCATTTATACAGCCAATCGTAACATCGGCAAGTACACTGTTTACGAGTCCAATCTGGTCAGCATGCCTATTTTCTACCGTACACCTGAGGAAATGGCCAATAAAGAAATCGTCAAGTGCATGTTTATTGATGAGCCGGAAATTTTGGACGCGGCCATTGCTAAGCTGCCACCGGAATTAGCTGAAAAATATACACTGGTTAAATCAGCTCCTTTCTATCTGGAAATTGTCAAAAAGACTGTCAATAAAGGGGCTGCTATCCTTCATCTGGCTGAAAAACTTGGCTTAAGCAAGGAGCAGACTATGGCTATCGGTGATGAAGAAAATGACCGCGCCATGCTGGAAGCCGTCGGCTCTCCTGTTGTCATGGAAAACGGCAAGGAAGAACTCAAGAAAATCGCCAAGTATATCACCAAATCAAACGACGAATCCGGCGTAGCACACGCTATTAGAGAGTGGGTTTTAAAATAATGTTTAGTTACAAAATTGGAATTTCAGCTCGGGAACACGACGATTTTGTCACAGCTCATCCCCAGGCCAATCTTCTGCAGAGTTCAGCCTGGGCTCAGATTAAGGATAACTGGGCCAATGAGCGCTTGGGCTTCTATAAAGACGACCGCTTGGTTGCTGCAGCCAGTGTCCTGATCAAGCCACTGCCCTTAGGGATGACCATGCTTTATATTCCGCGCGGTCCCATCATGGACTATGGTGACAAGGAGCTGCTGACCTTTGTTTTGGCCTCGCTCAAGAAATTTGCCAAGGAGAAAAAAGCGCTCTTTGTCAAGTTTGACCCTAGCCTCTTTCTGGCAGAAAGCAAGATGGGTGCTGAATTGCAAGACAATACAGAGACGGTTGAGCTGATTCAACAGTTACAGGAAGCAGGAACTGTCTGGGTCGGACGGACTGAGTCTCTGGACGAAACCATCCAGCCTCGCTTGCAGGCCAATATCCATAAAGAAGATTTCAGCGAGGATCTGCTTTCTAAGAGTACTCGGCAGGCTATTCGCACAGCCCGTAACAAAGGCATCCAAATCCAATTTGGCGGAGCAGAATTACTGGATGACTTTTCAGCCTTGATGAAAAAGACAGAAAACAGAAAAAACATCCACCTGCGTGGAAAAGACTATTACCAAAAACTCTTGGATACTTATCCTGAGCATTCCTATGTCACCTTATCCAGCATTGATCTAAAGGCACGCTTGGAAGACTTACAAACTCAGTTGGCCAAGACACTTAAAGAATCAGAGAAATTTACCGAGAAAACCAAGCCCGGCAAGATTGAGAATAACCAGCAAGAACAGAAACGCCTCCAAGAAGAGATTGACTTTCTGCAGGACAAAATCAGCCAAGGTGCTGCTGTCGTTCCCCTGTCTGGCACACTGGTCTTAGAATATGGCAAGACCTCTGAAAATATCTATGCCGGAATGGACGAGGAGTACCGTCGTTATCAGCCAGCCATCATCACTTGGTATGAAACAGCAAAACATGCTTTTGAGCGCGGAGCAGATTGGCAAAATATGGGCGGAATCGAAAACGATCTCAAGGGCGGTCTCTACAGCTTTAAATCCAAGTTCAATCCGACGATTGAGGAATTTGCTGGTGAGTTTAACCTGCCAACTAATCCTCTTTACCACCTCTCCAATCTAGCCTACACTCTCAGAAAGAAACTGCGCAGCAAGCATTAACAGAAAGGAAGCCTATGACCTTTAAACTTCTCAGCCAAGAAGAATTCATCCAGCATACCTCAGCTAGCTCCCAACGCTCTTTTATGCAGACCGTGGAAATGGCAGAGTTGCTGAGCAAGCGGGGCTTCAGTAGCCAGTATATCGGCTACACTGACCCGCAGGGACAGGTAGTGGTGTCTGCTGTCCTCTACAGTATGCCGATGACTGGCGGCCTCCATATGGAAATCAACTGCGGCCCTGTCTCTACCGATGCTCAATACTTGACTCCCTTCTATCAAGCTTTGCAGGCTTACGCTAAAAAAGAAGGCGCCTTGGAGCTGATCATCAAGCCCTACGAGACTTATCAGACCTTTGACAGCAATGGCCAGCCCACATCTGATGAAAAGGTCGATCTTATCCAGCAACTGACTGATTTGGGCTTTGACTTTGACGGCCTACAGACAGGCTATCCAGGCGGGGAGCCTGATTGGCATTATGTCAAAGATTTAGCTGGTCTGACGGAGAAAGACCTGCTCAAGTCCTTCAGTAAAAACGGCAAGGCGACCGTCAAAAAGGCGAATACCTTTGGTATCAAACTAAAAAGGCTGGAACGCGACCAGCTCAATCTTTTCAAAGACATTACCTCTGCCACTTCTGATCGGCGTGAATACGATGACAAGCCACTGGACTATTACCAAGATTTTTATGACAGCTTTGGTCAACAGGCGGACTTTATGACAGCCAGTCTCAACTTCAAGGACTATCTTCAGAACTTACAAAAAGACCAAGAGAAACTGGGCCAGAAAATTCAGAAACTGCAGGCGGACTTGGAAAACAATCCTCAATCTGAAAAGAAGCAAAATCAGCTGCGAGAACTTTCCAGCCAGTTTGACAGCTTTGAAACCCGCAAAGCTGAAGCCCAAGAACTGATTGACAAGTACGGCGACCAAGACCAGATCCTGGCTGCCAGCCTCTTTATCTACACCCCTCAGGAAGCAACCTACCTCTTCAGCGGCTCCTATCCTGAGTTTAATAAATTCTACGCCCCAGCCCTGCTGCAGGAATACGTTATGACCGAAAGTATCAAGAGAGGCATTCCATTTTATAATTTCCTCGGTATTATGGGAATTTTCGATGGTTCTGACGGTGTTCTGCGCTTCAAACAGAACTTCAACGGCTTCATCGTCCGAAAAATGGGGACTTTCCGTTATTATCCTAACCCTCTCAAATTTAAGCTACTTCAGCTCATAAAGAAAATTCTAAGACGTTAAAAGAGAGTGGGACAGAAATCGGTAATTCGTTAGAATTCGATTTCGTCGTCCCACCTCCGCACAGTTGAGTAGGGCTGTAAAAGCTGATGAAATCAGCGTAGTAGAGCCCACTAAACCACTGCGTCTTGCTTGACAATCCAAAGACAATTGAGAGGCTAGGACTTTTGTCCCAGCCTCTTTTGTATGTTTATTTATAACGAGGTGTCGCAAAACCACGGATATTTCCATGACCGATGCGGTAAGTATTGCGTTTAACTACGTTATTGCTGTTGCCTTCAATCGTGTGAATGATGCCATTTTCTACTTTTTCGACAATACCGATATGATCAGCCCAGCCATCATTTTGCTGGGTATCTTTGTCCCAGTTAAAGGTGATAATATCGCCTGCGCTAGGAGTCGAATTGCCATCTTCATTCCAGATACCTAGTCTTTGGAAAATATGAATATGACGCTCTACGCCACACTCGCGGCCGATAAGATCGCTCAAGCCCTCTCTTTGGAAAATAACTGTAGTAAAAATGTCGCACCAGTCATCCGTGTTCTTCACAGCATAGCCAACTGGCAGCGGTCTGACACTGTTATAATCGTTGACCAAGCGCTGATGCTCAGCACTGCCTCCCCTGACACCTACCATAGCAGCTGCCGCTGCAAGAACACGGTCTCGCTGACTAGCTGCCTGAGGACGGTTTACAGAGATAGAGGTCTTTTCTCCACCAGCTCCCTGCAGCTGATTTTGATTATTTAAGTAATACAAGTGAACATTGTACTCACCTGCATTATTCTTATGGTCACGCGCATATACATGCTTACGATAAGTACCGTCAGCCTGACGATCCGCTGTGTACCATTGGACATCATCTTGGCCATTCGCTTCTGACCAAGTCGGCAGGTAAACTGTCTTGAGACCTTCTGGTGCCACAATGCCTGATACTACAATATCAAAATCTCCAGTGTCACTATTCTTATTTTGAATACTGATTTTACCCTGTGGCTTACTGATTGACACATTGGTCTTGATGCCACCTGCTCCTGCTAGCTTGCCATCATTTTGGACATAGTAGAGATGTACATTATATTCGCCCTGAACGTTGTTATGGTCGCTCGCACGAACTCGCTTCTTATAGGTACCATCCGGCTGACGTTCTGCGTTGTACCACTTGATATCATCCTGACCATTGGCCTCTGACCAAGTTGGCAGGGAAACAGTCTTGAGACCGCCTGGAGATACAATATCTGAAACCACAATATCAAAATCGCCAGTTTCGCTGTTACGATTTTGGATACTGATTTTGCCCTGTGGTTTAACTGCTGACACATTGGTTGTAGTACCACCAACACCGACTAACTGCCCGTCGTTACGGACATAGTAAAGATGGATATGATACTTACCAACTGAGTCTTTATGTTTACTAGATTCAACAGTAACTTTATAGGTACCATTAGCCTGCTGAGTAGCTGTATACCAAATAATATCATCTTGACCGTTAGCTTCAGACCAAACCGGAACACTGACAGCAGACACTTCATAAGGGGCAGAAACGTTTGAAATCACAACATCAAAACTGCCGTTGACATTATTCTTATTTTGAATACTGATGTTGCCCTTCGGCTTGCCTAGAGAAACATTAGTCTTGATGCCGCCAGCACCAACCAGCTTGCCATCATTTTGCACATAGTAGAGATGAATATTGTACTCGCCCTCAACATCTTTGTGATCACTCACACGGACTCGCTTACGATAGGTACCATCCGGCTGACGTTCTGCGTTGTACCACTTGATATCATCTTGACCATTGACCTCTGACCAGGTTGGCAAGGAAACATTCTTAAGACCGCCTGGCGATACGATATCTGAAACTACAATATCAAAATCGCCAGTTTCGCTGTTGCGATTCTGGATGCTGATTTTACCTTGCGGCTTACTGATAGAAACATTGGTCTTGATGCCGCCTGCTCCTACCAACTTGCCATCATTTTGCACATAGTAAAGATGCACATTATATTCGCCTTGGACATTGTTATGGTCGCTCAGGCGAACTCGTTTCCGATAAGTGCCATCAGCCTGACGCTCTGCGTCATACCACTTGATATCATCTTGGCCGTTGGCTTCAGACCAAGTCGGCAATGATACGCTCTTGAGACCGCCTGGAGAGACAATACCCGAAACCACGATATCAAAATCGCCAGTTTCGCTGTTTCGATTCTGAATGCTGATTTTGCCTTGGACTTTTGGTCTCTCAATGGAAATAGTCGTTTTAGTGCCGCCCACACCGACCAAGTTGCCGTCATTCTGCACATAGTAAAGGTGCACATTGTACTCGCCCTCAACATTATTGTGATCACTCAGACGGACATGCTTACGATAAGTGCCATCAGCTTGACGCTCAGCGTTGTACCATTTAACATCATCTTGACCATTCACAGTAGACCAAGTTGGCAGAGAAACGCTCTTCAGACCGCCCGGAGATGAAATACCTGAAACCACGATATCAAAATCGCCAGTTTCTTTGTTTCGATTTTGAATACTGATGGTGCCCTTAGGTTTGCCAAGAGAAACGGTCGTTTTAGTGCCGCTTACACCGACCAAGCGGCCGTCATTTTGGACATAGTAGAGATGAACATTGTACTCGCCCTGCACATGATTGTGATCGCTTATGCTTACCCGCTTACGATAGGTGCCGTCGGCCTGACGTTCAGCAGTATACCACTTGATATCATCTTGGCCGTTGGCCTCTGACCAAGTCGGCAGAGAGACAGTCTTAAGACCACCAGGGGATGAGATACCTGAAACCACAATATCGAAATCACCAGTTTCGCTGTTACGATTCTGAATGCTGATTTTGCCCTGTGGCTTGATGACAGATACATTAGTTGTAGTACCGCCAACACCGACTAATTGACCGTCGTTGCGGACATAATAGAGATGGACATTGTACTTGCCAACTGAATCTTTATGTCTGCTAGACTCAACAGAAACTTTATAAGTACCATTGGCCTGCTGAGTAGCTGTGTACCAGATAATATCGTCTTGACCATTAGCTTCAGACCATACTGGAACACTAACAACAGACACTCCATAAGGAGCAGAAACGTTTGAAATCACAACATCAAAGCTGCCGTTGACATTATTCTTATTCTGAATACTGATGTTACCTTTTAAAGGCTGCTTAGCAAGAGCAGACTGCTGGGTAAATCTCCCAGTGTAATCAACGCTATGGTCAAATACATGCTTGCCAGCTAACAGCTGAGCCTGAGCTGTAAACTGCCATGCTCCAGCGCCACTATTGTATTTGAGAGATTTAGCTCCATCAAGATTTAAATTAGAAGACGGATACTGGGCAACCCAGAAGTTGCTATAGCCAAATTGCGATGTACTAACCGGTCCCTTGCTGCGAAGATTATTTTGATCCAGCCAGCTAGCACTGGTATAGTACATCAGGTTAGAATAACCCAGTCTGCGCATCTCATCCGCCCAAGCCTGGGTATGCTGGTTAATCCCATTTTGCATTTTAGGATCTTCCATGTCATTGACCATGACTGTGTTTTTAGGCAGACCTAGTCTATTAGCAAAGGCTGCATAATAACGAGCTTCAGCTCTCGCTTCTTCATCACTGGTATAGTGCGAGAAGGCATAGGTCGATACTTGTAAACCAGCCCCCTGCGCATTTCTCACCTGAGACTCGGCAAATGGATTGGTGTAATGGGTTCCTTCAGTTAGTTTGACAACGACACCGCCAACCCCTTGCTGGGCTAATTTACGATAGTCGTCTACGCTGATATGGCCATTGTGGCTGCTGACATCTACAAAGGAAGTACCTTTAATCTCTGCTTGGGAATTCCCGCGGGCTGCCTGAGCCTTTGACCCAGCATTATAAAATACAGTTTTTCCAGCATTACTAGCTTTTGGTGCTGATGCTACTGCAGGACTGGCCTTTGGCTCTGAGGTAGTAGCAGAATCTGCAACAGAAGATCTTGCTTTTGCTGACTGATCAGCTGCAGTTTCATTCTGATTAGAAGCATTTGCATCTGACTGAGTTTGCCCTTCTGGCTTAGCAGGGGCTGTTTGTACCTCTGCAGTTGCTGATTGAGCTGCTCCTCCAGACTCAACAACTGTTCCTACAGCATTCGTTACTTGCTCCTCTTGCTTAACTGCTTGAACTGACTGTTCTGCAGATGATACTGCTACAGTCGGCTGATTAGACGTTTGTGATGCAGCCGCATTCACTATCTGATTCTGGGAACTAACAGACCTTTCTGTTTTTAAAACTTCTGACTCAGCGATCGTATGTTCCTCGGCTTTTGCAACATTGGCAGTCGCTGCCAACAAAATAGCCGTACTCGCTAAATAAACCAATTCTTTCGATTTCAACTTTTCTCTCCAACTTTTAAAAAACTTGTCACCTTTGGGAGGACAAGTCTTTTTTCAACATTTTTTATTTTACAAAATCAAGCAATGCCAAGAAGCTTTCAGCTTCAAGTGATGCACCACCAACAAGAGCACCGTCAACATCTGGACAAGCCATGTAAGACGCAACATTTTCAGGTTTTACAGAACCACCGTACTGAACACGAACCTTGTCTGCTACTTCTTGACCAAAGTCAGCTGCTACAACGTCACGAACTGCTTTACACATCTTTTGAGCGTCGTCTTGAGTTGCTGACTTACCAGTACCAATAGCCCAGATTGGCTCATAAGCGATAACCAGTGAAGCCACTTGCTCTGCTGTCAAGTCTTTCAATGCTGCTGATACTTGAGCACCAACGAAATCTACAGCTTTGCCAGCTTCGTAAGTTTCAAGCGACTCACCACAGCAGATGATTGGTACCAGACCATTGCGGAAGATAGCGTGCGCTTTTTTGTTGATGTCTTGGTCTGTTTCATGGAAATAATCGCGGCGTTCTGAGTGACCGATAACGATGTAGTCAACTCCAACTTCTGCAAGAACTTTAGGGCTGTTTTCACCAGTGAAGGCACCTGCATCTTCAAAGTAAGCGTTTTGGGCTGCAACTTTAAGATTGCTTCCTTTAGCTGCTGCCAAAACAGTTGTCAAATCAAGTGCTGGAGCAGCGATACCAGCTTCTACCAAGTCTGAAGAAGGCAGCTTAGCAGCAACCGCTTCTACAAAAGATTTTGCTTCTTCAGGATTTTTGTTCATTTTCCAGTTACCAGCAATAAATGGTTTACGTGACATATTCACACACCTCTTCTATTTTATTTATAGTAACATTGTAACACAGTTGCATGAAATAATAAAGGTTATCCACAGAATTTCATCAAATTGAAACATCTTTATTTTAAGGGGATAAGATCTGTGGAAAATTCTTCTCGTTATCATTTCCCACCCTCATCTTCAAGCCAAATCTTTCTCCAGCAGAGCACGCACCTGAAAATCACTTCTTCAGGCTGCTAGAAGAAAAAACAGAACCTAGTCTAAGACTAAGTTCTGTCGCTGTTATCAACTTCAAAGAGAATCACTGTTTCTTCTCTTGCTTGTAAAACTCTTTTAAGGCATCCTGCCAAGTCGGAATGACAAAGCCTGTAGCCTTAGCCTTGGTCAGACTCATAGTTGAGTTGAAAGGCCGCTTAGCCTTGGCTGGGAACTTGCTGGAATCAACCGGCTGGACTTCCACATCTGTATCTTTGAGAATTTCTACTGCAAAGTCATACCAAGTGGTATCCTCTGCCGCATCATTAGACAGATGGTAATAACCAAATTCCTTTTGATTTTCAGCCAGATGAGTCATAAACTCAGCCAGCGTACGAGTCCAAGTCGGACGGCCATGCTGGTCATTGACTACAGTCAAAGTTTTGTGCGTCTTGGCAAGATTTTGCATGGTAAAGACAAAGTTTTTACCGTAGTTACCAAAGACCCAGGCAGCACGGATAATATAGAAACGGCTGGAATATTTCTCAACCAGCTCCTCACCCATGCGCTTGGTACGGCCATACTCTGTCTGTGGATCCGGCCGGTCATCTACTTCCCATTCCTCTCCGACAGGCTTTTGTCCGTCAAAGACATAGTCTGTTGAGATGTAGACCAAGGTCGCTCCGTGTGCTTCTGCTGCTTTTGCAACATTTTCGGTCCCGGTCACATTGATGGCATAGTCCAGCTCTTTTCCTTCGTCCTCAGCCGCATCAACTGCAGTATAAGCTGCGCAGTGATAAACCAAGCTTGGCTTGACTTCCGCAAAGACCTTGTCCACCATTTGCGCATTGGTAATATCCATTTCCGCCACATCAACAGCCACATACTCCTCATTGCGCTCATCCAAAAGATAGCGGAGCTCTGTACCCAGCTGTCCATTTGCACCTGTAATTAAAATCATTTGTCTTTCCTTTCACATCATAAACATTCAATAAGTTTATTATAACAAAAAAAGCAGAAAAAATCTGCTTGGTCGAATCATACCTCTAGTCTTTTTTAGGAAATAAAATCTCATACTTTTTACACTCCATATATAAATGATGCAACATTATGCAAGTGATAATCAGAAAACTTAGCATCATTTTAAATTGACTGTATAAACTTTAACAATGCATAATCATATTAAAATGAATCTTTTCTTTATTTCTCTCTTAGAAAGATTCTACTTCATGATAACAAATAATTCATTATTTTTAAGATAAATATTATATAACTTTGTTTCTTCAAGTAATGTATAGTTTTCACTACTAAAATCTATATTAGCAATATCGATTAATTTGAAATCGACGTTTAAATTCGTTATGCTATTAAATCTCAATGTCATATCCCAAGAAACATTTGTATTTGGCATAATCAAACTTTTTAACATTGGATAAACAGAAGCTGTATTGCTAAATACTGGCGAATCAGAAAGAAAGCGATTCACATTAATAACTGTTTTTTCGGGTGTAATGTACTTGTTTAGAGAGGAAGCTAGCAATATGCTCTGCGCTTTGAACATTTCATTTTGTTGTTTTAAACTGCTTACATAAGTAAAAGAGAAAGATAAGAAATAAAAAACTAATAATCCCGAGACGAAGGACTTCCCTCTACGTAGAATTTTACTCTTTTCAACGCACTCTAAGCTAACAATTAAGATAATCGCTAAAAAAATTCCGAAACCATATTCATATCTTGGTCTCATAAGATAATAAGGATTAGACAAAATCAAATAAGTTCCATAACTAAATACACTTCCTAAACTTAGCCAAATCAGCATGTAAATAAAGTTTAAAAGGAATTTAGTACTGGATAAGCGAATCACACTGATAGTTAAGAGAAATATAGCAATTATCGTTAATAAAACCCAGATAGTTGAACTTTGAAAAAATATATTGTTCAAATATCCTGTAGCATTCACCCCAATTATTTTAATTATCTCTAATCCCTTTGGAATATCAGCTTGATCAGCAAAAATAGGAGGCTTTATAAAAAGTTGTATACGATATAAAAGCAAACCAACTACATAAGACAAGATAGAAATAACAATTTTAGGAATTTTATCTTTAAAATAACTTCCTTGCAATAATTCTAAAAATACTAGCGTCATGGTTACAATAATGTACACTCCTGAAGAAGCTTGGTATGAATTGCACATTAAGAATATACCAACAACTGACATAACTCCAAATATTTTTTTATTATCCCAGAAAATAAATGGAATGATAGAAACTAATATACTTAAAGTCATAAAAGGATTGTCAAATCTAAAACTTAATGGCTCTAAAAACCACGGATTAATCCCTATAATAGTTGAAACAGATGCTGTTATAAAAGAAATCTTTTTATTGGGATATAAGACAAATAATAAAATTAAGCTCGCTAAAGTTAAAAAACAAGCTGACAGAATATTTGAAGTCAAGCCTAGTTCTGTCAGATGATCCCCACCTTGTATTAAACGAGCGGAATACTCACTTAAATATCTTGAATAATGTTCAGAGAATTTTGAATAGCCTTGTAATTGTCTTCCAATATCATCAATATAGGGATACTCAGCTAAACCGATATTAATATTGACTACTGAATAAATAATAAAAATAACTAGGGCAGACGATTTATTTAAAAGAAGATAGTTTTTAAAATCAGAAAAACGTTTCTGGAAAATCATTTACTCTTCTCCTTAATCACATAAATCGGCCGATGCTTGGTTTCCATAAATATTTTACCAATGTATTTACCCAGTATGCCGATGGTCAGCAGCTGGAAGCCGCCGATAAGGAGAATGACAGTCATAAGGGACGGCCAACCCGATGTCGGGTCACCAAAAACCAAGGTGCGAATAATAATCACTGCCATCAGGATGAAGGCTAAAATCCAAGACAGGATACCTCCTAAAAAGGCGATGTTGAGCGGCGCATCAGAGAAATTAACGATGCCTTCCAAAGAATAGTTGAATAGTGACCAGAAATTCCAAGAGGTCTTACCAGCTACTCGTTCAACATTTTTGTATTCCAAATACTCGGTATTGAAGCCAACCCAGGCAAAAATCCCCTTGGAGAAGCGATTGTACTCTGAAACTTCCAGAATAGCTTCTACCATCTGGCGGCGCATCAGGCGGAAGTCCCGCGCACCATCTACCATCTCTACCTGACTAATCTTGTTAATCAGCTTATAGAACAGATTAGCAAAAAAGCTCCGGATAGGTGGCTCTCCCTCGCGAGTAGTCCGACGAGTCCCCACGCAGTCCAGCTCAGGATTCGAGTCCAGCATGGCCTTCATCTCAATCAGGAGCTCAGGCGGATCCTGCAAATCTACATCCATGACCGTCACAAATTCCCCTCTCGCCTCTTGCAAACCAGCATAGAGGGCTGCTTCTTTTCCGAAATTGCGAGAAAAGGACAGATAGTGCACGTCTGGACAGCGACTGCTGAGCTCACGCAAAACAGCCAAGGTCCGGTCTGTCGATCCGTCATTGACAAAAATATATTCAAACTGGTCACGGATTTGGTATTTGACCGCTTCCATAGCTTCATGAAACAGAGGAATAGACTCTTCTTCATTGAAACACGGAACAATCACCGAAATTGTCATTTTAATCTCCTACTATTTTATATATTTCATCCTATTATAACAAAAAACTAGGCGAAAACCTAGTTTTATTCTCATTTTCACAGTCTAGAGGCCTTGAAAATTAGATAGATTCCAAGGCGATTCTCAAATCCTCTATCAAGTCATCCACATTTTCCAAGCCGATAGAGAGACGAATTTGATTTGGTGTAATGCCTGCTGCCAGCTGAGCTTCTGGTGACATCTGACCGTGAGTCGTCGTAGCTGGATGGACGACCAGGGACTTAGCATCTGCTACATTGGCCAAGTCAGAGAAAATCTCTAAGCTGTCAATAACCTTACGAGCTTCTTTCTCTCCACCTTTGACATTAAAGGTGAAAATAGAGCCCACACCTTTAGGGAAATATTTTTCTGCCAAAGCATGGTAAGGACTGCCAGCGAGCTTGGGATAATTGACCTGCTCGACCTTAGGATGCTCTGCTAGGAAATCTACAATCTTCTCGGCATTGGACACATGGCGCTCTACACGCAAAGAGAGAGTTTCCAACCCCTGCAGGAAGAGAAAGGCATTGAAGGGAGACATGGCTGCGCCCGTATCGCGCAAGAGCTGAGTCCGGACAGCAGTAACAAAGGCTGCTGCTCCAACATCACGTGTATAACTGATATCATGATAGCTCGGGTCCGGATCAACAAACTGCGGAAACTTGCCAGAAGCTTCCCAGTCGAAACGACCGCTGTCCACAATCACACCGCCAATGCTGGTTCCATGACCACCGATAAACTTGGTCGCAGAATGCACCGCGATGTCCACTCCATGAGAAAAGACATTGATCAGATAAGGAGTGGCAAAGGTATTGTCGGAAATCAGCGGAATTTTATGAGCATGAACCAGCTCTGCCAAAGCATCAAAGTCTGGAATATTAATCAGCGGATTGCCCAAGCTTTCAATCAAAACCAGCTTGGTATTGTCCTGAATGGCCACTTCTACTTCAGCCAGATTTTCAATATCCACAAAAGTCGTGGTAATGCCATAGCGAGGCAAGGTTTCCTTGAGCAGATTAAAGGTACCGCCGTAGATGGTAGAGGCTGCCACTACATGATCGCCAGCATGAGCTAAGGCTAAAATGGTATAGGTAACAGCTGCCATACCAGAAGCTGTTGCTAGAGCTCCGACTCCACCCTCCAAAGCTGCAATGCGCTCCTCAAAAGCAGACAGGGTCGGATTGGTAATCCGAGTGTAGATATTGCCCGGTTTGCGCAGGGCAAAGAGATCTTCTCCCTCCTGAGTATCATCAAACACATAGGAAGTTGTCTGGTAAATAGGCAGAGCCCGCGACTTGGTTGTCGGGTCAACTGTCTGTCCAGCATGAAGTTGCAGGGTTTCAAATTTAAATTCACGTGTCATAAGGTCACCTCACTATAGTTATGTGATAAGTCTACCACTAAACGCCTCACTTGACTAATAGAATTTCCTTATCAAAAGAAATAAAGAGAAGCTATATCTTATAGCTTCTCTTTTATAATCTCAAAAGTCGCTTGATTGCTGGGCCAGTACAACTGCGACGAAACTTTGTCTAAAGCTACCCACTGAGCTCCCACATGCTCATCAGAAATCTGGATTGCCTTCTGTTCAGTCAGAACTAGAAAGAGATTTTTGTGGATAGTCAGATTTTCATCAATCTTTACTGTGAAATTTCCAAGACCCGTCAGGTTTGAACAAGCTAAGATCAAGCCTGTCTCTTCTTTTATTTCACGAAGGCAGGCCTCTTCTGGGCTCTCACCACTCTCAATCCCACCAGTAATGGGCTGCCAAAAGGAAACTTTCTCAGCTTCCACTTTCAATAGCAAGATTTCTCCATCCTCTGGATGATAGATCCAGGCTTCAATTGACTGCCTCATCATGATTTTTTCTCAATCGGTGCTATGCTGGCCAGCACTTTCTTCAGACCGACTTCTGAGAAATTAATCTTAAGCTCTTGACTGTTTCCGCTGCCAGAGACTGCCAGAACTGTCCCATCTCCCCATTTCTTATGGTGGGCAATATCCCCGATAGCCCAAGCAACTTCTGGCTTAGATGGCTGGCTCTGACTGCTCTTTCCAAAAGGCAGACTGCCTGTAGAAATCGAGCTTGGTGCTGCCTGACGCTTCCGTTCTTGCAGGGCCTGGGCCAGACTCATGCCTTGACCGAATTGACTGGTATCACTATTGGTATAACTAACCTTAAAGGAGCTATTTGACGGTCGAGCCAGTCCCTGATAGTCTAGCAAGTCTGAGCTGATTTCTCTCAAAAAGCGTGTAGGATGATTATAGTTGGTTTTACCATAAAGCATACGGGAATTAGCATTGGTCAGATAGAGAATCTTCTCTGCTCGGGTGATGCCAACGTAAGCTAGACGTCGTTCCTCTTCCAACTCATCCTCATCTTCAGACGCCCGACTTAGAGGGAAGACATTTTCCTCCATACCAACCAGAAAGACGACCGGAAATTCCAATCCCTTGGCTGCGTGGAGGGTCATCAGAGTCACTTCGGAACTCTCCGTATCTCCGTCATCTGTGTCTGCAATCAAGGCTAAGTCATTGAGAAAACGGCTGAGCTTATCAAGACCAGATTCATCAGCAGGATTATCTGGACTTTCATCAAAGTTCTTAGTTACAGACAGGAATTCTTCGATATTTTCAATCCGTGCTTGGCTTTCCAAGGTTGCTTGGGCAGCCAAGGCTGCAGAATAGCCTGTCTTTTCCAATACGGCTTCTACCAGCTCCGTTACTGTAAAGTCGTCCAAGCGCTCCCGCAAATCCAGAAGCATATTGGCAAAATCATAGACCGCCTGAGCCGCTTTTCCCTTGACCGGAGACAGCAAGATATTGGCCGACGCATCTAGCAAGGAGATTTCCTGACTGGACGCAAAATCCCGAATTTTCTCCACCGTTCCTGGTCCGACACCACGCTTAGGCTCATTGACCACGCGTTCATAGCTGATATTGTCGCTAGGGTTGGCGATGAGATTGAGATAAGAAATAACATCTCGGATTTCCTTGCGGCTGTAGAACTTGGTTCCACCGACCATGGTATAGGGAATATTGGACTTTAGCAGGGCTTCCTCCACTGTCCGTGACTGGGCATTGGTCCGGTAAAGAACTGCAAAATCCTTATGACTATATCCTTCTCGGCTCAGCTGATCAATAGTTCGGGCGACAAAAAGAGCCTCATCCTGCTCGTCATTAGCCCGATAGTAGACAATTTCCTCACCGTCTTCGTTTTGAGTCCAGAGATTTTTAGGACGGCGGTTGCGGTTGTTTCGGATGACTTCATTAGCTGCCTGAAGAATGGTCTTGGTGGAACGATAGTTTTCCTCTAGCAGAACTACCTTAGCTTCTGGATAATCCTTTTCAAAGTCCAGGATATTCTGCATATCGGCTCCCCGCCAGCCATAGATAGACTGGTCAGCATCTCCGACTACGCAAATATTCTTAAAGCGGGAAGCCAAGAGCTTGACCAGCTGATACTGAGCATGATTGGTATCCTGATACTCGTCCACATGGATGTACTGGTAGCGTTGCTGGTAGTAGGTCAAAACGTCAGGATTTTGATCAAAGAGTCGCAGGGTCAGCATGATTAAGTCGTCAAAGTCCATAGCCTCAGACTGGCGCAATTCCTTTTGATAGGCCGTGTAGCACTTAGCTACAATCTCTGTATACATATCACCAGCTAGATTTGCATAGGCTACCTCATCAATCAGGTCGTTCTTAGCATTGGAAATAGTTCCCAGAATGGCACGCTCATTCCACTTTTTAGGGTCCAGATTGAGATTTTTGAGAATTCGCTTCATCAGAGTCCGCTGTTCGCCAGGATCAACGATCGTAAAGTTGCGGTTGTAGCCAATATGATCTGCTTCTCGTCTCAGAATACGCACACACATGGAGTGGAAGGTAGCGATTAAGCAATCTTGGGCCTCCGTTTTAAGTTTTTCAGCCCTTTCTCTCATCTCCCGCGCCGCCTTATTGGTAAAGGTAATGGCTAAGATATTCCATGGATTGACCATTTTTTCATCAATCAAATAGGCAATGCGGTGGATCAGGACACGGGTCTTACCCGATCCAGCTCCCGCCATAATCAGCAAAGGCCCTTCTGTTGTTTGAACCGCCTCAGCCTGACGGTCATTCATACCGTTTAATAAAGGATGCATTTTTCTTCCTCTTTCAAAGTCAATGCTACTATTATAACAAAAATCCTGATGAAGCTAAACCAGAAAGAAGAGGAATTTCTGATTTTAGATTAGATTTTCGGCAAAGTCATTTAAGGCACCCTAAGCCCGATTCAAATTGAAAATCAGGCCTATTTTTGCTATAATATGCCCATATGAGACTTAGAGTACCTGTCCAGAGATGACATTTTTTCGCAAGTCTCTTTTCCATTCTGCTGCCCCACTAGAAAGAAAGGCTGTCATGAAAAATCCTAGTAACAATCTGAAGCTAGCGGAGAGAGGAGCCATCCTGTCCATCGCTACCTATCTGATTCTCTCAGCGGTCAAGATTATCGCAGGCTCGACCCTCCAGTCCTCCAGTCTGACGGCCGATGGCTTCAACAACGTCTCTGATATCGTGGCTAATATCGCCGTTTTAATTGGCCTGCGTATGGCTAGAAAACCAGCCGACCGTGACCATCGCTTTGGCCACTGGAAGATAGAAGATCTGGCCAGTCTCATCACATCTTTCATCATGTTTTTCGTTGGATTTGATGTCTTGATAGAGACCATTCAGAAAATTATTTCCAATCAAGAGACCAAGCTTGACCCAGTTGGTGCCGTGGTCGGAATCATCTCGGCAATCATTATGTTAGGTGTTTATTTTTACAATAAAACACTGGCTAAAAAAGCTCACTCCAAGGCTCTGGATGCCGCAGCCAAGGATAACCTATCAGACGCTGTCACTTCTATCGGCACTTCAGTTGCTATCATTGCCAGCGCCTTTAACTTTCCAATCGTTGATAAGCTAGCAGCCATTATCATTACCTTCTTCATTCTCAAGACGGCCTACGATATCTTTATGGAATCTTCCTTCAGCCTGTCCGACGGATTTGATGAAAGCCTGCTGCAGGACTATAAGCAAGCTATCTTGGAAATTCCTAAAATCACTCAAGTCAAGTCACAGCGCGGCCGGACCTATGGCAGTAATATATATCTGGATATTATCTTGGAAATGAATCCGGATTTGTCTGTTTTTGAAAGCCATGAGATTGCGGACCAAGTTGAGGATATGCTTATGGAGCGCTTCGGAGTCTTTGATATTGACATTCATATTGAGCCTGCTCCCATTCCCGAGGATGAGACGCTGGACAATCTTTACCCAAACCTGCTCATGCGTGAACAGCTCGTGGAGCAAGGCAACCAACTGGATACACTTCTGTCCGCCGAATTTCTCTACATTTCCCAAGATGGCCGACAGCTAAACAAGGCTGAATTTCAGGCAGAAAGAGCCTCAAAAACTCCTCTCAAAAACGTTGAACTGCTTTCTGTCAGCCAGAAAACCAAACTCATCCGCTATGAAATGGACGGTGTTATCCATACCAGCCACTGGCGCCGCCACGAAGTATGGCAAAACATCTTTCACCAAGAGACACGAAAAAACCAGTCTGATGATTAAGTCAGTCTGGCTTTTTCATTGCAACACATCCTTCATTTCCCTGTATAATAAATAACAGTAATATTATCTAGACTTTGCAAATTTGTTGGTTTCTCTTTAGCTTTCAGGCCGTCTTTTTCAGGATTGTCAGACAAATAATAGTTGTCATAGCTATCATCTAGGTCGGTATAAATCTTTATCTTATCATTAACAAGTAAAGCAGCATATCTTGCCTGTCCAAAAGGCTTTCTTGAAATCTTTGTAAATTCAATTTTTTCAACATTTTCATAGTGATTCAGTAAAAATAAAGCCAGCCCCTCTTCCTGGTTGCGTACCTTTACTTTTTCCTCAGTCGTCAGCCAAGCATTTTCTCCAGAGTAAATAACATCTGTCTCACCCGTATCTTTAAAATTTGTGACCTTCTCTTTCTTTTTCAGACGAAAAGTCAATTCTGTCGAATCAGTGTGAGAATCATCATTTATATTATAGCTTTCATCCTTTGACTCCAAAGAAATATGTGGGATATAACTGGTGTCATTTACAATGAGACTAACGGAATCCCCTTTCCATAAATTTCCCTTGGAAAATTCATCAAATTCAATTTTTTGAACATCTTCATAATGATTAATGATATAAAGTGCAAGCTTTTGCTCTTTCTTATGAAGCTCTGTCATTTCTGTATCTGACATCCATATTTTTTCACCATCTCTATTTACTATGCTGCTACATGCAGTCAGAAAACTCAGAGCCAGTATAACCAAAAATAATATTTTTGTCTTTCTTGACTTCAAAAGCACTCTCCTTTTTGCGGTCTTTTGATATTAGTATACCATATCAGGACAAGTATCTTTATGTTTACTTGTAACTTTAAAGTTGATTTTCAAAGAAAAAACCAAGGCTTGCCCTGCCTTGGTTGAAAATAGACTTCAATTATTTATTCTTAATAAAACCAAATTCATTAAGCGGTGAGAGTCGGAACTCCACTACTCCCTTGATTTGACTGGCTTTGATGAGCCCAAATTCTCGGCTGTCCTTCGTATTTTCACGTCGGTCATTAAGAATCAGATAAGAATCTTTAGTAATTTTATCAGACTTTGAATCTTTTAAATCCATAATAGAGAAATCATGAGTATAGTAACCCGAACTTCCTGCTGAAGCCAGATATTTCTCGCGCATTTTCTCGATATACTCTTCCGACATGACCTGACCGTTCAGATAAAGGAGGTCATCCATATAGGTTACCTGATCCTTTTCCTGGGCAATGACCCGGCCGACATAGTCTTTGCCGTCCACTTCATAGAGGACAAAATCCCCACGCTTGATGTCTTGCTTTCTCGTTGCCAAGACCAAGTCATTCTTTGCCAAATAGGAATTGCTGTCTTGCTCAGTCACCCGATAAGGCGTATAAATAAAAACTCTCAGCCCTATAATAATAGCTGCCAGTACTGAAAAAATAATGATATTTCTTAATAAATCTCTCTTTAACATTCGTCTCCCCCATCTCTTTTATACCATTATATCATTTTTAGATAAAATAGACAAAGGGACAATCTTATTTCAAAAATCAAAACGCTGATGTGTCCTTCTTCCCACACAAGATAATGGTCGTCACTTCGACAAGAGAAAAAACCGATGATTTTTCAATCAACGGTTCTTCTTATTATCTTAGATTAACGTACTGTACGGATGCGCATTGTGTTGGTACGAACTGCTTCACCAAGCGGCACACCAGCAACGATAACGATATCATCACCAGATTCAACCAAGCCTTGCTCAACTGCAATCTTTTCAGCGATTTCAAACATATCATCTGTGTTAGATGGAGTTTCAGTAGTCACTGGAATAACACCCCAGTTCAGCATAAGACCACGTTGAGTCAATTCGTCAAAAGTGATAGCTAAGATATCAGCATTTGGACGGTATTTAGAAATCAAGCGAGCTGTGTGACCAGTCTTAGTAAGGGTAACTACCAACTTGATATCCATTGAGTTTGTAGCATCTTTAACCGCTGAAGCCATAACTTCAGTCTTAGAGTTACGCTCAAAGTTATCAGTTGTCAAGCGGCCATATTCGTTAAGAAGGGTTTGAGCATTCTTATCGATAGTCGCCATTGTTGTTACTGACTCAAGTGGGTATTTACCATTTGCAGACTCACCTGAAAGCATAGTTGCGTCAGTTCCATCGATAACAGCGTTAAATACGTCTGATACTTCTGAACGAGTTGCACGTGGTTTTTCTGTCATGGTTTCAAGCATGTTAGTTGCTGTGATAACCACTTTACCAGCTGCATTGACCTTAGTGATGATCATCTTTTGGTAAACTGGAACCATTTCGAATGGTACTTCGATACCCATGTCACCACGGGCAATCATGATACCGTCAGCAGCTTCAATGATTTCGTCCAAGTTATCAATACCTTGTTGGTTTTCGATTTTCGCGAACAATTGAACATGGCCGTTGCCAGTTTCTTCACAGATTGCACGAACTTCGTCGACGTCTTTTGCAGTACGTACGAATGAAATCGCGATGAAGTTGATACCTTGTTCCAAACCGAAACGGATATCATCATTATCGCGCTCAGCAAGTGCTGGGAAAGGAATCTTAGTGTTAGGGATGTTCACACCTTTTTGCTTAGCAATGATACCGTCATTTTCAACGACTACTTCAAATTCACGAGTTGCATCGTCTTTTGAGAAAACACGAAGACCAAGTTTACCATCGTCAACCAAAACTTGGTGACCAACTTCAACATCATCGTAGATGTCAAGGGCACCAGCAACGTTCAAAGCAATCACATCACGAGTTGATTTGATACCTTGCTTAGTAGCAACACGGATTTTTTCACCAGTTTTGTAAGAGTACTCTTTTGCATCGCCTTCAAACAATTCTGTACGAATTTCTGGTCCTTTTGTATCAAGTAGGAAACCAACTTTTTGGCCGGCAATTTCTTCTGCACGCTTAACAGTTGCCATGCGCTCTCCTTGCTCAGCATGGTCACCGTGTGAGAAGTTGAAACGGAATGTGTTTGCGCCAGCTTCAATCAACTTAGCAATGTTTTGAGCTGATGCCTCAACATCCAGCTTTTCTCCCCAATATCCGTCATCACCGAATTTTTTACCGCCGCGGATTTCTACCGCAGGACCTAATGTTGCAACGATTTTTACACGTTTATTCATGATTGTATGAAACTCCTTCTTCTATTTGGCCTCTTGGCCTGAATAACAAATAATAGTTAAATATTGATGCTGCGGTTCAAATCAGCCAAGTCCAGATCAGCCTTGTGCGGATTATTGACAACAATCTTGCCTTCAGCAGTCAAGCTAAAGAGTGCTCCTTCTTCAGCAGTTCCCAGAATTGGGCTTTCAACCATCTGCTCATTGCGGATTCCAACAGCAACTCCGCCGATACCTTCTTTAAGCAGTTTAACAGCATGTGCTCCCATACGAGATGCAAGAACACGGTCACGCGCAGTCGGTGAGCCTCCACGCTGGATATGTCCGAGCTCTGTGACACGCAAATCGCTCATATCTCCAGCTTCTTTCAGCTTCTCAGCGAATTCATCCGCTGACATGACACCCTCAGCCAAGACGATGATGTTGTGTTTCTTACCCTTGGCATAGCCATTCTTAATGCTTTCAACAACTTCTTCGATTTTGAAACCTTCTTCTGGAACGATGATTTCATCCGCACCAGATGCAATACCTGCCCAAAGAGCAATATCACCAGCATTACGACCCATTACTTCGATAACGAAAGTACGGCGGTGACTGGATGAGGTATCCCGAATCTTGTCAATCGCATCCATAGCTGTAGTAACAGCAGTATCAAAACCGATAGTGAAGTCTGTTCCGACGATATCATTATCAATGGTTCCTGGAACACCGACAGCTGGGAAGCCATGTTCTGTCAAGCGCATCGCACCATGGTAAGATCCATCACCACCGATAACAACGACACCTTCGATTCCATGTTTTTTAAGCTGCTCAATTCCTTTCAGCTGCCCTTCAACTTGGGCAAACTCAGGGTAACGAGCAGAGTGAAGGAAAGTTCCACCGCGAGAAATAATGTCACCAACTGATGTTGCATCAAGTGGGTAAATCTCGCCAGCTACCATTCCAGCGTAACCATCATAAATACCGTAAACTTCCATTCCTTCGGAAATTGCTTTACGAACAACCGCACGGATGGCAGCATTCATACCAGGGGCATCACCACCACTAGTCAAAACAGCAATACGTTTCATTTCGCTTTTTGCTCCTTTTTCTTTTTAACATTCTTATAGATTATACCACAATCATCATGAAAATTCTCTTATTTTCCATATTTTTTAACGAAAAATCGTTTTCATAGTATAATTCTTCAATTCCTCTTGCAGCTGCTCCGATTTCTCCACTCGAAAATGCGGTGCAGACATGGTTCGCTTCTCATCTTCATAACGTAGGACGACCGGAATATTGCCGGGGTATTTCTGCAAAATCTGAGATATTTCCCGATCATGTTCATGGCCCGCAAGCTTTATCCAGAAGCGTTCTGTAGTGGTTTCTTCGATATCTGACAAGACCAACTGTAAGCGTCCATCCCGTTCCTGCACCTTGCCGGTCAAGTAGTAAATCCCCTTCTCCTTAATACGGTCACCCAGCTGGCGATAGGTATCAGGAAAGAGAGTAACATCTAGTTTTTTCTTAGTATCTGAAACCTGCAAGAAAGCCATATTCTCGCCCTTTTTGGTCCGGATAGTCTTAATAGACTGGACTTCAGCTAGAATCCTAGCTCTGCTATTTTCGGTCAGCTCACTAATCCAGCTAAAGGGCTGGTCCGCTTCTTTGGCCAGTTTAACCAAGGGGTGATCGCTAAGCCCCACACCGATAATGCTCTGTTCCAGCTCAAACTTTTCGGCATCGCTGAAATCCTGAGCCTCTGTCCAAGAATAGGTCGTATCCGCAAAGAGACTGCCCAACTCATCCGCAAATACAAATAGATTAGGCAGGTTGGCTAGAATTTTTTGGCGATTTTTCTCAAAACTGTCAAAGAGCCCCAGCTGAATCAGAGGAGTCAGCAGAGGAATTTTATGGTAATTCTGAGGCAGACGCAGAATAAAGTCTTCCACCCCAGTAAAGGCGGCATTTTGTCTCTCTTCGATAATCCAGTAGGCCAAATCCCTAGGCAGGCCTTTGATATTTTTCAGACCCAAAAAAATCTTTTTATCCTGAAACTTATCATGGTAGGGAATATTATTGATGCTAAGGGGTGCTGTTTCAAAGTCAAAACTCAGGGCATCGGTGATATAGTCACTGCTAGAATAATTGAGCATGACATCAAAGAAAACATCTGGATAGTGAGCCTTGAAGAAAGCCAACTGAAAGGCCAGAGCTGAGTAGGCATAGGCGTGGCTGCGGTTAAAGCCATAACCAGCAAACTTCTCCATAATAGCAAAGACTTCCTTGGCTTTGGATTCCGAATGCCCTAGCTTGAGAGCACCTGCAACAAAGTCCTCCTGCATGCGATGCATTTCAGCAGCATTTTTCTTACCCATTGCTCTTCGTAAAATATCGGCTTTCCCCAGACTAAAGCCACCAAAACGCTGGGCTACCTGCATAACCTGCTCTTGGTAGAGCATGATACCGTAAGTCGGAGCTAGAATATCAGCCAAACTGTCATCAATCAGCTCCACCTGCTCCAGCCCATGCTTTCTCTTGACAAAATTGTCGATGTAATCACTGGCTCCAGGACGATTGAGAGAAGTCGTGGCCACTACTTCCTCAAAGCAAACAGGCTGAACCCGCTTGAGCAGGCTGATAGCGCCAGGCTGCTCAAACTGGAAAATTCCCTTGGTCTGGCCAGCCGCAAAGAGTTTCAGAGTGCCTGCATCCTCCAAGTCAATCTCTGCAATCTCAATATCTACCTCATATTTTTTCAGGGTTGCTTCTTTCATCCGCTGAACAAAGGTCAGATTGCGCAAGCCCAGAAAATCCATCTTGAGCAGTCCATTGCTCTCCACACCGTGGGCATCATATTGGGTGATATACATGTCCTCACCGTATTTGAGCGGTATCTGGTCTGTCAGGTCATTGTCGCTCATCACAACGCCGGCTGCGTGGATAGAAGTCTGACGGGGATGACCTTCGATTTTTTTAGCAATATCAAAGGCCTTTTGATATTCCAGCTTGCTGTTGATAATCTGACGAAAGGCCATGTTTTTCTCATAAGCAGAGGTCAGACTATCGCCAAAGCGGATTTTCTTGGTAATATTGGTCAGCTCATACTCTGGCAGACCGAAGCGCTTGAAAACATCGCGAATGGCCTGCTTGGCTCCGAAAGTCGAGTAGGTTACAATCTGAGCCGCATGCATGCTGCCATAGCGATCCCGAACATAACGGATAAACTCTGGCCGGTAAACATCAGGAATATCGATATCAATATCGGGCATTGTATAGCGCTCTAGATTTAGAAAGCGCTCAAAGAGTAGGTTATTCTTGACTGGGTCAATCCCAGTAATCTCCAAAGCATAGGCCACCAGACTGCCAACAGCAGATCCTCGGCCCATGCCCATATAATAACCCTGACTGCGACCAAAGCGCAGCAAATCCCAGACAATGAGGAAATAATCATCAAAGCCCATCTGATGAATGACATCCAGCTCCTGATCCAGCCGTTCCTGATAAAGTTTACCTGTTAAACCGCGTTTTTTCAAGCCAGCTTCGGAGCGCTCCCGCAACTCTTCCACGGCTGGTCGCTCCCGATTAAAGCGGGGCAGTTTCAGCTCCCTATTGATATCATAGTGAACATGACGGACTAGCTTCTCAAGATTAGCCAAACTCTCTGGGAAAGTTTCCTTAAAAGCTCCTGCCAGAGCATCTGGTCCCAGCAAAAACTCATGATTGGGAAGGCTGCCAATCTCCCGCAGGCTGGCATTTTCTCGAATAGCCCGGAGCATCTGCAAGGTTTCCAAATCCCCCGTGTCAAAATATCGGACGGTATGCAGGGGCAGGGTTGGCCGACCGAACTCCTGCTTGGGCGTTGCTGGAAAGACACCAACATAAAAATCCAACCCCAAATCCAGATCTGCTACTCCGTCAAAAGCAGGAACAATCACAGCCAATCCCTTAAAGAGATGCTGGAAATCCTCCCAGTTTTTTTGTCCCATCATCTTGAGAGTCGAGACTTTCATCAGATTGCGATAGCCCTGACTGTCTAAGGCCAGCAGACGGAGATGAAGTTCCTGCTCTGCCTTGATCAGACTCAGCTCCAATCCTAAAAGCGGCTGTAGTCCCGCAGATTCGGCTTCCTCTAAGAAATGATAAGCCCCATAGAGATTGTCCACATCCATCATGCCCAGATGACTGTATCCTAACTCCTTGGCTTTCTGCACATATTTCTTTATCGGGATCAAGCTATCCATAAAACTGTAAACAGTTTTGGTATCAAGTTGTATCACCACATTTTTCTCCTTGAACATGCTTTGCTTCTTCTTATAACTATTATACCGCAATTCACTGAATGAGGGAAATAGGAGTTTGACTGAACAGAAAGATTCCATTCACCCTTTCCGGCTTTCTTTGCCATTTTCCTAAGGAAAAGGTATAATAATTGTAAATTGAAGAAAACAAAGGAGACATGTATGAATCAGTATCCTCTGGTCTATCTTGACCATGTCCATAAAAATTATGGCGACGCACCCGCCCTCTATGATGTGAGCTTAAACATCCAGCCTGGCAGAATTATCGGACTTCTAGGTCCTAATGGCAGCGGCAAGACAACTATTATTAAGCTTATCAATGGTCTCTTGCAGCCCACCTCTGGTCATATCTATCTAAAAGGAGTTAAACCTTCACCTGAGACCAAAAGAATCGTTTCCTATCTACCAGATACGACTTATCTAAGCGACAGCTCTAAAGTAATCGAAGCTGTAAAATATTTCCAAGATTTTTATGATAATTTTGACAGCGCGAAAGCCATGCAGCTTCTAAAGGATCTTCATATCGATCCTCAAGTGCGCATCGGAAGCCTTTCAAAAGGTAACAAGGAAAAAATGCAGCTCATTTTGGTCATGAGCCGCCATGCGGAACTGTATATCCTAGACGAGCCTATCGGTGGTGTGGATCCGGCTGCTCGTGACTATATCCTGCAGACCATCATTCAAAACCGCACACCTCAGTCTTCTGTCATCATTTCCACCCACCTGATTGCGGATATCGAGCCAATCTTGGATGAAGTAATCCTGATTAACCAAGGTCAGATTCTTTTGCATGAAAATGCTAATCAGCTGCGTCAACAGTACAATCAATCCATTGATAATCTCTTCCGCAGCCAGTTTCGCTTTTATTAGGAGGTCTTCATTATATGTTTGGAAAACTGTTTAAATACGACTTTAAGTCTAATTACAAATGGTATTGTATCACCTTTGCCATTCTTCTCACTCTATCTATCTTCATGGGATTCATAGCTGGCAGCATCCTAAGACCTGAGGCAATGAATCGCTATAGTGAACATCCATTGTCTATTAGTGGTGTTATCATCACTTTCTATCTACTATTTCTCTTGCTGTTTTCTGCATCTTGCGCAGTCTTTCTATCCAATACCATCATTATTATCCGTCGATTTTATAAAAATGTCTTTGGGAGAGAAGGCTATCTGACTTGGACCTTGCCGGTCACCCCGCATCAGATTCTTCTGTCCAAGCTTCTTTCCGCATTTGTTTGGACCCTCTTGTGTATGCTGACCATGTTTATTAGTGGTTTAGTCATCTTTGGCATTGCTCTTCCCCTTGTAGGCTTTTCATTCAATGAGATTTTTAAATTTATAGACGGAATACAAAATTTCTGGCTATGGATTGTCAAATACGGCTTCCTTAATCTCCTTCAAATCCTTTCTGGTATCCTCTTCTTTTACCTAGCAATCTCAGTCGGACAGCTTTTCAAGAAGAATCGGATTATGATGGCTGTGCTCTTCGGATTTTTGATTTGGACTGTTCTAGCAGTCTTGTCACTCTTCTTACCTAGTTCTTTTGATTCATATGGACTACTTAGTTTATATGATTACAGTTACTCCTCTTCGGACTTTGAACAGATGCTAGATGGCTTCATTATTATCCGAATCGTCTTTGAACTCGTCAAAATTTTCGGTTTCTATTTTACAATCTATGCCATCGTAAAAAACAAACTAAATCTGCAATAAGCAAAACAAGGTTGAAACAAAACGTTTCAACCTTGTTTATTTTTACTTCAGAATAATCGCTGCCACGATGGGGCTGACCAGAACGTACATGAGGCCCGTCACGCCAATCGCAAGTCCTGCCATAGCTCCTGCGACCTGACCGTATTTAAAGGCGGTCCCCGTTCCTACCGCATGGCCTGTTCCCCCTAAAGCTAGACCAATAGCTACCGGGTCTGTGATTTTTAAGAGCTTAAGAAGCGTTGGTCCTAAGACACTGGTCAGAATGCCCGTCGCAACCACCACCACTAATGTCACTGTAGCAAGACCTTGCAGCTTGTCTGTGATACCGACAGCCATGGCCGTTGTGACAGATTTCGGAAAAAGAGAAACAGCCAGAAAGAAATCCATGCCGAAAAACTTAGCCAGTAGAGCAGTGAAGCTGGTATTGACTACAACCGCCGCAAAGGTCCCAATCAAAATACTGCGTGCATGATGCTTCATCAAATGAAAAGTCTTGTAAAGCGGAATCCCCAAAGCAACCGTAGATGGCACGATTAGATTGTTTAAATAGGAGCCGCCGACATAGTAATCCTTGTAGGAAATACCAGATAGTTTCAAAAAAGCAATAACCAAAACTGCTGCAATCAGCAAAGGAGTTGTCAAAGGATGAGGAAATCTCCGAAAAATCAATAGACCGAACAGATAGGCCAAGATAGACAAGGCAAGGCCAAAGAGAGGGTTGCTCCATAAATCAGACATTGCTGGCGTCTCCTTCCTCATAATCTCCTTCAAAACGAGTCTTAATCAGCTGCACCACAACTGCAATCACGCAGACATTGAGCACAATTGCTCCTAAAACAATCAAAATAATCGGCAGCAGATAAGGTGCAATGACCTGAAATTTATCCATGATACCAACTGCAGGAGGCAGAAAAAGGATGGTCATATTTGCCAAAAGAAAATTGCCAACCATGCTGATATGACGCAGGCGCAGGAGCTTAAACTGCAGAGCCAAAAACAGCAAGACCAAACCAATGATACTACCTGGAACAGGCAGTTGGAAAACACTTGAAATCCCTTCTCCAACGAGGGAAATCATAAAAATAATCATCAACTGAACGTATAATTTCATACCAAACCTCCATCACTTGTATATCCAGTTTACTCCTTTTCAGAAAAATATCAAGCTGCTTTCAGAAATTAAAACCTTTACATCCAAAATTTGCTTATAAAAATTCCCTCTATTGTCTGCAATAGAGGGTCTTTCTTATTTAGCAGTCGTCTGAGTAACTTCCTAAACAGATGCTAGAGGGATTGAATCATAAAAAAAATCATGAGAATAATCAAGGCAACGCTTGCCAAAAGAACGAGGATTTTCTTTGCGAGGTGGGTTTCCCAGTAGCCTGACTTGCCAATCGATGTATTAGTTTCTCTATAAAATTGCTGGTTTTCTCTAGGAAGCAGACTAACCAGCAAAATCAAGATAAGGGCTACTACAATGGTAAATGTAATCAATATTGTTTGCATTTTATTTCCTCAAGGCTCCAATCAATGTAAAAATCAAGCCAATCAAGATCATCATGCCCAAGGCGATGACAAAGGCCTTGTTGAGATTTTCTCCCAAGCTGGCCTTTTCTTTCTTGGGCTTGGCTTGCTTGAGCTCATCTAACCGTCCCTCAATATCCTTATAAAATAAATCTTTTTTAGCCATGCTGACCTCCTAACAAGCTTTGGAGAGTCTCCTGATAAAGACTGACGGGTACATCATTGGCATGTCGACCTTGAGCTTGCAAGGCCGACCGCATCTGCTCAACACCAGATAAGGCTTCTTCCAAAGTTGATGCCAGTTGAGCTGGCTGGCTGCTGTCGAAAATATGCTGTTGGGCAATGTAGTGCCTGTCATGCAGGGTCTGCTCAAAGCCTAGAATCAAGAGATTGTTCTCAAAAGCCTTGCGAACTGCCTGCAGGACCTGACCTCCGTGATTGATGTCCAGATAAATGTCCGATTCCAAGTAGAGCTGCTCGATCTGCTTGAGACTGGCATTTTGATAAAGGACGACATTTTTATAGGACAGCATAGACAAGAGTTTAGGTGACATTTCCGTAAGGGCAGCAATGCGAAAGACTAGCTGTGGTAGGGACTGAACCAAGGTCTCTAAGCCTTCAATCTGATCCGAATGGGTCAAGATTAAGGCATCTTTTCGTAGGTAGTTGTCCCGCTTGAAGTCATAATGATAGCCCAGATGCAGGAACTTCTGCTGCTGGTCAGTCGCTGCCAGACTCTTGGCCTTTTCATAAGTTGCTAAATCTGGAATGACAATGGTCTGCGTCCGCAGCTGGCTATTTTCCAGAATCAGCTGCATATTGCCCGGAAGCTCGTCATACAGAGGTTCCTGCCAGAAAAGAATATCCTGCCCAGCTCGGCCTGTCAAGCTGTGGGAAACCAGGAAAGAATAAGCCAGCGAATTAAAGAGAATGTGATCCAAGTCAAAGTCTAGCCGCTCTAAAAAGAAACGGATAAAATCCACTCGGCTTTTGAACATCCGCATCGGCTCTTGGTCCAGAGTCAGGATGATGTCACCAGTGGCATGATTTTCCACGATGCGCTCCTGACCGTCTGTGCTATAGTAGGTTGTGTTGAAAGCCTCCTGGCCTGATTTATAGGCTGTTTTGGCAAAGCAGCGGCCTTGCTTATTATAGCGCTCACTCAGTCGCCGCTGGCCTTTTTTATCCAGCCAATCCACCTGTTTGACCAAGCGACCCTTGGCCTGACTTGCATAGTGAATCCGTGCTCTTTCTTCTCCCATGTCACTGACACGCGCCGCCTGATAATCGCCTGTGATTTCCCAGAAAGGTGGCACTGGTACTTGATTGAAAAAGAGCGGGTGGTCTGCTCCCTCTTCATCCCCTAAAAAATAAGTATAGGGGGAAATCATGTCGTCCGGCAGAAAGCCATTGGCCTCAATGACAATGGTCGGACAGTCATAGCCAGCTGCAAGGAGGGAATCATGCAGATCCTGTGTTTCCTGATTGTAATAATCAAAGAGCTGAATCATCTCTGACCTCCTTTAAAAGCTGGGACCAAGCCGCTTCAACCCGGCTGGTCAAATAATTCTCGGCCACTTGATAAGAGTGTTGGCTCATCTCCTGCTGGCGTCCTTGGCTAAAGAGAGCTATTATTTTCTCCACAAAAGCAGCAATAATCTGGTCCTCGACCTGATTGGAACTGACCGGCAGCAGATAGCCATTTTTACCATCATCGATAAAAGTCTGATTGCCATAGCGGACATCAAAGCCGATGAGAGGCAGACCTGATCCGACCGCTTCCATGAGAGTCAAACCAAAGCCTTCACTGGTTGAAGCTGTCAGATAAAGCTCATAGCCTGCATAAATCTGACTCAAATCTGCGTGCCCTTTGAGCCGAATATAGTCCTGAGCTCCTGCTTCCTCAATCTTGCGACGCAGCTTGTCCTCTTCGCCCCCCTTACCGTAAATATCCAGAGTCAGCTCAGGCAACTGGGCATGGGCTTGGACAGTTGCTGCCACTAGCCAATCAATATGTTTTTCCGTAGCGAGACGCGAAGCCGTGATCATAGAGAAAGGCTTGCGAGGCTCTTTGGGATAAGTCAGCTGGTCCAGGCTCCCTACCGGTATGGTAACAATCTTGGGCTGCTTGTCCGAGTAATGCTGGAACTGCTGCTCTAGAATCCTTTTCTGAGCCTCTGTTGCCACGATGAAGAAGTCCACCTTGTCTGCATTGGTAAACTGGTAGTCATAGAAATTGTTCCAGAGAATGTAGTCGTCGCTACTGGCATTTTCACTGAAATGCTCCGCATGGACCACTACTCCCAGCTTAGCCTTCTGGCTCTCTTCAAAGACAACCTGACCAATCCCTGTCTCCCTATCCAAGATGACCACATCATCCGCCTGCAGCTGCAAACACTGGAGAAAATAACGAACCAGCTCAGCCTTGGAATAGAAAATCCGGTCTGGAAAACGATAGAGCTCTTCTTGACCATCCTCTATCAGCATGTCATAGGCAACACTGCCGTCTTCATGGTAGAAACGGCGCTGGTAGAGGGTTGCAGCGTCATTGTGGGGTGCAAAGTACTCGCTGGCATAGCGGACATAGGAGAAATAATCCTTGCGAATCAATCTCCCCCGCGAGACATACTCCACATGCTCCACAAAGTCCTGATCTTCCTGTCGCAGATAGCAAGTGATAAACTGATCATCCTGCGGATAGAAATAACGGACAATCTTGCCCTCTCTCTCCGAGCGCTCCGGCTGACCTGCGACTTGAGCCAACACCTGATCCAGCGTCACCGTCGTCGGTGCAATCTTGATATCAGTAAAGTAATTATAAAGCCAGATAACTTCCTCATCCAGAAAACCAATATTTTCCGTCAGATGCTGAATATTATCCGCTAAAATCATATCCATAAAGATAAACTTAGCCGGCTGCTGGATTCTGCGCAGAAGCTGGGCCCGATAAGCTTGGGCGTATTCTACACCGCTGCTCGCCCAGCCGATGCCTAAGTTGATGTTATATACTGTCATATTCTCCTCGTCTTACGGGAAGTACATGATGACTTCTCCTTTAGGGTTGAGTGCCAATTCACTCATCAAAAGATTCTTGACAATCTGCTGTTTCATGCGCTCCTTCATATATTCAAAGCCATCGTAAGCCTCCTGGTAGTATTCTACCAGAGGGTTTTTCATAGAGAAATGCTGACCGCTCAAGGCTGTCTTGAGCTGCTGCAGATAGTCCACCTGCTCGACCCAGTTCTCATCAATAGCCTTGAGAACGGACACCCGTTGAAAATGGGTAAAGAGCTTGTCAGACTTGAGATAGTCTTTCTTTGCCTGCAATTCCTGCTCGGCAATATCCTGCAAGAGCTCTGCAATTTTCTCCGGCGAATAAATATCGAAATCATAAGGAATACGCTCAGCATGATAGCTGAAATGGTCTAAAATAAAGCGATAGAGGTCAGCTCGCGTCTCATAGGACTGCTCATAGGCCGCCTGATGAATGACCTGACTGAGGACACGGCTGATTTCTTCATCAATCCGCTCTTCAGCTTGAATCAAGCGATTGCGCTCAGCATAGGTAATCTCCCGCTGAATCTTCATACACTGGGCATATTCCAGCGTCATCCGACGGGACATCTTGGCACTGCTTTCGCTCGCTCTCTGGGCCTTAGCTACTAAGCGTCTAAAGCGGCGCTGTCCCAGGTGGACTGGATGCTGCTGAACTTCTTCAGTTGAGTAGTCCTTATAGAACTTCTTGAGCCAATCTGGCCCCCACTTCCTGAGCAGATCATCCTCTAGCGAGATGAAAAACTTACTAATCCCCGGATCACCTTGGCGGCCTGAACGGCCACGAATCTGTAGGTCAATCCGCTGGTTCTCCATCCGCTCAGTACCAATCACCACGAGACCACCCAAATCAGCGACACCCGGTCCCAACTTTATATCCGTACCGCGGCCGGCCATGGATGTAGCCACCGTCACAGCACCTTTCTGCCCAGACTCTGCGATGATCTGCGCCTCACGCGCCGCATTGTTGGCATTGAGCAGATTGTGGGCGATGCCTTCTCTCAGCAGTAGGGAAGAGTAAATCTCTGACATCTCCACTGAGCCGGTGAAAATCAAGAGTGGATTGCCTTGAGCATGGTAGTGCTTGACCTCGTCCAGAGAAGCAAAGACTTTTTCTGGCAGGGTTTGGTAAAGCTGGTCTGGCAAATCCTGTCGAATAACTGGCTGGTTGGTCGGAATCTTGATGACAGACATGGAGTAAGTCTCCATAAATTCGCTCTCAACCACCTTGCCAGTCCCAGTCATACCAGAGATTTTCCGGAAGAGCCGGAAGAGATTCTGATAGGTGATGGAAGCCATGGCCCGCGTTTCCTCCGTCAGCTTGACATGCTCCTTGGCCTCAATGGCCTGGTGCTGGCCTCCCTGAAGCCGGGTCATTTCCAGCAGACGGCCGGTTGCGCGGTCCAGAAGTACAACTTCTGCTTCTTTGTCACCCTGGCGGACAACATAGTCCTTGTCCTTCTTATAGAGTTTATGAGCCCGCAAGGCTAGATTGAGATGGCGGACCAACTCTTGATTTTCCTTGGAAAAAAGATGCTCCAAGTCAAGAAAAGACTCTGCCGCTAAAATACCTTTTGATGTCAGCCAGACTTCATTCTTCTCGTCATCGTAGTGGTAGTCCTCGTCTTCTTTCAAAGTCGTAATGAAGGTATCCATGATACTATAGAAGTTTGACTGAACCCGAGGAGCACCAGAGATAACCAAAGGCACCTGAGCGCTGTCTAAGAGGATGGAGTCAATCTCGTCTATGATGACATAGTTGAAAGGACTAAGATATTGGCTATCCTTATTCTCTGCAAGATTCTCAATCAGATAGTCAAAGCCCAAGGCACTATTGGTCGTATAGACAATATCCGCCTGGTAAATCAGCCGCTTCTGCTTGGGCGTCAGATTTTCAGTCTCATCTGCTACCACCGCAGCCTCAATAGTCAGCCCCAGAAAACGATAGACCTGCCCCATTTCCTGAGCATCCCGCAGAGCCAGATAGGTATTGGTGGTCACCAACATAGCTCCTTGACCAGACAGGGCATTGAGATAGAGCGGCATGGTAGCCGTCAGGGTCTTACCCTCGCCTGTAGCCATCTCAGCGACATTGCCTTCATGGAGAACAATCGCCCCCATGACCTGAACATCGTAGGGGAACATGCCCAGCACCCGCTTGTCCGCTTCCCGCACCACAGCATAAGCCTCCGGCAGCAGGTCGTCTAAAGTCTCACCTGCGGCCAATTTCTCCTTAAATTCCTGAGTTTTCTTCCGCAGCTCAGCGTCTGACAGGCCAGCCATTTCTGACTCAAAGCTCTTGACTTTGGCTAAGATTTTCTTTAAGCGCTGAATTTGAAAATGATTTTTAATCATCAGACTCCTCTATGATTTGGTCAATGTTTAGGCAATGAAACTCTAAGGACTCAACTCCTGCACTCAGCAGCTGAACCTTATAGCTATAGGCTTCGTTTGGGTAGGTAAAGATCATACTCTCCGAGCGCTCCACTTGATTACTGATTTCTTTCTCATAGCGGTCAAAGAAGATGATTTTCAGAAAGACGCTGGATTCAGGATAGGTGGTCATATCTCTAGACAGGCAATAGCGAGCTCCCTTTTTGAGCAAGGGGAGAGCAGGCACCTGCCGGTCTCGCTGATAGTTCCATTTGGAAGACCATTCATGGATGGTCTGGCCGGATGCCATCAGTTTATTTTCAAAAAATATATGTGAAGGGGAATGAATAATAAGGGTAGTTCCATATAGATAGGTAAAGTCAGTCATTTTACCAGCTGCCGAAACCCCTCTCAGCTCTCCCCAGTAAATGCCCTTTCTTTTTTGAATGTTCATTTCTTTCTCCCAAATTCCTTTTCCAATATCATTCGATAATAATTCATAAACCAAGATATAGCTATAGTAGAGTCATCATTATGCCGACCAGGGACACCTCTGCTAATCAGCTTAGCTTCGGTTAGATGAAGAGCCGCTACCAGGTCCTCATAGGCCGTCGGATCATAGTCTTCTTCCTTCATGTAGGCGATACCAAAGGTCGTCCGGCTGAAATCAGCCTTCTCAAACTTACGCCAGTAGCGGCGATTCAGCTCCTCTACATGCTCCAGATCTTTGCCACCTGTGTGACGGTGAAGGACATCTAACGCCGTCGGAAAGACCTTAGGCAGGCGTAAACGACCACGTTGGGCAATAGTGCCTAGATTTCCCAAGGGCTTGGACAAAACAATAGCCCGCGGACGAAACTCTGAGCCGTAATAAACCGCACCGTAGGTCCCCATAGACATACCTGATAGGATTAGATCCCGCTCGGTAAAGCCCAGAAAGTCCAAATGCTCTTGGATAATCTTATGAATACTGCTCTCCAGCTCCTGACTGCCCAGATAAAACATACCGCCATCCACGCGCGGATCTGAAAACAAGAGAAAAGGACAGCCTAAACTCCGCATCATTCCAAAGCCCTCGAAGCCTTCCGCCCGACGGTAACCAGAGAAATAAACAGCCAAAGGCGGCTTCAAATCACCCGGATAAAAGAAGTAATTAATCTCCTGACGGTGGCTATCACGAAAAATCTTCCCACCCAGAACATACTTACCAAACTCATAGCGGGTCAAGCGCTGATGCAGAGCGCCGACCTGAATCCGTCCCTCGCCTCTAGCCTCCAAACTGACGCCCAGATAGGAAGTAAAGTCATTGTCCAGAACCATGGATTCCCGCATATCCTCTTCTGCGAAAACAGTCTCGCGAGCAATGTCTGCAGTCGAGCCTTCCTGGATATTATAGAGGCGCAGCCGCAGCTCACAGCTGCCTGACTTTTCATATTCAAGCCAAAGTTCAACTGGATTGAACTTGTTGGCTATAATATTGTATTTCCAAGACAGGATTGACTGAAAGTCCTGACCAAAGTCACCTTCCAACTCTAGATTTTCATAGCCATTGTAGCAAATCTTGCCCCGAAATCCGGGGCTAACCACCATATCAAGCGGGGTCATCTTATCCCCATATTGACCGGAAAAGAGAGCCTTGGACAGCTTGCGGAGCAGGTCAACTCGATCGCTCATATCCGTCGGCTGAGCACAGTGACGCTTGAGGAAGTACTCAATATCCGCTTCCTGGGTTTCCTGTTCCTGATCATAGAAAACTGTATAAGGAATAATCTTGGACTCAATCATAAACAAATCTGGAATCCGACGCAAATCGTCCACCAGAATCGCATCAAACTTGCCAATCTTATCCATCTCCATGACCTTTTTGATAGCTAGATTGGAGTTGGGAAAGAAATAATACCAGGCCATATTGTCCGGAATAGCAAGCTCCTTGCTCCAATCGCTTGAGCCAATCTGTAAGATTTTCAGCTTATTTTGCATTCTCAGCCTCCTTGAGCCACTGCTCCCACCGGCCAATCAGCTCCAGACCAGTATTATGATGGATTTTTTCAATAGAATAAATCAAGGCCTGGTTCCAATTTTTCAAACCTTCCAAGTAATAGTCTGCAGCAGTCGGAACATCAGAGATAGAGCCCAAGATATAGCCATTTTGCAGATGGGTCACATAGTCCGAGCCCACCAGATTGATCTGCGGAATCCCAGCAGAAATCCCAGCAATCTGCGTATAGAGATTGGGCTGCTCACTCAGGTCAATGATTAACCTCGTATCGTCCAACTCCTGAATCAAGCTGAGCTCGTCCGTGATATTCTTAATAGTGAAACGGAGGTCCTGCTCCTGATTTTCCAGCAGGGCATTCTCAGCCTGCTCACTGCGGCGGTAGTTCTTGACAAATTCATATTGATTCAGATACTCATCAATAACCTCCCGCACCTTGGTCTCCACCTTTTGGATTCCTTCCTGCCAGGCATTGTAAACACCGATAGTCAGCTCCGTATCCGGATGCTTGGCCACATAGTGGAGAACCTTGAAAACGGCATAGTCATTAAGCCCTTCTTCCAGATTAATCTGATAAAAAATCTTGGATTCACGACGACGCTGGCTCTTGCCCAGCTGCAGACGAGTATCAAAAGGCGACAGGTAATGCACCTTCTGAGCCTGCCCAGGCAGGTAGCGCTGAATAGCCTTCTTGAAATCCATACGATCAGTCAAGACTAAATCTGCCTGCTGCAAATCTGCTTCTAAAGCTGGCCAATCTATTGTATGATTGCGCTCGTGGAAAAAGCTGAGAATAATTTGAACATTCTTAGGCAATAAGCGCAGAATGGCTTGAGTGTATAAAGGATGCGCTGCCAGGACGAAGCGGCTGTCCGGTTCTGCATTACGCTCGATATAGTGGCCCAATTTCTCCAAAATCAAGTCCGGCATCCGCTCATACTCCAGCTTATCAAAGTCCAGTAAGTAAGCAGGATTAACCTCTACCCGAAAGTCGTCAGGCTTGAGATGCTCACGAATCCGCCAGTCACCATCCGGCTGCAGGTAGTCCTGATAAAGGGGCTGCTCCTCTTCATAGTAGGTAATACTGGAGACAAAGCCCCGATCATCAAAGATATAAAACTTCTCCAGCCGGTCATCCTTGAAAAACTTGATGAAGCTGATAAAGCCTTCTACTCCAAACTCGACATGGGCATAGAGCTGTCCCTGCCTGCGGACCATGATTAGAAAGGGCGTATAGACAAACTCACAGTCTGGTTCCCAATCCAGATCCTTGATTTGCAAGACCTGCATTTCTTTAGACTGGATTCCCTGAATCTCATCAAAAACCGAGTAATAGTCCGTCTCAAAAATATCCTGCCGATGCAAGAGGTAGCGGGCATGCGGCATATAGGCTGGCAAAAGCAGTTGGACTGGCAGATTCTCACTTTGAAAAATCCGAATCTGATGAATCGAGTCATCAAACTCCAGTCGCTGCATGGAGCGGTACCAAGGGACAATATCCCGGTGCCAAACCCGATTCCCACTGCCACTCCATGAAGGAATAAAGTAATACATAGTTTCTCCTATAACAATGAACGATAACGGTCATTAAGCGTCAAGGCATCCACCTCGTCCTTAATAGAAAAGACCATCCCGATAAAAATCATAAAAATCCCCGGAATCATACTGAGCCGCAGATAGCGAATGTCCAGAAGGACCACCATCATAGGCAGACCAGAAATCAGGATAAGATAGAAAGCCCCCACTAGTGCAAAATAGGTCACCAAACCATTGATATACCGGCGGGTTGCTCCTCCCGGATAAACATTTTCAATATACTCTCCACTCTTCTGCATCCGCTCAGCAATCTGGTCGCCACTGATATTGATAAAGGCGAAGGCCAGTGCCAGGATGAAAATAGTCAGCAGATAGAGGATAAACCAAGCTGGACTTCCCATAGACAGTGCTTCTATCCAATGGTCAATCAACTGGTTGTCCGGCTGGAGAAAGTGGATTATCAAAAGGAAATACTGGGGAATGCTGACCAAGGTCATAGCGTACATAATCGGCATCCCACCAGCAGGATTCAGACGAATATCCAGATAAGAGTATTTCTTGAAACGGTTATGGATATTGATCTTATTGACTGGAATTCGGTACTTGGACCGTTCAACTGTAACAGCCAGATAGAGAAAGACTAGACTGAAAACCAGCATCAAGGCCAGCCAAAGTGAAGAAATCTTCAGCTCCTGAATGGAGTTCCAAATATCCTGCGGAATGTAGGCAATCATGCTGGCCATGACAATCATGATGGAGCCGCCAAGTCCCATGGCAGCATTCAAATCCGTCAGCCAGATGAGAAAGTAAGTCCCAGCCATCAAGACCAAGGTATCTAAGACCATAATCGTAGTCATATCCACCCCACCTGCTTCTTGCAATGGCAGATTTAGGACCAGCGCTACTGACTGAATCAAGGCAATGACCAAGGTCAGCAGCATCCGCCGCCTTTCCTGCACTTCCAGAGGGAGCTTACTCAAGCCTAGGCGCTTGGACACAGCAAACATCTGCCAGATCAGCATAGAGGACATCCAAGGAGACAAGCCGACAGAAAAGAGCGACATACTGCGCAGATTCCCCCCCATCAGGGCTGTCGCATAGTTCAAGGTCGTAGAGGTTCCGTCCATGGCAGCTGCCTTACTCATATCGACGAAAGGCAGGGTCAGCTTGGTTCCCAAGACATAGATAAATAAGAAAAATAAGGTCCACAGAAACTTCTTGATAATGACCGATTTAAAAAATGACTTCACACTGACTCCTCATGACGATGGCTGGAAAAGCTCTAAGATAAGACTTCCATCACCGCATCTACTAAGACTTTTTTGCTAAAATAACCTTCCTTGAGCAGGAAAGAGAATTTTCTAACCCGCTCGACCATAGCCTGATATTCCTCTGCAGTCAGATTTTCAACAATCCGACTGGCCTCTTCCAGACTATCTACAACAAAGCCCAGACCGCGCTCGCGGATCAGCTCTGCATTGGACAGGTAAGAAGGGACGATGACCGGAATCCCAGCTGCCAGATAAGTGGCAGACTTATGAGAGATATTGAGACCGTAGTATTCCGGCTCGTCTGCTGGATTTTCCTCAACACCCCAGACCAGACCCAGACCGCCCTTGGACAGCTCCAAGAGCAATTCTGGCCGGCTGACCCAGCCGCGATAGCTGACATTGGCCTCTGGATTTGATTCTTCCTCAGGCGAAAAAATCTCCAGTGGCGTTGCATAAGACCAATTAATCAGATGTGGAAAACGCTCCACACTTCCGGCAAAATACAGCTTAGGTGCAAACTGAGGCTGGTGCAGGGGCAGATCATAGGGATGATCCCACATGCGCTGGACCAAAATCTTGTCCACAGTCAGCCCCTCTGCCAGAAGTTTGTCCCGCATCTGCTCAGAAGGAACGATGACTACATCTGACTGATTGTACATATCGATATACTCCGGCATCAGATAGTAGTTTGACGGGAACATCAGCGGCGGCACATCATGGATAAAGGTAATCAGCTTAGCCTGCAAAATCTTCAGTTTGCTGATAAAGGCCTGGTCAAACTCCCGGCCATTCCAAGTCGGCGACTGATAGATAACCACATCGCCATAGCCCACACTAGCCATGATACCGTCCAGACGACGACTGAGCTCCGACTGGCTATCGCTGTAAATATCGTAAAAATAAAAACTCAGTTCATTGAAGCCCAGCTGCTTGGCTAGCTTGGTCACATCATTCTGGGCAATCAAAGCCGTACTCTGGCCAGACATACCGTATAGATTGGTAATATTAACTTTCATATTCTTTTTCTAATCTTCATTCCTGAGCCAGATTGGCAACAATCTGACTGTCATAAGCTTGGTCGTCTCTAAACTCAATATCCTGATCAAAGTTGTGCTCAGCCGTATGCTTGTGCGACAGCTTGACCTTGTGGCTAGCTCCCATCTGGAACCATTCATACTCTGAGTCAATATGCCCAATATCCAGCGCTCGATAACCTTCCTGAACCAGATCATAGACCAAGACCTTGGCCGTCGGACCCAGCATGGTCAAAATCAGACGATTATCCGCATGCTCTCGAACAGCCTGCTTAATCGCCTCCAGCTTGCTGTAAGCATTGCGCGAAGGACAGATAATCCGCTTGATGGATTTAGCCCCATCAAAGAGGTCATTGCCCACACCAGAGCGGGAAGTCAAGCCCTCTACGATCAAGAGATCCTTGTCCTGCCAAAGCTGCTTAAGCTTTGCAAAATAGCCCGCAGACGGCGTCTTATCTTCCAAGTCAATATAAGGACGGGAAATAAAGGTCGATCCATACCAAGGTGCTCGGCAAATATTTTTATATTTCTCAAGAAAATGTGGCAAATGATTTAGACTCCAGAAATTCTGGGCATCGATGGAATAGCGCTCTAGCCCTGTAAAGACATCGGGCAGACAAATCATCAAACGCTCATTGCTTTCCATAGACATAATCTCTCTCAAGCGTGATGACAGCTCTGGATCAAAGTCTTGATAGACGATACTACGGCCCGCAATCAAATCCATCTCCCCATCTCCAAAACGAACCACTGAAGCACCTTTCTCCAAGAGATAATCCAGCGATTGGTCAATAGAGAGTACAGAAATCTGCCGCTCCTCAGGCTCGGCCAAGGCTAGTTTCTCAATAGCCTGCACCATGGCTTCAGGATTATCAGCTGGAAAGACTTCCTGCCCCTGCTGGCCATGGACTATACTATCAAAGGCAAAGACTGGCTTGCCGGCAGACTTAAAGCGAGCAATAATGTCCCCTACCTCATCACCAGCATTGATATCCAGCAACAGCTGAGACTTGGTTTCCAGCGACTCCAAGAGAGCCGGAATGCCCGCAATATCTGAACTGACGCTGACATTAGGATACTGGAGCAGACGCGTGATTGGCTCTGCTACCACTACCGGTGCAGCGATGTAGAAATGACAGGCAGGCAGGGATTGAATCAGATAGTTGATATGCATCAGGTCACAAGAGTAGGTGTAGACTAGGCAGGACAGACTTGAGCCCCTTTCACCTTCCACCATCTTTTGAGTCAGGGCTCCGACAGGCTCCTGCATATCCGACCAATCCAGTCCCTGATAGAACCACCAGACCTCACGATAGATAGACTGGGTATACTCTTTCCAAGGCTTGCGCTCGGTCAGATAGTGAATCACAGGCGGATAGAGACCTTTTTCAGGTTCATAGTCCGAAAAGGTCGTGTGTAGCGTAATGCAGTTATAAGCAAAAGGCAGCTCCAGCCAGCGGTTTTCAAAGAGCATATTGAGAATGCTTTGATCATCCTGAGTAACTTTATCATGTAAGTTATCAGTCATCTCAATCAATTGACCCGCAATATCGTTTTCTCTCCAGTAGTTCACATTAATTAGTAAAACACCTGAATTAAAAATCTGCTCGCCAAAGTAAACTTCTCCACCCAGATCTCTTACCGCTCCAAGCGGATAGGAACCTAAATCAACTGCAAAAATTTCCGATAAATCACGAGTTACTACAATATCGCAATCCAAATAAAGAGCTTGATCTTCCTGTACAAAAGTAGCCGTAAAATATCTCAAAAAAACTGAATAATGGATATTAGTCTTATATTGACTAATATGACTGCCATCCACCCGAGCATTGACAATCTGGCAGTCCAGCTTGGCCAGCTTTTTCCGCATGCTGACAAACCACTCTGTCGGAAAATCACTGTTGATGACATAAAACTTGATAAAGCGATTGTGGCAGACGATGGACTTAATGGTGGTTAAGACCTGCTCACTATAGGCAGCATTAGCCGCCAGCACCACAGCCCGAAAGACTTGCGGCTTCTCTTTTTTCATCAGACTGCGCAGCTTTCTCACCATCTCCTGAGGGTGCTCATGGGGATAGACCAGTTCTTCCTTTTCATTTTTCTTAGTATTGTCAAAAGCCAGAACCGGCTTGCCAAGTGCCTTGAAACGACTACTCAGCTGATAGTGCTCGCTTCCATGGTGAATATCCAAATAGACCTGGCACTTATCAATGAGCTCATCCAGCACTGCATGAATAACCTGCGGATAGAGATGGATATTTTCATAGCGATCCAAAGAGCGCAGATAATCTCCCATATCTGTGTAACAGGCTATATAAAAATGAACGCTAGGCAGGGACTGGGCTAAAAATTCAATCTGCTCCAGCTCCTGTACATCTGTCAGGAGCATGCAGTTCAGAGCTGCCTTCTCCCAACGGTCTTGCATCTCAAACTCTCCCCGATGATGGGCTGAAATCTCCGCCAAGCTCAAGGCCTGAAAGTCCCACCAAAGCTGACGGTAGCGATAGCTGATCTCAGAATTCCAAGGCTTACGGTAGGTCGTATAATGAATAATCAACGGCTCCTGAGCCAGCTCAAAATGACCATCCCAGCCGCTGTAAAAGGCCACTAAGTCATGGCCTACCTGCAGATTGTAAATCTTATCCAAGGGCAGCCAATCCTGAGCCAGCACATGATTTAAAACTGTCTGATCGCCGTTAAAATCCTCCATCTGGCCAGACTGGACCAAGCCCATGATGCGGTCCGTTTCCTTGATAAAGATCTCCTGCAGCTGCCTTTCTTTCCAAGCTCGATTATCAATTAGCAGAACGCCAGAGTTAAAGCCATAACCGCCGGCATCTCCAACCGCTGCCACAAGCTTACCTTCCAGAGGAATATCAAATAAAGGTTGCAAATCTCTATTGACCACCAGATCACTGTCCAGATAAAGGACGCGCTCCTCTGCCACAAACTGCGGAATGAAATAGCGAGCATAGGCTGCTGAGCTGATATGGTCCTGAGTCAGCCACTCTGGACTGATAGTCACTTGCTCCAAGCTGATATTGACCAACTCACTATCCAGCTGCTCAGCCAGCTCATTAAAATCACGAAACCATTCGTCGCTCAATCCCTGATTGAAAACATAGATTTTTACATTTTTATTGTAATATAAAATCGACTTAATTGCAGTCGAAACTTGCTCTTGATAGGCCTGATCCCCAACCAAAACAATCGTTTTCATTTCTTCCCTTACTCTTTCATTTCATAAACTCTAAAACATCATTTCTATACTTGATATTATATAAAATATTGTCCAAAAAATCTATATTCTCAAAGACTTTCCTACAGAATAAAGAACACTTTTTTCTACTAAATTGTCAAAAAAACAGGAAGTTGTCAAAACTTCCTGTTTCTATTGCCTCTCGGTTTCTTTTTACTAGTTTCTAGTCTAGGATTTTAGGAAGCAAGCACCAGAAATAATCAAATTATTTCCTTAAGGCTTACTTTGTCCATCACTTCCACAGCTCACTAACAGAGTGGACTTTTGACGGACTAAAAGATAAACTGATTGGCTCTATTTACTGCTACTCCTCAGAGTCGCTTTTCTTTTTACGTCTCTTGAAGGCCAAGCCCAATGCTCCTAAGCCCAAAGCCAGGATGGAAGCCTTGCTCTCCGTTTCCCCTGTCTGAGGCAGACGACCTCTGGAAATCAGATCCAGTTCAGACTGTCTTGCTGAAGCGGACAGGCTTTCAGATGTGCTCTGACTAGCTGACAGGCTCGTAGACAGGCTTTCCGATACAGACTGACTGACACGAACAAGCTCACTGAGGCTGACTGCTGCTGACAGTGACTCACTTGTAGAAATGCTTAATGAGTAGAATTCCTTCTCATGAACCAGATCCAGCTGACTATGCAAGACTGATGTGCTGGTGCTTACTGAGGTAGACTCACTGATTGACTGAGAATCACTAATCGAAGCACTTTCTGAACCAGACAGACTAGCCGAAGTGCTGGCAGATTCTGAGGCACTTACTGAAGCAGATATACTTGCCAACGCTAAAGCAGATGCACTTACTGAAGTGGATTCGCTCGTTGAAGCGGATGCACTGGTGGATGCGGATGTACTTGCTGATACTGATGCACTGGTTGATGCGGACATACTTGCGGATACTGAAGCGCTCGTGGAGGCAGACTTGCTTGCGCTCACTGACGCACTTGTAGACGCGGACGTACTTGCACTCACTGATGCACTTGTCAATGCAGACGTGCTGGCTGATACAGATGCACTCGTTGAGGCGGACGTGCTGGCGCTCACTGACGCACTTGTAGACGCGGACGTACTTGCACTCACTGATGCACTTGTCGATGCAGACGTGCTGGCTGATACAGATGCACTCGTTGAGGCGGACGTGCTGGCGCTCACTGAAGCACTGGTCGATGCAGATGTGCTTGCTGATACAGATGCACTCGTTGAGGCGGACGTACTTGCGCTTACGGACGCACTCGTGGAAGCAGACATACTTGCTGATACGGACGCACTCGTGGAAGCGGATGTACTTGCTGATACTGATGCACTGATTGACGCTGATTCACTCGCTTTCGCAGATGAACTAGTTGAAGCTGACGTGCTTGCACTTGTAGACGCGCTCGTTGATGCGGACGTACTTGCAGATACTGACGCACTGGTTGACGCAGATTCACTTGCAGATACAGATGCGCTGGTAGACGCTGATGTGCTGGCAGATACAGATGCGCTGGTAGACGCTGATGTGCTTGCAGAAACTGATGCACTCGTTGAGGCAGATGTACTTGCACTTACGGATGCACTCGTCGATGCAGATTCACTTGCACTCACTGACGCACTCGTCGACGCGGATGTGCTTGCGGATACGGACGCACTCGTCGACGCGGACGTACTTGCACTCACTGATGCACTCGTCGATGCAGACGTACTTGCACTTACAGATGCACTCGTCGATGCAGATTCACTCGCTTTCGCAGATGAGCTAATTGAAGCTGACTCACTTGCTGAAACTGAGGCGCTGATAGATGCAGACGTGCTGGCACTTACTGAGGCGCTGGTAGACGCTGAGGTGCTGGCTGATACTGAAGCACTCGTGGAAGCCGAGGTGCTGGCAGATACTGATGCGCTGGTAGACGCGGATGTACTTGCTGATACTGACGCACTCGTTGATGCAGACGTACTTGCAGATACTGACGCGCTTGCGGACGCAGATGTGCTTGCACTTACTGATGCACTCGTTGAGGCTGAGGTGCTTGCGCTGACTGACGCGCTAGTAGACGCTGAGGTGCTTGCACTCACTGAAGCACTTGTCGATGCGGATGTGCTTTCAGATACAGACGCACTCGTGGATGCAGACGTGCTTGCACTTACTGATGCGCTGGTAGACGCGGATGTACTTGCTGATACTGACGCACTCGTGGAAGCCGAGGTGCTGGCAGATACTGATGCGCTGGTAGACGCGGATGTACTTGCTGATACTGACGCACTCGTGGAAGCCGAGGTGCTGGCAGATACTGATGCGCTGGTAGACGCGGATGTACTTGCTGATACTGACGCACTCGTTGATGCAGACGTACTTGCAGATACTGACGCGCTTGCGGACGCAGATGTGCTTGCACTTACTGATGCACTCGTTGAGGCTGAGGTGCTTGCGCTGACTGACGCGCTAGTAGACGCTGAGGTGCTTGCACTCACTGAAGCACTTGTCGATGCGGACGTGCTTGCAGATACAGACGCACTCGTTGATGCAGACGTGCTTGCACTTACTGATGCGCTGGTAGACGCGGATGTACTTGCTGATACAGACGCACTCGTGGAAGCCGAGGTGCTGGCAGATACTGATGCGCTGGTAGACGCGGATGTACTTGCTGATACAGACGCACTCGTGGAAGCCGAGGTGCTGGCAGATACTGATGCGCTGGTAGACGCGGATGTACTTGCTGATACTGACGCACTCGTTGATGCAGACGTACTTGCAGATACTGACGCGCTTGCGGACGCAGATGTGCTTGCTGATACTGACGCACTCGTTGATGCAGACGTACTTGCAGATACTGACGCGCTTGCGGACGCAGATGTGCTTGCTGATACTGATGCACTGGTGGACGCGGACGTGCTTGCACTCACTGATGCGCTCGTCGATGCGGACGTACTTGCTGAAACGGACGCACTGGTTGAAGCGGACGTACTTGCAGATACAGAGGCGCTGGTAGACGCGGACGTACTTGCTGATACAGATGCGCTCGTGGACGCCGATGTACTTGCTGATACTGACGCACTCGTTGATGCAGACGTACTTGCAGATACTGACGCGCTTGCGGACGCAGATGTGCTTGCTGATACTGATGCACTGGTGGACGCGGACGTGCTTGCACTCACTGATGCGCTCGTCGATGCGGACGTACTTGCTGAAACGGACGCACTGGTTGAAGCGGACGTACTTGCAGATACAGAGGCGCTGGTAGACGCGGACGTACTTGCAGAAACTGACGCACTCGTTGAAGCGGACGTACTTGCAGATACAGAGGCGCTGGTAGACGCGGACGTACTTGCACTAACTGACGCACTGGTTGAGGCTGAGGTACTTGCACTTACTGATGCACTCGTTGAGGCTGAGGTGCTTGCGCTGACTGACGCGCTAGTAGACGCGGAGGTGCTTGCACTCACTGAAGCACTTGTCGATGCGGACGTGCTTGCACTCACTGACGCGCTCGTGGACGCGGATGTACTTGCACTTACAGACGCACTCGTCGACGCGGACGTGCTGGCACTTACAGACGCGCTCGTTGAAGCGGACGTACTTGCAGATACAGACGCGCTAGTCGATGCGGAAGTACTTGCAGAAACTGACGCACTTGTGGAGGCTGACGTACTTGCACTTACCGATGCGCTAGTCGATGCGGACGTACTTGCTGATACAGATGCGCTCGTGGACGCCGATGTACTTGCTGATACTGACGCACTCGTTGATGCAGACGTACTTGCAGATACTGACGCGCTTGCGGACGCAGATGTGCTTGCTGAAACTGATGCACTGGTGGACGCGGACGTGCTTGCGCTCACTGAGGCACTGGTTGATGCCGATGTGCTTGCACTCACTGACGCGCTCGTGGACGCAGATGTGCTTGCTGAAACTGATGCACTGGTGGACGCGGACGTGCTTGCACTCACTGATGCGCTCGTCGATGCGGACGTACTTGCTGAAACGGACGCACTGGTTGAAGCAGACGTACTTGCAGATACAGAGGCGCTGGTAGACGCGGACGTACTTGCACTAACTGACGCACTGGTTGAGGCTGAGGTACTTGCACTTACTGATGCACTCGTTGAGGCTGAGGTGCTTGCGCTGACTGACGCGCTAGTAGACGCGGAGGTGCTTGCACTCACTGAAGCACTTGTCGATGCGGACGTGCTGGCAGATACAGACGCACTTGTGGAGGCTGACGTACTTGCACTTACTGATGCGCTGGTAGACGCGGATGTACTTGCTGATACTGAAGCGCTAGTCGACGCAGACGTGCTGGCTGACACTGATGCACTCGTTGATGCGGACGTGCTTGCACTTACCGACGCACTTGTTGAAGCCGAGGTGCTTGCAGATACTGACGCACTCGTCGATGCGGACGTGCTTGCAGATACTGACGCGCTTGTGGACGCAGATGTACTTGCAGACACTGACGCACTCGTCGATGCGGACGTGCTGGCAGACACTGACGCGCTTGTGGACGCGGACGTGCTTGCACTCACTGATGCGCTCGTCGATGCGGACGTACTTGCTGAAACGGACGCACTGGTTGAAGCAGACGTACTTGCAGATACAGAGGCGCTGGTAGACGCGGACGTACTTGCACTAACTGACGCACTCGTTGAGGCTGAGGTACTTGCACTTACTGATGCACTCGTTGAGGCTGAGGTGCTTGCGCTGACTGACGCGCTAGTAGACGCGGAGGTGCTTGCACTCACTGAAGCACTTGTCGATGCGGACGTGCTGGCAGATACAGACGCACTTGTGGAGGCTGACGTACTTGCACTTACTGATGCGCTGGTAGACGCGGATGTACTTGCTGATACTGAAGCGCTAGTCGACGCAGACGTGCTGGCTGACACTGATGCACTCGTTGAAGCTGATGTACTTGCACTTACGGACGCACTCGTCGACGCGGACGTACTTGCGGATACTGAAGCGCTAGTCGACGCAGACGTGCTGGCTGACACTGATGCGCTAGTCGACGCGGACGTACTTGCACTCACTGATGCACTCGTTGAAGCAGACGTACTTGCACTTACTGATGCACTCGTCGACGCGGACGTACTTGCGGATACTGACGCACTCGTTGAGGCGGACGTGCTGGCAGACACTGACGCACTGGTTGACGCTGATTCACTTGCGGATACTGAAGCGCTTGTGGACGCTGACGTACTTGCGCTTACGGACGCGCTGGTCGATGCCGACGTACTTGCACTTACCGATGCGCTAGTCGATGCGGACGTACTTGCTGATACAGATGCGCTCGTGGACGCTGACGTACTTGCTGATACTGAAGCACTCGTGGAGGCAGACGTACTTGCTGATACTGACGCGCTAGTAGATGCTGACGTACTTGCTGATACTGACGCGCTAGTCGATGCGGACGTGCTTGCACTTACCGATGCGCTAGTAGACGCTGAGGTGCTTGCAGATACGGATGCACTTGTGGAGGCTGAGGTGCTTGCACTCACAGATGCACTTGTCGACGCTGAGGTGCTTGCAGATACAGACGCACTTGTCGATGCTGACGTACTTGCGCTCACTGACGCGCTAGTAGATGCTGACGTGCTGGCAGATACAGACGCACTTGTCGATGCTGACGTACTTGCACTTACTGATGCGCTCGTGGACGCTGACGTACTTGCACTCACTGACGCACTCGTGGACGCGGACGTACTTGCTGATACGGACGCACTCGTCGATGCTGAGGTACTTGCGCTGACTGACGCGCTCGTAGATGCCGATGTGCTTGCGCTGACTGAGGCACTCGTCGAGGCGGATGTACTTGCGCTGACTGAAGCACTCGTTGAAGCAGACGTACTTGCACTTACTGATGCGCTCGTGGACGCGGAGGTGCTGGCGCTGACTGACGCGCTCGTGGACGCGGAGGTGCTGGCGCTGACTGACGCACTTGTGGACGCCGATGTACTTGCTGATACTGAAGCGCTAGTCGACGCAGACGTGCTGGCTGACACTGATGCACTCATAGAAGCCGAGGTGCTTGCAGATACTGACGCACTCGTCGACGCAGACCTACTTGCGGATACTGATGCACTCGTTGAAGCGGACGTACTTGCGCTCACTGAGGCAGATGTACTTGCACTTACCGACGCGCTCGTGGACGCGGATGTGCTTGCAGATACAGATGCACTTGTGGACGCTGAAGTACTTGCGCTTACTGATGCACTCGTCGATGCTGAGGTACTTGCACTTACCGACGCGCTCGTGGACGCGGAACTGCTTGCTGAAGTTGAGGCACTAGCAGAGGCTGACTTACTTTCCGCAATAGATTCGATTGTTGAGGTAGAGGCACTGACGGATGCGGAGGTGCTTGCAGATTTGGAAGTACTTCCTTCTCTTGTATCTACCAACTTACTGCCCTCAACAGTGGCCGTTCGCTTATCTGCGAATGTTATAGTAGTCGTACCATTATTAGAAACAGAAATAGCTGTATTTAAGTTTCTATTTGCTACATCTATCACTCTTAAGTTTGGATTGCTCCGTTTAATCGCTTCTCTGACCTGATTTTTTTCAGCCTCAGATAATTGATTAGGATTGTTGACTAATACAGTATTCTCCGGAAGATTTGGTCTGTATCGAATAACAATCCTAAACTGACCATTAAGAATTCTGTCCTTGTTTGTAAGAGCAGCTGAAAATTCCTCATTAGAAACGTTTTGGTTCCCTGCAGCATCAGTAACCATAACATACCGAGTATAGTGACCAATATCTGTATTTACTGGCACATTCCCATGAACCTTGACCTTTAGTAGATTACCTTCTTGAGTGACAGTTTTTTCAATCCATTCAGTTCCCCTACCAGAATCAGTACCATTATACCAACGAACATATGTCTTATTGATATCGAAAGCATTTGAATTATCAGTCGCTGTCGCAACAAACTCAAAACTTTCGCCACGATAGACAGTTATTTCTCCAGGAAAATCAACAACAGGTCTCTCTGTATCAGTAGCATTCGCTACATCACGACGCGTTCTTCTACGCCCAGTCTGACTAGAGGATTCTGTAGACTGCTGGTTGCTTGTAGAGTTGCCGGTTTCTGATGCAGACGATGCAGAGGTCTGACTGGCAGAAACTGACTGAGAAGAACTGGTTGGCTGACTAGTACTAGCACTGACTGAATCAGATGCACTTGAAGATACTGAAAGAGACTCAGATACACTTAAGGAATCTGAGACTACTTGAGATGTGCTAGCACTGATAGAGGCAGAGCTAGACTGTGACATTGACTCTGAAGCTGAGATGCTGGCAGAGATAGATGCACTGACAGAAGCACTGGCACTGGCTGAGGATGTATCTGATACAGACTCTGACTCAGTATGTGAGCTTGTCGTTGCGGTCGCTGCCTCAGCAGCACTGCTTTCTTCTCCTAAAACTGTTTCACCACGTGTCGCTAAAACGTCTGTCGTGTCGATGACTTTTTCCAGAGCCTGATCTTCTTCTGCGTGGACGGTTGTGTTGGTCACAAGAGCACCGCCCAGGACGGCCCCCGTAGCGACAATGCCCCTCAAAAAGTCTATGCCGCTCTTCTTATCGGTAACTGGTTGCTCGGTTACCTTGAGCTCGATCGTTGAAAGGCCTCCCCCCTTCATTGATCTAAAAAGGCCAAACTGCGATGTTGCAGCACGTAGCCAATGCTTACCCGATTTAATCAGCTTAAAACGAGTCACACGCTCTACTTCGTGGTACTTACCTTTTTGACGTTTAAAAAACATAATTCTCCCTTTAATTTATATCCTTTTTAAAAATCCATTAATCCCATTTTACCACACTATTAGAGAAATTGAACAATAATTTACTTATTTTTTTTGCTGAAATTGTTTTCAAGCATTTCCAAAAAACTCATTTTCAAAAAGAATCACCTTACTTTCATAACCCTTTTCAAATAGAAAAAACGCCAAATAGCGTTTCTTGCAACTTATGACGGAAGACATGGGATTCGAACCCACGCACGCTTTTACACGCCTACTGCGTTTCCAACACAGCCTCTTAAGCCTCTTGAGTAATCTTCCACAAAAGAGAAAGTCCAGCTTTCTCAAAACTTTAACCATTATACCACATTACAGCCCCAACCGCCATAGTTTCCGTTAAATTTTTTCACAAATTCGACCAAAGTCCAAACATTCTGGTTCAAATCAAAGATTTCCGTCGTATCCATACGAATCACGTGCAGCTGATATGGTTTGTCCGCATCTTCTATCTTTTCAGCAGATACGAGGCTATATCCCAGTTCTTCGATTTCCTTTAGGAAACCATCTCGGTCTTCCTCAGAAGCGAAATAGGCCCAATGGTCAATCTCGCGCTCCTGACTATGGTCATCGCCGTCCTGCTCCAGCTGGTACCAGACCCGCTGGTTGAGAATGGTCTGATACTCGTATTCATTAGGATAGAGAAAGTCAAAGTACTGATCCCACTCCTCATCTTCCAAGGTCGCTGAGTCATAGCGGCGGTCTGGAAAGTCACGCATCACGTTTGCAATCGGCTCCAGATGGCTTTTCTTATCTTGCAGATAGTAGTAAAACTCAATATTTCCATCTGTCGTAATCACACCGACATGAATGCCACCGACCTGGCCCAAAGCCTCAGTAAGCCGGTCCTCAATCACATTCAGCTCTCCAAACTCACTGCTAGATGGAAAACCCGTCTCCCCATCATACTGGAGGAGCGAAATCTTAAGCCTCATAGCATAGGTATAGAGAGAATAGGGTGCCTCATCAGCAAGAGCTAGATTCAGACGGATACTAGCCAACTTGTCATCAATATAGGTTGAGAAAGATCCCCACTCACTCGGAAAAGAATCTTCAGAAGGCACATCAAGCACTGCTTCTTCAACCTTTTCTACTTTCTCTTCCTCTTGCTCTCGCTCTCGCTGCTTACCAAACAGATTCTTAAAAAAACTCATATCAAACTTCCCTTAATACTTATGAAATCAACCCAATAGAAATACAAATATTTCCTTTGTCATCACTAACATCATTGTATTACTTTTTCAGATAGAAATCAAGATTTCCTGGACATTGTAAAAGCAAAAAACGCTGATTTCTCAACGCTTTAGAAAGATTTTAAAATAATGGAGCCGGTGGGAGTCGAACCCACGTCCAAACACCTGCTAACACATTTGTCTACAACCATAGGCTATGTATTGGTTTAACTTCACTTTGACACATAGCTCAAGCCCAAGTCAAGCGAGTCTATCAATCTCTTGCAAAATCCCTAGACCAGATTTTGCCGTAGCTTGCTCATAATAAGACCTGTCATCAGACACAAGCAATCCGAATCGGGTCACGCTGGCTGGTTTTTAGGCAGCTACAGCGTAAGAATTGTTATTTTTTGCAGTTATATTTAACTGGCGTTTTACATCCGCTAGATGAGTTGCAAAATGTGCCTCATAATGCCTGTCGAATCCGTAACGACCCCAAGACAATAGGAACATTATAACAGAATCTGCTAAAAAAAGCAAAAGCCTGCACGCAGCAGGCCAGCACTTACTATCAGTTCTTAGCGAATCCCCAAAGCAATCCGAGCATAACGGCTCATCTTTTCCACCGTCCAAGCTGGGTACCAAACCAACTTAACATCAGTCTTGGTAACCTCTGGAACATCTGACATGGCATCATAGATCTGGTCAGTCAGAAGATCCGCCAGAGGGCACCCCATGGTTGTCAGGGTCATATCGATTTCCGTTTCTCCATTGGTCTCGTCAAAACGGATTTCATAGATTAGACCTAGATTGACAATATCAATTCCCAATTCTGGGTCAATGACTTGCTCCAAGCTCTCTAAAATACGCGTTTTAATCTTTTCAACTTCTTCAGGGCTGTATTTTTTTTCTGACATGCAATATCCTCCTTATAGATAGAGCAAAAATTTCAAGTTAGCTTGAGGGGGCTTTTGTTTTTCAGCTAGAATTGCCGACTTAACGCTTCCTAATGAAAAATTTCTGCCCCTTTTTGCTCTTCACTTCTTAATCTTCAATAAAGTCTCTGAGTGGTTTACTGCGGCTTGGATGGCGAAGTTTACGCAGGGCCTTGGCTTCAATCTGGCGAATCCGCTCGCGGGTAACATTGAAGACCTTACCGACATCTTCCAGTGTCCGCATTTTCCCATCGTCCAGACCAAAGCGCAGACGCAAGACGTTTTCTTCGCGGTCTGTCAGCGTATCCAAGACCTCATCCAGCTGCTCACGAAGGACAACACGAGTAGTATAGTCGACTGGATTTTCAATCACTTCATCTTCGATAAAGTCACCCAGATGACTGTCGTCTTCCTCACCGATAGGGGTCTCCAGCGACACTGGCTCCTGGGCAATCTTGAGAATCTCACGAACCTTGTCAGGTGTCATATCCATACGCTCAGCGATTTGCTCAGGCGTAGGATCTTGACCTAATTCCTGCAAGAGATTGCGTTGCTCGCGGACTAGCTTGTTAATAGTTTCCACCATGTGGACTGGAATCCGAATAGTCCGAGCTTGGTCAGCAATCGCACGGGTAATGGCCTGACGAATCCACCAAGTCGCATACGTTGAAAACTTAAATCCTTTGGTGTAGTCAAACTTATCAACGGCTTTCATCAGCCCCATGTTCCCTTCTTGAATCAAATCAAGGAACTGCATGCCACGGCCAACATAGCGCTTAGCAATGGAAACAACCAGACGAAGATTGGCCTCAGCCAGACGCTGCTTGGCTTCCAAGTCTCCCTGCTCTACCAAGATAGCCAGCTCCTGCTCTTCTTCATTGCTGAGAAGGGGCACAACCCCGATTTCTTTCAGATACATGCGGACTGGGTCATTGACCTTGGCTGAATTGCTGCCCAAGAGCTCTTCATCTGTCAGCTCCGCTTCTTCCTCTTCAGTATTCAAGACGCGCGCGCTGGGATTTCCTTCCTTATCTGTAATTGAGATGCCAGCATCCTGGATGCGCTGCAGCAAATCCTCAATCCCATCAGCGTCCAAAGTGAAAGGAATGACCAACTGATCATTGATTTCATCATCTGTCGCAACTCCAGTCTGCTTGTGGTTGCGGATAAATTCTGCAATTTGAACGTCTAATGTTGTTACTTCTTTTTGTTTTGTAGCCATTCCTACTCCATTCTTCTTTTTTGCTCAATCAAGCGCTCCAACTCGGACAGGGCTGTATCCGTATCTCCGCTGTGAGAGGCTTCTCGAATCTTCTTACTAATAAACTGATTATGCTTGCGCAAAATCTCCCGCTCTCTGGTTTCTTCCACTTCTTTCAATTCATCTTCCAAAACCTCATCCGGCAAGTCTTCTTCCAAGACGCGGTACCAAGCCTGCTGGACATGATCCGGCAGCTGGGACAAATCCTGCGGTGTCACCTCGCCATTTGCCAGTAAAATCTCATACAAGGCCTGCAATTCTTCCGAGTCAAAGACAAAATCTTCTCTCAGACGGTATTGGTTCAAAATCAAAGGATGATGTATCATGCGGTGGAAGATATGATTTTCCGCCCTCATGAGCCGACTCAGCCGGTTCGAAGGCGAAAACTGCATGACGGCTGGTTGAGACTGCTGAATCGGCGCCTCCTGACTGCGACTAGAGCGCTCAGCAAGCCGACTGTTATTTACCGTCTGCTCCACCTGCTGATAGTCAAAGTCCGGCAGCAACTCAGCCAGCATGTAAATATAGGAGTTCTGAGCTGTGATGGACTTGGTCTTCGCAATAATCGGCGCCATCTTCTCTACAAACTCAATCTGAGCCTGTAGATTTTCAATATTATCTGGTTTCAGATGATGCAGCAGAAACTCCACATTACTTATTCGCGTTTTGCTCAGCAAATGCTGCAAATCTTCCTCAGAATTTTTAGCTAGAAATTCATCGGGGTCCAAATTATCCGGAATCCGAACAATTTCCACCGTCATATCTCTCAGCTCATCCAAAGCCTTAGCAGTCGCTGCCTGCCCTGCCCGATCTCCATCGTAAGACAGGATAATCTTCTTGCAATACTTGCTCAGATGCTGAATATGCTCAGGCGTCAGAGCTGTTCCCATCGAGGCAACCGCATTTTCAATCCCTGCCCGATAGGCCGCAATCACGTCCATGAAGCCCTCCATCAGATAAACCTCATGGCTCTTCTTGATAACCGGCTTGGCCTTATCCAGATGATAAAGTTCGTAGCTTTTATTGAAAATAGCGGTGCTGCGACTGTTTTTATACTTGGCCTGATGCCCGTCTGAAGCCGCTGCCTGCCAAATCCGTCCGGAAAAAGCCACAACCTGCCCACTGTCATTGGTCAGGGGAAACATAATCCGATTCTGAAAGGCATCATAGACCAGATTATTCTCCGCCAGATTAAAGAGTCCCGAGTTCATGATGGTATTCTCATCAAATTTGCCAGCCATACTCTTATGAAGATAATTCCCCTCATTAGGAGCCAGCCCGATTTGAAAATGCTTAAGAACATCATCTGTCAGCCCCCGCTGGTAGAGATAAGCCCGCGCTTCCTCTCCCATCTTGGTCGTCATCAGAACCGCATGATAAAATTTCGCTGCCTCGGTATGGATATCGTAGAGAGCCTGGTGCGGATGGCTTTGTCTCAGTCGGTCGTTGCCCGCTGTCTCTACAGCCAAGGGAATCCCTGCCCGATCTGCTACAATCTGCACAGCATCCATAAAGGAAACGCCTCGATAATCCTCAATGAATTTGAAGACATCGCCCGACTTGCCGCAGCCAAAACAGTGATAAAACTGCTTGTCCTCTACAACGTTAAAAGAGGGCGTCTTTTCGCCATGAAAGGGACAGAGTCCCAGGAAATTCCGCCCAGCCTTGGTCAAGGCCACCGTTTCTCCTATGACATCGACGATATTGACGCTGTTTTTAATTTCAGAAATGATTTCTTTATCAATCAAGAGACAATACCTCCAATTTATCATAGAATATCATTCTATATTTTATACTAAAATGAAGCAAATGTAAAATATTTGACAAACAAATATCTTGTAGATGTCATATAAATAAGCTATAATATAATCACATTAATAAATTCTTGAAAGGAAAGAAAGAATGTTAAAGGATCTTAAAGAATTCTTGCTGCGTGGGAACGTGATTGATTTGGCAGTCGGTGTGATCATCGCCAACGCTTTTGGAGCAATCGTCACTTCATTGATTACTGACGTAATCACTCCCCTCTTCCTCAACCCAATTTTGAAAGCTGCAAACTTGGAGCAAATTTCTCAATTGAAATGGAACGGGATCGCTTATGGTAACTTCTTGAGCGCTGTAATTAACTTCTTGGTAATCGGTACTGTTCTCTTCTTCATCGTTAAGTCTGCTGAAAAAGCACAAAGCCTTGCTAAGAAGAAGGAAGAAGCTGAAGAAGCGCCAGCTGGACCAACTGAATTGGAAGTCCTGCAAGAAATCAAAGCTTTGTTGGCTGAGAAAAAATAAAGAGAATTCACTGATGAAAATCAGTGTTTTTTTCTTGCCTATTGCTCACAATCATCCCCTTCTCTCCAAAGAGTGAAAACAAAAAACAGACCGGAGTCTGCTTTTTTGTTCAATTAGAATTTTTTACGTTTACGAGCTGCTTCTGATTTGCGTTTGCGTTTTACAGAAGGTTTTTCATAGAATTCACGTTTGCGTGTTTCTTGAAGAGTACCAGCTTTAGTAACCGCACGTTTGAAACGACGAAGTGCATCATCAAGTGATTCATTCTTGCGTACTACTGTTTTTGACATTTTTTTCACTCCCTTCAAGTCCAAAATCTATATAATCATACCACATATAGAAAAGAGTGTCAAGTATTTTCTGTAAGTATGATGTATCCCCTTTTTATGATACAAACAAGAAAACCAACTGCTCTGTTGCAGCTGGTCTTCTTTTGCTTAGAGGGTTTTCCGCTTCTTGGCAGCTTTGGAAAGGGAAATGTCCTGCACCTTATCATAGAACAGGAACTGCTGAATGAGCTCTCTGTCGCTCATGTCAGGATTCAAGTCAACAACATAGTCCAGCTTAATAGACTTCTTTTCAGCCGACTTGAGAGATGTCAGTTCGGCTGATTTACAAGTCGTTTCAAAGATAGCATCAAAGAGTACTTCGTAGTCAAAGTCAGCTGGAACCTGAACCTGAACATAACGTCTGGTCGGACTGACTGAAGTAAAGCTCATCTTTTCAAAGAGCATCCAGATGCCTGAAATAGCTAGAGTAAAGACAATTCCCAGTGCTACAAAGCCCATCCCTGTTGTAATCCCGATAGCCGTCGCCATAAAGATGGCTAGGAGCTCCTTGGAGCCACCAGCGGCCGACCGGAAACGAATCAAGCTGAAAGTCCCTGCTACGGCGACACTGGTACCCAGATTTCCATTAACCAAGAAGATGATAATGGAAATAATGGCTGGCAAAAGGGAGAGAGTGACGACAAATTCCTTAGTATAAATGGTTTGGCGCTTATAGACCTTGGCCAAGATAATTCCTAGAACCACACTAGTTGCTAGTGAAAAAATCAATGCTAAAGGATTTATCTTGACTTCCGTGGAGGAGTAGATACTGTTAAATAACTGATTGAGCATAGACTACCTCCTCAGGCCTTGACTGTTCGAGTCAGCCTTTCTTTAGTTTTCAGGTAGGCATTGCCGTATTTTGAGAAGGACTGGTCTTCAAGACCGTATTTATTCAGAATATCAGCCAACCACTGAGGATATTGACCAGGAACCTTGATTTCCATAATCACCTTGTCGTCATCCAGCAAGGGCAGTCCATAGCGGCCTAAAGCCAAGTCTACATCATAATCACGGTAGCGGATGTTGGAATCAACTGTCACACGGACTTTTTTATCTTCCAAGCCTCTCATAGAGTAGCGATCATAGCTAATCACCATTTTTGGCTTCAAGTCTATATAGCGCTCCTGTAACTGCTCCACTTCTGCCTTGACCCGATCATCAGAAATAGTATGGTCTGCCACACCGTTCACAATATAGTTGGTCACAGAGAGAGGATTCGAAACCAAACGGTATTTGAAGCCTACTTCATCACGTTTCTTCTTGATTTCTAAGAAAACTTGACTATCATCATTTGGCTGCTCAGCATAAGTCCGCATCCGCATTTTTTCGCGACCACCTTTTCTAGCAATGGAATCCTGAATCATCTGGAACTCATCATTATCAAAATACACATTGGAAATGGTTGATGTCGCATAATCATCTGCGGTGAGGTGAGGCCTCATGTCAGCTTCAAGACGAGCTAGCATTGCTCGGTCAAGAATATACTTCGTTTCGATTCGTTGGAAATTTGTTTGGATTTGCTTTTGTTTCATTTGAATTCTCCTTTGATTCTACAAATGTAGTTTGTGCTTTTAAAAGAAATAGAGCTTCCGCTCTGCATCCTACAAGCGTCTAGATAAGTTTTACTTTCTTCTCCTTTCCAAGCAGTATTTTTCAAAAACATTCTACAAATGTAGTTTATAAATTTATTCTACAATTGTCGTTTGTGAATGTCAAGAAAAAAGATAAATAATCTTTCAGATTGTTTTTGGTATTAGGAAACGAAGTACAAACTGTAAGCAAAATCGTCCTAAAATAAAGATAAACTGATGACAAACTGCTCTTGGAGGATTACCAAATCCCCCTTTGAGAAGATAATAAAATTCTACCAGTCTAAGCTTTTAAGAAACTTAAACTGGCAGAATCCTTTATTTAATCGTCATCATGGTCATCATCATCGTCCGGATCATCGGTGTCTGTCGTATGAGAGGAACTGTTCTGAGTCGGAGTTTGAACAGTCGCTGTACTAGCTCCAGTAGAGCCCGCTGCTCCCGTATTCCCTGCGCCTGCAGTAGAACTGTTGTCAGCTTGATTCGATTCAGCAGACGAGGATGGACTGACTTCTTTTTCGACCGTTACCGTCTTTTCGACAATGGTATGCTGCTTGGATTGGATTAGTTTTCCATCCTTAGCATTGACAATGGTTTCATGGGCTGTTTGCCCATGTGAGAAGCGGATTTTATAGGTGTCTTTCTCACGCGAAATTTGTAAATCTTTAATATCTTTTTCAGAAAGAGACAGCTCTTTTAAGACGGCCGCTAGAACCTGACGCTGACTGAGTCCTTGAGACTGTTTTTGCCCTGCAACAGGTCTGCTTTGTTGGGCAGCTGGACTTTCTAGAGCAAAGACCGAGCTAGTCAGGAGCAAAAGGAGAGGAACTGCTACTACAAAGGCAGCAGACAGAAACCTCTTGGGTAGGCGGTTATCCATAATACCAACAATCCGCCGCTTGAGATTAAACTTATCAGAGTAAAAGCAGGTCGTCAGAGCAATTGGAGTCTTCTTACTGCGGTCTATCATGGTCAGAATCGTTTCGCCGTAGAAAGTCCGATACTCTGTATCTCTACTGCTTAGAACATCGTAATCACAGTACATTTCTCCTGCTTCCTGGGTTTCACGGCAGGCAAAGCGGACAACCGGATTAAACCAATGAAGACTCTTGGCAAAAATCCCTAAGAGATTGATTAAAACATCGCGGTGTTTGTAGTGAGTCAGCTCATGTTTAAAAATCAGCTGCAGCTCTTCTTCTGTGTAGTCCAACTCTGGCAGCACGATTAAAATATCTCTGAAGCCTAGCAGCATAGGACTTTGGGACATAGGATAGTGGAGCAGACGAATCCGGCCCTTAACTCCCATCTCCTGCTGAACAGCCTGAAGCTGAGCCATCGCTTCTTCGTCCTGAAACTCCGTGCCCCAGCGCTTCAGCATCTTTCTGAAGCGAATATAAGAATAAGCATATCTTCCAATACTAAAGACAAAGCCAATCAGCCAGATAGCAAAGAGAATTTCAAACCAAGGCAGATTTAGAAAAGCCTCCCACAGATTTGGCTGAGCAGCTTTTTCAACAGTTTGAGAGGCGCCCTGCGTTCCACCTGTCTGGGTGGCAGTCACTGCTGTCTGAACTACCGATCCTGTATTCAGCCGAATCAGGCCTGAGCCAAATTGGGGACGGAACGGAAACAGAAAACTCAGCAATATCAGAAACCAAATAAAATACTTCACTCTGACCGAAATCTTAGTCTTAAAGGCCGTAAAAAGCAGACTAAGCAAAAGCACCAAAATGGATGTCGACAAACTGGTCAGAAGAAAAGAAAGAAGGAACTGTTTCATGCTTATCCCTCCATCCTACTTTCCTTGGTTGAGCAAACTGCGCAGCTCATCCAATTCATTTTCCGAAAAGGAGTTAGAAGAAAAAAGTGTTTTGACAAACCCGCCCATAGAACGGCCGCTGTGACGCTTCAAGAAATCCGAAGCCTCAACTTCCAAATACTCATCTTCTGAGATCAAGGCTGTATACTGCCTTTCACGCCCCTTGCGGACACTTTCTAAAAAGCCCTTTTCTGTTAAGCGAGCCAAGACTGTCAGCAAAGTCTGGGGCTTCCAGTGATTGTCTGGTCCCAGCTTTTCCATGATACGGGCAGAGGTCGTCGGGGTAGGCAGTTGCCAAATTACTTTTAAAATAGTAAATTCCCCATCTGGCAAACGTTTAATAGATCTTTTCATCGTTCCCACGCGCTTTCTAAATTAATGCTATTTCTATTTTTATTCTACACTTGTCTAACAAAAAAGTCAATTATTATATAAAAAAGAGTGGGAAATCAATTTTCCTCACTCTATTTAGAAAAATAAACTAAGCAGGGTCAGCATAGCCAGCCCTCCCTGCTTGAACAGGATTTTGGGGTCACTGGTCACTGCACCGTAAGCTGCTACCAAGATGATATAAACCATAAAAATTCCCAGCCAAAACGAACTAGGCTGTACAAAGGCCGCAATCAAGACCAAAACAGCTATCAATCCGTTATAAACTCCTTGGTTTTTGAAAAGAGTATTGACCGACTGCTGCTCCAACTCCTCTTGCGACATGCCGAAAACCCGAGCTGTCGCCGCAGAAGTCGTCGCGAAGGTCTCCAAGTACAGGATGTAGAAAAATTCCAAGGCAACCAAGCTTGCCAAAATAAGTGTAATAATAGACATTTTGCCCTCCTAAAATAAATAATGAAACTTAGTATAACACAGACTGACTGGAACTGCGAAAACATTGCTCAAAAATGGACATTCTGTATAAAAATAAACACTAAAAATACTGAAGAAAAAAAGCGTAGCAGAAATCAGCAATTTCTGACTAGATGTGATACAATCTTTTTTGAAAAATGGAGGTAAATTATGTTAACCTATGATTTAATTGTCATCGGCTTTGGTAAGGCCGGTAAAACATTCGCAGCCAAAATGGCGGCCCAAGGAAAAAAAGTTGCTTTGATTGAGCGAAGCAAGGCTATGTACGGGGGAACCTGCATTAATATCGCCTGCATCCCAACCAAAACCCTGCTTGTCGCTGCTGAAAAAGGCCTGGCTTTCGATCAAGTCATGGCTGAAAAGAACGCTGTAACCAGCCGTCTCAACGGGAAGAACTACGCAGCAATCAGTGGCGCTGGTGTCGACATCATTGATGCGGAAGCTCATTTTCTTTCAAATAAGGTCATCGAAATCACAGCTGGCGATGAGAAAGAGGAACTGACTGCTGAAACTATTGTCATCAATACTGGTGCTGTTTCCAACGTCCTGCCAATTCCTGGACTGACTGAAACCAAGCATGTCTATGACTCAACTGGCATTCAAAATCTGAAGGAACTTCCTAAACGTTTAGGAGTTCTGGGTGGCGGTAACATTGGCCTAGAATTTGCTGGACTTTACAATAAAATGGGCAGTCAGGTGACTGTGCTGGATGCTGCTCCGGTCTTTCTCCCTCGAGTAGAGCCTTCTATCGCTGCTCTAGCTAAGCAGTACATGGAAGAAGACGGAATCCAACTCTTACAAAATGTACGTACCACACAGGTCAAAAATGATGGTGACGAAGTTGTAGTTGTGACAGAATCTGGAGAATTCCGCTTTGATGCCCTACTCTATGCTACCGGTCGTAAGCCGAATGTTGAACCACTACAGTTGGAAAATACAGATATCGAGCTGACAGAGCGCGGAGCGATTAAGGTCGATAAGCACTTGGAAACATCTGTACCTGGTGTATTTGCAGCGGGCGATGTCAATGGTGGTCTGCAGTTTACTTATATCTCATTGGATGACTTCCGTATCCTTTATAGCTATCTGGCTGGCGATGGCAGCTACACACTGGAAGACCGTAAAAACGTCCCTACCAGCATGTTCATCACACCACCTTTGGCTCAAATCGGATTGACTGAGAAAGAAGCCAAAGAGCAAGGATTGCCGATTGCAGTTAAGGAGATTCCAGTTGCCGCAATGCCTCGCGGACATGTCAACGCTGACTTACGCGGTGCTTTCAAGGCTGTTGTCAATACAGAGACCAAGGAAATCGTCGGAGCAACAATCTTCTCAGCAGGGGCTCAGGAAATTATCAATATCCTGACTGTAGCCATGGATAATAAGATTCCTTACACCTACTTGAGCAAGCAAATCTTCACCCACCCAACGCTGGCTGAAAACCTCAATGATTTATTTGTTATCTAATTTTAAGCCCCAGCTGGGGCTTTTAAGATGGCTTCAAAACATTTGCTTACATTTCAACCACTTTTTGTGGTACAATAATGCTAGTTTATTTTAAAAAGATTGAGGAAAATTATGTCTGAACTGTATGATATTACGATTGTCGGCGGCGGCCCAGTTGGCCTATTCGCAGCTTTTTACGCTCATCTACGCCAAGCCAAGGTTAAAATCATTGATTCCCTGCCTCAGCTGGGTGGTCAGCCGGCCATTCTCTATCCAGAGAAGAAGATTCTGGATGTGCCAGGCTTTACCAATCTAAGTGGCGAAGAGTTGACACAGCGTCTGATTGAGCAACTAGAAACATTCCAGACAGAGATTTGCCTCAATGAAACGGTTCTGAATATCGTTAAATCTGGTGATGGCTTCTCTATCACGACTTCTCAAGTCCAGCATCAAACCAAAACCATCATCATCGCCATGGGAGGTGGCGCCTTCAAACCGAGAGCTTTGGAGCTAGACGATGCTGAAGCCTACAGCAACCTCCACTATCACGTTTCAAACATCAGTCAGTACGCAGGCAAAAAGGTTGTTGTTCTGGGCGGCGGTGACTCGGCTGTTGACTGGGCGCTAGCTTTTGAAAAGATTGCAGAAACCAGTCTGGTTCATCGTCGGGACAACTTCCGAGCTTTAGAGCATAGTGTGGAAGAACTCAAGGCTTCTAGTGTTGAGATTAAGACACCATTTATACCGAGCCGATTGGTTGGTGAAAATGGCAAGATAACCCACTTGGAAATCAGCCAAGTCAAAGGAGAGGAAAGTCAGCTTCTGCCTCTGGATCACCTCTTTGTCAACTACGGTTTTAAATCCTCTGTCGGCAATCTCAAAGATTGGGGCTTGGAGCTCAACCGTCACAAAATCTTAGTCAATAGCAAGCAAGAAACTTCCGTGCCAGGTATCTATGCAGCTGGTGACTGCTGCAGCTACGAGGGAAAGATTGACTTGATTGCGACTGGGTTAGGTGAGGCACCTACTGCTGTCAACAATGCCATTAACCATATCTATCCTGAGCAAAAAGTCCAACCCAAACATTCTACAAGCCTATAAAAAAACAGCTGCCGAGCTCAAGCTCAGCAGCTTTTATAATTCATCTGCGATTTTATTGATTTTTCTCAAGCGATGATTGACGCCGCTCTTAGTCAGTGGCCGGCTCAGACTATCAGCCAACTGCTGGATGGAGTAGTCTGGATGCTGGATGCGAAGCTGGGCTACCTCCTGCAGGTCTACAGGTAGACTCTCAATGCCAATATTATCACTGATTTTAGCAATATTGTTGATGGTTTTCATACTGGCTGTGACCGTGCGAGCGATGTTCGCTGTCTCCGCATTATTAGCTCGATTGAGGTCATTACGCGCTTCCCGCATGAGCTTAAGAGACTCAAACTCAGCCATGGCTTCCATAGCCCCGATGACAATGAGAAAATCCATGATGTCCTCAGCCCGCTGCAGATAAGTAACAGCCCCCTTCTTGCGCTCAATGGTCTTGGCATCCAGCAGAAAACGGCGCATTAAGGCAGCCAAATCCTCAGCATGATCCAGATAAACGGACAGGATTTCCAGCTGGTATTTGCCTGAGTCTGGCTCCCGCATGCTGCCATTTGAGAGAAAGGCTCCCCGTAGGTAGGCTCGACTGGCTTCGTCATCAGTCAAAATAGCCTGGTCAATCCCTGCCTCGATACCAAAAAAGGAGTCAGCCAAGTGCAGGTCAGAAAGGATTTCTTCCACTTTCTGATCCAGAAATACTGTATAAACACGGTTCTTGCGCAGATTGGTCTTCTGATGGTGACGGATTTCTGACTTGACCTGATAGAGGTCCGACAGCAACTCATAGAGATGGCGGGCAATCTTAGCATTTTCTGTTGTGACAGATAGGGTCAAACCACTGCTGGCTAAGCCCAGACTGCCAGACATCTTGATCATGGCTGACAGCTCATTTTTATCTCTGTTTGCCAGACTCAGCAGTTCTTCTTTTACTTTTACTGTAAAGCTCATTTACGTACCTGTATAATCTGCATCAATTCGTCAACGACCAACTCACCATCATGGAAAGCTCCGCCATTTTCCAAACGAAGAAAATTCGAAGAAATAACGCGCGGAACCTGCTCTTGCAACCCCTGAAAATCATGCTCCACCTGTACCAGATATTCGTCAAACTGGTTACTGTCCATATACTCATGAGGGACAGGTTCGATATTGACCAAGACTGTATCTACAAACTTCCTGCCTAAATGACGGTGCAGAACTTGGACGTGGTCGCTGTCTGAAAAATGCTCTGTTTCACCTCGCTGGGTCATAATATTGCAGACATAGGCCACTTCAGCCTTGGTGTCTAGAAGAGCTTGGCCAATTTCCTCAATAACGAGATTAGGCAAGATAGAGGTAAATAGCGAACCAGGCCCCAGAACCACCATATCGCTCTCTAGGATACTTTCAACCACCTTTTTACTGGCAGCAGGCTTCTTGTCATCATAGGTATTGGTCACATAGACCCGCTCAATCATCCCACTCTTGCTGGTCAGATTGCTTTCACCGACAACTTCCGTCCCATCTGCAAACACAGCATGCAGAGTTAGGGGGGTGTCGCTAGAAGGGTAAATTTTTCCTGTCGTATGGAAGAACTTGGTCAAAAGCTGCATGGCATTATAAGTTGAGCCCTGCATTTCGGAAATGCCAGCAATAATCAGATTGCCCAAAGGATGCCCCGCTAGAACGCCGTCTCCTTCCGCAAAGCGATACTGGAAGACCTTCTCATAAAACTTTGGCATGTCGGACATAGCTACCAGGACATTTCGCAGGTCACCCGGCGGAGTCAGCTGCTGGATGTTTTTTCTCAGCTCACCAGAACTGCCTCCATCATCTGCTACTGTAACAATGGCTGTAATCTCTACGTCCTTTTTACGCAGGCTGTCTAAAATAACTGAAATTCCTGTTCCACCGCCAATGACTGTAATTCTTGGCTTTCTCATGAGCGGTTCACCGTTTCTTTCCGACGGTTTTTGTCGCGGTGACTGGCATTGACCGGCCAATTTTTAGCCAAATCATCTGCTAAGCGTTGAGCAAAGGCTACACTGCGGTGCTGACCACCCGTACAGCCCACAGCAATAGTCAGGATAGACTTACCTTCCTTCTGATAGCCTGGCAAGATCGGCTCTATCAAGCCCAGCAGATGCTGATAAAATTCTTCTGACTCGGCATGGTTCATGACATAGTCAAAGACATCCTTGTCCAAGCCTGTCTGATTGCGCAGCTCAGTCTTATAGTAGGGATTGGGCAGAAAGCGCACATCAAAGACCAAGTCTGCATCCAAAGGCAGACCGTATTTGAAACCAAAACTCATGACTTCAATACGGAAACTGTGCATCTCGTCCTGATTTGAGAATTGCTCAGAGATGGTCTTTCTGAGCTCCCGTGGTGTCAAATCTGTTGTGTCCACAACATTTTGGCTAAGATTCTTCAGAGGGGCTAAAAGTTCGCGCTCCAGCTTAATCCCATCTAAAATCCGTCCATCAGCTGCCAACGGATGGCTGCGACGCGTTTCCTTGTAACGAGCCACCAACTCCTTATCCGCCGCATCTAGGAAAAGAATCTTGAAATCAATGTTCTCATTTTGCTCTAATTCATCCAAAACGTTCTGAATTTGCAAAAAGAAGGAACGGCTCCGCATATCGACAACCAGAGCTAATTTATCATTGTCAGTAGTCCCTTCGACTAGCTGCAAGAACTTCGGCACCAGAGTTGGCGGCATATTATCAATGGTAAAATAACCTAAGTCTTCAAAGGACTGGATGGCTACGGTTTTCCCCGCCCCACTCATTCCAGTCACAATGACAAGCTGAATTTTCTTCTCAGACATAATAATCCTTTCATCAGATAGAATCCGTCAAAGAGTGGTTTTCCCCTGCTCTTTTTTAGAGAATCTCGGCAATAACCTCAATCTCAATTTTCACATCCTTAGGCAGGCGAGCCACTTCGACTGCTGAACGAGCTGGAAATGCTTCAGTAAAGGCTGTTTTGTAAACTTCATTAAAGGCCACAAAATCATTGATATCACTCAAGAAGCAAGTAGCCTTGACCACATGGTCAAAATCTGTTCCAGCGGCTTCCAAAATGGCTGAAACATTTTTCAGTACCTGCTGGGTTTGCTCTTCAATAGTTGTCCCAATGATTTCTCCAGTTTCAGGAGACAGGGGAATCTGCCCGCTCGCAAACAAAAGATTGCCCACAATTTTTCCTTGAACATAAGGTCCAATCGCTGCTGGTGCTTTATCTGTATGAATCGTTTTTGCCATAATTATCACTTCTCCTACTTATTTTTTTCATTATACCATAAAATAGCAAGCAATGGCCACGACAGATTGATAAGCCTTGACTTTTTCCATTTTTTCATTGATGAGGTCCTTAGAAGCTAAAAGGAAATCGACTTACCTATCAGAACCCATTTTTTAAGATTTAAAAACACTGAGAAATTTTTCCCAGCGTTTATAGTTTCAAAATCAGAAGTTTTATTCCTCTTCTGCTTTCGCTAATGCTTCTCTTTCCAGACGCAGCTTGCGTTTGGGGTTGAGTTTATTAAAGAGCTCTTCTAGCTTTTCTGCATTCCAGACATCAGCTGCAGAGACAAAATTTCCATTTTCATCGCGGAAGGATATTGGTTTATCACCCATTGCAAGCCTCCTCAGTCAACGAATTCAAACTCAAACTTGCCGATGCGAACCAGATCCCCATCCTTGGCTCCGCGAGCGCGAAGAGCTTCATCAACTCCCATACCACGAAGCTGACGGGCAAATTTCATGACTGCCTCATCACGGTCAAAGTTGGTCATATTAAAGAGCTTCTCAAGCTTGTCACCTGACAGCACCCAAGTCGCATCATCATCACGAGAAATTTCAAAGGCTGGCGCTTCTTCGTCAAAGCCGTAGTAAGCTTCTTCTTCCATTTCAGACTCATCATAAAGCAAGAACTCTGGTGTCTTATCCAGTAACTCTGCAGTCGCATCTAAGAGGGTCGCAAGGCCCTGCTTGGTCAGACTGGAAATCGGGAAGATTTGCGGTAGTTCCGCAAACTCATCATAATTAGCCGATAATTTCTCTTTGAATATCTTGAGATTTTCAGCACTATCTGGCATATCCATCTTGTTAGCAACAATAATCTGCGGGCGCTCCATAAGACGAAGATTATAGGATTCCAACTCTTTATTGATAGCTAGATAGTCCTCATAAGGATCACGCCCCTCACTAGCTGACATATCGATGACATGCAGGATGACCCGTGTCCGCTCAATATGACGGAGAAACTGAGTTCCCAGTCCGACCCCTTGGCTGGCTCCCTCAATCAAACCTGGTAGATCTGCTACTGCAAAGGACTCTCCAGAGTGAGTACGAACCATTCCTAGATTGGGCACGATTGTCGTAAAATGATAGGCACCAATCTTAGGCTTGGCTGCTGTAATAACACTAAGCAAAGTGGATTTCCCGACAGATGGGAATCCGACCAGACCAACGTCTGCTAGGACCTTGAGCTCCAGCAGAAGCTCTCGCTCTTGACCTGGTTCTCCGTTCTCAGAAATCTCCGGAGCAGGATTTTTAGGCGTTGCAAAGCGGATATTTCCGCGACCGCCTCGGCCACCACGCGCTACGATAAATTCTTGGCCATTTTCTACCAAGTCCGTCAGCACCTTGCCCGTCTCAGCATCACGAACCGTCGTCCCCTGCGGTACACGAACAATCAAGTCCTCAGCTCCACGGCCATGCATACCCTTGGTCATACCCTTTTCACCAGACTGAGCCTTGAAGTGGCGATTGTAGCGAAAGTCCATCAGGGTACGCAGGCCCTCGTCTACGACAAAAACAACATTGCCGCCACGACCTCCATCACCGCCCCAAGGACCGCCATTAGGGACATATTTTTCACGGCGAAAGGCCACCATGCCATCACCACCATTGCCAGCCTTAACTTGAATCTTTGCTGTGTCTAAAAACATACTCATTTTTTCTATTCTCTTTTTCTAGTCTAAAAAAACGCCCTGAAGCGTTTGGATTAAAAGATTGCGCTGAGAGCGGAAGCAAAGATAGCTCCAACTGTCACGATGAGCATGATAATCACGACCAGCATCGTCAATTTTTCAAATCCTGTTTTTTTACGTTGTCCGTTATCTCCAAAAGCCACGATAACACCTCTATCCTTTAAAAATTACTAGATCTATTCTAACATGATTGCTCCGTTTTTTCAAATGGAAAAGTATGTAAAAAGGCTTTAAGAGAAAACTCTTAAAACCTTTGAATCTTATCTAGTCTTCTTTTGAAGAAAGACATAGCTTCCAAAGCCAACTAAGATTGCCAAACCTGCAACTGACAGCCAAAGTGTAGTTTCTTGACCAGTCTTAGGCAGAACTTTTTTGTTGCCTCCTGCAGCACCCGGATCATTGGTACCATTGTTTGAATTGTTATTTCCATTTCCTGGATTGTCTGTTCCACCCTTTGGATTATCGGAACTGTTACCAGGGGTATTGTTACCATTACCTGGGGTATTATTCGGATTATTGTTTGGATTGTTGTTAGGGTTGTTATTTGGATTGTTTGGATTGTTATTATTTCCAGGGTTAGGTGGCTGAACTGCCTTGCCTGGATCATTACCTCTATAGGTATTTGTAAAGACAGGATCCAAATCATATTTAACAGAGCCCAAAAACTCACCATTCACATCTTTAACAGTAACTGTCAGCTGAGCTTCCTTGTCATCATAGATGTAGTTAGCATCATTACCCGGAATTTCCTTAATGCTGTAGCGGTAGTCACCAGCTGCATTGTAGTTCAAGGCTTTAAAATTGATAGAACCGTCAGCTTCATTGGTAGCTGTTTGAAGCAAAGCACCATTTTCATCAAAGAGACCAAAGGTAAATTGACCCTTCTCTAACACTTTATTGACAAGTTTTTTCTGTGCCTGAATCTTCACATCTTTTGCTAGCACAGCGCTTCCTTTACCAGAGCCCTCTTCCAAGCGTACTGACTTAGTAATAGTGCGTTCTGGGAAGCCTTTTGCTGTCCAAGACAGGGTGTTGTTAACCACATCCCCCACTTTAGTACCTTCTGGTACACGAGTAGAGTACTCGATGTACATTGGCCAGTTGTAGTTATCGCCAAAGTTAATGGTAAAACCGTTAGCATCGCCATTAGCGTTTTGAGTTAGAACTGCCTTGTTAGTAAAGTTATCAACTACTGGCAGAGTCAGGATATGAGCTTCATTGCGAATACCACCTGCAACAGGAGCATAACGAACTGCACGTAGAGTACCCGGTACCAGTGTCAGACCATCACCAAAGTTGTCTGAAATTACCATGTTGCGAAGCATGTCCTGTCTTGCATTCAGGATAATGCGCCATTTAACAATACTCGGATCAGTGCTGTCCTGGTAGCCATATTTCATTTCATACTCACCAGCAGTTCCTTCTTCTTTCTGGTATTGGAAAGAAAAGTCTGTCTGGCCAAATTTGAAGGAAACAGGACCTGTTTCTTTGACTTTTTCGTTATTGATGCGAACGTTAAAGCCCAAAGATAGCTCTTTCTTTTGGGTATAGTTTGTAAAGTAGTTACTGAAAGTCACTGTAACTGACTGAGTCGCCGGGTCAGTTTGAGCTGTACCGACTAACTCTCCCGTATGATTAACAACATCATAGACATCGAAGTTTAAGGCAGTAATCAGACTTAATTCTTCCGGAAGTTTAAAAGTCAGGGTATCCCCTTCAGCTATATTTTGAGCCGCTGGAAATGTGAAGTTGGTTGTTACAGACAAGGTTTCATTAGTCTTAACAGTTGAGTCACTTGTTAATGGCTCACCATCCTTAGTAATGCTGGTTTGCTGACTGTATTCAGTTACTTCAGAAGCCTGAGTTCGAGCAGCAAAACCTAAACCTGTAACAATAGCTGTTAATAAGATAAGAATTTTAAAAATAATTGTATTTTTATTTTTCATCTTTTTCTCCTTTCATAGCTTATTATACCAAGAGTATTGCAATTTATCAACATTTTGTATCAAAGTGTTTAAATATTCACATAAATGTAAAAAAACCAAGACGTTATGTCTCAGTTTCTTTACGTTTATTAGTCTATCCCAATTTCATCTCGAACAACATTAGCAATGGTATCTACATAATAATTTACTTCTTCGTCAGTCGGTGCTTCAGCCATGACCCTCAGCAGAGGTTCTGTTCCGCTCGGACGAACCAAAATCCGGCCATTGCCAGCCATTTCGGCTTCCATTCTCTCAATCACCGTCTTGATAGCTGGGACTTCCATCGCCTTGTCCTTCATACTGTTTTCCACACGGATATTGACTAGTTTCTGCGGATAGATGGTTACTTCGGCAGCTAATTCAGAAAGTTTCTTACCTGTTTCCTGCATGACCTTGGTCAATTGCACAGCTGAAAGCTGACCGTCACCTGTCGTATTGTAGTCCATGATGATAACATGTCCAGACTGCTCGCCACCTAGATTATAGCCATTCTTGCGCATTTCCTCTACAACATAGCGGTCACCGACTGCGGTCACAGCCTTTTGAATACCTTCACGCTCCAAAGCCTTATGGAAGCCTAGGTTAGACATGACGGTCGTAACAATGGTATTCTGTGCCAGCTCGCCTTTTTCAGACAGGTACTTACCGATGATGTACATAATCTTGTCACCATCTACCAGTTCGCCATTTTCATCCACAGCAATCAAGCGATCGCTATCTCCATCAAAGGCCAGACCAATCGCTGCACCAGACTCACGGACAACCTCCTGCAGAGCTTCTGGATGCGTAGAGCCGACATTTAGATTGATATTGAGGCCGTCTGGATTTTCTCCGATAATGGTCAACTGTGCGCCTAGATCCGCAAAAATCTGACGGGCACTGGTTGAAGCCGCACCGTTGGCCGTATCTAAAGCTACATGCATTCCTTCTAGTTCTAAGCCGGTTGATACCAAGTATTGTTGGTACTTGCGCAGTCCTTCTGGATAATCCACCAAGTCACCCAAACCTTCTGCGCTTGGACGTGGCAGGGTATCTTCTGCTGCGTCCAGCAAAGCTTCGATTTCCAACTCACGCTCATCATCCAGCTTATAGCCGTCACCACCAAAGAATTTGATACCATTATCCAAAGCTGGATTGTGGCTGGCAGAAATCATGACTCCGGCGCTGGCTTTCTCTGACTTGACCAGATAAGCTACACCAGGCGTTGCAATGACACCCAATTTATAGACATGAATCCCAACGGACAAAAGTCCTGCAACCAAGGCGCTTTCCAGCATTTCTCCTGAAATTCGAGTGTCCCGGCCAACAAAGACCCGAGGAACTTCACTTTCGTGCTGGCTCAGAACATAACCACCAAAGCGGCCAAGTTTAAAGGCCAATTCCGGCGTTAATTCCACATTTGCTTCTCCGCGAACACCATCAGTTCCAAAGTATTTACCCATTATAAATAGTTTCCTTTCATAAGACCTGGATGTAAAGATTTAGGCTGCAAGCAAGGCAGACCGCTTTAATCCAAGTTTATTTTCAAAATTTTATTTAGTTTTTATTTGATGAGCTCGTATTTGAGCTACTGCTAGAGGAGGACGAGCCAGAGTTGTCTGCTGTTTTAGTGTTGACACGCATAGTCGTTTCAAATGGTGTCACCACGCTTGGCATGACATTCCCCTGTCCATCAACAGCCTGCAGCGGCGCTGTCCCGCTATAGTTGCCGGTGATAATGACATTGGTCGGGAGAATAGCTACGACATATTCAATCTTAGACAGGGTCTCCTCGTCACTGGTAACTGTAGCTTCCTTATTTTCCAAGGTCACACCACTGATCGTCACATTCTCAGCTACCTGGCTGTCTGTGATGAGGTAGCGGACCTCAACCTTCTTGCTGGCCTTTTTACCAATCTTAACAGAAATCTTCTGCGGAGTCACTGCAGCAGTCAGACCGCTTGGCAGATTTTCAACCTTTAGCGGGATTTCTACTGTTCCTTCTGTAGCCTTGGAAAGATCAGCTACGACTCGAAACTTCCGAGTACTTTCCTGCATTTCACTGGCTAGATTGACCCGGTTGGAGCCTGTCAGGGCAACGGAAACTTCAGAAGTAAAGCCGCTGATAAAGTAATTCTCGCTGTCATATTTGATGTCAATTGGCACATTGGAAACCGTATTGGTATAAGTTTCAGATGTGACCTGTCGAACTCCAGTATTGTTTTGATAACTGCTAGAGGTTGCATAGACAAAAAGCACTAGGGCAAAGAAAAACGAAGAGATGATATAAAGAATTTTTTTACGTTTTTTCATTTCTTCCATCCTCCCATGAAGCGTTTTTTCAAACCTGCTGGCTTGTCCTGCTCTGATAAGAAGACCTTTCTCAGCTCTATCTCAAACTCATCCAAAGTCAAATCATGCTTGAAAATTCCATTGTGCGTAGTGGAAATCCCACCTGTTTCTTCTGAAACGACAAAAGTAAAAGCATCTGATACTTCAGACAGGCCAATAGCTGCGCGGTGCCGGGTTCCAAACTCCTTAGAGATGCCGCTGCTTTCTGTCAGAGGCAGGTAGGCACAGGAAGCCGCAATCTTATTGTTTTTTATGATGACAGCTCCATCGTGCAATGGCGTATTGGGGATGAAAATGTTGATTAGCAGCTCTCCGGACACATCTGCATCCAAAGGAATCCCTGTTGCAATGTATTCCTGCAAGGTTCGGGTTCCCTGAATGGCCACCAAAGCCCCGATTTTCCGCGGACTCATATAGGCAACAGACTTGACAAAGGCCTGAACCATTTTTTCTTCGTCACTGATGGGCGTCACAGAAAAAATATCCGTTGCTCGGCCCAGCTTTTCCAATCCTGCCCGAATCTCAGGCGAGAAAATCACCACGGCCGCAATGACCCCGTAAGTGATGACCTGATTAATCAACCAAGAAATGGTCGTCAAGCCGATGATATTGGCAAAAAACTGTGCCAAGATAAAGAAGAGCACCCCGCGGACCAGAATCATAATCTTCGTACCAGCAATGGCCTTGATTAGATAATATAGAATCCATGCGACGATAGCGACGTCAATAATATTAATTACAATCCTCCAAGGGTCAGAAAACAAACTGGCCCAATATTGGAGATTGGTTAGTTGTTGAAAATTCATACTTAGACTTCCTACTCCTCTACAAGCAAAATCAAGCAGCTGTAGCAACAAATCGAACTTATTAAACCTAGTAACAGCCTGATTTCACCTTGTAATTAGAGTTCACTCAATTAACTTCTCTCTTTTTATTTTACAGTGGGTCTTAATGCTTAAAGACTTACCAACCCATTATATCACGTTTGTCAATATTTTTCTGTAACCTTCTTTACTTTTTTATGATAAAATATTTCTTATGAAGATAAATACAGCATTGGGCCTCTTGGCAGGCAAGTCCTCCCACTTTGTTCTCAGCAAAATGGGACGCGGCTCTACTCTGCCGGGGAAAGTTGCCCTGACATTTGATAAAAATATTTTACAGAACCTAGCGAAGAACTATGAGGTCGTGGTTATTACCGGAACCAATGGTAAAACTCTGACTACAGCTCTGACAGTGGGTATTCTCAAGGAAGCCTTTGGAGAAGTGGTGACCAACCCCAGTGGTGCCAATATGATTACCGGGATTACCACAACCTTCCTGACTGCTAAAAAAGGCAAATCTGGCAAACATATCGCTGTGCTGGAAATAGATGAAGCCAGCCTATCTCGGATTTGTGATTATATCAAGCCTAGTCTCTTCGTCTTTACCAATATTTTCCGCGACCAGATGGACCGCTATGGTGAGATTTACACGACCTACCAGATGATTCTGGATGCTGCAGCTAAAGTGCCTGAAGCGACTGTGCTGATGAATGGCGACAGCCCCCTCTTTAACTCGGTAACCCTGAAGAATCCTGTCCGCTACTATGGATTTGATACCGAGAAAGGCCCAGCTCAGCTGGCTCACTACAATACAGAGGGCATCCTCTGCCCCAAGTGCGAGCATATCCTCAAGTATGAGCTCAACACCTATGCTAATCTGGGAGCTTATATCTGTGAGGACTGTGGCTTCAAGCGTCCTAAACTGGATTACAGCCTGACCGCTCTCAAAACACTCGAGCATAACCGCTCTGCCTTTACCATTGATGGTCAAGACTATCAGATCAATATTGGCGGCCTTTATAATATCTACAATGCCTTGGCCGCTGTATCAGTGGCTCAGTTCTTTGGTGTTGAGCCGGCTACTATTAAGGATGGCTTTGACAAGAGCCGAGCTGTCTTTGGCCGTCAGGAAACTTTCAAAATCGGCGATAAGGAATGTACCTTAGTCTTGATTAAAAATCCGGTCGGGGCGACCCAAGCACTGGATATGATTGGACTGGCACCTTTTGACTTTAGCTTGTCCGTTCTGCTCAATGCCAACTATGCGGACGGCATTGATACCAGCTGGATTTGGGATGCCGACTTTGAGAAGATTCTAGAGATGGAGATTCCTCATGTCATTGCAGGCGGTGTCCGCCACTCTGAGATTGCTCGTCGACTGCGGGTTACGGGCTATCCAGCAGATCAAATTACCGAAGTCAAGGATTTGGAAGCAGTCTTTAAGACCATTGAACAGCAAGAAACCAAGCATGCCTATATCTTAGCAACTTATACTGCTATGCTGGAATTCCGCGAGCTACTGGCAGAACGACAAGTGGTCAGAAAGGAGATGAAATAATGGTATACAGAACCCTCACTTCTCCTGAAAACCAGAACTATTGCTACGATATAAAGATTGCTCATCTCTATGGCAATCTCATGAATACCTACGGCGACAACGGCAATGTCCTCATGCTCAAGTATGTGGCTGAAAAGCTAGGTGCTAGGGTTGAAGTCGATATCGTCTCTCTAGAAGATGACTTTGACAAGGACAGCTACGACATCGTCTTCTTTGGCGGAGGTCAAGACTATGAGCAAACGATCGTGGCTCGTGACCTGCCAGCTAAAAAAGAAGCTTTGGAAAGCTTTATCAATGAAAACGGCGTAGTGCTAGCTATCTGCGGTGGGTTCCAACTCTTAGGCCAATACTATATCGAAGCTTCTGGCCGACGAATCGAAGGCCTGGGCATCATGGGTCACTATACCCTCAACCAGACCAAAAACCGCTATATCGGTGACATCAAGATTCATAACGAAGAATTCAATGAAACCTACTACGGCTTTGAAAATCACCAAGGACGCACCTTCCTCTCGGACGATGAAAAACCTCTGGGCAAAGTCGTCTATGGAAATGGCAACAATCAAGAGGATGGTTGCGAAGGCGTTCATTATAAAAATGTCTTTGGCTCCTACTTCCATGGTCCCATCTTGTCCCGCAATGCGAACTTGGCCTACCGTCTGGTGACCACCGCTCTGAAAAATAAGTATGGCTCAGATATTGAACTGGCCGCTTATGAAGATATCCTAGCCCAAGAAATCCCAGAAGAATACGGAGATATCAAGAGCAAGGCAGAGTTTGAATAGATAAACAGGAGAATCACTATGAAAGAAAAATTGCACTATATCCTGCTTTTAATTACCGTTCTATTAGTTGCTGGTATTTCCTTGGCCAATATGCAGAGTGTCAATGTTAGCTTTATCCTATTTAGCTTCAAACTTCCCTTAATCATATTGATTTTGGTCTCAGTGCTCCTAGGCTCTGTCACGACCTTTCTCATCAGCATGCTAAAAAACTTCTCGCTGAAAAAAGAGCTTAAGAAAACCAAAGAAGCACTTAAAAATTCCCATACAGAAAACTAGGTTGGAAATCACTCCAGCCTAGTTTTTTTGTATTCTCTTTTGATAAAGGTAGGAAATCAAAGCCAATCCCATCACTCCGAAACCAATCAGAAGAAAGGAAAGGGTGTGGACACTCGGCAGAAGAGTCATCAGAAAAGTCGCAGGGGGCATGAAAAGAATTGCCAAAGTGTAAATAGTCGAGAAAACGCGGCCTAGATACTGCTTGTCCACCTTGGTCTGAACCTGGCTGAAGAAATGAATATTGAAAACAGTCATAAAGAGCTCACAGATAAGATTACCAGAATAAGAAAAATAGGAAAGAACTGGTAGCAAGGCAGAGACACCCATGACTGCGACTCCGACACCGGTCAATAGCAGGGCTAGGAGTAGATTTCCCATACTGGCCTTAACCTTGCTAGCTAGAATGGCTCCAATGATTGAGCCTATAGCACCCAAACTCAGAATACTTGCATAAGAGCTTGTCTTGCCATAGAGCTGATTGGTAAAAGGCAATAGATAATTAAAGGCCGCAAAGAAAAAGTTGACTGCGGAAGCTACTAAGAGCAGAAAGAAAATCTCTTTTTGCTGACGGATATAAACTAAACCTTCCTTGATATCTCCCAGGATATTTCCAAAATTGATGGGAGACTTCTGCTTGCTTGGCTCATGATTGGGCAGAAAGTAAACCAAGGCAAAAGCCAGAAAGAAGCTCAGCGCATCCAGCTGAAGAGTCACGCGCAGATTTGCATACTGCATCACAATAAAAGACAAAACTGGAGCTGAGACACTGATAACCTGCAAGGCCAATTCCAGATGAGAATTGTAGGTTACGATGTCTTCCTTGTCTACAATTTCGGTAATATAAGACTTATTAGCTGGCCGAGAAAAAGCAAAGGCTATAGCCTGGACCACATTAGCAAAAATCAGCGCTCCAATCATGAGCTGGTCATTTGAAATAAAAGAAATCAGCAGACAAAGACCAGCACAAATCAAATCTGTTACCATCAAAACCTTACGCCTGGAAAAGCGGTCCGTAATGGCTCCTCCAAAAGGATTGAATAAGATAGAAGTAACTAGCTCTGATATCTGGTAAATGCCCAAGACCATCTGTCCCAGAGCTCCCAAAGAAGCAAGCCAGATGCTATTCCCATAATCATAAAGCATATTCCCAATTTTATTAATAGCAGCCCGTGTAATCAGCTGTGCTGCCTGTCGATTCATAAAAATACCTCCTTCCATTTCTGAAACTATTGTATCAGGAATGGAGGGAGGTTCTTTATTTTTCCCATATTTGGGAAATTATGCTTTTACAAACTTATCGAAATGCTCTTGATAATAGGCGACTTGCTCAGGTAAATTCAGCACTTCAAAGATGTGCATGGCTTCCTGCATTTGCTTGATGCCCTGCTTCTTCTCCCCCTTCTGATAAGCTGCAAAACCCTTGAGATAGAGGAATACATTGCGTTCATAGAGTTTGATGCCCTTGCCAATGATTTTCTCTACGTAAGCCTCAAAATAACTAGCCTTATCAAAAGAACGACTTTCCAAACAATGCTGGTAACAATTGAGGGCTAAAATCAAGACTAGTCTCTTATGGCGACCGATTTCTTTGTAGTAGTCCTCCCGCTCCATGACTTCCTTGCCCAGACGGTAGACATAGTCCACATCATAAAAACTATAGAGATTGCCAAAGAGAATCAGCTCATACATGGTCCAGTCTTCCACTTGGAAAAGATAATCAGCCACCTTATCTAAATCCTCTTGCCTCATGCGAAACTGGCTGTCTCGCTGACAAATCAAGCCCTGCATCAAAATCCAATTCAGCTCATAGTAAAGAGGCGCACTGCTGGCCTTGGCCTTTTCCAACTGCTCCGCTTGCAAGTCTTGAAATCCCTTGATGTCATTTGAGTAGTAAAGAGGGATAATCTTACCCATCATGGCCACGTGCTCATGCTGCTGGAAATTCCGTGCCTTGTCCATAAAATTTTCAAGGGTCACATGAATATTATCCAAGAGATTTAAAAATTTCGAGAGGGTCATGTCCGACTCACCCAGCTCAAAACGAGACAGCTGAGAGGTAGAGCAAACCTGACCCGCCGCTTCCTTCAATGAATAATGCCCATTTAAACGAAAATCACGAAAAACTTTACCTAAATCTTCCATTTGTTTACCACTTCAATTCCTTTAATTGCTGTTTCGCTTCCCTAGTCGCTCTTTCAAAACTACCTTCACCGTCCCTTGTTCGGATTTTATTTTCAGACGAGGCTCTTTTCGTCAAAATCTTATCTTCTGAAAATCGGAAAAGGCAGATTCTGCTAAAAGAGCTCGTCAGAAAATAGAAAGTTCGGGATTTGCTCTCAGACCAACCGTCAGAAAATCTGACAGAGTCATTTTGCTCCAAAATAGCTTTTCAGAAAATCTGACGGACTGACTTGTCTTTAAAAGAACTTAGATTACATGAAGAATGTTTTATTTTCCTCGAAAAAATCTCAGAACACATGTAAAAGTTCGTCTCTTGCTCTCAGGGAAAAAATCTTTCTTGAAGAATCTTCCTTTTTGCCACAAAATCAGAAATTCCACATATGGTCCGAGAAATTTCCTGATAGAAACAAATAATTAGCGATACGAAATCTCTGATTGAGTTACTTCAATATTTGGATCGACATACTTGATGTACGGTGCAACAAAGTCAATATCATCACAGTTAGGACCTAGTTTAATTTTGGAGTATTTTAATTCTTTGTCAATATAGACATATAGACCAGGAATGACACTATTAGAACTATCGCTAGTAAAAATTTCACTCTCCTTACCTTCATAAGATTTAATAATCCGATACTCATTTTCATAGCTATAATCTGACTCTTTAAATAAATAGCGAATATCATCTATTAATTTCAAAGCCGAAGAAGAGTATTTTCTTTTATTTTCGTCCTCTTTAATTTTGTCAAATGCTGATTTTATTGCATCGATTTCCTTTTTTAGTGTATCTGACTCAACTTTATAACAAACTTTATAAATTTCTATTCCATCATCCATTAAACTTTTAATATAATCTGAATGATAAGTTAAATTAATTCCCTTCGCATCGTCACCGTATTGTTTCCACATTGGAAGACTATCATCTAGCTTTTGATCTTCTTTAATTTGTGTCATAGAAGCAAAGAAGAACGGCGAGGTAGCATAATCAGTTTCAGGTAGATACTTTTTTTCAATTCCTATGAGATTAAACAATGTATATCCTTCGTTCGGATCATTCATCTGTCTAGCATTGCTTAGCCGTAATCTAGAATAGTTTATATTCTCATCAGATTTGTTAGAATCTTTTTTATTATTGTCTGATTTATAAAGCAAAAATTTCAATGTACCTAAGGAAGTATAGTGAATAAATTCTTTATCGTTTGAAGTGTATCTTAATTCTTCCTTAATCTTCTCTACACTAGCCGATATCTCTTTCAATTCCTTATTTTCAATAGTTTCTAATTCTGATTTTAATTGTTCAAAATCAGTCTTATCAATCAATGATTTTAAAAAAACATACCCCTTATAATTTTCATCCTGATACGATTTGTCTTTATAAGCTCTCACCAATTTATTTAATAAAACAAAATCATAATTACATCCTTCAATAATAATTGAAATTAATTCTTTCTTCTCATCCAACTGTTCATCTTGTAATAACTTTAAAACATGATTACAAATAAGATCTAAAAATTCTTCAGTAGATAAATAATTTCCAACATTCAAACGTTCATTAATTTCTTTAAGATATCGCTCTAACTTAATTATATCCTCACTTTTTGTAACCCCATCATTTCTTAATAGAGCTTTTTTTACACCCTCGTTTTCTTTTATGTCATCAGATAACTCTATAACTGTTAAATCTCGAAATACTCTTAAAAAATATTCATAGCTAGATAATCCAAGAGTGTATAGCCGTTGATAAAAAGATGCATTATGTGCAAGTGAATAATAATTCTTATTTATACATTCAACCTTCTTATCATCTGGAAAATAAAATGTGTTATGCAAATAATCATCAAACATTTGAATACTGATATTCTTTATATTAGATACATTATCCTGTTTCTCAATATTTGGATTATAGAATCTATATCTCCCTAAAAGAGTTTCATTCAAGCTTTGATCATAGTAACATACTGTATAAGTTAAATAATAGCCATAATCATTCCAATCATCTGGGTAAAATACGATAGTATTCGGAGCTTTTTTACTTTTTACTAAATTTTTATAATATAATACATTATCCCAAGCAATATTAAACATAGTATCTATTCCTTTCTACTCCTACACCTTCTCCGCCAAATCTTCCCATTCTAGCATGGCTTCTTCTTGGGCGGCAGTCAGCTGGTCGATTTGCTGCTGGCTCTCCATGAGTTCGGCGGCGTCATTAGTAGCCTGCATGGCTTCCTGAAGCTGACTGATCTGAATGTCCAAGTCCTCGATTTGTGCTTCCAATTGCTCTAGGCGGCGGGCCAGCCGGCGCTGTTCTTTCTGGTTTTCCTTTTGAAGCTGATAGTCATTGGCAGGTGCTGGCTTGTCAGGACTGGACTGCTCCGTCTCCTCACACAAGGCTTCCTGCTCTGCCTTTTTCTCCAGATAGTAGTCATAATCACCCAGATAAAGGGTGGAGCCTGTTTCAGAAAGCTCGATGATCTGGGTGGCCACACGATTGATAAAGTAACGGTCATGGCTGACAAAGAGCAAGGTGCCGTCAAAGTCAATCAGAGCATTTTCCAGCACTTCCTTGCTGTCAATGTCCAGATGGTTGGTCGGCTCGTCCAGAATGAGGAAGTTGTTGTTTTCCATAGACAGCTTGGCTAGAAGTAGCCGCGCCCGCTCTCCACCTGATAGCATGCCGACAGACTTCTTGACATCGTCTCCCGAGAAGAGGAAAGCGCCTAAGCGACTGCGAATCTCGACCTCTGGCGTCAGCTTGAAGTCATTCCATAGCTCATCGAGAACCGTATTGCTGGGAGTCAGTTTACTCTGGGTCTGGTCATAGTAGCCCACTTCCACATTAGCCCCCAGCTGCTCCTTGCCTCTGATGAAGGGCACTTGCCCGATTAGTGATTTAATCAGAGTCGTCTTTCCAATCCCATTTGGCCCGACAATAGCTACCGCATTAAACTTGCGAATATCGAGGTTAATTGGCTCCGATAGGACTTCCTCGCCATAGCCAATAGCCGCATCTTCCAGGGTCAGAACAACATTGCCCGAAACTTTATCAGATTTGAAGGTCATATTAGCCGAGCGGCTGCCGGTCTCCGGCTTGTCCAAACGCTCCATCTTTTCCAGCTGCTTACGACGGGACTGAGCCCGCTTGGTTGTGGAAGCCCGAACCAGATTGCGATTGACAAAGTCCTCCAGCGCAGCGATTTCTTTCTGTTGCTTTTCATAGTTCTTGGCTTCAGTGGCCAGCTTTTGCTCCTTTTGGACCACGAAAGTAGAGTAATTGCCCACATAGCGATCCAAGGAATGCTTGGTCAAGTCCAGCGTGATGGTCGCAACCTTGTCTAGGAAATAGCGGTCGTGGCTGACGATGATCAGGGCACCGCTGTAGTTGATTAAGTAAGTCTCCAGCCAGGCAATGGTCTCGATATCCAAGTGGTTGGTCGGCTCGTCCAGTACCAGCAGTTCTGGCTTTTCCAAAAGCATCTTAGCCAGAGCCAGACGGGTATTCTGACCGCCTGACAGTTCAGAAATCTTCATCTGCCACATGGACTGGTCAAACTTGAAGCCATTCAAAATAGCTCGAATATCGGCCTCGTAGGTAAAACCACCTTTCTGGCGAAAATCCTCTGAAAGCTCGTCATACTGGGTCATGAGAGCAGTCAGATCTTCCCCTGACAATTCTCCCATTTGCAGCTCCATCTGCCGCAAGCGCTTCTCTTGCTGACGCAGACTATCAAAGACCAGCAGCATCTCGTCGTAGATAGTATTCTCCGACTCAAAGCGGCTGTCCTGAGCCAGATAGGACAAGGACAGGTCTCGTTTTTTATTGATCTGACCAGACGTAGGCTCTTCCTCGCCCACCAAAATCTTGAGCAGGGTTGACTTCCCAGCTCCATTTTTACCAACGAGGGCAATCCGATCACCCTCATCCACTTGCAGGTTAATATTGTCAAAAAGAAGCTCCCCTGCAAAAGAGCGCTCAATCTTGCTTGCTTGTAAAATAATCATAAGACCATTATAGCAAATTTCCAGAAGCACAGCTATCAGAATTCAAGAGAAAGCGAACTCAGCTCCCCAAAAGAAAAAAGACAGTCATAGCTGACTGCCTTACATAAAACTATTGAGAATAGATTGATTCTGCAAAATCAGATAAATTCCCAGCAGAATCAGAACTACAAAGACAACAAATTTAATCATTCCCTTGATCAGACGAATAACCAGAAGGATAATCATGGACCCGACTAGCCACATAAAGGCGGAATTGTGAAAAAATCCCTGAACTGCCTCAATATTCTGGCCGAAGAAGACCTGAATGGGCGCCGGAACATGATTTTCCCAAGCCGCTGTCACTCCTAGCTGGTTGGCAATCTCATTGCCGCTTTTCCATAGCCAGACAAAGATTCCTGAGTTAAAAACAAAGAGAAAAACTTGCTCTGGAAAGTGTCGAATCAAGTAAAAAATAGATTTTAACATAGGCTTACGATTGATACAAGTCTTTTACAGCCTGGATATCTGTCGGCTGGATACTGTAAAATGAGCCTGCTGACTGCATCACTGATTCCTCCTCATTATGGTCTAATCCGATAGCATGGCCCAATTCATGCGCTGCTGTATTGACAATCCGCTCATGAGAATAGGCATAGCGACTGTCCAGCAGGTAGTAACTATTAAGGCGAACCGTGACATGGGTAAACCGCTTGGTTAGGAGATTGGTCTGTGACTCAGCTTCACCAGCTGCACTGACGTTACCATCGTTCATCTCCGTCGCAACAATGTCCGCCTTGTCTTTGTCATTGATGATTTGAAAGGTGAAGGCACCTGTTTGATTCCAAGAATCAATAGCCTCCTTATAGGCTGAACGGAAGGTTTCATTGTTTGTATCGATATAAATCGTGGCGCTTGGCTGTTCCCAACGAGCCCCTGTTGTTGCATGCTCATCTGTCAGCTGATCCGTCTGCGTCTCCTCACTGCTGTGAAGCCCCGTGGAAATGCCTTGGTGATTTAAAAATTGATCCACTCTGCCAACAGCTGTCTGAACAGCCTGCGTCAGTCCCTCGGTGCCTGGCTCTGTCGAAGTGGTAAAATAGAAAATTCCGACAATAACCATAAAGCTCAGGACAAAGGACCAGGCAAGTCCCCAAACCACGCGCCCAATCAGACGCATGAGGAACCGGATGCTTTTAAAAATAAGTCCCATCGCAACCTCCTTTACTAGATTGTAAGAGAACGTTGATTTTATCACCGCTTTCTTAAAGAAGACTGAAAAATTAGCCTTCTTTCTATCTATTATTATAAAAGAAAATGACTACAAATCTGCAACCATTTCTTTTCATACTATTGAATACTCTTTGCAAAATCATTTTTGAGTATAAAATTAAGAACCCGTATCCAGACTGACCCTGCCACTATTATAGTCCAGGCGAATCCCTTTTTGCACATTCGGGATAAAGACATTAAATTCTAAACTGCCATCGCTGGACTTGGCCTCTAAATGTGACCCAACCGGTACTAAATCAGTCTCCGTGGCATAAATCAAGGTTACCCGGTAGCGCACTCGCTTGTTCTTATCCAAAGCCTTACGGATCTTTGTCTCATAATAATTCTGCCCTGTCGAATCCGCTTCATTGGCTTGGTTGGACCAGGCCGTCTGCACAGCGATATTGGCAGGATTGCTAGTAGAAGCATCAAAGCCCTTCAAACCACCAATCAGCGAATAGGCCAAGAGATGTCCTCTGTCCACAGCATGATTGTACTCACCAGGGAGGTTCTTGAGTTGATGCCAGCCTGCCGGTACCCATGAAGTGTTGGCATTTCCAGTTTCTTCCCGTTTTTTGTACTGGCGGGTAGACTTGGATAAAAAGGCATTCGCTACTGTCGGAAGGGTTTGCCCTTGTACAAGCTTGGTCTTATTGTCAGCGTAGGGCTTACTAGAAATCCCCGCATCCAAGTCTGTCTTATTTCCATTCACAATAAAGGCGCCAGCTCCATTCCATTCAATGCTGCCTTTGAGTTGAGCTCGGACAGCATCCGTCAGAACGCTCTCAGCCAGTTCCCGACTAGGGGTGCCCTGATCTTGAACTTGCCCAACTCTTATTTCTGAATTTGGACTCTGAAGTGGCTGCTGACCATCCTGTCCCCAGAAATAGCCAGCCAGCGCCAAAATCAAGGCCAGAGTCAGCCCAGCCCAGCCTTGCAGGCTCTTAGAATTCCTTTTCTGACTAGTCTTTCTTTTCATCTTCTTTCTTTCAACTTAGCAAACTGGATTCATTTCAGCCAGTCTGTTCGACTAGGAGCTAGTTTCCAGTAAACTTCCCGATTAATTCTTGCCAGGTTTCTGGTGAAAAAACTGAGCCCTTACCGTTTCCGATAATGTTATAGCCAATCATCAGAGACACGAAAAAGAGAATCACGGCTACCAGGAGAACCAACAGAACAAGGCCAATCTGCCGGCCTAAATATTTAAGATTTTCACTCATCGTCTTCTTCCTTTACACGCTTCACTTTGGCTCCCAAGGCTGCCAATTTCTCATGGAATTTATAGTAGCCTCGGTCTAAGTGTACAAGCTTGCTGACCTTAGTCTCGCCTTCAGCAATCAAGCCCATCAAAATCAAAGTCGCACTGGCCCGAAGGTCTGTTGACATGACTTCAGCCCCCTGAAGACTGCTGCCGCCCCAGATACGAGCTGTGTCACGCATGATATCAGATTGCAGCCCCATCCGACGCATTTCCTCTAGATGCTGGAAGCGGTTCTCAAAGACAGTCTCAATCATCGTAGACTCGCCCTTGGCCATAGCCATGAGAGCCGTAAACTGAGCCTGCATGTCCGTTGGGAAACCTGGATAAGGAAGGGTCTTGACCGCAACCGGTCTAAGTTTCGAAACATCGGAACGAATCCGAATCCCTTCATCTTCCTCTGTCACTTCCACTCCCATTTCCTGCATTTTAGAAAGCAGGGGACGGTTGTGCTCCCAAATGGCATCCTCAATCAGCAAGTCACCACTGGTCATAGCTGCAGCAACCATAAAAGTTCCTGCTTCGATACGGTCTTGAACCACATTATGCTTAGCCCCGCGCAGCTGGTCCACTCCGACAATCGTCAGAGTCTCAGTACCTGCTCCTCTGACCTTGGCTCCCATTTCATTTAAAAAGAGGGCTAGGTCAACGATTTCAGGCTCCCGAGCAGCATTTTCAATCACTGTCATACCTTGAGCCAGCGTCGCAGCCATCATGATATTTTGCGTTGCTCCCACACTAGGAAAGTCCATGTAAATGTGGGCACCCTTGAGTCGCTCTGCCTTCGCTTCGATATAACCCGCTGTTTGGGTAATCTGAGCGCCCATGGCTTCTAAGCCCTTCAGGTGCAAGTCAATGGGCCGACTGCCAATCGTACAGCCGCCTGGCATGGAAACCTTGGCATGACCATTACGAGCTAGAACTGGCCCCAAAACAACGATAGACGCTCGCATTTTGCTGACGTATTTGTAAGGTGCCTCCTCAGACAAGGGCTGGGTGGCATCCACAACAACTGTATTTTCTTCCTGATTAAAATCCACCTGAGTGTTTAAACCGCGGACCACATTGTTCATGGTAAAGACATCAGACAAGACCGGAACATTTTTCAAAACAGACTGACCCTCGCTAGCCAAGACTGTCGCTGCCAAGAGAGGCAGGACCGCATTTTTTGCTCCTTCAATCTTGACCTTTCCGACCAAGCGATTATCTCCACCTTGAATAATAATTTTTTCCATACCGGTTCCTTACTCTAAATTTTTAAAATCATCCATACTATCATACCATAAAATCAAAAATATGACCTTATAAAGTACCGTTAAAAATCGCCCGGCTCATATCGTAAATACCGATGAAGAACAGGCTGACTAAATATCCCAAGGCAATACTGAACAAGAGAATCAAAAAGCGAATTTTCATCGCATTATCGGCATTAACCTTGAAAAATCTCTCCCACTCAACAACCGTTGACAGCAGATGAAAGGCAAAGAAAATAAAGAGCAAATGACTGCATAATTTAAAAACAACTTCTACCATAACTTTTATTATACCACAAGACTCCAGTCAGGGACGAACTAAATAGTCCCCCCTTTTTCTTTGGAAAAGAAAACTGAGACAGTTCTGCCTCAGTTTTGCGTATTCAGTTTGTATTCATGAAAGCATATTACCAGATGATGAACTACTTCCATCAATCTAGGCAAAATGGCTTCTTATAATCTTGTTCCGACATTGATCCGGTTGATCGCCCGTTGCAGGGCAATCTTAGCCCGGCGTTCTTGGTCAATCAAATGCTTATCATGTGCTTCTTCGATTTCTTGCTCAGCTCGGAGCTTAGCCCGCTCAGCCCGACTAATGTCGATATCTCGCTCACGCTCAGCTGAGTCCGCCACAATGGTAATGACATTATCTGCAATTTCAATGATTCCGCCATTAACCGCAATCCAGTCGATATGCTTGTCATCATCAACCCGGCGCACCTTAACCTGATCCACTTCTAAAACAGCGATGGTATTGATGTGGCGGGGCAAAATCCCCAGCTCACCCTCAATGGTCTTTACGGAAACAAATGCAGCATGGTGATCATAAATAAGACCATCCGGTGTCACGATTTGTACTGTCATTTGAGCCATCATTCACCTCTTAGAATCCCATTTTCTCAGCCTTGGCCAATACATCCTCGATGGAGCCCACACCACGGAAGGCATCTTCTGGCAGCTTATCGTGTTTACCTTCTAGGATTTCCTTGAAGCCACGAACCGTTTCAGCTACTGGCACATAGGAACCTGGCTGGCCGGTAAATTGCTCCGCCACATTGAAGTTCTGTGATAGGAAGAACTGAATCCGCCGCGCACGTGCTACCAGTGTCTTCTCATCGTCAGACAACTCGTCCATACCAAGGATAGCAATGATGTCCTGCAATTCATGATAACGTTGCAAGACCCGCTTAACCTCTGCTGCCACTGCATAGTGCTCTTCTCCGACAATCTCTGGTGAAAGGGCACGAGAGCTGGAAGCGAGTGGATCCACGGCAGGATAAATTCCCAGCTGAACCAATTTCCGTTCTAGGTTGGTCGTAGAGTCCAAGTGAGCAAAAGCTGTCGCTGGTGCTGGGTCAGTATAGTCATCGGCTGGAACATAGATAGCTTGGATGGAAGTAACGGAACCTTTCTTGGTTGAGGTAATCCGTTCTTGTAACTGTCCCATTTCTGTTGCAAGTGTTGGTTGGTAACCAACGGCTGACGGCATGCGGCCCAAAAGGGCAGACACTTCCGAACCAGCCTGCGTAAAGCGGAAGATGTTGTCAATAAAGAGCAGCACGTCCTGACCTTCCACATCACGGAAATATTCCGCGATAGTCAGTCCGGTAAGAGCAACCCGCATCCGAGCTCCTGGCGGTTCATTCATCTGACCAAAGACCATAGCGGTCTTTTCGATAACGCCAGACTCTTTCATTTCCCAGTAGAGGTCATTCCCTTCACGCGTCCGTTCACCAACACCTGTGAAGACAGAAATCCCTCCATGCTCTTGGGCAATGTTGTGGATCAATTCCTGAATCAGGACAGTCTTCCCTACTCCGGCACCACCAAAGAGGCCAACTTTCCCACCTTTCAGATAAGGTGCCAGAAGGTCGATAACCTTGATCCCTGTTTCCAAGATTTCTGATGAGGTTGATAGTTCATCAAAGGTCGGTGCCTTTTTATGAATCGGCTGGCGCTCTGCATCTTCTGCAAAAGGCGCATCCAAGTCGATAGTGTCTCCTAGGACATTAAAGACCCGGCCCAGAGTTTCCTTGCCGACCGGCACAGAAATCGGACGACCAGTATCCAAGACCTCTAAACCACGTGTCAAACCATCGGTCGACTCCATGGCAATGGTCCGCACCACACCGTCACCAAGCTCAAGAGCTACTTCAAGGACGATTTTTGATTTTTTCTCATCATTTTTATAGACTACAAGTGCATTATTTATCTCAGGTAGTTTGTCTCCGGCAGCAAACGCAACGTCTACGACCGGCCCGATAACCTGAGCAATTTTGCCTGAGCTCATGTTTTTTCCCTCGTTTAATTTCTAATTCATTTGTGGCCTTATTCTAGGGCACTTGCACCCGCCACGATTTCAGTAATTTCCTGCGTAATGGCAGCTTGCCGAGCGCGGTTATACTGAATAGTCAAATCACTGATGACCTTTTTAGCATTGTCTGTTGCTGTCTGCATAGCAGTCATACCGGCAGCATTCTCAGCCGTCTTAGCATCAATAATGGCACCGTAAATCATGCTCTCTGCAAACTGGGGCAGCAGTTGATCCAAGATAGAATCCCGACTGGACTCCAGTTCCAGATTCAGCGTATAATCTTCATCAGCTTCATTGGGATCCAAGTCAATGATTGGCAGCATCTGCTCCACCCGCATCTGACTGGTCAGACTGTTGACATGGTGGTTATAGCAGACATAGAGCTCATCAAAGAGCTCATTCTGATACATCTCAATGGTCTTGCTAATGATTTTACGGACCTCATCAAAGCTAGGCTGGTCGGCTAGACCACGCAGTTCATAAACTGGCTGAATCCCCCGAGCTCGGAAGAAATCAGCACCAACACTTCCGATACAGATGACTTCAAAGTCCTCTCCAGTCGGATGGTACTCAGCTTTCAGCTCCATCAAAGCCTTGAGAATGGTTGCGTTATAACCGCCTACCAGACCGCGGTCAGAAGTAATGACGATATAGGCTGATTTCTTAACTGGCCGACTGATTAACATCGAGTGATGACGGGCATTTTCTGCCTCGTGGCCATGTAGCATATCCGTAACTAACTTACGCACTTTCTGGGCATAGACCTGAAAGTTCTTAGCTGCCTCCTCAGATTTTCCCAGCTTGGCAGCAGAAACCATCTGCATGGCATTGGTGATTTGACTGGTGTTTTTCGTGGATGCAATTTTATTTTTAATATCATTTAATGAAACTGCCATCTGACACCTCGATCCTTATTTGAAGCTAGACTGGTCAATAAACTCAGTAATGGCAGCATCCAAGACTTCCTCACTTGGAAGGTCTTTCGTTGTCCGAATGGTTTCATAAATGCTTTCTTGATGTGCATCAAAGTAGGCAAATAATTCTGACTCAAAGCGCAAAATATCATCTACTGGCACACTGTCTAAGAAACCATGGGTCAAAGCATAGAGAATCACGACCTGCTTTTCAACCGGCAGCGGCTCATGAATCGGCTGTTTCAAGACTTCAACAGTCCTGCGGCCACGATTGAGCTTGGCCTGCGTTGCCGCATCCAAATCACTACCAAACTTAGTAAAGGCCTCAAGCTCCCGATAAGAAGCTAGGTCGATACGCAGGGTTCCAGCTACTTTCTTCATAGCTTTGATTTGGGCAGAGCCCCCAACCCGTGATACAGAAGAACCTGCATCAATGGCTGGACGTACCCCAGCATTGAACAGGCTGTCGCTGAGGAAAATTTGTCCGTCAGTGATTGAAATCACGTTGGTCGCGATATAGGCCGAAATATCTCCTGCCTGCGTTTCAATAAATGGCAGAGCTGTAATTGAACCACCGCCCAGCTCATCAGAAACCTTGGCTGAACGTTCCAAGAGACGGCTATGTAGATAGAAAACATCTCCTGGAAAGGCCTCACGGCCTGGCGGACGACGGAGCAAGAGGGACAGTTCACGATAGGCCACCGCCTGCTTAGACAAGTCATCATAGACAATCAAAACATGCTTGCCATTATACATGAACTCTTCTGCCATCGCTACACCAGCATAAGGCGCTAGGAAAAGCAAGGGGGACGGCTGTGAAGCAGAGGCTGTCACGACAATCGTATAGTCCAAAGCACCATACTGACGCAGCGTTTCTACCTGCGTACGGACTGTGGATTCTTTCTGACCAATGGCCACATAGATACAAATCATATCCTGACCTTTCTGGTTCAGGATGGCATCAATGGCAATAGTCGTCTTCCCAGTCTGACGGTCCCCGATAATCAGCTCCCGCTGGCCACGGCCAATCGGAACCAAGGCATCAATTGCCTTGAGACCTGTCTGCAAAGGCTCAGATACTGACTTACGCTGCATGACACCCGGAGCCGGCGTTTCAACCGGACGTGTCTTGTCCGTGACAATGTCACCAAGTCCATCAACAGGACGACCCAGCGGATCAACAACCCGCCCAATCAAGGCCTCGCCCACAGGAACTTCCATGATTTTACCAGTCCGACGAATGGTATCTCCCTCACGAATGTCTGTAAAGTCTCCCAAGATGATAATCCCAACATCGGTCGACTCTAGATTTTGCGCCATACCATAAGAGCCATTTTCAAAGATTAAGAGCTCTCCGCTCATAGCCTTATCCAGACCATGAGCACGCGCGATTCCATCACCAATATAAGTGACGACCCCTGTTTCTGTGACGTCAAAATTTGGCTGGAAATTTTCAATTTGTTGCTTAATTAAAGCGCTGATTTCTTGTGCGTTAATCGCCAAAATTCACACCACTTTCTATTTCAATTTTTCTTTTACGACTTGCAATTGACGTTTTATGCTTGCATCAATTGTTTTGTTATTGGCAGAGATGACAAAACCGCCAATCAAGCTGCTGTCCAATTCTTCCTTGAGCGAGCGGACTTTTAGGCCCATCTTCTGCTCAATAATCGGTCGAATCTTCTCCTTCTGACTGACTGTCAAAGGCTCAACAGAGCGCAGCGTCACTTCAAACTCATTGCTGATCTTTTCAAGCTGGTGCTGACTCTCCAGCACAATCTCATAAAAGAGGTCCTCACGATGATTGAGAATGACGATTTCAATCAGATTATCAAGCAGCTGGGAGCCTGAGTTTTGAAAGAGCCGCAGACTCTTTTCTTTCTCGTGGTCACTGATGCCGATATGTGACAAAAAGTCAGCAAGGCCGGTCTCCGCGAAAACAGCCTTAATCTGACTCAGTTTTTCAAAAACATCTTCTTGCTGACCTTTTTCAAAGACCGTCTGAACAAAAGGCAAAGCATATTTCTCAATGATTGCATATTGCTTCTTATCCATCAGGCATCTCCTAACTGTTTGATATAGCGGTCAATGAGCTCGCTCTGAGCTTCCTTATCCAGCTCCTGACTCAAAATCTTACTAGCCAGAGTTACTGTCAAGTCGGCTACTTCTCCTTTGATGCTGCTCATAGCCTCTGCCTTGTTTTGGGCAATTTCCTGATTGGCTTTAGCTTTCAAACGCCCTGCTTCTTCTGCCGCATTAGCTAGGATTCCAGCCTTGTTCTTTTCAGCTGTCTCCTTAGCTGTCTCAACGATAGAAACTGCTTCGACCCGACTGCCTGCCAGAGCGTCCTCACGCTTTTGCGCCAAGTCTTCAGCTTTCTTACGGGCAGCTTCTGCACCATCAATATCGTCTGAAATCTTTTGAGCACGCTGATCTAAAATCCCGATAATATTGCCCCAAGCAAACTTCTTAATGAGAAATACTAAAAGAAGAAAGGAGCCGGCAATAAAGATAAAGTTGCCAATAATTTCACCTACGGTTATATTCATTTTATCTATCCTTTCTTTTTATTCTACCTCACCATTAATCTTTTTACCAAGATACATAGATGTTAGCATGGTAAAAACATAGGCTTGGATACAGGAAATGAAGATGGAAAAACCAGTCCAAACCATGTTCATAATAAAGGCAATTGGATACCAATACGCTGCTTGATGTGCCCAAGTCAAGAGCAAACCAGCCAATACTTCACCTGCAAAAATATTCCCATAAATCCGCAAGGCTAGCGAAGCAAAATTGGTAAATTCTTCCAAGATATTCATGGGTGTCATGATACCTGGAGTCACAAAACCTTTCAGATATCCTTTTATACCTTGACGACGGATTCCTTCTACATGACAGAATACCGTCACTAAAAGAGAGAAGCCTAGGTCAAAAGCGAGATTGGCTGTCGGCGATGTCCAGAGATTGAAACCATTGGTTGTCTGAACCTTAGCCATTAACCCCAAGTTATTTGCCACAGCAACGAAAAGAAAGAGGGAGAATAGAAAAAGCGAGTAATTCTTCATATAATGCTCGCCAACGTTTCCCTTGGTAAAATCTATGACAAAGTCATAGATATATTCCAAAGCATTCTGCTTTCTTGACGGCTTAATCGTCATCTTTCGACTTGCCCAATAAACAAGTCCAAAAGTTACAAACACCGTCAGCAGAGTCATGGCCAGCAGGGTCAAATCAAAGGTCACAGGACCTATATTGATAGTTGGATTAATACTTTCTTCCAACAGATGACACCCCCTTTTCTAAAGAGAATCCTTTCTTATTTGATAACAAAGGACATAGCCAGCGTTACAAAGAAAGTACCTTCAACAAAGGCTACTCCCAAGATTAGGAGGCTTCGTAATTGACCGATAATTTCTGGCTGACGAGCTGCCGCCTTAAATAGATTACTCATAATCATACCTTCAGCAATTGATACGCCCAAGCAGGCCAAACAAAGTCCTAAATATGTTAAATTCATGATGACTTCTCCTTTATATTTTAAAATTTACTTCCTTAGTTTACTCCTAAAATATCAAATAGTCAATCTTTTGCCACCGTTGTAAGCGTTTTTTGTTTCATTCTTTTGATTTATAAATTTTCCTGTCAAAACAATTGAATTATTATTGATATACAAACTATTCTGCTATATAAATAAGAAGAAAGTGATTAAAATTTCACTTATTTCATATATTTTTTAAAGAAAAAAGAGCAAAGTGATTATTTGCTCTTGATTTTCCTATAGTTATGGATGGCTGACAATCAGCTGCAAATCTCCAGACAAGGTCCATTCTGTAACATCGCTAGGCAGGATGAAATGCTCCCCTTTTTCAAGAGGATAAACTGCCCCACCAACTTCTAGCTTACCGACACCTTCCAAGACACTGACCAAGCTATAGTCTGCTGTCTTTTTAAAATTGACCGAACCAGCGATATCCCACTTGTAAACAGCAAAGAAGTCATTGGCCACCAAAAGAGTTGAAGTCAAACTATCTGCCTGAATGGTAACAGGACGGCTATTGGCTGGCTCACCGATAGTCAAAACATCAATAGACTGCTCCAAATGCAGCTCGCGAAGATTACCAGCATCGTCCTTACGATCAAAGTCATAGACACGGTAGGTCGTGTCACTGGACTGCTGAGTTTCTAAAATCAGAATCCCCGATCCAATGGCATGCATGGTGCCACTTGGTACATAGAAGAAGTCACCAGCCTTGACTGGGATTTTGGTCAGAAGATGGTCCCAGTCCTTGCTCTCAATCTGCTGGCGCAGCTCTTCCTTGCTCCTAGCATTGTGACCATAGATAATCTCTGCTCCTTCGTCTGCAGCAATGACATACCAGCATTCAGTCTTACCAAGCTCCCCTTCGTGCTCTAGTCCATAAGCATCATCAGGATGGACCTGAACACTGAGCCAGTCATTGGCATCTAAAATCTTGGTCAAAAGCGGAAAGACTGGCTCTGGGCGATTGCCAAAAAGCTCACGGTGCTTGGCATAGAGAACATCTAACTTCTGGCCGGCAAATCGCCCGTTCTTGACGGTTGACACACCATTGGGATGAGCCGAGATAGCCCAGTATTCCCCTACATGGTCGCTGGGAATCTCATAGCCAAAGACATCCCGCAGCTTGGTTCCGCCCCAAATCTTCTCCTGCATCACAGACTGTAGAAATAATGGTTCTGACATAGTAGACTCCTTAAATATTTTTTACATCCAGCAAGGAATACCCCTTGGTGTCGAAACGGTTGTTACTGCTTTCATTATAATATAGCATAGGCACTTTGTCTACTATCTGCTGAAAGCAATTCCTTTATAATAAAAAAAGTAAAGCTCCCCAGCAAATGCCGCAAAGATAGCCGACCAGTACATCCTTTGGATAGTGCACTCCGCCAATCACGCGCACTACGCCCAGCCCTGCTGAAAGCAAGAGGCAGATAAGCCCCGGCAGCCAGAAAAAGTAGAGCAGGCACATAGAAATCACTGTAGCCGAAAAGACATGGCGGCTGGGCATGGATTTACCTGATGTATCCTTGGCCAGCAAGGGCTGAATAGCCCATTTCTCGTAAGGGCGTGCTTGATTCAGCCGTTTACGAATAGCTGACAACAGACCAAATCCAATCGCTGGCAGGAAGAAAAAAGCAAGCAGCCCTTTCCAGCCTTCTGTCAGAAAGGCGCTGATTAGAACGAGGCCATAAACAATAGGTATGAAGAGGGTCATTCCCCGATTGAAGTAAACCAGCCCTTTCAGCCACTGAGGGCGACTGCGAAAGGGAGTCGTTAATTGTTGATAAAAAATCGTGTAGTCTTTCATGCTTGCTTACCCTGCTTTTCTAAAAATTGGACTCTCATACTTTCTCTACTATAGCATATTTCTAGACAAGATGGTAGTTTGATAGCAAAAGAGACTGAGACCCAGGCCCCAATCTCTTATTGTTTATGTTTTCTCAGGAGTATTATTTCTCCAAGTTCCAGATTTCCTTGGCATATTGCTCAATGGTATCGTCTGAGGTAAACTTATCAGATGTAGCGATATTAATCAAGCTCATGCGGGCCCATTTTTCTTTGTCACGATAGAGAGCATCAATCTTCTCTTGAGCTTCTATATAGGCATGAAAGTCTTCCAAGAGGAAGTATTCGTCATTGTGGGTGATGAGGGCTTCGTAGATTTCAGAGCCTTCTTCACGGACGTTTGGAATGGTGCCGTTGACAAAGGTATCGACCACTCGGCGAATATCTGGATTGCTTTCATAGACACCTCGTGAGTAATAATCATGGCGGGCATAGTGCTCGTAAACTTGGTCCTTGTCCATCCCGAAAATAACAATGTTGTCGTCACCGACCTCGTCCTTGATTTCGATATTGGCTCCGTCCAATGTAGCCAGAGTAATGGCACCTGTCATCATGAACTTCATGTTGGAAGTACCAGAAGCCTCCTTGGAAGCCAGAGAAATCTGCTCTGATACATCTGCCGCAGGAATGATGAGCTCAGCTAGGCTGACCCGGTAGTTTTCTAGGAAAACAACCTTGAGTTTACCTTGCAGACTTTCATCCTTGTTGACCAGATTAGCCACTTCATTGATCAGCTTAATGACCGACTTGGCAAAGTGGTAGCCTGGAGCAGCCTTGGCACCGAAGATAAAGACGCGTGGCACCATATCCTTATTAGGATTGTCCTTGAGGTCCCAGTAGAGCTTGATGATATGAAGCAGGTTAAGCAGCTGACGCTTGTAGGCGTGGAGGCGTTTCACCTGGACATCAAAGATGGCTTCTGTAGAGACTTCCACTCCTGTTGATTCCTTGATGAAGTCAGCCAGACGAGCCTTGGCTTCTTGCTTCACTCGGTAGAAATCGCCCAGCACTTGCTGATTGTCCTTGAATTCCAAAAGCTTACGCAGCTCATGAATATCACTTCTCCAGCCCTTACCAATTAGTTTATCAATCTCAGCTGACAGAGGCTGGTCAGCAATTTGCAGCCAGCGGCGCTGGATAATCCCGTTGGTCTTGTTATTAAACTTCTCTGGATAAATGCTGTAGAAATCACGCAAGGTGTCTTCTTTGAGCAGTTCGGTGTGGAGTTTGGCAACACCATTGATTGAATGACCACCGATGATAGCCAAGTGAGCCATGTGGATTCGATTATCTTTGACAATCCGAGTGTTTTCGATGACTTGCGGATCAAGGCCACGCCCAGCCATTTCAGCTACATAGCGGTTGTCAATTTCTAGGATAATCTGATAAACCCGCGGCAGGACATTCTTAAAGAGCTCTGCATCCCATTTTTCCAAGGCTTCAGACAAAATGGTGTGGTTGGTATAGCTCATGGTTTTAACTGTAGCATTCCAAGCATCTGCCCATTCCAAATCGTACTCATCCACCAAGAGACGCATAAACTCAGCCGGTGCGACAGCTGGGTGGGTATCGTTGATATGGACAGAGACCTTCTCATGAATATCCTTGAGCGGACGCCCTTGCTTGAGGTAGGATTTGATAATGGTCTGCAGACCTGCACTGGTCATAAAGTATTCCTGAATCAAGCGTAGCTCTTTTCCTTCGTAGCTAGAATCGTCTGGATAGAGAATGGCAGTGATGTCTTGCACCCGGCGACGAGCTTCAATAGTCGGATAGTCCAGTTCATACTCTTCTGGAATTTCAACATCCCAAAGACGGAGATTGTTGACATTGTCATTGCCAAAGCCAATCTGCGGCACATCGTAAGGCACCGCACGCAAGGTTTTGGAATTCTCATAAAGAGGCACAATCCGGCCCTTTTCATTGGCGTGGAGGGAAACATTTCCGAAGATTTTAACATCAACAATATCATGGTCCTTACGGGTTTCCCAGACATTGCCCAGACTGCCAAACCAAGCATCAGGAATTTCTACCTGATAGCCATCTACGATGCGTTGCTTAAAGAGGCCATAGCGATAGCGAATCCCATTTCCAAATCCTGGATAGCCAGTGGTTGCCAGCGAGTCCATAAAGGCAGCCGCCAAGCGGCCCAGACCGCCATTCCCCAAGGCCATGTCATACTCAGCATTCTTAACATCTTCAAAGTCAACGCCCAAATCGGCAAAGCCTTCCTTAACCATATCGAGGATACCTAAGTTGAGCAGATTTGTTTCCAGCATGCGCCCTGGAAGAAACTCAATAGAAAAGTAATAAGCTGTCTTTTGCTGCTGCTCAATCAACTGATTGCGGCGCTCCAGCCAAAGGGGCGTGATATACTTGCGGACAGTGCTGGCCAAAGCCTGAAAAAGCTCCACTGAAGTCGCATCGGCAACCTTAATCAGCTGTCTTTCATGTAGAATATCCTTAAAATCTCGAATAAAACGTTCTTTTGTTAGTTCCATAGTGGATGGTTATCTCCCTTTCTTAATAGCGGGAAGCAGATTTAAACGTAGAAATACTTTTTTCAATCAAGATGGGAATAGCTCACTTCAGCCACAAGCTAAAAACAGAGCTCCAACACAGTATGATAATATATAAAAATGTAATTCTCACGGAAATCCTCCCTTGTCCAATGGGCAAGAGAGGATTTGCTTATACTGATTCCAAAGTAAATGTTATAGGAGTGATTGATATAAATCACTGTATGCCTTGCTGGCTGTATCCCAAGAGAAGTCTCTCTCCATCGCCTGCTCTTGCAGAGATTTCCAAGCTTCCTTGTCATCGGCATAAAGCCTGAGTGCTTCCTTGAAGGTCCAAGTCAGCCAGTAGCCAGAAAAGTTATTGAAGCTAAAGCCAGTTCCCTGTCCTGTATAAGCATTGTAAGGCTCGACGGTATCACGCAGACCGCCCACTTCATGCACCAAAGGCAGGGTTCCGTAGCGCATAGCCATCATTTGTGACAGGCCACAAGGTTCGAAACGGCTTGGCATGAGGAAAATATCGCTGGCAGCGTAAATCTCCTGAGCCAAGGTCACATCAAAGAGGATGTTGGCTGAAAGCTTATTAGGATAGGCATGACCAAACCAAGCGAAAGCCTGCTCAAAAGCTGGATCGCCTGTTCCCAAGAGGATAATCTGCACATCTTCCTGGAGGAGATTATGCAGCTCTTCCACTACCAAATCAAAGCCTTTCTGACGGGTCAGACGGGAAACAATCCCAACAACCGGCACACCATCACGCACAGGCAGACCAACTCGCTCTTGCAAAGCCCGCTTATTTTCTAGTTTACCAGATAAGTCAGATTTGTCAAAGTGATGAGCTAATAGCGGATCCGTTTCTGGATTATATATATCTGTATCAATACCGTTGACAATTCCGACCAGCTTACCGGACTCCATCCGCAGGATTTGATCCAAATTGCAGCCAAATTCTGGTGTACGGATTTCACCCGCATAGCTTGGTGATACAGTCGTCACTCGGTCCGCATAGAGAATACCAGCCTTCATCCAGTTAAGACAGTCATTCCAACGCAGGGTTCCGTCTGCATAGCGCTCATAGCCCACTCCAAACAGTTCCCAAAGCATGCTGTCAGGGAATTGGCCTTGGAATTCCAGATTATGGATGGTCAAGACAGTTTTGATATTCTGATATGCTTGAATCCAATGGTATTTTTCCTTAACCAAGAAAGGAATCATAGCTGTATGATAATCGTGAACATGCAGAACATCCGGAACGAAATCAATCCGCTCCATCAGCTCTACGGCTGCTAACTGGAAGTAAGCAAAGCGCTCACCATCATCAAAATCCCCGTAAACATGGCCGCGGAAGAAATAATGCTGATTGTCAATAAAATAGAAAGACACGCCGTTCAAGACCAGTCGCTTGACCCCAACGTATTGGCGACGCCAGCCAACACTGACTTCAAAGTAGAAAAGATCTTCCACCTGGTCGCCAAATTTGGCATGGGTCATGTCATAGTAAGGCAGAATGACACCAACTTCATGGCCAGCCTTGACCAGTGATTTGGGGAGAGCGCCGATAACGTCTCCCAAACCACCCGTCTTAGAAAATGGGGCTCCTTCTGCTGCTACAAATAAAATCTTCATCGAATTATGTCCTCTGTAACTTTTTGGCCCTTCTTGACTACGATTGGGTCTTCTGCAGTTCCGCGAATCACCACTCCTTCGCCAATTTCAACACCCTTGTCCACAATCGCGTACTCAACAGTTGCATTTTCTCCAACTTTCACTCGAGGGAAGAGAACACTGTGTTTGACACTGCTTCCAGTCTTAATCTTGGTATTCCGTGAAATTACAGAATTGATGACCTCACCTTCCACAATGCTTCCTGACGCAAACTGGGAGCGAGATACTTTTGAAGACTCAGCATAGTAAGTTGGCTCTTCATTCTTAACCTTGGTGTAAATCTTTTGGTTCGGACTGAAGAGAGAGTAGAATTTCTTACTTTCAAGCATATCGATGTTGGATCTGTAGTAGGTCTCTACAGAATAGATATTCGCCAGATAGCCTGTATATTCGTAGGCAAATGCCCCTTCCTGAGTTGCTAAATCACGCAGGACATAGCGAAGTTTTTGCGGATGCTCTTTCTTAGCTTCTTCTTCCAGCTTTTCAATTAGCCAAGGAGTATCCACTACAAAGATGTCTGTAGACATATTGAAGAGCTCAGCATCTTCTCGGCCATCAAAGAGTTTATGCCCTCTGACATGGTCTGTTTCGTCAATATCTAGGACAGCATTCACATCCGAGATATTTTCCTTGTGCAATTTCTTATAGACAACTGTGATTGGCTGTTCTGTTGTATTGTGCAAATGGAAAACTTGATTGAGGTCAATATTAACCAGGATATCGCAGTTAAGTGCAACAGTTTGGTTAGAACCAGAACGTTTAAGGTAGGTCAAAAGCTGCTTATAGTATTCCTCACCAACTGTAGAGCTTTCTACACGGGTATTGTAGATTCCTAGGTAATAGTGGCTGAGCAAGGTAGACAGACCCCACTCACGACCAGAACGAATATGGTCAAAGACAGAGCTGATATTGTCCTGCTGGAAGATACCAAAGACACTGCGGATACCAGCATTGGCAAGACTTGAAAGCGGGAAGTCAATCAAGCGGTATTTCCCACCGAATGGCAAGCTGGCTACTGGACGATGATTTGTCAGAGTTGACATGTCATGGAATCCGACTGTATTTCCTAAAATTGCTGAGTATTTATCAATCTTCATCTTTTGGTACCCCCACTTTCTCGTTGTATCCGACAACAAATACTTCCTCTGTGCCATCTATTTCTACACCTTCAGCAATGATGGCTCCTTCTCCGATAATAGCCCGCTTGATCTTAGCGTCTTTGCCAATAACAGCTCCACTCATGATGACAGAGTCTTCAATGACTGCACCCTTTTTGACCTGAGCACCAGTAGAAAGAATAGAGTGTTTTACTGTACCGTCAACGAAACAGCCATCAACGACCAGCGAGTCTTCCACGTGGGAATTTTCACTGATGAAGTTTGGCGGAGAAATCAAGTTGCGAGAATAAATTTTCCAGCGACGATTGCGGCTATCCAGAGCATTTTCTGGGCTGATGTATTCCATGTTGGCTTCCCAGAGAGACTCTACTGTACCAACGTCTTTCCAATAGCCTTCAAAATCATAAGCATAAACGCTTTCACCAGATTCAAGATAGTTAGGGATAACATTCTTACCAAAGTCAGACATATCCACATTACTCTTTTCAGCAGCTACCAGCATATTACGCAGACGTTGCCAGTCAAAGATATAAATCCCCATAGAAGCCTTGGTTGACTTAGGATTTTCTGGTTTTTCTTCAAATTCAACAATCCGATTATTAGCATCTGTATTCATGATACCGAAACGGCTGGCTTCTTTGAGAGGCACATCCAGAACGGCTACTGTCAAGCTGGCATTGTTGTCCTTGTGAGATTGAAGCATGTCATCATAGTCCATCTTGTAGATATGGTCCCCAGACAAAATCAGGACATACTCAGGATTGATACTGTCGATATAGTCAATATTTTGATAAATCGCATGACTGGTACCTTCAAACCAACGATTCCCTTCGCTCGCAGAATAAGGCTGAAGAATGGACACGCCTGAGTTAATACCATCGAGCCCCCAGCTAGAACCATTTCCGATATGACTGTTCAGAGCTAGTGGTTGGTATTGAGTAATGACACCGACATTATGAATACCGGAGTTGGCACAGTTAGACAAGGCGAAGTCAATAATACGATAGCGGCCGCCAAACTGTACCGCAGGTTTTGCGATACTCTGTGTGAGCTTTCCAAGACGAGTTCCTTGCCCGCCGGCAAGAATCAAAGCTAGCATTTCATTCTTCATAGACTATTACTCCTTTGTGGAATCTTTTTTAACATTTTTTCGAGCAATCCGACGCTTGATCTTCCAGATGCTGGCTCCAAGAGCTGGCAGTGTAAAGGTCAAGGTCTGTGGATAATCTTTCCAAAGTCCTTCTTGAGACTGAACTGTTTCGTTATGTTCCTTCCAAACACCTCCCCATTCTTCTAATTCAGTGTTCCATACTTCTTCATAAATGGCTTCCACTGGAACACCAATGGTAAAGTTCTTCCGCTCTACCGGCGCCATATTAAATACACAAACTAACATATCTCCTTTTTCAGTCTTACGAATAAAGGAGAGGACACTTTGATCAACATTATCTGCATCTATGATTTCGATGCCATCATAGCTCAGATCAATCTCCCAAAGTGGACGATTGTCTTTATAGAAGGCATTGAGTGCAGCAGTAAAGCCCTGCATCTTCTTGTTCATCTGATCGTCCAAATTAGACCATTCTAGTTGCTCTTCTGACTTCCATTCTAAGAACTGACCAAATTCTGATCCCATAAAGAGCAATTTCTTGCCCGGATGGCAGATTTGGTAGGTCAGCAAGTTGCGGAGCCCTGCAAATTGATTGTAACGGTCGCCCCACATCTTGTGCATGAGACTCTTCTTGCCATGAACCACTTCATCATGCGAGAATGGCAGTAGGAAGTTTTCAGAGAATACGTACATAAAGCTAAAGGTTACCAGATTAAAATCGTACTTACGATAAATCGGATCTTCCTCGTAGAAACGAAGGATATCATTCATCCAGCCCATATTCCACTTGTAGTCAAAACCTAGACCACCCAGCTCTCTCATGCCAGTAATCTTGGTCTCTGAGGAGCTTTCCTCTGCAATCATCATGACATCAGGATGAGCTAATTTGATAACCGTATTGAGACGCTGCAGGAAGTAATAGCCTTCATAATTGCGATTGCCGCCATCTTTATTTGGCTGCCAAGGACCGCTGTCATAGTCCAGATAGAGCATATTGCTGACAGCATCGACCCGAATTCCGTCCAGATGATAAAAATCAATCCAGAATTTAATGCTGGAAATCAAGAAAGACTGAACTTGATTTTTACCCAAATCAAAGTTGAGAGCACCCCAGCCATAGTTATGGGCGCGATCGTGGTCCTGATACTCGAAAGTCGGTGTCCCATCATAGTAGGCCAAAGCATCATCATTAATAGTGAAATGACCTGGTACCCAGTCCACAATGACACCGATATTGTTCAAGTGACATTCTTCAACAAAGTCCTGAAATTCCTCAGGTGTGCCATAGGTATGCTCAAAGGCGAAGTAGCCCATGAGCTGATAGCCCCAGCTAAGTCCCAGTGGATGAGCCATAAGCGGCATGAATTCCACATGCGTGTAGTTCATCTCCACCAGATAAGGAATCAAGTCTTCTTTTAACTGAGCAAAGCTATAAGGACTGCCGTCTTCATTGCGTTTCCAAGATCCGGCATGCACTTCATAGATATTGACCGGCCGAGAGAAGAAGCCCCAACGCTTCCGGCGTGCCAGCCAAAGACCGTCTTTCCACTTCTTCTCAGGAATAGTGCGAATAACTGCTCCAGTACCCGGACGCTCTTCCAGATAGATAGCCAGCGGATCAATTTTTAAAATTTCCTGACCACTGCTACGCTTGATATTGTACTTGTATATATCACCTTCCTTAGGCAGCTCCGTGAAGACTTCCCAAACGCCCGCTTCATTTCGGACCATAGGAATCTGCTCTTCATACCAATTGGTGAAATCTCCAATCAAATGGACACTCTGAGCATTAGGCGCCCAAACGCGGAAAGAGTAGCCAGACTTGCCGTCCACTTCATCCTGATGCGCCCCTAGATAATGCTGTAAATGAAAGTTTTCACCTGTTGTAAAGGTTCTTAATGCTTCGTTCTTATCCATGCAATCACCTTTCTATTTGTAAGCGTTTTCTATAATACTATTCTACATTATTTTTATCTCTTTTTCAAGTAAATTTCAAATATCCTTACGGAAAATTACTAAAACCGAACATTAGCTGAAATTAGTAATAAATGAGAGAGAAAACACTGCATTTTGTGCCTCTAAGTATGTTTTTATTCCTTTTTCACTAAATATAGGAGCTATCCAAAACAAGAAAAAGATGAAAATTTTCATAAAGATATAGACCAATATGTAAATTTACATTTTAAAATAATAAGCAATTAAACATATAAATGATTAATTCTTTTCAAATGGTTCGATAATCTTGTTAAATTTACAAGTTCATCAAGGTAAGAAAAAAGGCCGCACAAAGCCGCCTTTCTCATTATTTCACATCAAACACGATGGATTTCACTTGTGTCATCGCTTCGATACTGTAACGAATCCCTTGCACTCCGGCTCCAGAACCCTTAACACCAAGGAATGGGAAGTTATCTGGACCACGTTGGGTCTTATTATTGATGTGTACAGTACCCACTTCCAGTTTCTCAGCAATTTCAAATGCTTTAGGGAAATCATTTGTAAAGACTGAAGATTGAAGACCAAATTCTGACTGGTTACAGATCTGGATAGCCTCTTCAACGGAAGTCACACGAATAATCGGAAGAACAGGACCAAATGGCTCTTCCCAAGCTAATTTCATATCCAGTGTCACATGGTCAAACAAGGCAGGCCAGATGAGATTTGCTTCACGTTTGATTTCTGTCAGGGCTGATGCTCCCTTTTCTTGAGCATCTTCAATCAAGCCCCAGATGAAATCTGCTGATGCATGATCAATGACTGGTGTGATATCCGCATTATCAAAGGGATTACCAACCGTCAGTTTCTCTACCTCTGCCTGAAGCAGCGCCGCTAATTTATCTGCTACGCTCTCCATGACAATGACACGTTTAATAGCCGTACAGCGCTGACCGGAATAACTGTATGCCCCGCCAATAATCTGCTTAGCTGCATGCTCCAAGTCGGCATCTTCCAGCACAACTGCAGCATCCTTACCACCCAATTCAAGCATAATTGGACGCATACCAGCCAACTTACCGATGCGTTCACCGATTGGAGTGGAGCCGGTAAAGTTAATGTAGTTCACTTCCTTATGCTCAATGATGTAGTCCCCGATTTCTGAACCGCGGCCAGTGATGGTATTGAAAACACCAGCAGGCAGACCTGCCTCAGCAAAAGCCTGAGCCAAGAGCAAACCAGAGATTGAGCCTTGAGTAGGTGGCTTAAACATCACGACATTTCCGCCGATAAGCGCAGGAGCAATTTTCGAAGCTGACAGGTTGACTGGGTAATTAAATGGTGCAATGGCCAGTACAACTCCTACAGGCTCACGACGGACCACAGCCAATTTTTTCTTGCTGGCAGCTTCAAAGCCGCCACCTTCCATAACCTGGCCATGAATACGAATCCCTTCTTCAGCCGCATAGCGAATCAAGTCTGCTGTCCGGACGACTTCTCCGACTGCCGCTTTGATCCCCTTGGCAACTTCTTTTGCAAGGATTTCACCGATCTTCTCCTGATCGCGCTCCAAAATATCCGCAACCTTATGCAAATAAGCTGCACGTTCAACTGCTGAAAGAGCTCGCCAAGCTGGCAAAGCCGCACGAGCGCTCGCCATCGCATAGTCGACCTCTGCCTGAGTCATGGCAGGCACAGTTCCTAAAATCTCATTGTTGATAGGAGATGAGATGGTAATTTCATTTTCAGAAACTTTCCACTCTCCATTTATATAGTTTTTATATTGTGTCACTTGTCCCCTCCAAAATGTTATTAAATATTATTTTACCAAATTTTCTGAAAATTTCAACCAAAAGTTATAAATTTAAAGAATTTTTTCACAATTAAGATAGATCATCTAAGTTTGTTCATATTAGATCTGCTTATTTTTGTTTTCTTTGATTTCAACTTTATGCTCAAGCTTCACTCTGCCCCTGAAGAAAACTAAAAAAGACCAGGAAAATCTCCCTGATCTTAATTTTTCAGATTAATCAAAGTCCAGATATTCTTTTTCAAGCTCAAGAACTTCTTCCATCGTTGCACATTCGGTCAGTGCACGCTGAGCCAATTCTTCCATCTTCTTCGTATCCAGCTTCTTCATGAGGCTACGAGTCCGAAGAACTGAAGTCGCACTCATAGAGAATTCATCCAGGCCCATACCTACGAGCAATGGCACCGCAGTTTGGTCGCCGGCCATTTCTCCACACATACCTGCCCACTTACCTTCAGCATGAGCTGCCTTGATAACATTGTTAATCAAGCGAAGAATAGATGGGTTGTATGGTTGATAGAGGTAAGAGACTTGCTCATTCATCCGGTCAGCTGCCATAGTGTACTGGATCAAGTCGTTAGTACCGATAGAGAAGAAGTCTACTTCCTTGGCAAATTGATCCGCCAACATAGCTGCTGCTGGGATTTCAATCATGATACCCACTTGGATATTGTCTGCTACTGCAACGCCTTCAGCCTGCAACTTAGCTTTTTCTTCGTCATAAACCGCTTTAGCTTTGCGGAATTCTGTCAGAAGGGCTACCATTGGGAACATGATACGCAATTGTCCATGTACAGAAGCACGCAAGAGAGCGCGGATTTGTGTACGGAACATAGCATCACCAGTTTCAGAGATAGAGATACGCAAAGCACGGAAACCAAGGAATGGGTTCATTTCATGCGGCATATCGAAGTAAGGAAGCTCCTTATCTCCACCAATGTCCATTGTACGAACAACTACTGGTTTTCCATTCATTCCTTCAAGCACAGCCTTGTATGCTTCATACTGCTCATCTTCTGTTGGGAAGTCTTGAGAATCCATGTAAAGGAACTCAGTCCGGTAAAGACCAACTGCTTCTGCACCGTTAGCATTGACACCTTCAACGTCTTTCGGCGTACCGATATTGGCAGCCAATTCGAAGTGCTTGCCATCTGCAGTCACAGTCTGAGCATCCTTAAGCAATTCCCATTCAGCTTTTTGCTTAGCATAAGCCTCACCAGCTGCTTTAAATGCTGCGATTTGTTCTTCAGTTGGGTTGATAATCACTTCACCAGTGATACCGTTAGCTGCGATCACATCGCCGTCTTTTACAAGTTCAGTAATGTTATTAGTTCCCAATACTGCTGCGATTTCAAGCGTACGTGCCATGATAGCAGAGTGGCTTGTCCGTCCGCCGATATTGGTTACAAAAGCTTTAACAAATTTCTTATCCAGCTGTGCTGTATCAGAAGGAGTCAAGTCATGAGCAATCACAACTGATTCTTCATTGATAGACGCTGGGTTTGGCAATTTCTTGCCCAAAAGGTTAGCAAGAACACGCTTCGTCACGTCGCGAATATCTGCCGCACGTTCCTGCATATATGGATTGTCGTCCATGTTTTCAAAGAGAGTGATAAACATGTCCGTTACTTCTTTCAGACCAGCTTCTGCATTGGTCTTTTTCGCACGGATTGTTTCTTTGATTTGCCCAACCATTTCAGGGTCAGCAAGTACCATTAAGTGAGCGTCAAACACCTGAGCGGCTTCCTCACCAAGGCTATCTACTGCTTTCTCACGGATAACAGAAAGCTCGTTCTGTGAAGCTTCAAGAGCTGCATCCAAACGAGCCTCTTCTGCATTCGTATCTTCGACTGAAACAGTCTCAAATGATAAATCCGGTTGAACTAATAGATATGCCTTAGCAACGGCAACACCGTCAGATGCTGCAATTCCTTTAAGCATTTCTGTCATATTAAGCCAATCCTTCTTTTTCCATTGTTTCAGAGATTGCAGCGATAGCATCGTCTGCATCTGCACCTTCAGCTGAGATCTTAACATCAGCTCCTTGGCCAACACCGAGACTCATAACACCCATGATAGATTTCAAGTTTACTGATTTACCTTTGTATTCAAGCGTGATGTCTGAAGCGAATTTGCTAGCAGTTTGAACCAACAAAGTTGCTGGACGTGCGTGAATACCTGTTTCTGCTACAATGTGGAAATCTTTAGAAGCCATAGTTAGACTCTCCTTTTAAAAAATTCTTTTTGAGTTATTGTGATAACCCTTACAAGTTGATATTATATCACCTTTTGAAATCTTTTTCAAGAATTTTATAGCCCGCTTACAAAATATTTCTTAGGAAATGAAAACTCTTCTTATTATATTGAAGAGAGAATTTTCGAGCAAAATCCCACATTTCCCAAGCTTTATTCAAAAAAGTCTGCCACCAAATTTTCAATTGTTAATTTCTTATTTTATGGGAACTAATTGTTATAAAATAAGAATATAAACTCCTCCCTCCACTCCTCCTAGTGATTCCCTAAATTCTGTAACACAAGATATTGGATTTTTGTTTTTGGCGGAAAAGCTACTAGTCATTTTTCTAACATTTTAAGACTTGTTTAAGCATTGCTGCATCAGCATTTTGCTCCTTTTCTGCAATTTTTCACTTCTTTTCACTGCTTATACAAACACTATATATTGTATTGCAATCTATCCTATAACAAAATATCACACAATATTTAGTTCAAAACTATTGACATTCTATTTTCTTTTAGATATACTAGTTTCGTATTATTTAAAAGAAAAAACGAAAGTTTAGAGGAATTTTTAATGGTAACTATTTACTCAAAAAACAACTGCGTTCAGTGCAAAATGACCAAGCGCTTCTTAGATACTAATCATGTAGAATACCGCGAAATCAACTTGGATGAACAGCCAGAATTCATTGACCATGTCAAAGATCTTGGTTTCAATACTGCTCCTGTGATTCAGACAGCAACTGAGGCATTTTCTGGTTTCCAACCTGGTAAATTGAAAAAACTGTCTTAATGTAGTTTATTTTGAGGGCGGCGCGCCTTGATTGGGAGATAAACTAAAAGACAGATTATCAGGGCAAACTGCAGCTCCTATGCTCATAGGGGCCGTTTCTTTTGTAAGGCGGATATTTTTCCGCTAGCTAATTATCTTATTTATATAGAAAAGGAAAAACATGGGACTCAAACATTTAGAGGATGTGACATACTTCCGACTCAACAACGAAATCAACCGTCCAGTTAATGGTCAGATTATGCTTCATAAAGATCAAGAAGCCTTAAAAGCTTTTTTTAAAGAAAACGTTGAGCCAAACACCAAGCAATTTTCTTCTATCACAGAAAAAATTAAATATTTAATAGAAGAAAACTATTTGGAAAAGGAATTTATTGAACTTTATTCTCCTGAATACATCGAGGAGCTGACTGCTTTTATCCATGCTCAAGATTTCAAGTTTAAATCTTTCATGGCTGCTTATAAGTTCTACAACCAGTATGCCCTGAAGACAAATGATGGCGAATACTATCTGGAAAGCATGGAAGATCGGGTACTCTTCAACGCCCTCTACTTTGCCAACGGAGATGAAGCCATTGCCAAGGATATTGCCAATGAAATTATCCACCAGCGCTACCAACCTGCTACACCAAGCTTCCTCAACGCTGGTCGGGCTCGTCGTGGTGAATTGGTTTCCTGTTTCCTCATCCAAGTAACAGATGACATGAACTCTATCGGCCGCTCCATCAACTCTGCCCTGCAATTGTCTCGTATCGGAGGCGGGGTCGGTATTTCCCTCAGCAATCTGCGGGAAGCTGGAGCACCTATCAAGGGCTATGAAGGTGCTGCATCTGGGGTTGTGCCTGTTATGAAACTCTTTGAGGACAGTTTCTCTTACTCTAACCAGTTGGGCCAACGTCAGGGAGCTGGGGTTGTTTACCTCAATGTCTTCCACCCAGATATCATCGCCTTCCTTTCTACCAAGAAAGAAAATGCCGACGAAAAAGTTCGGGTTAAAACCCTCTCACTCGGTGTTGTCATTCCGGATAAGTTCTACGAATTAGCGCATAAAAATGAAGAAATGTACCTCTTCAGCCCATATTCTGTTGAACGCGAGTACGGTGTACCATTTGCCTACCTTGACATCACTGAAAAATATGATGAGTTGGTCGCTAATCCAAATATCACTAAGACTAAGATCAAGGCCCGTGATTTGGAAACAGAAATTTCTAAACTCCAACAAGAATCTGGCTACCCTTATGTCGTAAACATTGATACAGCCAACCGTTCAAATCCAATCGACGGTAAAATCATCATGAGTAATCTTTGCTCTGAAATCCTACAGGTACAAGAGCCTAGCCTCTTGAATGATGCGCAAGAGTATCTTCACCTGGGGACAGATGTATCATGTAACTTGGGCTCTACGAACGTTGTCAACATGATGACTTCGCCTGACTTTGGAAAATCCATCCGGACTATGACACGCGCCCTGACCTTTGTCACAGACAGCTCACACATCACAGCTGTGCCTTCTATCGACAATGGTAACAGTCTGGCGCATACCTTTGGTCTGGGAGCTATGGGACTGCACAGCTACTTGGCTCAGCAGTTGATTGATTATGGATCAGCGGAAGCTGTAGAGTTCACTAGCATCTACTTCATGCTTATGAACTACTGGACTTTAGTTGAGTCTAACAATATCGCTCGCGAGCGTGGCGTGACCTTCCATAACTTTGAAAAATCTGATTATGCCAACGGCACTTACTTTGACAAGTACCTGACGGGTGAATTTGTACCTAAGTCTGACCGTGTCAAAGAACTCTTTGCAAGCATCTTTATCCCATCTGCAGAGGATTGGGCAGAGTTGCGTGACAAGATCAAGGCTGATGGTCTCTACCATCAAAACCGCCTAGCTGTTGCACCAAATGGCTCTATCAGCTACATCAATGACGTTTCTGCTTCAATTCACCCAATTACCCAGCGGATCGAAGAACGTCAAGAAAAGAAAATCGGTAAGATCTACTATCCTGCTGCTGGTCTGTCAACTGAGACTATTCCTTACTACACCAGCGCCTATGACATGGACATGCGCAAGGTTATCGATGTCTATGCAGCCGCAACTGAGCACGTGGACCAAGGTCTTTCCCTGACTCTCTTTATGCGCAGTGATATCCCTAAAGGTCTTTACGAATGGAAAAAAGAAAGCAAGCAAACAACCCGCGATCTTTCTATCCTGCGTAACTACGCCTTCAACAAGGGAATCAAGTCCATCTACTACGTCCGCACCTTTACTGATGATGGCGGCGAAGTAGGTGCCAACCAATGTGAAAGCTGTGTCATCTAACAAGAGATTTTAGAAAAAGAAAAGGAAATTCGACCACGTCGCAATTTTACTTTCCTCATCATGAACAGGAAGGTGAAATCGTGGAGCATTGGGACAGTATCCAAGAAGTGATAGCTGATACCACATCAGGTCGTACCATCTACTAAAGGAGAACGAATGCAAACTTACTATAAAGCCATTAACTGGAACGCTATTGAAGATGTCATCGATAAGTCCACCTGGGAAAAACTGACCGAGCAATTCTGGCTGGATACGCGGATTCCCCTATCCAATGACCTGGATGACTGGAGAAAGCTGTCTCACAAGGAAAAAGATCTGGTCGGCAAAGTCTTCGGCGGCTTGACCCTGCTGGATACCCTCCAGTCTGAGTCTGGTGTGGATGCCCTGCGCAAGGATGTCCGCACTGCCCACGAAGAAGCTGTCTTCAACAACATTCAATTTATGGAATCCGTTCACGCCAAGTCCTACTCTTCTATCTTTTCTACGCTCAATACCAAGTCAGAAATTGATGAAATCTTTGCTTGGACCAACACCAATCCATACCTGCAAAAGAAAGCTGAGATTATCAACGAGATTTACCTGAACGGTACAGCTCTGGAAAAGAAAATAGCCAGCGTTTTCTTGGAAACCTTCCTCTTCTACTCTGGTTTCTTTACTCCGCTCTACTATCTGGGCAACAACAAACTGGCTAACGTTGCTGAGATTATCAAGCTGATTATCCGTGATGAATCTGTCCATGGAACCTATATCGGCTACAAGTTCCAGCTAGCTTTTAACGAGCTGCCAGAAGACGAGCAAGAAAAACTCAAAGAATGGATGTATGACCTGCTCTACACCCTCTATGAAAATGAAGAAGGCTATACTGAAAGCCTGTATGACACAGTCGGCTGGACCGAAGAGGTCAAGACCTTCCTGCGCTACAATGCCAACAAGGCTCTGATGAATCTGGGACAGGATCCCCTCTTCCCAGACTCAGCGGACGATGTCAATCCTATCGTTATGAACGGTATCTCAACCGGTACTTCCAACCATGACTTCTTCTCCCAAGTGGGTAACGGCTACCTGCTGGGCGAAGTTGAAGCCATGCAGGATGACGACTATAATTACGGTTTATAAGACAAAAAACCCCTCTTTCCAAAATATGGAAAGAGGGGTTTTGTAATCTAAACTAGCAAGGAGAACAGATAAAGCAAACATCATCTAGCTTTTCTGAACTTCCCAAAATAATTAGTAATACACATTCAAGTGAGATGGCAAGACACGAATCGTTACTGGCAATTGGTCGCCCTCATCTCCGTCAACGTTGACGCTGAGCTCTGCGTTTGCATCAGCCAACTCAACTGTGATTTCCTTAAAGGTTAGATACTCGATATTATCACTTTCTTCACCATTGCCCGAAATCAAATCTGGAACAGAAACCAAGGTGTCCAAGAGATTTTTATCCTTAAGATACAAGAGATGGAGCAAGCCATCATTGACAGTGGCTTCAGGGAGAATACTCTCGAAACCTCCGATTGAGTTGGTAGAGCCAATCAAGAGTGTGCTGCTCTTTATCGTGCGCTCCTCTCCATCAATCTTCAAGTGAAATTCGTAAAAACTAGTATCCATCAACTGCTTGAAACCAGAGATAAAGTAGGCAAACTTACCCCACTTGGTCTTGTCTTCAGAATCTACATTGTTGATCGACTCTGGAATAGTTCCAATGGCAACCACATTCATAAAGTACTGGTCATTAATCTTGCCGATATCAAGTGGTTTGACTTTGTTGATATCCAGATTTTGGATGGCTTCTTCAGCGTCTAGGGGAATGCCGAGAGCACGCGCCAAGTCATTGACCGTACCAAGTGGAAAGAAACCAAAGGTCGGACGATAGTCTAGTTCAGCCAGACCACTGATTCCTTCATTGACAGTTCCATCGCCACCCATGACAAAGACGCTATCATAATGGTCTTCTGCGGCTTGCTTAGCAAAAGCTGCTGCGTCTCCGCCTTTTTCAGTATGCTTGACCACTACCTCATCGAAACATTCTGCCAGCTTTTCCCTTGCTAATTCTTCATAGGACTTGGCTTTTTCTCCTCCTGAGCTAGGGTTGACAATTAATAGGACTTTAGACATAAGGAAACCTCTTTTCGTTTGATAGCTTATTATACCATCCAGAAAACACTTTCACAAGAATTTGAAACTGCTGGCTTTCGAAAGACCAGAAAAGCAGTTTGGTATTTAAACTCCATTCCACAAAAAAACACTTCTGCCGTTAGACTTTACTGCCTAACTTTAGAAGTGCTGTCTTATATTTAGTTTTTCTATTAAAAGAAGACAATGAGAACAAAGGCAATGAGGTTATTGGCCAGATGTAAGGCCATTGAGTGACGCAGATCCTTTTTAGATAGATAGCCTAAGCCAAAGATTGCCCCCAAGATGAAGTAAACCAGAAACTGGACTAGATTGCCCGGCATGTGCAGAAGAGAGAAGAAGCTGGCAGATACAGTTAAATAGAGCATGATTTTCGCCAAACTATTTTGGTCGGGAAAGAGAAACTTAGCCAAAAATCCTCGTGTCAGCAACTCCTCAAGAATAGGAGCAAAGATTACCATGTATAGGAAGGCAAAGACTGGCTGCTGCTGAATCAACTGCACAGCAGCATTCTGATTGGCAGAAGATTCAATAGGAACGAGCTGCTGGAAGATAATAAAAGCAAGCAAGAGGGCGCTGGGAAGCCAGATAGAACTGGTCAGCTTGGTATTTTTGATTTCCAGTTTCAAATCTTTCTGGTACCATTTCCACATGGCAAAAGAATAGAGACTCGCAAGTATGACAAAAATCAGCAAAATCAATAATTGAGAAAGTCCTCCTGTCAGGGAACCTATAGTGAAGACAACTATAGCCGAAAAGATATAAAAATAGGCCAAGAGGACAAGAATATAAAGGCCAAAATTAGTAAAGAAAGTTTTTAATTTCATAGTGATTCCTTATAGATTGATTTACTTAAACATAGCTAGCAGCAGTATTATAGCCATGGGGAGATTGTTCAGGATATGCACCAACATGGAATCTTTTATATTCCCCCGACGAGCATAGGACAAATAAAGAACCAGTCCAAGTGCAAAATAAATTGGGAACTCTGTCAATTGGGTGATATGAGGCAGAGTGAAGACCACAGAAGTCACAATAGCAGGCAAAACTTTTTGATTATTTTTGAAAAAGAAGGCAGTTCCAAAACCGCGGAAAATTAATTCTTCCATGATAGGAGCAATAAAAGCAATCGTTGCAACAAAGAGCAAAGCAAAGAAGATATGCTGCGAAGACATCATTCCCCCTAGCCCTTGTATGGCACTGTCATTACTGGTCTGGGAATTGCCGCTCAGGATGAGATTAAGATAAACACCAACAATAGCAGCCACTCTGGCAAGGAAAAAGAATAGAAAAGCAAAACCGATGTCCTTGCCAGACAGTTTAAATTTTTTCTTTTCTTCAGGTACATGCTTTTGGTATCGCCGCCATAAGCTACGAAAAATAAGGAAAACTAAAACCAGATACAAGGCTACCAATAAGATTTCTGCATAAATAGGTAAACTCTTCCCGAGCCTTAAGAATAGCATCGGAGCAACATTTATAAGGAGGCTAAGAGCAATTAAGCCTATCCATTTTACAAGTCCTAAAGCAGTTGATTTGAAGTTGTTCATTTTGTACTCTCCTTTTGATAAATATTAATACCGACCTCCGTATCCTCAACAGCGATTTCCCCTTTCTGCCGGAGAATAGCGGCAGCGAGGAAAAAATCCCCTGCACAGCCAGCTGCATGGAAGCTAGCAAGAACGATATAAGAAGCCGCAGTCAGAATATGCAAACCATAAATCAAGGTCAGGGCTAGGCTAATCAGAAAGAAAGGTGCCAGAATAATGACGAGCATTCTTTTCCGACTGTAACGACTGCCTGGGCTGGTCGCATAGGCCATGCCGCTCTTAAAACCAAACTTGACCTTGGTATTTTCATCCCCCAAGACCTTGAAGAAAAAGCCGTGGATCAGCTCATGAATGACCATTAGAACAAGGAGGTAGAATAAGTCAAAGAAATGAAAAACTTCGCTACCCTTGCCATACATCAGAATAGCAATCCAAGTAAAGAGGGCTAGAAAAGGGAAGATCAGCAGCACGGCCGTTATATTCAGAGCCAGAATGACCTTTTTATTATGGATAAAATCAAGTTCTTTCAGTAGTTTCATAATTTCCGCCTTTCATCGGGAAATAAGCTTATTTGAAATATTTTCTTACCATTGGATAATACATAAGATTGATATAGATATGGATCACCACTAGGACGACAAAACCAGAAACGACATTGAGGGGTGTGAAAGTTCCCACTATCCCTAAAATAACATAGAGGGCTGGCAGAAGTCTCTGATTTACATTAAAGAGAATAAGATAGCACTGTTCATAATTGGCTTGCAGCTCTGATTCATCATAAGAGAGCACAAATTCTTTTATTTCCTCAGTAGTCGGAAAGGCTGATAACTTATAGTGCCGTACCTTCTGAACTGTCTTTAAAAAGACAACTTGCAAAATAATATAAAGAAAGGCAATCGCATAATCTATAAGACTCCACTGAAGAGGGCTCTTATGATTAGTGATATTTCCAATAAAAACAACTCCAACTAAAATCGTAAAAAGAACGATAGCACTGCTGATATTAAAGACAATAGTCGCATATTCCAGATTTTTAAAGGTTAGCCGGTACCATTCATAATTCTTATCCTCATCTGCTTCTTTTTCATAGGCTTCATTGTATTTACGAGTCCGATAAATCAAGAAAAAGACCAAGGGATAGAGGATGATAAGGCTGGCCCTACCTAGCTGGCGCAGCAGTTGAACAGAAAAAATAGTCGACCAACTGATGTTTTTTAGCAGACCAGTTTCAGAAAACAAAATAGACAGACCACCTATTAAAGCTCCAGCTAGAAATATAAGGACATTATATAAAACTCTTTTCTGTGTAGATATACGTTTTTGCTCTTTCACGACTTCTTCTCCTTTATTTTTTTACAATAGATGATACAAGAATGCTGAGGCTGAAGGACTGTTTTAGCTCCTGTTGAAATGAATCTTAATTGGTTCTTCATTCTGCTTCCTCCACCAGCCGAAAGACATTCTCAACGTTTTCATTGAAAATATGGGCAATCTTAAGGGCAATCACAATCGACGGGGTATATTCGCCTCTCTCTATAAGGCTGATTGTCTGCCTGGAAACACCGGCCAGCTTAGCCAGTTCTGTCTGGTTGAGACCGTCACGCGCCCTCAACTCCTTGAGTCGATTTCTTAATTTCATTAAAATCCCCCACTTCTCCTAAAGCTCGATAGACCGAATGTCTTCAATACGAATCAGCTTGGTCTTGATCTGACCTTTTTTATCTGTCATGCTCAGCTTGACCCATTCTTCATCCACATCCACTACCAGCCAGTTTACCAGCCAGTTATTGGTTCCAATTGACTCGCTCATAATTGTCGGCTTCTTTCCAATCATTTCTTTTAAAAATTGTGACATTGTTTTGTTCCCCTTTCTTTTTCTTTCTAAAGACTTTATCCGTCCCTGCATCCGTTTTAGCTTATTGGAAGAATCAATCCCAAAGATAAAAACCATAAAAGTCATCGGAAGCAAGAACCATAAGAATGCATTCATAAGCGTCCCTCCATTTCCTGTTCAAAAGTATTGTAACAGATTCTTTTCTTTTTGACAAGTATATTTGTCAAAAAAATAATAATCATTGTCAAGAACACCATTATAATAGATAAAAAAGAATCCAGCTCAAACTGAATCCTTTTCCTTTATTCATCTAATTCTGAAAATACTTCTTTTAAAATAGCAATCCCTTGCTGAATTTCCTCCCTGTTGATAGTCAAAGGCGGCAGGAGACGGATAACATTCTCTCCGGCTGTCAGGATAATCAAGCCCTTCTGACGAGCGGCTTCAACAATCTTTGACAGACTGGCACTTGTTTCAATCCCAATCATCATGCCCAGGCCTCGAACAGCAGAAATCTTTGGATGGTCCTGAAAAGCAAACTGCAACTGCTCCAGTAAGATGGCACTCTTAGACCTGACTTCTTCCATAAAGCCCGCCTCTTTCATTATATGCAAGGTCTCCAAGGCGGCTGCCATGGCTAATTTATTGCCACCAAAGGTAGAACCATGACTGCCAGGTCCAAAAGCAGGAGCCAAGCTTGATTTTCCTAATAGAGCGCCAGAGGGTAGGCCATTGGCCAGACCCTTAGCCAGTGTCACAATATCCGGTATAATCCCATAGTGCTCAAAGGAATAAAGCTGACCCGTGCGCCCCATACCTGTCTGGACCTCATCAACAATCAGCAAAATCTTCTCTCGTCGGCAAAAATCAGCCAAGTCTTTGACAAAAGCTGCTTCTGCTGGACGAACTCCTGATTCTCCTTGGACCAATTCCAACATGACAGCTGCCGTATCCTGATTGACCAAGTCTTCTACGCTGGCCAAATCATTGTAAACCGCATAGCTGAAATGGGGAACCCCATCACCAAATCCTTCCTTAATCTTATCCTGTCCTGTTGCGGCCATAGCGCCAAAGGTTCGACCGTGAAAGGATTGCTGAAAAGTGATAATGCCTTGCTTGCCAGTAGCTTTGCGGGCTAGCTTAATAGCTGCTTCATTGGCTTCTGCTCCGCTATTGCAGAAAAAAGCCAAATAATCATAAGAACCAGCCAGTTCCTGAGCCACCTGCTCTTGCAGAGAGCTAAGATAGAGATTGGGACTATGCCAGATGCGCCCTGCTTGCTGGAGCAAAGCCTGCTGAACCTGCGGGTGAAAGCCAAGATTGGTTACGCCAATCCCCGATGAAAAGTCCAAATAAGCCTTTCCCTCACTGTCAATCAGATAGGAGCCCTCTGCTTTAACAAACTCAATAGGTGCCCTCTTGTAGTTTTCAAATAAATAAGTCATCGTTATCCCTCTGCTATCAAGGTGCCTGTCGAAAGATTGTCACCAATCAGAACCTGCCCGACACCGGAAAGCACAGTCTGGACAGCACTCTCAATCTTAGGAATCATGCCGCCCTTGATGACACCTGTCTGAATCTTCTTGGACACCTGACTGGTCAGAATCTGGGGCAGAACTTTTTTGTCCTCTAGAACCCCTTCTATATCTGTCATCAGGATCAGCTTCTCTGCCTGCAAGCTGCTAGCAACTGCCGCTGCTAGATAGTCAGCATTGATATTTAAGAGCTCGCCAGTAGCATTTTCTCCTAGCGAAGCCAGCACTGGGACTATGTCCTCAGCCAGCAGTTGCTCTAGATAAGCAGTTTGAATCGCCGTCACCTGACCGACATAGCCATAGAGCTCTTTATCGATAAAATCTGCCGAAACTGTCTTTCCCAAATGTGAAACCAGCTGAAGACTTTCAATATCCGAGTCGTTCAGTTCTTGTGTCAACGTCCGGCCGACTTGACCTAGCAAAGCCTGCTCAATGATGGGTAAGTCAGACTTAGCTGTCACCCGCAATCCCTTAACCTTGTGAGTAGGCAGCTGGCGCTCTTTCATAAGTTGGTTTATGACCAGACCGCCCCCGTGAACGACCACGATTTTCTTACCAGCTGCTATCCACTCTTGCATCTGCTTGATAAACTTATCAGACAGCTTTTGCGCAGCAACACCGCCAATTTTTATAACAATCACATCTTTCATTGCATTTCTCCTTAGGTTCTATAGAGGGCGTTGATTTTCACATAATCATAGGATAAATCGCAGCCCCAGGCCTGAGCTTCAGTGTCCCCATCGTGCAGGTCAATGGTCAAGGTCAGCAGCTCCCCAGCCATGGCATCACTCGTCTCCTCGGGGTCAAAAGCCACAGGGCTAGAAGCCTGCATAACTGGAATCCCCTCAATCCAAATATCAATATTGTCTACTGAGACATCTGCTCCCGCATAGCCGATAGCTGCTAAGATTCGGCCCCAATTGGGATCTTGACCAAAAATAGCTGTTTTGACCAAGCTAGAGCCAACGACACTCTTGGCAATCATACGCCCGCTCTGTTCATCCTTGGCGTGCTGCACATTAACTTCAATCAGCTTTGTTGCTCCTTCGCCATCCTTGGCAATTTTCTTAGCCAAGTCAGCCATAAGATAGCGGAGCATCTTGGAAAACTTTTCAAATTCTTCCGTATCTGGTTGAACTTCTTCATTTTGCCGGCAGCCGTTCGCCATGACTAATACCATGTCATTGGTCGATGTATCTCCATCCACCGTGATTTGGTTGAAAGTCGTCTCCACATGCTGACTGAGAGCCGCTTGCAAGGTAGCACTAGAAATATTAGCGTCACAGGTGATAAAGGCCAGCATGGTCGCCATATTCGGATGAATCATGCCCGAGCCCTTGGCCACCCCCGCCATAGTCACCAGGTCTGAGCCAAACTCTTCTGTGACTACACAGGTCTTGGTACAAGTATCCGTCGTCAAGATAGCCTCAGCAAAATCTTCTGCCTTGCCACTCACCAGAATCTGTGACAGGCCGTTTTTCAGAGCATCCATTGGAAGTTGCTCACCGATGACTCCTGTAGAAGCCAGACCTATCAAGTCGGGCTCAATCTTCAGCTTTTGAGCAGCCAATCGCTGCATTTCATAGGCAGCGTCCAGACCCTGCTGGCCTGTACAGGAATTAGCAACACCAGAATTAACCACTATTGCCTGCAATTTCTGGCTCTTTTGGATTGATGCTTTGGTCACTAGAAGTGGAGCAGCAATGACCTTATTGGTCGTATAGACTCCTGCCACACTGGCCGGCACTTCTGATACAATCCAGCCAAAATCCAACTTCTTTTTCTTAAAGCCAGCGTGTAAACCGTCAGCCGAAAAGCCTAGCGGACTGGCAATCGTTCCATCAATAGTTTTCATATCTAACCCTTTCTCATCTAGACATAGGACGGTTGACTGAGCAGGCCATCTGTTTCAGGAAAGCCCAACATCAGATTCATATTTTGAACCGCCTGACCAGCAGCCCCTTTGATCAGGTTATCCAGCACAGCCACTACAGTTAAAATGTTTGTTACAGGATTATAGTCAAAACCAATATCTGTATAATTAGTACCGACAACCTGATGCAGATTCGGCAGAGTAGCTTGGATACGGACAAAAGTCTTATCCTGATAGCATTCCTGGTAAATAGCAGCCAACTCTTCTCGAGTCAAAGGTTCTTTTAACTTGCAATAAACTGTCGCCACGATACCACGATTGAGCGGGATGAGGGAAGTTGAAAACTGAATCTGTTGCAATCCCTCATTAAAACGCTGCAACTGCTGCACAATCTCTGGAATATGCTGATGCTGATTCAGCTTGTAAGTCACATAGTTGTCATGCACATGGACAAAATGGCTGGATGCAGCTGGATTTTTCCCTGCCCCTGTCAAACCGCTCTTGGCATCAACAATAATGGAGTCCATCTCAATAGCCCGAGCCTGCAGCAAGGGAATCAAGGCCAACTCTGTAGCTGTCGCATAGCAGCCGGGATTGGCAATAAATCGCTTCCCTCTGATATCTGTAAACTCAGATAGCCCATAAATAAACTCTTTTTGAACATAGTCTTCAGCTGGCTCTTTCTGATACCATTTTTTATAAATATTCCCTGGCAAACGATGATCACCAGATAGGTCAATGACTGGAAATCCTGCTTCTACAAAGTCTTTTGACAAATCTTTAGCCACTCCGCTTGACGTTGCAAAGAAAACAAGATCTGCTCGTCGCATTATTTCCTGACTGTCGAAAGCTTCTATTCTCAGGTCGCAAATCCCCTTCAAATGAGGATAAAGCTCTGACACAGGAGCCTCCATATCTTGACTGGCATGAAGGGAAACGACTTCTGCCTGCGGATGCTGCAGTAAAATACGGAGGAGTTCCATACCTGAGTAACCAGTAATTCCTACAATTGAAATTCGCATATTTTTAAAACACCTCCGTATAAATATGCGTTTTATTTTACTCGTATATTTTCCCTTTGTCAAGTATTTTCTGTATTTTTATGCAATATTTTTAAAAATATCATTATTTATTCTAAAACAATTCATAATTTCTTGCCGAAAAGCGGCTTATTACCTTCACATATAGAAAAGTGAGAGAGCTGAGAGTACAAAAAAAGATCTGCCCAAAGAGCAGACCTTTTCATCTATCTGTTATCTAATATTACAACTTCTCAGCAACTGCTGCTAGCAGGTCTGGAATAGCTGATTGCTTGCTGCCACCGGCCATAGCCATATCTGGCTTACCGCCGCCTCGACCATCTACAATCGGCGCCAATTCCTTAATCAGATTACCAGCATGGACGTCCTTGGTCTTGCTGGCTGCAAGGACATTGACCTTGTCTCCAATTGCTGCGACCAGTACGAGAACATCTGAATAGTCCTTCTGCTTCCAAGTGTCCGCAAAGGTACGCAGGGCACCTGCATCAGACACAGAGACCTGACTAGCGATAAATCTATGTCCATTTGCCTCTTGAACATCCTTGAAGACTTCACCAGAGGCCGCTGCTGCTGCCTTTTCCTTGAGTTCTGCATTCTCTTTTTGCAGTTGACGCAGCTGCTCTTGCAGCGCTTCAACCTTGTGAGGCACTTCCTTGATTTGTGGCGCCTTGAGGGTCGCTGCGATAGCTTTGAGCGCCTCTTCTTCCTCACGATAGGCTTCAAAAGCTTCCTTGCTGGTAACCGCCAAGATACGACGAGTTCCGGATCCGATCCCCTCTTCTTTGACAATCTTAAAAATGCCGATTTCAGAAGTATTGCCTACGTGGGTTCCTCCGCAAAGCTCAACAGAGTAGTCACCGATGGTTACGACGCGAACTTCTTTACCATACTTTTCGCCAAAGAGCGCCATGGCACCCATTTCTTTAGCTGTGTCAATATCTGTCTCTACTGTCTCTATAGCAAGGGCTTCCCAGATTTTCTCATTGACTTCTTGCTCGATAGCGCGCAGCTCTTCTGCAGTCACCGCTTGGAAATGCGTAAAGTCAAAGCGGAGAAATTCTACTTCGTTCAGAGAGCCTGCCTGGGTTGCATGGTTACCAAGAACATTATGCAGGGCTGCATGCAAGAGGTGAGTCGCCGTATGGTTCTTCATAACACGATGGCGACGGCTGTGGTCAATTTCCAGTTTATAGCTTTGACCCAGAGCCAGAGGAGCCAAAACTTCTACAGTATGCAGTGGCTGACCATTTGGTGCCTTTTGCACATCCGTAACTTGCGCTACTAGCTTGCCTGCTCCATCAAAGATTTGACCGTGGTCAGCTACCTGTCCACCCATTTCCGCGTAGAATGGAGTCTCTGCAAAGATAAGAGAGGCGGTTCCTTCAGATACAGCTTCTACTTCAGCATTGTCAGCCACGATAGCCACCAACTTAGAAGGCAATTGACTGGCATTGTAGTTGAAGACACTTTCCACTGTAATGTTTTGAAGGGTTTCATTTTGCATTCCCATTGAGCCGCCTTTGACAGCTGACGCACGCGCACGTTCTTGCTGTTCTTTCATGGCTGCTTCAAAACCTTCACGGTCTACAGTCATCCCTGCTTCTTCAGCGATTTCTTCTGTCAATTCAACTGGGAATCCATATGTATCGTAAAGTTTGAAGACATCTTGCCCAGCGATAACGTTTTGACCTTTCGCTTTCAAATCAGCTACAATAGTTTCTGCAAAGTGTTGACCTGAGTGAAGGGTACGAGCAAATGACTCTTCCTCGCTCTTGACAATTTTCTCGATAAAGTCACGTTTTTCAAGCACTTCTGGGTAGTAGCTTTCCATGATTTTTCCAACAGTTGGAACGAGTTTGTAAAGGAAAGGCTCGTTGATACCCAATTTTTGACCGTGCATAGAAGCACGACGGAGGAGACGACGAAGGACATAACCACGGCCTTCATTTCCTGGAAGAGCACCATCACCGATGGCAAATGAAAGGGAACGGATGTGGTCAGCGATGACCTTGAAGCTCATGTTATCGCCATCTTGGTCGTAGACCTTACCTGACAATTTCTCAACTTCACGGATAATCGGCATGAAGAGGTCCGTTTCAAAGTTTGTCTTAGCCCCTTGGATAACAGCCACCAAACGCTCCAAACCAGCGCCCGTATCAATGTTCTTGTGTGGCAATTCTTTGTATTCGCTACGAGGAACAGCAGGATCAGCGTTAAATTGTGACAAAACGATATTCCAGATTTCGATGTAACGGTCGTTTTCGATATCTTCTGCAAGCAGACGAAGACCAATATTTTCTGGGTCAAATGCTTCTCCACGGTCAAAGAAGATTTCTGTATCAGGTCCAGAAGGTCCAGCACCGATTTCCCAGAAGTTGTCTTCGATTGGGATCAAGTGGCTTGGGTCCACTCCTACTTCAATCCAGCGGTTATAAGAATCCTTATCGTCTGGATAGTAGGTCATGTACAGTTTTTCAGCAGGAAAATCAAACCATTCTGGGCTGGTCAAAAGCTCATAAGCCCAAGTGATGGCTTCGTCACGGAAGTAATCCCCGATAGAGAAGTTCCCCAACATTTCAAACATAGTATGGTGGCGAGCCGTTTTTCCGACATTTTCGATGTCATTGGTACGGATAGCTTTTTGCGCATTGGTAATTCGAGGATTTTCTGGAATGATGGTTCCATCGAAGTATTTCTTGAGGGTTGCTACACCAGAGTTAATCCAGAGCAAGGTTGGATCGTTGACCGGCACCAAGCTGACAGATGGTTCTACTGCATGACCTTTAGTTGCCCAAAAATCCAGCCACATTTGACGAACCTGAGCACTTGACATTTGTTTCATTTCTTTTTCTCCTTAATTTTTTTCTAAAAATAATTGCATTATGACGACGAACTTTCCAGCATTTCGACATAATCAATAGCGACACAGAGGGAAACCACCAAATCTGAATAAGTCTCATCATAGACATTCACCTGATAAGTAGAGGTTAGATGGAAGAGCTCCTTGGTAATCTCTGCAACGACTTGATTGCCGTCATCCAGTAGACGAAAGTTTAAATCCCAGATATTCCCTTCAACTCGAAGACCCAAATTATCAAATTTATATTTATCACGCAAAAAAGAGAATTTCTTACGGATATAAAAGCTATGCCCACTGCTGAGTTTGATCTCAAACTGGGGCAGGAGGGTTATAAGGGTCTTGGTAATCTGACTGACGATTTGTCCTTGACTATCATAGATAGTAAAGGTCTTAGGAATCTGGAAGAAAGAGCCTTCCACTTGGTAATCCACATTTCCGCGATCGTCCTTGATATCAAAGCGTTCGCCGCCTAAGCGAAATTTCTGTTTGACAAGATAGGTTTTCATTATATTACCTCCACAGTCAACATAAAAGACAAGTTCCTTGTCCGAAGGGCGAAAAACCGCGGTACCACCTTCATTCAATGAACTTGTCATTCTCATTTCGTATTCTATTTTGCTAGATGAGTAGCATGATTCTCCGTCTCAGATGGCTCGCAGCACCGCCAATTCTCTGAACTAAGAACTTGAAAAATCAATTCTCACCAGTCTTATTATACTTGCTTATTCTCTTTTCGTCAACCTTATTCTGCGGCTGAGGATGAAGCTTCTGTTGAACTGCTTTCAGCTGCTGAGCTAGACTCAGAAGTCTTTGAGCTGCTGGCAGCACTTGATGAAGAAGTTGAAGAGCCTGTCGTTTCGATATACTGAGCAAAGACAGATTGGAATGCACTATCCTTAACCTTGATGTTGGCATCTTTCAGCTCTTTCGCCACAACGCTTTGGATGAAGCTAGTATCTTTTTCTTTTTGCGCAATGATAATCTTTTTCAGCTTGTCTTTGTAGTCTTTCCAGTTAGAAGATTTCTCTGACTTCTTGACCAGCTTAACAATATAGTAGCTTGCTGAGTACTGTGAATCTGGCACAGTCACAAGGTCTGAAACGCCATTTTCTTCCAAAGCAAAGGCAGCTTTTTTGACAGCATCTGGAACATCAGTAGAGCCAGAGTCAAACTTGATTTCTCCGCCTTTTTCCTTAGTGGCAGCATCGGTAGAGTTCTCTTTAGCGATTTGACTGAAGTCTGCTCCTTCAGCTTTAGCTTTTTCAAGAACTTCCTTACCTTTGTCTTCGCTGTCAACCTTGATGATTTGAGCTGTTACTTCTGGCGTGTAGTTTTCAAAGGCAGCCTTGTAGTTTTCGTCAGTCAGCTCTTTTTCAGCAGCCTTCTTAACAGCATGCTCTACCAGCATATTGGTGCGGATTTGCTCCTTGTAGGCATCTTCGGTCAATCCGTTTTGAGCCAAGACTTGGGCAAAAGCTGTACCGTAAGCCGTTTTAGACTTTTCGAAAGCATCTTTAACATCCTTGTCTTTGACATCTTTGCCGTATTTTTCTTCAAAGATGTCTTTGATAGCCATCTGCAGCAAGACCTGCTGAGCTGCACCATTGTTTTTCACTTGATCGTAAAATTCATTGACAGTAATCGTGTTTCCTTTCATGGTCACGATGTCCTTGCCTTCTGAGTTAGAACATGCTGCTAATACTGCGACTGACAAGAGTGTCACAGCTCCTGCAAATATTTTTTTCTTCATTTTATATTGACTCCTTATTCTTAAAAGTTCACGTTTTCTATTGTAGCACAAATTTGAATTGATATCTTAAATTTTACTAAAAATTTTTGGAAATTAGGAAAAAATCAGAGATGTCATTTTTTTCTAATCATAAGCAGACCATCTCCTAAGGGAAGCAGACTGGAAGTTAAATCTGGACTGTCCAAAGTTGCATCAAATAGGCTGTGCAATCCTCGGTAAATAGCTCGCTGGCCACGCTTAATTTCCTCAAAAGGCTTGGCAACATCGCCGCCTTGGAAGACATCATCAATGAGGACCAGACCACCAGGATTGAGGCGCTTGAGGACCTGAGGCAGAAAGACCACATACTTGGACTTGGCAGAGTCCATAAAGACAAGGTCGTAGGAATCCTCCAGTGTCTCAAGCAAATCCATTGCGTCACCTTCCAGCAGGGCGATCTGCTGACGGCTGTCATGCTTAGCAAAATTAGCCTTGGCCAGCTCAATCATCTCTGGATTGCGATCAATAGTCGTAATCTGGGCCTGAGGAGCATGTTCTGCCATCAAAAGGGCCGAAAATCCAATAGCCGTCCCGATTTCTAAAATCTTCTCAGGCTGCAGGCTTTCGAGTAGCAGGCGGAAGTAAGCCACTGTCTCATGGGGAATCACAGGTACATTTTCAGCTCTGGCAAAATCCTCCAATTCCTTGAGGCCACCAGTGACCGGCTGGAGACGCTGTCTCATAAAGTCCACAATCTCTTCTTTGACCACTGGCCGGCGCATATTGGGATTAGAGTTTTGATTATAAGTCTCAACCATCTTATGCCAGTCCCAACTTTTCTACCAAGGCTTCGAATTCATCCAGACGACGCTCAAAAACAGCAAAAGCAGCATTTAGGTAGTCTTCTTTCTCCATATCCACACCTGCTTTTTTGATGACATTGAGTGGGTAGTCAGAGTTCCCAGCTTTGAGATAGTCCAGATACTTATCCTTGTCTTCCTGACTGCCATGGACAATCTTTTCAGCCAAGGCAGAAGCCGCTGAAAATCCTGTCGAATATTGGAAAACATAGTAATCATAGTAGAAATGAGGAATCCGAGCCCATTCGTACTGAATCTGTGGATTATCTTCTTTTTTCAGTCCATAGTATTTCTCGTTCAAGTCAGCATAGAGCTCATTGAGAAACTCGCTGGTCAAAACTTGCCCTTCTTGGTCAGCCTTGTGGATAGCGTGCTCAAACTCAGCAAACTGGGTTTGACGGAAGACCGTACCTCTAAAGCCGTCCAAAAAGTGGTTGAGAATAGCAAAGCGGGTAGCATCGTCTTCTACTTCTTCCAAGAGCTTCTCTGTCAGGATGTTTTCATTAGTCGTCGAAGCAATCTCAGCTAGGAAGATAGAATAGTCTCCATAGACATAAGGCTGGGTCTCACGGGTGTAGCTGGAGTGCATACTGTGGCCTGTCTCGTGCACCAAGGTAAAGAGATTATCCAGCGTGTCCTGCCAGTTGAGCAACATAAAGGCGTTGGTGTCATAAGAACCGCCAGAGTATGCCCCTGAGCGCTTGCCTTGATTTTCATGAACATCAATCCATCGCTCTGAAAAAGCTGTCTTCACTCGGCTCAAATAATCCTCACCCAGAATAGCCAAAACTTCCTCAGACTTAGCCAAGGCTTCCTCATAAGTGAATTTATAGTCTGTCTCTGACAAAGGAGTGTACATATCATACATCTTCAAATCAGAAATTCCTAAAATCTTCGCTCGCAAAGCGATATAACGCTGCAAAAGAGGCAAATGCTTATTGACAGCTGAAACTAGGCTGTCATAAACACTTTCTGGAATGAAGTCCGCTGACAAGGCCGCTTCGCGGGCAGATGAAAACTTGCGGACTTTCGCATTGTAATTGTGAACCTTGACATTGGTCTGCAGAGTCTTAGCGTAGGTATGCTGATACTGCTCGTATACGCTATAAAGTGCTTCATAAGCTTCCTTACGGACCTCTCGGTTCTTAGACTCGACCAAGGTGATATAGTTACCGTGGCTGAGCTGAACTTCATTTCCATCTTCGTCATGCACCATCGGAAAGACGATATCTGCATTATCCAAGATAGCAAAGGTTTCGCCCGCTGCACCAAAAATTTCACCAGCACCGGCCAATAGCTCCTCTTCACGTTGTGTCAGGATGTGGGCTTTCTTTTTCAAAAGCTTGTCAAAATAATGCTGATACTGCTGCAAGGCTTGCTGCTCAGCCAAGAAAGCTTGGTACTGCTCTTCTGTAATCGCCATAAATTCTGGCTCATAGAAAGCAAAGCTTTGACCAAAGTTGCTATATAGAGTCATGCCTTTAGCCTGATACTCTTGGTACTTAGCCACACGTGTATCCTGGTCATTCTTCATATGAGCATAAGAATAAAGCTTTTCAATACGACGCATCAAGTCCAGCTGGATTTCAGTCGTTGTTAAGAGACTGTCCGCTGAATCCAACAAATGTCCAGCTAGACTAGCTGCTTTCTTCACTTCTTCTGAAACCTGCGCTAACTCCGCTTCAAAGGCTTCATCTGTTGGGAAAATAGTACTCAAATCCCAAGTATATTTTTCTTCAATTTCATTTCTTTGTTTTGCCATAAAAAAATCCTCCGACTCCCCTATTCTATCACAAAATTCTACTTTTTATAAAACTCAAGTACCAAAATCACATAGTAGCTAGGCAGACAGACTTAATTAATAAAAAAAACTCTTTGAACCTAATTCCTGACCAAAGAAAAATTAGATTCCAAAGAGTTCATTGCTAAATTTCTTCAAATTTCGTACCGCTGTTGTCTATAACGCTTACAACTTTTTTAGAAAATTGCCCTTTCATCGAGCTATCTATCTGATCTGCAGCTACTTTCACGCTCTCTTGAACAGTCTTTGCGACATCGGTAAAAAGAGTATCATAATTGCTTTGAAGGCTGCTTTTTTGAGCTAACAAAAGAGGAGCTAGAACATTCGTTATAATTTGCTTTTCTATTGCTTTTCTAATTTCTGCCAAATCAGATGTTTTAGATGGTGAAAAGTAACTTTTTACTGGTGTTGAAGCTATTTCTGATATAAACATAGGCTTTTTCCTTTCCTCTGCTCTAAACAGCAGATTTATTTAGAATCACGAAGATGAGAATAGCTATCTTCAATTTCCCATTCTAAACGGCGTCTCTGCTTAGAGAATGTTTCCAAAACTTTCTCATCTTTTAGATCAAGATTTTTCAGTTCCTCGCTGCTAGCCTCTTCCGCCAACATATCATAGGATTCTATATACTGATTTAGAGCTTGCCATTCGATACTAGTGTCCCTTTCTTGTTTCCGTAAAATAGCAGTCGCCATTTCATACTCTTCTTGTAGCATGACGGAAAAAGCTTTTTTCTTAGATAGGATGACATCTCGTTCTTTATCAATCTTCAAGCGTTCCCGCTGAAGTTCTGAGTAAAGCTCCTCCAACTCTTTTTCTTTTTTAGCTATATCCTGCTTCATCGATTGATTTGGTTCCATTGCTCAAAATCTCCTGCTAATGTCTGATCTTTAGCCAGCAGCTGCTCAATTCCAGCTTCAATCTGACCTTGCAAAACTTCAAAGATAGTTAGAAGCATCTGAAATTTAGACAATCGACTTTCAAAGTGCTCTTGTAAAGATCCGACCAATGATTGATAATCTGCACCTCCAGCCTGATAGGCTGCAGTCACCTCATCTGGACTAAGACTGAAGCCCTGAGGAACCTTTCCCAACTGCTCTGCTAGCTTTTCCGCTTCGCTAACAACCTGATCTCTAGCCTGCTGCAACGTGTCATAGCCTAGTTTGGTTACATTTACTAAATTTTGAACAGTTGCCTGGGCTTGAACACTGTCCAGATAAATCTTTTCATTACTGCTAAATCCACCCTTAAACAGATACTTCTTCATATTCTGGTAAGGAATCATATTGGCTTTGATGGTATCCTTGATAGTCGTCTTTCCTGTCCCATCCATAAGCACAAAATTTTTATTTTTATCGTAGATATAGCCCTCCATCATATGCTGAGCACCTATTTCCTTTTCGACAGTCGCAATATGATGTACAATACCAGCAGCATTTTCACTGCCAGATAAGCTGTAGCCTAAGCTGACGATATCCTTATGGTCGATATGATTAAAGATCTTATACTTAGCGCTATCCAGTCGTGCCTGCTGTTCCTTGGGCAAGAGAGGATAGATATTAGGGCCATTGTAGATATGGACTGTGCCAATATGGCGCATCTCCTCCTCTGTCAGGGTGGATAGAGCATACTGGATATCCATAGAACCCAAAGAGTGTCCGTAAAGATCAATCTTGGCATTAGGGTACTTACGAATGGTTTCCTTAAGATGCTTAGCCGCATCCTTAAACTGAGCCGGAGGAAACTCTTGTGTCTTTTTGAGATAACTAGCAGCTACCAAAATATTCGGTGCAGCAATTCCTGTCGTGAAAGTTCCGCCAGAAACACCTGCAAGATTTGATATAACATTCTTCCTCAGCTCATTAAAGGGATTTTTATTGAGAGAATTAAGGCTCTGCTTCACAGCTTGACCAGCATCTTTATTAAAGATTCCGACTACATTTCCTATCTTATTACTTACGTCTCGATCTGCCTTATCTAGTTCTTCTCGGCTTTTTTGAGTAATAATATTTTTTGAATGACGATAAACAAAAGGGGTAGCATATTCTACTGCACCTACAGGTCCCAGACGGTGAGATGCCGTCACAAAGTCTGTAGGCAGCCAATCCGTAACAGTATCGTGGATTAACTTAGGAGTGTGCGTCTTGGTCTGAGAGCCCTGCATCATGACTGTCACATCCTGCACCTGAGCACGCTCAGCATCCGAAGCGGAGTAAGGGACCGGAGATTGCTCAGGTCCTTTACCATTATTTGTAAATACAAAAACTTGCTCTTCATGGCCATTTACATTGTCGTATACCTGAGAAAGATTACCAATATATCCATTCTTACCAGCTATTGAATAATTTTTCCCAAATTCTAATTCACGATACTCTACCAAAGCTGCTGCAACATTCTGCTTATCATTGTACTCTGCATTATTAGCCATGTTAATTCTCTCCTAATAACTCACTCAATTCTTGTGGAATACCATATGATACAACTTCATATTCTCCAGTATCTTCTTCTTGAACAGTCATATCAATATTCAAAACTTCATTCCCATTAATAATTATATAAACATTTAGTCCACCCATAGGATTATAATCTAACTTATCCTTTTGAATTTCATAGGATTTAATCTTTCCTTCTGGTGTCAAAGCTTTAGGATCTAAACCTTTGAGAAAATTTTCCAAGGCTTTCTTCATCTTTTTACTTTCTGAAATCTGAAGAATTTCTTCTTTTTCTGACCGACTGTTTAGCATACTGCAACCTCCTAAAAACATAGCTGAACTGAGCGTGATGATACTCAGAAAAATAATAACTATTTTCTTCATGATAGCTCCTTTCACTTCTCATCTTTGCTAAAGCTGGATCCTTAGCAAAAATGGGAAACTAGATTTAGATTAATGTTTTATATTGATTATTATACTATTTTTATCGAGAATATGAAAGCGGAATCATCGGAGATTCATAAATATAAAATGCTTTATTATATGTCATGTCATTCTCCCCTCAACTTCTTTGCAAGCTCACCAGAGATTACATATCCTGTATGTTCTAGCTTCCCATCAGACTCTTCCATCAATGTTGTTTTAATAGTTAATTCTGGGTCATCATTGATTATAAGTTCAATGATTAATCCCCCCATAGGATTATATTCTAATTCATCTTTGTTAATTGAATATTCTTTTATAATCCCCTCCTCAGTCAAAGCTTTAGAATCTTCCTGTCTCAGTAATTCTTCTATTGCTCTCTGCGCTTTCTTCCCCTTCGCAATCTGAAGCATTTCTTCTTTTTCTGACCGATTATTTAGCAAGCTGCAGCTTCCTAGAAGCATAGATGAACTAATCGTGATGATACTCAGAAAAATGACAAAAAATTTCTTCATGACAGCTCCTTTCGTTCCTCATCTTTGCTAAATCTGATGCTTTATCAAAAATGGGAAAATGGATTTGGATTCATGTTTTATATTATCATTGTTTTTTCAGAAGAAAATGATAGCACAATTATTGTTAGAAAGTTGTGAAAGAAAAACCTTATTCTTCATTGACGTGTACGTTTCGTAAACTTGGGAGATAGTGCCGATGTAAGCAACATCTTCAACTATTCCAGCCCTCCAATATGCATGTTCCCATCAAATTCAAAAAATGAAATATTGACATGCTGTCGATCCTTATATCCCGTACTATCAATAGGATTTAAGCAGCCATCCATTTATACACCTCCAACAAGTTTGTCAAGTTTATCAGATGCAAAATAACTCGCTATTCTATATTCACCCGTCTTTTCTTCTAAATACCGTCATACTCATATTTAACTCATGGTCATTATTGAGAACCACATAAACCAACATTCCTCCCATAGGATTGTACTCCAACTTATCCTTTTGAATTTCATAAGATTTAATTTTCCCTTCTGCTGTCAGAGCTTTAGGATCCAGTTCTCTCAACTCTTTCTCAATCGCCTTCTTCATTTTTGTACTTTCCGCAATCTGGATCATTTCTTCTTTTTCCGACCGACTGCTTGGCATACTGCAGCCTCCTAAAATAATGCCTGAACTGGCCGTGATGATACTCAGAAAAATGACAAAAATTTTCTTCATAATGACTCCTTTCGCTTCTCATCTTTGATAAAACCGATTCCTTAACAAAAACGAGAAGGCGAATTTAGATTAATTTTTTATATTAATTATTATACTATTTTTCCAAAGAACATAATAGCGCAATCATTGTTAGGAAGTTATCTAGAAAAACCTTATTCTTCATTGCCATTTACATTTTCTTCATCCATTAGTTTTGTAAGCTTCGGTGACCACACAGTCCCATCTCTGTGAAATTTCCCATTTTCGTCCTCTCCAATGACATATCCTAGTGTTACTTCTTCGTCACCATTAATGATTAAATCAAACATTAATCCTCCCATTGGGTTCTGAGTTAGTGACTTCTTATCAATTTCATAACTTTTAATTTTCCCTTCAGGTGTTAAGGCTTGAGGATCAATCTTTTTCAGCCCTTCCTCAATAACACTCTTCATCTTTTTACTTTCTGCAATCTGAATCATTTCTTCTTTTTTCGACCGACTGCTTGGCATACTGCACCCTCCTAAAAACATAGCCGAACTAATCGTTATGATACTCAGAAAAGTGACAAAAATTTTCTTCATAATGGCTCCTTTCGTTTCTCTTCTTTGCTCAAACTGATGTCCTAACGAAAATGGGAAACTGGATTTGAATCAATGTTTTATATTATCATTGTTATACTATTTTTTAAAAGTTTCAAGGACTACGCTACGTATAAAGAGTTGTAAAGACAAAAACTCATTCTCTCTCACCCTTAATATTGTCGTAAATTTGGGAAACGGAGCCTATGTATTCTATTTCGCCAATAGGTCACTAAGTTTCCGACTTCTTGAATTTGTAGCAATTTCATAATTACCAGTTGTTGAATCTTCCACTACTGTTACACTTAAACTTAAATTCTTATCTCCGTTAATAAACATTTGAATCATTATCCCTCCCATTGGATTATATTCTAACTTATACTTTTGAATTTCATAGGATTTAATCTTTCCTTCTGGTGTCAAAGCTTTGGGATCTAATTTTTTTAAAAAAATTTCAATTACACTCTTCATCTTTTTACTCTCCGCAATCTGAATCATTTCTTCTTTTTCTGACCGACTATTTAGCATGCTGCATCCTCCTAAAAACATAGCTGAACTGAGCATAATGATACTCAGAAAAATAATAACTATTTTCTTCATGATAGCACATTTCACTTCTCATATTTTCTAAAGCTAGCTGAATTAGCACGATTTAGAATTTTTAACTATCTAACTTATTACTTTATTATATTATACAGGATTCTCAAATATTCTAAAACTGAAAGGATAGCTAAAAATTTATGGCTTCATCAATGAGAAACTAACGATACTTAGCATTTTTCTCTTATCATCTCATAAAAAGCCGGTGAATAAACAATTTGCAGATTTTTTTGCTGGAGATTGGCATAATAGTTCTCAAACTGCTGGTAATAGCCAGTCAGGTCAGTAGTTATCTGACTGAAGGAGGTAGCTTGTATTGGCCGAACCTGCGGATAAAAATCCTCTGCAGTCTTAGTCAATAGATTATCGCCATTCTGGTAGAGCTGGGCCTGCAGCCTCATCCATCTAGGCTGCTGGTAATAAAGCTGACGACGGATATAATTGCAGATGTGCGGATCTTGCTGGGCCAGAAAGCTGTTTATCTCCTGCTTTTGAAAGGGCAAACGCAAAATATCCAAAAACCGGCCGTGACCAAAGGGAAAGTTCTTGGTCTTGTGCTGGACTTTTCCATGCAGATCTTCGTGAATCAGGTATTTGAGACGCAGAACTTGCTTTTCTTGATCCAGCTCCCAAAGATGAAAGCCCATATTTTTACTAAAATAGAGAAAATCCTTCTGCAGGCGAGTTAGGGAATCCTTGAGCCAAAGTTTTCGCCCCAAAAGCCAGAGAACCTGATAACCATGCTGGCGGTAAGAAATCGTCCGTTCCTGCAGCCGTTCTATACTTAGGGGACTGCACTGGACTTCAAGAGCCAGTTTTTTATCAACCAGCAAATCAGCAATCTGCTGCAGAGCAGGCAAAAAAGCCTCCACCTCAACTTCTTCTGTCTGGACTGCCCAGCGAAAAAGCTCCGCCTTAAGGTTCAGGTGCTCAGCGCTCTCATTTTCCTTGTAAAAGTGGCACTGCTCTAACGAAACATGCGCAAAATGCGGCTGCATAACCTTCCCTTTTTTAAAACGGACTGCCCCTGAACAAGCCGGGCAGACGAAATCAGCCCCCTTCTCAATCTTCTCCTCCAGAGCATTACACAAAAGCCCCTTATGATTTCTCGCCACAAACATATTCTAGCCCCCTCTAAAATTTCTCTCATTTACTAAAATATTCGCAAAAGAAAAGAGAAAAGATCTACACCATCAAAAAACGAGTCAAGAGAGCATCTCTCCGACTCGTTTTTCATTATCCAAATAATTGGTTTCCTTTTCGTTTTGGCAATTTTAGAAAGAGGGCCAGGAGACAGACTAAGCAGATAATAGCTGCTAGAAAGAGGTTCATTCCTTCGTAGCCCCAACTGTCCAAAAAGTGACCCGCAAGATTTTGAATGAGAATGGTTCCTAGACTGCGGGCTGTCTGGACCAAAGCAATGGCAGTAACCAGGTATTTTTCATCGACCAAGCTAGCTACGATTTTTAGGGTCACCATAATCAAAACCATGCCCGTCACGTGCTTGGAAAAAAGAGTCATCCCGATTTTCGAAATCAAACCTAGGTCCAAGGCATAAACGCTGTACTGGAGAAAGATGGTTCCCAAACAGATATAAAGAAGCTTCTTCATCGAAATCTTGTCCATAAAAAGATAGGAATAAAAGATAACAGGCGCTTCAACCAGAACTGATAGGGCAACAACAGTCGAAGCCATATCCACCTCTAAGCCACTATGCTGTAGCATGGCAGGGATATAGGTATGACCAGTATTCCCCACTCCAGAGTAAAGGGCGACCAAAAGCAGGTAAAAGAGATAGGTTTTGTTGGTCAAGAGCTTCCCCAGACCTGTCTGCTTGCGGGTATTCCTGCTTTCTAGGGCTGCTCGGTCGTGCTTGGGCTGGATTCCCAAAAGTCCTATGCTGCTGATAAGCATCATGCCAATAAATACTGGGAAAATGGCCTGCGGTGCGACTCTTTGATAGATCAATCCTGCCAACTGAGAGCCTAAGGCATAGCCAATGGTTCCCCAAATCCGAATCTTGCCATAAGTATAAGGACTTTGAGCCGCAAGAACATCCATGACTGGATTGACCCCGTTAACCAACATGAGAACTAGGCTATACCAGACCAGTAACTGCCAAAACTGAGTCGCTTTCATGAAAAATACAGCCCCAACCATCATAGCTAGAAAGCTAAAAAGGAAGATCTTTTTAATTCCCAAAGCATCGCTGAGAACTCCAAAAATCGGCTGAGCCAACATGGAAGCAAAGAAGGAAGCTGACACTACCATCGATACTTGAGCATTTGAATATCCTAAGTCCTGCATATAGACTGATATCAGAGTCGAAAAAAGAGAGTAGGCTAAGAAGAAAAAATTAAAGAGTAAAAAATGAGCCAGATAGCTGTTATGAAACTTTTTTTGCATGAAAATCTCCTTAAGACAGAAAGAAAACTCAGCAAAAGAACTGAGTTTTAGCTTGGAAAGTCATTCCGTTCGTATGTGACAGAGGACATTCCCTTTATTCAACATCTGTATTTCTACGACGTTCCTGCTTTGCAGCCTTACGCTTTTGACGACTGCGGTATTCAAAGTACAGAATGATTAGCAGGATGCCAACAGGCAGCATAATTAACATCTTATCGCTGAAGAACACACCATACCAAGGCTTGCTTTCCGACTTGCTGCCAGTCACATTTTCAATGGCTTGAGCAACTGGATTCTCAACTTTCTCGACTTTCATTTCATCAGAGATCTTGCTAGACAAGGTCTTCAAGCCATTTTCAGCCTTGAGAACATTGTTTTCAACCTTGACTTTAGGCTCGGTTCCCTTTTTAACAGTAGCGTAGAAATCCTCAGGCAGCTTATACTTCTGTCCATCAATCTCCTGCTCACCCTTGGATAAGAGTTTTTTGTACTCATAATCCGCATAAGCCTTCTCAATCAAAGCATTACCAAAAGGATGGCGATAATACTCACCGTCTTGGTCAGACCAGTCACCGACTCCCATAATCACAGCAATCATGCGCTGATCGCCACGCTTAATGGTCGCGATATAGTTGAAAGCACCGTTAGGACTAGAGCCCGTCTTCATACCATCTACGCCCTTGAGTGCGTATTTAGCACCCGGCAGGGAGTAATTATAGGTTTCAAAGGTCTCCTCGTAAGGAGTTCCAGCTTTAACCGTAACCTTGGCTTTATTAGTATAGTTTAGAATCTCAGGATGGTGATTGACAAAATTGTAAGCCAGAATCGCCAAATCACGGGCTGTTGTCTGATTGCTGGCATAATTATCGTAGTTTTGAGGATTATAATAGCCCTTAAAAGAAACCGCCGCTGCACCGCTGGCATTGAACCACTTGGTATTCGTCATGCCCAGCTCTTGAGCCTTGGCATTCATCCGATCCAAGAAAGCATCTGGATCATTGTCAGATAAATAATTGGCCAGCATAACGGTTGTCGCATTGGATGAAGGCACGATTGTCATGGTAATCAGCTCAGATACGGTATAATCCACACCAGCGACAATTTTATTATTAGAAATTTCATAAATATTAGCGGTAGCCTGATCCTGAGGTGTAGCTGTAATGACCGTCTTTTCGCTGATTTTTCCTTCCTTAATCGCTTCAAAGACCAAGTAAAGCGTCATGAGCTTACTCATACTAGCTGGGTCACGCACCTCATCAACATTATCCTCCCAGACAACATCACCTGTACTGCCGTCAATAACGAGAGAAGACTTGGGACGATTAATCGCCTGAACATTATCATGCGGATACATCTTTTTAGCCATATCCACCAATTCATCAGCCCTAGCAGCTAGTGGCGCTAAAGAGGTCAGGAACGCAATTCCCAATAACAAAAGCTTTTTCTTCACAGGATCCTCCAAAGAACAATTATACCTATCTAGTATATCATATTTTACGCAAAGTTAACCATAAATCTAAAAATCCTACCTAAAAAATAGATAGGAAATTAAGAGACTTTTATCTGGCAAAACCAGTTTTATAGCAATAGCATTAAAATCTTAGTGATGTAACAAGCTAAGCGCTTCCTTATCAGCGATAATCACAACATCTGGATGCTTCTGGAGAGCACTGCCAGGCAGCTCCTCCGTCACCTCACCCTCAACAGTCCCTGCTATAGCCTTGGCCTTAGCTGAACCGTAAGCAAAGAGAATGATGGACTTAGCATTGAGAATGTTGCCAATCCCCATGGAAATGGCCTGAGTCGGAACATCTTCCATCTTGTCGAAGAATCGAGCATTGGACTGAATGGTGGACGGTGTCAAATCCACTAAGTGAGTCTGACTGTCAAAACTGGTTCCCGGCTCATTAAAGCCGATATGGCCATTCGTACCGATTCCCAAAATCTGCAAATCAGCTGGATGCTCTGTAAGAAGCTGATTGTAGCGCGTCACTTCTGCTTCTAAATCTTTCGCTGCGCCATTGGGCAGGAAGCTTTCCTTAAAAGGCTTTTGGTTAAAGAGGTGCTGATTCATGAAATAGCGATAAGACTGAGGATCGTCCTCCTGCAAACCGACATATTCATCCAGATTGACACTGTACATCTCTGAAAAATCAAGGTCGCTCTCAACGATCTGCTTGTAAAATCCTTCTGGGCTGCTGCCTGTAGCTAATCCCAACGTTTTTGCTCCCTGAGCTAGCTTTTCTTTGAGCAGTTCGAGAGCTACTTTTCCACCTTCTACTTGGTTTTCCACTTGAATAATTTTCATTTTCTACCTCCACTTCTTTTCTTAATTCTATTATATGGTATAGACCAATTTTTGTCAAGAAAAAGTCTGCAAAATAGACATACTTTTTAGTCATGCTCGCTTCCTTTTGCAGCAAATCGTGTTATAATAGAGACATGTTTTTACTGATTGTTTTATTGATTTTATTTTTAGTCGGAGTCTTACTCTGCAGCTTGAGTTTCCTCATGAAAAAACAACCAAGCTGGCAGATTGTAAGTTTGATTTTGGGCGGCTTGCTTACAGCTAGTCCCTTCCTACTCGCTGCCTATCTACTCTGGCTGATGAAAACAATATAAGGAGATACGATGAATACCGCTGATTTTGATTTTGACTTGCCCGAAGAGCTGATTGCACAGACGCCTTTAGAGAAAAGGGATGCTTCCCGCTTGCTAGTGGTTGATAAAGAAACGGGAGCCTTCTCCGACCAGCACTTTGACCAGATTATTGATCAGCTCCAGCCCGGCGATGCCCTAGTGATGAATAATACGCGTGTCCTGCCTGCCCGCCTTTATGGTATCAAGCCTGAGACAGGGGGCCATGTCGAGCTGCTGCTGCTGAAAAATACTCAAGGAGATGACTGGGAAGTGCTAGCCAAGCCAGCCAAGCGCCTCAGAGTAGGTTCTCAAATTTCCTTTGGCGATGGCCGCTTAACGGCTACTGTGGTAGAGGAGCTTGACCATGGTGGTCGAATCGTACGCTTTGGCTACGAAGGAATTTTCCTAGAAGTCTTGGAAAGTTTGGGAGAAATGCCGCTTCCGCCTTATATCCACGAAAAACTGGCAGACCGCGAACGCTACCAGACTGTCTATGCTAAAGAAAACGGCTCTGCTGCTGCGCCAACTGCTGGACTTCATTTCACAGAAGAGCTATTGGAGCAGATTGCAGCCAAGGGAGTCAAGCTGGTCTATCTCACCCTTCATGTCGGACTGGGAACTTTCCGACCGGTTTCTGTAGACAGCTTAGATGATCACGAGATGCACTCTGAGTTTTACAGTCTGTCCGAGGAAGCTGCCCAGACACTCCGTCAGGTTAAGGCTAATGGCGATCGTGTCATTGCAGTCGGAACAACATCTATCCGCACCTTGGAGACAATTGGTAGTAAATTTCAGGGTCAGATTCAGGCTGACTCTGGCTGGACCAATATTTTTATCAAGCCGGGATACGATTGGAAGATCGTTGATGCTTTTTCAACCAACTTCCACCTGCCCAAGTCAACTCTGGTCATGTTAGTCTCTGCCTTTGCCGGACGTTCCTTAACACTTGAAGCTTATGAGCATGCTATTGCTGAGCGCTATCGCTTCTTCAGCTTTGGTGATGCCATGTTTATCAAATAACTATAGGTGAAAATTTATGAATAAAATTGAAAGCAGACACCGCCTCATCCGCTCCTTAATCATGGAGAAAAAAATCCATACCCAGCAAGAACTCCAGGAGCATTTGGAAGCAAATGGCGTTATTGTAACCCAGTCCACTCTTTCACGAGATATGAAAGCACTCAATCTGGTCAAGGTTAGTGAAAACGATACTTCCTACTATATCATCAACAGCATCGCACCATCCCGTTGGGAAAAACGCCTCCGTTTCTATATGGAGGATGCTTTAGTCATGCTGCGACCAGTTCAAAATCAAGTCGTCATGAAAACCCTGCCTGGGTTGGCACAGTCTTTCGGTGCAATCTTAGACGCCTTAGAGCTGCCGCAGATTGTTGCTACTGTCTGTGGTGATGATGTCTGTCTGATTATCTGCGAGGATGATCAAGGGGCCCTTGACTGCTTTGAGAAGCTCAAGGAATTCACCCCACCATTCTTCTTTAGTAAATAAAAGCTGAGACAACATTGCCTCAGCTTTTTTTATTTACGATTTTTCCTCAATGAAACCCATTAGCAAATCAGAAAGCCATATTTGACTAGAGCAATGCATTACCGAAGATAGTTTCAAAAAGTCAGCATTTAAGGTGTTGTAGCCAAACGATAAACGGCTTCCGCGTAAATATCCATGGCCCGATATAGATCATCTAAGCGCAATCGTTCATTGACCTGATGCTCTGTCTGATTAGCTCCCGGAAAGAGAGCGCCGAAGGCAACACAGTTAGGCATAGTACGAGCAAAGGTCGCTCCGCCAGAAGACATAGCTGGACTGTTGTCTCCTGTTTTGTCCTGATAAATTGCCATCAGGGTGCTGACCAACTCGCTGTTCAAAGGTACATAGAGCGGAGCCAAATAATCAAACTCCTGATAGGTCAGCTCGTATTGACTGGCTATCTCTGCCAGCTTTTCAACCAGCTTATCCTTGTCTGCCAAGACCGGAATCCGCATGTCAATCCGAATCTCAGAGCGGTCAGAGGTTAACGTCAGACCGGCAACATTAAAGGAAAGAAAGCCTGTCGGTTCATCAGACACAGGCCCGAAGAGATGGCTGCCTGTCACATCTTCACCAACCGCCTGAGCCAGAAAGGCAAGAGCTGGATGCGAATCCAGGGGCTGCAAGACCTTGGCTAGGCGAATAATAGCATTGACTCCTTGAGCGGCATCCTTAGCGTGCTTGGGCAAGCCGATAACCGTTACTTCTTCTGCCGTTCGCTCATATTCATAGCCTAAACCTTCCAAGCCAGCAACGACTGACTCCAGTAAGTCACCTGAATAGGAAGCCTTGGCAGGAACAACATTAAAAGCTTGACCAGCTTCGAGCTCTAAAGTATCAGAGCCTGGTCCTTCCAGCTTAAGCTGCAGAAGCCCCTTCTCAGCATAGGTCAAAGGGAAGGAAGAGTCAGGTGCAAAGCCAAGTGCAGCCTGCTCTTCTAGCTGGTTATACCTACCCATACAGCGCCAAAGCGTCTCCTCATCTGTACCAAAGATAAAGCGAACCCGCTTTTTAAATTCCACTCCACTGTCCAGCAATGCTTTTACAGCATAAAGAGCGGCCATGGAAGGTCCCTTGTCGTCCTGCACCCCACGACCAAAAATCCAGCCATCTTTGACAGTGGCTTCAAAAGGCGGCGTCTGCCAGTCCGAATCATCACCTGATGGAACAACATCCAAATGACAGAGAACGGCCAGGAGCTGAGCTCCATGACCGATTTCTGCATATCCGTAATAACCTTTAGGGTCGAGGTAGGTTTTAAAACCTAGCTCCCGACAGATTTCTAAAGTTTTTTCTAGGACATCTTGGATAGCTTGTCCAAAAGGTGTTCCATTTTGACCTTCCTTCAGTACTGAAGGATAAGAAACGATTGTTTTCAAAGATTCAAGAAAATCTTCTTTAACTTCTTCCGTTATAAAATTTTTCATGGAATCACCTCAGCTTCTAGCTTATAGGAACGGTAAGAAAGTTCCTAGGAGTAAGAGACCAATACTGATCGCAATGATAGCTACAATCAGCTTGCCGATAAATTTCCACCAAGTTCCGATATTGATACGTCCGAGTGCCAAAGCCCCCATAACGATACCAGAAGTTGGAGCAACCAGGTTCAGCACACCTGAAGCAGACTGGTAAGCTGTGATGATCAAGCTTGCCTTGACATTGACAAATTCTCCCAAAGGAGCCATGATTCCCATAGTCGCACTGGCCAGACCAGATGATGATGGGATAAGGAAGGACATTGGCAGGTAGAAAATGTAGGTCAAGACGATGAATACTTGTGATGACAGACCGCTGAGTCCTTGTTTGCCCCAGTTGAGGATAGTATCTGTAATCATACCATCATTCATGATAACTTGGATACCACGGGCGATTGCTACGATTAGGGCTACGCTAAGCAGGTCAGCTGCACCGTTCATAAAGGCTGAGATAATCTTGTCTTCCTTGAGACCGTAAACAGCGCCAATCAAGATTCCCATAAAAGCAAAGAGCATAGCTCCTTCTGGGAAGTACCAAGTCCCCAGTGCGGAAGTAGATGAACCAATAATCTTACCGAGTACTGGAAGACCTGTCAGCCAGGTATTGACGTCCTTAAAGATAGTAATACCAAGATCTGTCCAAGGAATGAAACTCAATACCATAAGGACAAATGTCAAAATGAACAATACTAAGACAAGTCTTTGCTTTTTGCTCAGTGTTGACTCAACAGATGAAGAAGTTTCAACGTTGAAGTGTTTCAAATCTTCTTCGCGAGTACTGTAAACCAGTGACTTGGTCGGATCCTTTTGAATCTTATCCGCATAGCGATAAACAAACCAAGTACTGAGAGCTGTCATGACAAACAAGAAGATGAGACGGAGGGCAATCCCTTCACCGGTACCAACACCAGCAGTAGCTGAAGCAATACCTGTTGCAAATGGATTTAGCGTGGAAGCCAAACATCCGATTTGCGAACCCAGCAGGATAATAGCCACCCCGGTCAGACTGTCAAAACCAACCGCCATCATCACCGGCACCAAAAGAGGATAGAAGGCCATGGTTTCCTCACCCATACCATAGGTAGTACCACCGAGGGCAAAGAGAGGCATCAAGACAACAATCAGCATCTTTTCGCGACCCTTGTACTTCTTAACGATAGAGGCAATTCCCACATCCAAAGCGCCAGTTTCATTGACAACACCAAGGAAACCACCGACCATGAGGATGAAGAAGGCAACATCTATCGCTGCAGTAGTTTCCTTGATCAAGGATCCTTCCTCTGGATGCGTACCCAGCATTGCACGAATCGGTGCCATCAGGACATCCCAAATCCCTTGTGGATTTTGTGGCTGAGGCTGATAAACACCTTTTACAAAAGCCCCTGCTGGGATAATCCAAGTCAGAACTGCCATAATGGCAATGATTATCAACAATACGGTGTAAGATGAAGGCATCTTAAACCCTTTTTTTGTTTTTTCACTCATTTGTATTCCCTCCTAAAAATTTTTTAACGAGGTTACGAACCTGCATTCCCCTGTATGAGCAAACAAGAAAACGCTTACTTTGTTTTTATTTTACCATATTAACATTGAAAAAGCCAGTGTTTTTGAAAATAATCAAAGATTTTCAGGAAAAGACTTGCAGCAGCGACAGAGTTCAGCTGCTATCGACTTTCAATCAGTTCTATGCCTAGCCTTTTTCAATAATCGTGCCGCTCTCAGACTCAATCAGAGCACCAAGATTTTCCAGAGATGTGATAACTGCTTTACCTTCTGGACGGCCATTGACAAAGGCGATAGCTGCTTCTACTTTTGGAAGCATGCTGCCTGGTGCAAATTGTTCTTGCTTGATGTATTCTTCCAACTGAGCAACATTCACATGCTCCAATTTTGCTTGGTCTGGTTTGTTGTAGTTAACAAAGACATAGTCCACACCCGTCAAGACGATGAAGAGGTCTGCATCAACCAACTCCGCTAAGCGTTGAGAAGCAAAGTCCTTGTCAATAACAGCTTCAATACCAGTAAGATGGCCATTGTCTTCCTTGACGACAGGAATCCCGCCGCCGCCCGCAGCCACTACTACTTGACCTTGATTCAAAAGCGTACGGATCGTTTCAATTTCCTTGATATCCACTGGTTTTGGTGAAGCAACAACCTTTCGCCAACCACGGCCGGCATCCTCTTTGAAAGTCGCTCCGCTCTTTTCAGCTTCCGCTTTGGCTTCTTCTTCTGAATAGAAAGGGCCGATTGGCTTGCTGAGGTTGACAAAGGCTGGATCGTTCTTATCCACCACTACTTGCGTCACAACAGAAGCGACATTCTTTTCAATACCTTCATCCAAGAGAGCATTTTGCAAAGCATTCTGCAGCCAGAAGCCGATACTGCCTTCTGTCATAGCCACAAGAGAGTCTAGTGGGAAGGCAGGATTCTTTTCAGAGTCTGCTGCCAACTGTTGCAGCAGCAAGTTCCCTACTTGCGGACCATTTCCATGGGTAATGATAAGGTCATCCCCGTTTTTAATCAATTTTACCAAGTGTTTTGCAGTTTCCGCCAAGGCTTGCTGCTGTGCATTCGCTGATGGGTCAGATGAAAGGATAGCATTTCCTCCCAAGGCTACAACGATTTTACGATTTCCCATTAAATTCTCCTTAATTGCGCTTCGATGAATGCGCTTCTAATTTATTTTAGTAGATTTTTTAATTTTCAATAAGAAAATGAGCTTTTCTTATCATATAAAAGAGGGCCGGACTAAAGCTATTAGTCGCAGCCCTCATAGCTGTTGGTAGACGGTTTCTTAGGTAAGATTATACTTTTGGAATGTAGAGGTTTCCAAGAGTTGCAGCCATAACCGCTTTAATTGTGTGCATACGGTTTTCTGCTTGGTCGAAATGACGAGCATATTTGCTGCGGAAGACTTCGTCTGTTACTTCCATTTCTTCTACGCCGAATTTTTCAGCGACGTCTTTACCGTAAACAGTATTTGTATCGTGGAATGCTGGTAAGCAGTGCAAGAAAATCAAGTTTTCATTATCAGCCTTCTTCACCAAATCCATGTTTACTTGGTAAGGTTTGAGGAGGGCAACGCGTTCTGCAAACTTGTCTTCTTCACCCATAGATACCCAAACGTCTGTGTAAAGAACATCAGCACCTTTAACTGCTTCGTCAGCATCTTCTGTAATCAGCACACGAGCGCCGCTTTCTTTAGCAAAACCTTCTGCCAATTCAACGATTTCTTTTTCTGGGAAGAGTTCTTTTGGTGAGAAGATGTGAACATTGACGCCAAGGATAGCTCCAGTTACCAGCAAGCTGTTGGCAACATTGTTACGTCCATCACCACAGTATACCAATGTCAAGCCTTCCAGACGGCCAAAGTTTTCTTGAACAGTCAAGTAGTCAGCCAACATTTGAGTTGGATGCCATTCGTCTGTCAGACCATTCCATACTGGAACACCTGAGAATTCTGCCAATTCTTCTACCATGCGTTGGCTGAAACCGCGGAATTCAATCCCGTCAAACATACGGCCCAAAACTTTAGCAGTATCTTCTGTAGATTCTTTCTTACCAAGCTGGATATCATTTGCACCAAGGTATTCTGGATGTGCTCCCAGGTCAATGGCTGCTGTTGTAAAAGCTGCCCGAGTACGAGTAGATGTTTTTTCAAACAAGAGAGCGATATTCTTGCCAGCAAGATAGTGGTGTTGAATATTGCGTTTTTTCAAATCTTTCAAGTGAGCTGAAAGACCAATAAGGTATTCTAACTCAGCACGGCTAAAGTCTTTTTCTGCTAAGAAGCTACGTCCTTGGAATACTGAATGTGTCATTCTATTATTTCCTCTTTCTATTCTTTGAGTATCAGTAAAATACTGGATTCCTAAATTTCTTCACGTTCAAATGGCATAGACATACAGCGTGGTCCACCACGACCGCGAACCAATTCACTTCCGCGGATCTTAATCAAACGCAAGCCGTATTCTTCCAAAATCTTGTTAGTAACTGTATTGCGATCATACACTACTACCACACCAGGTGCGATAGTCAAGGTGTTAGAACCGTCATTCCACTGCTCACGCGCAGCAGCTACGATATTGCCACCGCCACAGCGAATCAGGTGAACTTTTTCCACACCAAGGTTTTCTGCCAAGATTTCTGCCAAATCACCTTTTTCTTCAACAATCTTAAGTTTGTCATCAACATAAGTCACAGAGTAAACGCGAAGATCGCCTTCAATTTCTGGGTGAATCGTAAACTTGTCATAGTCAACCATAGTGAAGACAGTGTCTAAGTGCATGAACTTACGGTTGTTAGCAAATTCAAAAGCCAAAACTTTCTTGAAGCCAACATTTTTCTTGAAGATATTGACCAAGAGTTTTTCTATAGAAGCTGCGTCTGTACGTTGTGAAATACCAACCGCCAGCACATCTTTTGAAAGAACCAGTTCGTCCCCACCTTCGATACGTGTATCTTCTTCACGGTTGTAAACCAAATCTACTTTTCCACCATATACTGGGTGATGTTTGAAGATGTATTTACCATAAAGAGTTTCACGATTACGAGTATCTGCATACATGTGGTTGAGCGATACAGCATTACCAATTGTAGCAAATGGGTCACGTGTGAAGTAAAGGTTTGGCATTGGATCAATAGCGAATGGATAATCAGATTCTACCAAGTCCGTCAAGCCTTTTGCTTCTTCAGGAATTTCTGGTAATTCAACTTTTTGAACCCCTGCCATTGTTTTTTCAACCAACTCTTGGTTGTCTTTGATACCATGGAGCAGTTCGCGAATAGCCTTCTTGGTTTCACGGCCGCGAATATTCGCTTCTTCCAGATATTCTTCGATGAATTGCCCACGAATTTCTGGAGAAGTCAGTGACTCAGCAGCCAACTGCTCAAGATAGAGAACCTCAACTCCTTCATTGCGAAGCGCTTGAGCAAAGTTGTCATGTTCTTTTTGTGCATCTTCCAAGAAAGGAATATCATCAAAGAGAAGACGTTCCAAATAGTCTGGCTGCAAGTTTTCCAACTCCTTGCCAGGACGGTGCAACATAACTTTTTTCAGTTTCCCAATTTCTGAGAAAACATGAATTGGATGTGTAGACATCTACTGTCCTCCTTTTTCTTTGCGGTTTAGGTTTTCCTAAGCCCGTTCACATGTACTATTCTAGCATTTAATGTTACCGCTTTCAAGAAAAAACCTACATTGCAAATGCCAAATCCTTTGCTTTTTTCTATTTTTATTTTTATAATATTCTCCTATAAAGCGTTTTCTTTGAATATTTTACGCATTATATTATTTTTGTGAATATTTATTTTTTAAAATAAAATTAGTACACGGTTAATATTAGAATATTTTGAATTTATTAAGCAAAAAAGAAGCTAATCAGAACCGATTAGCTTCTAGCAAGGTATTTCATAAAATACTCTTTCTCTTTAAAAGTTAATTTTTTATGTTGGTATTCAATCCTACCTTCATCTAAGAGCTTTTTCAGAACTTGATTGACCGTTTCCCGAGTCGTGGCTCCTAGCTTAGCCAGCTCTTTCATACTGATAGGAAAGGGCAGGCTGTCTCCATCCTTGCACAGATCCATGCAGAGCAGAGACAAGGACTGAACCACACGCTCACTGGCACTGGCCGCCACGACATTGCGCAATCTCAATTCCTGAAATTCCAAGATTTGCGATAGCCGCTTGGTAATGAACAACAGTTGATCCACACTCTTCTTTGAATAGTCTTCAAACAAATCAATAGGAATGGAGAAATATTCGACATTGGTGACAGCGCTGGCAGTGTAATGATAGCGTTCATCAAAAAACATACCTCCATAGGGGAAAACACTGTTTTTCTTGACATAATCCATATAAGAAAATGTGTCTGTTGAATCATACTGCTCAATCCGCACATAGCCTTGAGACAAGAGGAAAAGACGCTCACGCCGGTCTCCTGCAAAAAAGATAATTTGCCCTTTTGGAATCTTGCGATACTGAATCTCCACTGCTAATTTATCGAAAAGCTCCACTGGCAGATTGACAAAGGCAGGGTGCTGCCGGATAAATTGATAATGCTCCTTGGTAATCATGATAACCCTTTTATTTGATACTTGATACCATTATAGCATAAATCCGCTTACAAATAGAAAATGCTGACTATAAAAGTAAGAAATCCTAACAAAACAAAGAGGTGTGCCCATTTTCTATTCATGGAATTTCTGTCAGCTTGTACTTTTTTGGGCAAGTAATTGCCTACAATTATGAAAACCAAAGCAACTAGCATAGTTGCTATTTTACGCACATCAAAACTCTCATTTAAGCCCCGATAAATGGTAGCTAGATACAGCGAAACAAAGGTAAAAGGAAATATCCAGCGAATAAGGTGTTTAAAAGTGGGATTTAAGATATCTTTAGCAACAGTAGACCAATAAATCATAACTTCTAGCAGCATCATGACAATTGGAAAAGCCGAAACTACTAAAAACTTAGGTAAAAAGGAGTCGCCTTTTCCAGACAAGTCAAGGTGAATAGCTAGGTTTTCTGGTAATTTTTGATAGATCCAGATGGCATATAAAACTGGCAGGAGCATGAGTCCAAGCGCCCATCCTAATTCTTGTAAACTATTTTTTTTCATTTTCGTTTCCTCCTCCAAGAGATTGAAACCAGACAAGAATTTCTTCAAAAACAGTGACATCTAAGCTGTAATATATAAAATTCTTCTGCTTTTCTTCTATGAGTAGACCGGCTTTCTTTAGCTGAGAGAGGTGGTAGGATACCGTCGCAGGAGTCAGCTCAAAAGCTTGAGCAATTTCCCCTGCAGACTTCGGACCATGCTTGAGCATTTCCAGGATTCCCCTCCGAACTGGGTCAGCTAAGGCTTTAAGCGTTTGACTGATCCCCATGATTGAACCTTTCTTTCAGGTAAACTTTCAAAATTTTCTTGGTCAGAAAGACTAGTGCCACTACTTCTACTAAAAGAAGAGCCTCAACAGCCAGTGGCGGAAGAAAGCCTACCTGAGCCAGAGCAGGCGCTAAGTCAATCAGGGCGTGAAGTCCCAGAGCGGCTAAAAAATACACTGGCGCCTTCTCCTTAACCGCCTTCCAAACCCAGAAGGTCAGAAGGATTTGAATGAGAATAGCCAAGATCCGTTCAAAAGCCAAAAGATAGATGCTGCCAGCGCTCATGGAACGGACATTGTCAATAATTGCTTGGGGAATTTGAGCCAGCGTCTGGGCATTCCCCTGACTTACTACTTGAGCTATAACCCAAAAGTTTAAGAGACTGACAATACCAACAAACAAAGCCTCAATACCACCATGACCCAAGCCATAGGCCACACCATCCCTAAAGGTCAGTGGACGCTTCTTTTGCAGCCAGTAGAAGATGACCCAGCGGGCTGTTTCTTCAAAAATAGCTGCCGCAGCAATACCATAAAGGACATATAGCCAAGGATTTTCCGTCCGCAAAGCGATAGTCCCATCAGCTTGAGGCTGTAAAACGATACGGTGCAAAATATTTTCCAGAACCTGACTAGAAAGATAAAAGCCGACTCCCCCTAAAAGAAAGACTAATAAAGAAATGTGCTTGGTCTTTTTAAAATAAACCAAAGGAACAAGGACTGCCCCTAAAATCAGCAGCATAGCAATCAAGATATGAATGGAAATCATCGTTTTTCTCCTGAACTGTTTTGATTTTTTTCTAAATAGATTATACATCTTTCCTTTCTTTCTGTCAAATCTATTTTGGTTTTTTTCTAAATAGCTATCAAAAAATCTAGCCTGTCTAGACTAGATTGCTCTTAGTTCATATTAACCCGATGCCATTCGTTGATGACGTAGGCTAACTGACCAACTTGCTCAATTCCGACACCGCTGATCTCATCACTGGCCTCGGTGCTACCACCTAAATAAGCCGTATAGAGAGCTATAATATAGGGCTTCTCTTCCATAACTAATGCATCCACATTGAGCGCCTCACGAACATATCCAGGCTTTTGATAGATGGTAATGTCACGCAGATAGCGCTTATAGTATTCACCTGGGAAGGATTCGCCTATATAATAAAGGATATCCTTGTACTTTTCCTGATTTTTAGACAAATACTCAAGGACCTGAATATAGTAGTCCGTCGTGGTCTTATTATTCTCACGGCTGATCGTCTTAATATCAGCCTTGGACTGACCGTAGCGACTAAACATATCATAGGCCTTTTCCATGCCGCCTAGACGCTCTGCTAAAGCGTAGGCTGGAGTATTTTCAGAATAAACCAAGGAATATTCCTGCATGTCTGATATTCTCATAGCACCGTTGAAAGCACCAACATAGTTATCATGCTCGCCCCTATATTCATAGTTTGTATTGGTAATATCAAACCGCTCGTCCATAGAAAGTTTGCCGGCAGCAACCTCATCTACTACCAGCATATTGAGAGGGAGCTTGTAGGTCGATCCCGCAGTCATAGGCTGGGTATCATTCATTGCAAAGGTCTTGCCAGTCGTCAAATCCTTATATGAAAATGCAACCTGGGAGGGTTCAATTCCCATTTCAGTCATATAAGCCTGAATGACCTGAGTCAAATCCAAATTTGCATAGTCAAATCGCAGCCCCAAAGCATCCATAGTCGGGCCGTCCGCCTCCATGACCTTCTGCTTCTCCTCTGGACTTTTCTCAACAGGCTTCGGCTTTTCTTCAACTAGTTTGGAATCAGGCTTGACTTTCTCTTCTTCCTGTTCTTGCTCGCCAGACTTTGCAAGTTGGGCAGCCTCTTGTGCTTTCTTTTCAATAGCCTTATTTCGTTGGGTTATAAAAAGGAAGATGAAGCCCAGCAGACAAAGACAAGAAAGGACAGCTACGATAATCGTTACAATTTTTTTACTCAAAACATTTCTCCTAGCATTTGTATTATAAAAAATTATGAGGAAAATAACAAGTGAAACCCAGAAAAAAGGCATTTTAAGCATCAAAAAAGGCAAATCATTAATCGATTCGCCTTTTTATCTATTGAAACTGCCTGTTTATTTAGCAGCAGCGTAAAGTTCGTCAACCTTTTTCCAGTTAATAACTGAGAAGAAAGCTTGGATGTAGTTCGGACGAAGATTGCGGTATTTCACATAGTAAGCATGTTCCCAAACATCCAGTCCCAAGATTGGAGTTTTACCTTCTGAAATAGGAGTATCCTGATTTGCTGTTGAGGTCACTTCCAACTTGCCTTCTTTGTTGACAACCAACCAAGCCCAGCCAGAACCAAAACGAGTTGTAGCCGCTGCAGTGAAAGCTGCTTTAAAGTCTTCAAATGATCCAAAAGTAGCTTCGATATCCGCTGCCAACTCTGCAGATGGTGATGTTTCTGCTGGTGTCATCAATTCCCAGAAAAGAGCGTGGTTAAGATGACCACCACCGTTGTTGATGACTGCTTGACGGATATCAGCTGGGATAGACTCCACATCAGCCAATAATTTTTCCAAGTCTTCACCGATTTCAGGATGTTTTTCAAGCGCAGCATTAACATTCGTTACATAGGTATTGTGATGCTTGTCATGATGCAAGTGCATTGTTTCTTCATCAATGTAAGGCTCTAACGCATCGTAAGCGTAAGGAAGATCAGGTAAGATAATTGCCATTTGATAGACCTCTTTTTCTATATGATTATAAAAATGATAACGCAATCATTAGAATTTTTCAACTATTTTGCTTGTAGCTCACCCGTCGCAATCTTGAGCAGAGCCAAATCAAACAGGTAATCTTTATCATACAGCCCCGACTTAATCTGATAATCCGTTTCAATCAGACAGGCCATAGTCTTTTTAAGAAAGGTTAAACTCAGCGAACGAGCATCTTTTAAGGCAAACTTGACTTGATAAGGATTGACCTTGCGGCCTAGATAGTCGGACAAATCAGACACAATCTGACTCTCAGCTCTGCCATTTTCTGCTAAAATCTTGACCTGAGTAAAGATACGAAACTGCCCCAGCATAATAGCAATAAGCTTGATTTCATCCTCACCTTGAAGAGTCAAATCTCGCACCAAGCTTCTAGCTTCATCAATCTTCTGTCGCAAAATCAGCTGGGTCAGGTCAAAAATATTGTCCTGAAGAGTCTTGGGAATGGCCTCGGCAATATCTTCTAAACCAATCTGACCAGACTCTTTATAACCTTTCAGAAAGGCTAAATTTTTACTAACTTCACTGAACTGAAAACCTGATTTCAGCAGCAACTGATCGAAAGCTGTCGGAGCAAATTGTAATCCTTCTGCCTGCGCTTCCTTGCTGAAATAAGCCCGTAGATCTGCTTCCTTGAGTTCTGCAGCCTCAAAAATTTTCCCGTCCCGTTTCAGCAGTTTGACCAGACGGCGCTTGCTATCCAATTTGCCTTCTGCAAAGATAACCAGGCGAGTTGTATCTGCTGGATTTTCCAGATAATTTTCAAAAGATTTGAGTTCTTCATCAGTCAGATACCGCTTCTTGGCTGTTGTCAAATCAGCAAAATGATCCAAAATTACGATTTTTTCATCCGCAAAAAAAGGCAGACTGACCAAGTCCAATTCCACATCCTGATAGTTTGCTTCTTTCATATCAAAAATAGCAGTGTTCAAATCGCCCGGTTGAAACTGAATCTGGCGGAGAAACTGCTCCTTCAACAACTCAAACTGACCCAAGTCATCTCCAGCCAAAATGGTCAAAGCAGGAAGGTTGCTTGGCGTGATTTTTTTAATTTCCTCAATAGCTAACACCGCAAGTCTCCCCTACTTTATATTTCTTGTCAATTTTTTTCATGTATTGATTGTAACAAAAAAGAGTCGGAAAGTCTGCTTTTTTCTTTGTAAACAAAATCTAATTTTTGAGTATATCTGCTATATAAATATGAACTATCAATGGCTTCTTTTTTCTTTGTTATGAAAAGCATTCATGTCTCGTTCTGTTAAAACTTTTCTCCGAACGACAGAGCAAAAAGAGCTGGAAATATTCCAACTCTTTCTTTGTTTATTCATGATTTTCAGTTGCATCATCCACATTGTTTTCAGCAGGTGCAGTAGCTTGCTCCTCTTGAATTGGTGAAACAAAAGGATTATCCTCAACAGTTGCCTGAGTTCCAAAATCTTGAGGTGTTGACTGCTCAGGTGTTTCAGCAGTAAATGGATTTTGAACTGGTTCTGCTTGCTCCACCGCTTGACTTTGATCAGAAACAGGTTGTTGTGGCTGTTGACCAAACTGCTGATCTTGGAAGCCACCTTGCTGTGGCTGTTGGCCAAATGGTTGGTTTTGGACTGGTTGCTGTGGTTGTTGACCAAACTGTTGGCCTTGGAAACCACCTTGTTGCGGCTGTTGACCAAACTGTTGATTTTGAACTGGTTGTTGTGGTTGTTGACCAAATGATTGGTTTTGGACTGGTTGCTGTGGTTGTTGACCAAATTGTTGTCCTTGGAAACCACCTTGCTGTGGCTGTTGGCCAAACTGTTGATTTTGAACAGGTTGTTGTGACTGACCAAACTGTTGTCCTTGGAAACCGCCTTGTTGTGATTGCTGACCAAACTGTTGTCCTTGGAAACCACCTTGTTGTGGTTGTTTTTCATAGTTTAAACCTTGATTGTATGACTGTTGGCCAAACTGTTGTCCTTGGAAGTTTTGCTGGCCATATTGCTGACCGTATGAATTTCCAACCATTTCAGGCTTAGATCCTTGACAAAGCAAAACAATCAAAGCAATAAAACATGGAAGAGCTACAAGAACTGCAATAATATTTAGAACAGGAATAAGGATTGCAATAGACGGACCAATAGCCAAAAATAGGAAAGCCCAATGATAACCAGCATCCCGCAAACGGCGAACTATAATTGCCATACTAGGAACTAAGATAGCTAAATAATAAATCAGTAGGATAAACCAAAAAATAACAGCAAATCCTGCCCCAGCCAAGAATGCTGATGGATCTGGTTCATATCCATAAGCTGCGTCCTGAGCTACAGAAAAAATACTTCCTAATGCAGAAACCCAAATAATGATAAACAATGGTACGATGATAATCATGTGACACAAAAACGCCCACCAATAGTCTGACCGACTTGAACGGCCCGAAAAATCAGCATAGTGTGTCCAAAATTTTTTATATGCAGCAAACATAAAATTCTCCTCTATAATTTTTTATACCCATTATCTTATCACAAATGCATAAATAAATCAATATGACTTCCTGACTGAAGCTAAATGGACATGAGAAAAAAGTATCAGTTGGAATCTTCAATCTAGATATCAGCGTACCGTTTCAATCCTCCAGGAATTCCAACCAATCAAACGAATGGCTCCCTGCTGGTCAGTTCGATAGATGGCTGTATTAAACTTCTCAAATCTTTGCAAAGTTTCCTGATGCGGATGTCGATAACGATTATTCTGGCCAGCTGATATCAAGGCCAGTTTCGGCTGAATTTGCTCTAAAAAATCTGGACTGGAAGAGCCTTTGGAGCCATGGTGTCCTGCTTTTAAGACATCTGCTGTCAGCTGAGGGAATCGCTGCAGCAGTTCAATTTCTCCCTGCCTTTCCAAATCACCTGTAAACAAAAATTTTGTCTGAAAGAACTCCCCGTAGAGTACAATCGAATCATCATTTCCACCGTCGCCTGTCCCACTAGGATAGAGAACCTGCAAAGCTGAGTCAAATACCGGAATCTCATCTCCCACTTCTACGACATGGACAGAACTTTCTATCTGCTCCAGCTTTTGAACAAAATCAGGCTGAGTGAGACTTCCTTTGGAAACATAGATTTCCTTGATGGAAAAATGCTTAGCTACCTCCAGCATATCTCCCATGTGATCGGTATCGGTATGAGTCAGGACCAATACATCCAGACTAGCAACACCACGACTTTTGAGATAGGGAATTAAGGTCTTTTCTGCATTGGATGAAGTCTGTCGCTCCTGCCAAGCCTCTTTCTTTCCTATCTCGACTCGTCCCCCAACGTCAATCAAAATCGTCCTGCCCTGCCATTCCCGGAGAAAAATGCTATCTCCCTGACCAATATCCACTACTGTAATCTCATTTTGCAGCGGATGCTTTGTTAGGAAAAATAAGAGAAGAGCAAGCAAACTAAAAGATAAAAGCCAGCTTTTCTTTCTCCGAAAGTCATAGATTAAAGCCAAAACCAAAAGCAAAGCGAACAGTAACCAGAGGTTGGGCTTCCCAAAAATCAAAGGGCGCGGAGCAAAATCAGCTACCCAACGAATCACATCTTCGAGTAAGTCAAAGAAAAAATTGACTTGAGTGATTTTTAAAAGTGGTGACAAAATAAAAATGAGGGTTAAGCCTGGCAGTATCAGCAGGTCAAAGAATAGTGAAAATAAAAAAGTTAAAATCACGGACCAAGGCTGAAATTCAGAAAAATAGTAGATTAGTATAGGCAAAATCCCCAATGAAATAGTCAGACTTTCCGCTAAAAGCTTACGAATCGGCGGTAACTTTTCAAAATCCATCATAGAAATCAAAAAGGCATAGGCGCAGGACAAGACACCGCCTGCTGTCAGAAGAAAATTGGGCATGATGATAAAGAGAACCATCAGTGTCAGAGCAAAGTTATCTAATCTGGTCAGTCCTTGCTGGGCCAACAACTTCTGAACTAAGCTTCTGACGACAGAAACAGAAAAGCCTGTGAGTCCAGCATAGATAAATGAAAAAGGCAGCTGCAAAGCATTTACTGTCTCCCTCTTCATCCCCAAACGTAGAAGAATTCTGCGAAAACCATCCAAAAAGAAACCTACCTGCATACCAGACAAGGCAAACAAATGGATGATACCCAAGCTAGAATACAGGTCACTCATTTCCGCAAACTCCGTATCTAAGTCACCAAACAAGAGTCCTGTCATGTAATGGCTCATTGGACTAGGAAAATTACTTCGAATATAGACCAGCGCTTTTCTGCGCCAGACAGACAGCCAATCCAGTGGATTCAGGCTGGAAATTGGTCTTAGTGACTGAATCTTATTGATTTTTAAGGTACGGTAAATTCCCTGACTCTTTAAATAAGCCTGATAGTCAAAGCCCGAAAAATTTCGTTGTTGCTGGGCATGTTCAAACTCTCCTTCAAAATCAAGGACGACCAAATCTGTCAGCTGCTGAAAAGCTTTCTTTTCACTGGCTGATTTGATCTTGTAGAAGACCTGATAAAGCCGACCGTCCGTTCGCCCTCGAAAGGATAGGGAATCTCCATTGAATTTGATCGTATCCGGCAAAACTTGAACCGAGCTAGCTGAAGGAGGTTCCTGCCTAAAGGCCTGCTCTGCCATTTCCCGACGAAGCAAGAAAAAGAGGACAAAAAGGGACAGGAATGCCAAGGCAGCTAGACTTTTTTTGAGGGGATAGCTGAAAAAGAGACGAAGCAGAAGGACACCCAGCCCTAAATAAGCCAAGGAACTGCCAGAATAGACTGCAAAATAGACCCATACAAGAATGAAAGCCAGATAGATAGGGGCTAGGGGTAACTTTTTAATCCACTGTGACATATTCTTTCAGCTTTTCTAAGGTCTTATCTCCAATCCCTGACACTTTTTTCAGATCATCTACTGACTTGAAGCGGCCATTGCTTTCGCGGTAGGCTATGATGTCAGAAGCTCGCTTCTGTCCGATGCCTGAAATGGTCTGTAATTCAGCCTCTTTCGCCGTATTTAGATTGACCTTGTCCGACTTTCCACCACTGGCACCAGCAGAATCAGAAGCTCCTGCTTGATGCTGGCCACTCTGTGTGACATCAGCTCCTTCTTCACCAATCTTTGCCACATAGATTACTGCTTCATCCGTTAATTTTTGTGCCTGATTAATGGACTTAGCCTCGGCGTCTGCTATCAATCCGCCAGCTTTTTGGATGGCTTCATGCACTCTCGCTCCTGCTCTCAGCTCATAGACACCAGGATTCTTAACTGCTCCTTTAATATCCACAGTGACCTGCTCGCTTTCCTCTTCGTCCGCCTTATCCTTAGAGACAATCTTTTCGCTTTTTTCATCAGCTGAGCTGGATGAGGAAGTTATTTCTTGGCTCAAGGCGGTTACTTGATTTTGCGGTTGATGATTTCCTTTGATAAGGAAAAAACTACCTAGCACAGCGCCAACTACTGCCAGACCGACAAAGAGCTTGTATTCTTTCAGCTTTTCAATGATTTCTTCAAGCATATTTTTCTCCTTTGTCTTTTTATTCGTAAAAAATTCAAAAAAATAAGACAAGCCGAAAGAATTTTCAGCTTGTCATATTTTAAAATCTTTATTTTGCAAGTAGTCGTATAGATAGGAGGGGCATTGATGAAAATAGGAGCTATAATATCAATCTACTTTGCTTATCCTGTATATCCAAGCTTCTAACTTTTGAGCTCTGCTATGTAAAAAAGCCAGATTTGCCAAAAGAAAAGCCATCACTAACACGCTTAGAATCAGAAGTAGCGACCAAGAAATCGACTGCTGACTCAGATAAAGGACAAAGACTAAGGTGAGTATAGGAAAAGTCATCAAAGCTGTGAAGCCGCCCGGTACCCAGCGACGAAAGCGAAACACTTGCATGATATGGCCCAGCAGATGGAGGGTATGACAGAAGCCAATAGCCAGAGCCAGCTCGGGAATGCGAAATAGAATGGCAAGCAGCAAGAGAATAAAAGCTAGCAGAAATTCATCCGCAATCATCAGAGCAATGCTTTCAGCAGAAAGATAACTTCCTCTTCTGGCAATGAACATCTCCTTTTGATAGCCTTGATGGTCTTGATTCTGAGAAATCCAAGGCCGAATCAGGATAATCTCATCAAACTCGTGCAGCATAAACAGTGATAAGGTTACAAAAGATAAAAAAGTAAGAGACATGACATCCTCCTTATAAAACATACAAACATTATAGCTCACGCGCTAAAAAAAATCAGCTCCCAAGCAAGATTGCTCAGGAAGCTGATTAGTATCTTATTTTCTGTGCTTATCCGGATCCCAGACAAAGCTAGCAAAAAAGCTGAAAATGATGGTCAAAATTCCAATCAAAATAGCAGGAATAAAGACAAAGGCACGTAAAATCCGTAAGAAGATATTGCCTTTCTTTTGTGTCTGGTAAGGGGCCACTTCAGCATCCAGACGATCAAACTCCGAATGAATACGGCGAGCTACTTCCTCAACTCCCTCATCATTCATCTTCTTAATGTCTGAAATATCAATTGGATTACCAAAATTCATGTCCACGCGCTCTCCAGCTGCCAAGCCTTTGAGGCTCATGGGACCAGCATAGACTACTGGCATGATACGGACCTTAGCCATCTTAGCAATCACTGCTACTCCTCCCTTGACATCCGTAGAATGGCGGCTTCCGCTTGGGAACATAATCAGGGAACGATTGCTCTTTTTCAGCATATTGACAGGATATTTGATAGCTGACGGACCAGGATTTTCCCGGTCGATAGGAAAAGCACCACACATGCGAATCCACCAGCCGAACACGCGATTTTCAAAAAGCTGTTTCTTGGCCATGAAAATGAACTGCTTGGGCTTGGTCGCAAAAGCCATGTAAACTGGATCCCACCATGTCCGGTGAGGGGCAACCAAGATATAATTTTCATCTTTTGAAGGAATCTTTTCTTTATTGTGATAATGTGCATTGCCGTTCAAGGTCCACAGGATAAAAATCACTAAACCTCGCAAATAAGTATAAAACATAAACTCTCCTTATTTCAAACTGTGATTGTACTTGAAATTTATTACATCCTTTCCCATTATACCTTATACCCTTATAGTCTGCAATATTTTTCCAAACTTTGGCTGTAACAGCTGATTCTGATAGCCATTTCCATAAAAAAATGGTATCATTAATCTCATGAATAAGAAAGAATTAATCGGTTTAAACCAAACCCAAGTAGATGAAAAGATTTCGCAGGGCTTGACCAACGATTTTACAAGTGACACCAGCACCAGTAACTGGCAAATCGTTAAGCGGAATGTTTTCACCCTTTTTAATGCCCTTAACTTTGTTATTGCTCTAGCCTTGGTCTCTGTCCAAGCCTGGAGCAATCTGGTCTTCTTCGCAGTAATCAGCTTTAACGCCGTCACTGGTATTATTACGGAACTACGAGCCAAACACATGATTGACAAGCTTAATCTGGTCAGCCGAGAGCTGGTCACAGTCATCCGCGACGGCCAGGAAGTCAAGATTCAGCCAGAAGAAATTGTACTGGGCGATCTGATCAAGCTGTCAGCCGGCGAGCAAATTCCCAGTGATGCCCGTGTAGTAGAGGGTGTTGCCGAGGCCAATGAAGCCATGCTGACAGGTGAGACTGACTTGGTTCTCAAGGAAGAAGGCGCTGAGCTGCTGTCTGGTAGCTTTCTGGCCAGTGGGCAGATTTATGCTGAGGTGCACCATGTCGGCGCAGATAACTATGCCAACAAGCTCATGACTGAGGCTAAAACACTCAAGCCTATCAACTCGCGCATTCTATACAATCTTGCGAAAATTTCCCGCTTTACTGGAAAAATCATCATTCCTTTCGGATTGGCTCTCTTCTTTGAAGCCCTAATGATAAAGGGACTGCCTGTCAAAAACTCTGTCATTACCAGCTCGACAGCCCTTTTGGGTATGCTGCCTAAGGGAATCGCCCTGCTGACAGTCACGTCACTCCTGACAGCCGTCATCAAGCTAGGTATGCGCAAGGTTCTTGTTCAGGAAATGTATTCTGTTGAGACCTTAGCTCGGGTAAATACTCTCTGCTTAGACAAGACCGGGACAATTACCCAAGGTAAGATGACTGTTGAAGCCTTGCATAGCCTGTCGGATAAGTTTTCTGATGAGACCGTCGGTCAAATCTTAGCAGCCTACATCCAAACCAGTGAGGATAATAACCCAACTGCTCAGGCTATCCGCAAGGGCTACGGCCATCTGGACCATGCCTATACTAGCGATAATGTCATCCCATTTTCTAGTGACCGAAAATGGGGCGCTATGCATTTATCCAGTGTCGGAACTATCTTTCTGGGGGCACCCGAAATGCTGCTGGACAGCAATCCTGCAGCGGTTGGAGAGGCTCAAAAACGCGGATCGCGGGTTTTGGTGCTGGCTCACAGCGACCAAGTGCTAAACAAACACAGTATCCAATTGCCTGAAGATATGACTGCTCTGGCCGTTCTGGAAATCACCGACCCTATTCGTGAGGGAGCAGCCGAGACACTGGACTACCTGCGCTCTCAGGATGTTGATCTGAAAATCATCTCTGGTGACAATCCTGTGACCGTTTCCCATATTGCGAGCCAGGCTGGATTTGCCAACTACGACAGCTACATCGACTGCTCTAAAATCAGCGACCAAGAACTGGTTGAGCAAGCAGAAGAAACAGCCATCTTTGGCCGTGTTTCTCCCCATCAGAAGAAGCTGCTCATCCAGACTCTTAAAGCCGCTGGTCGGACAACAGCCATGACGGGAGATGGTGTTAATGATATCTTGGCCTTACGTGAAGCAGACTGTTCCATCGTCATGGCCGAGGGAGACCCCGCAACTCGGCAAATTGCCAACTTGGTCCTTCTTAACTCCGACTTTAACGATGTCCCTGAGATTCTTTTTGAAGGCCGCCGAGTTGTTAACAACATTGGCCGGATTGCTCCGATTTTCTTCATCAAGACCATATACTCCTTTATTCTGGCTATTATCTGTATCGCCAGTATTCTGCTCGGAAAACCTGAATACCTCTTGATTTTCCCATTCATCCCGATTCAGATCACCTTGATTGACCAGTTTGTCGAAGGTTTCCCACCCTTTGTCCTCACCTTTGAGCGCAATATTAAGCCGGTTGAAAAGCACTTCCTCAAACGCTCCCTGCAGCTAGCTCTGCCAAGTTCTCTCATGATTGTCTTCAGCGTGCTATTTGTTCGCATCTGGGGCAGCAGCCATGGCTGGAGCGACATAGAAATGTCCACCCTGACCTACTACTTGCTAGGCAGCATCAGCTTCTTGTCAGTCATTCGGGCCTGCCTGCCACTCAACCTATGGCGCAGCCTGCTCATCATCTTCTCTGTCTTTGGCTTCTATCTATCAGCCTTTGTCCTGCAGCACCTTTTGGAAATTGCAACGCTGACAGCGGCAACTTTGCCAGTCTATCTGATTCTCATGGTCATTTTCGGACTTGTCTTTGTTGCCTGCACTATCAAGCAGAAATACAGATTTGATTAAGGGCTAGCTAAAATAGAATCAGCATTTAAGCTCATGGAAACATGCGAGAATCCTCGCATGTTTTTTTGATTGTGCAAAAACTTCCCATATCCCTTTGGAATCCTTGCTAAATCATGCTATAATTGACTTATGAACGAAGCAAAACTAAAAGACGGAGAACGCGTCAACCAGCTCTTTTCGACGGATGTCAAGATTATTCAAAATAGTGAGGTATTCAGCTATTCGGTAGACAGCGTGTTGCTTTCCCGCTTTCCAAAGCTGCCTCAGCGGGGGTTGATTGTCGATCTCTGTGCTGGAAATGGCGCTGTCGGACTTTTTGCCAGCACGCGCACCAAGGCTCAGATTCTAGCAGTCGAGATTCAGGAACGTCTGGCAGACATGGCCGAGCGCTCCATCGAGCTCAATGATTTGACCCAGCAAATGCAGATCATTCAGGACGATCTGAAAAATCTAGGCCAATATATCACTGGCAGCAAGGTTGATATGATTCTCTGCAATCCCCCATATTTCAAAGTGGACAAGCAATCCAATCTCAATGAAAGCCAGCACTACCTTTTAGCCCGCCATGAAATCTCAACAAATCTGGAAGAGATTTGCAAGATTGCCCAGCGAGTCCTCAAATCCAATGGTCGGTTGGCTATGGTTCATCGACCAGAACGCTTTTTAGATATTTTAGATACCATGCAAGCCCACAAGCTGGCTCCCAAGCGCATCCAGTTTGTCTATCCAAAGTTAGGTAAAGAGGCCAATATGCTGCTTATCGAAGCTATTAAAGATGGTTCCCGCGATGGTCTAAAAATCCTGCCTCCTCTCTTTATTCACAATCAGGACGGCAGCTACACTCCGGAGATTCACGAGATTTACTATGGAAAATAAAGCCTATATGTACGTGCTTGAATGCGGGGACGGCTCCCTCTACACCGGCTACACGACAGATGTCCAAGCCCGACTAAAAAAACATCAGGCTGGCAAAGGTGCTAAATACACTCGCGCTCGACTGCCAGTTACCTTACTTTACCAAGAGGAACACCCTAGCAAGCCGGCTGCCATGTCGGCTGAAGCCCTCTTTAAAAAGAAAACTAGACAAGCCAAACTGGCTTACATCAAAGAAAGGACTCAAAATGCCTGAAATCCAGTTTAAAGGCGACTTTCATCATATCGAAATTTCCCCAGACAGCCAGCTCGATATCGGTCAAGATGTCATCTTCCAATCTTTTACCAGCCTCAATGTAGCCAGTGGCGCACAACTCAAGCTAGGAACCCGAGTTTTCTTTAACGACCATTGTACTGTCCGCTGTCAGCACTCTATCGAAATCGGCAAGGACACCATGTTTGGCGATGGGGTCCGCATTTTTGACCATAATCATCAGTATTCTAATTATCACATTGAGAAGATTGATTTTACTGTTGCGCCAGTCAAGATTGGAGCTAACTGCTGGATTGGGGCCAATACTGTGATTCTCAAAGGTGTGACCATTGGTGATAATGTCATCATTGGAGCCAACAGCTTGATTTTCCAAGATATTCCCAGCAACTCTATCGCTATGAGCAAGGAAGAGCTTATCATCAAGGAGCGTCCACAGGGCAATTTCCATGCCTTTACGCTGACGGCTTCTGATACTTTGGAACAACTGGCCTATTTAGCAGAAAATCTGCCAGAATTAGAATTTCACATAGCTGCTAAGACCAATATTTCTCCTTACTTAGCCAGCTTTAATGACTATCCCAATATCAACCTCTACACCAATATTCACCAGGATGACTTTATTGAAGACTTGCTCGATAGGGCGGATATTTACTTGGATATCAATCACTGGGGAGAAGTCGACCAGATTGTTCAAAGAGCTATCAGCAAGGGGAAGCCAGTTTTGGCTTTCAGCCAAACTGCCCACCAGCCTGAAGAAAATACTTTACTTTTCGAATCGGACCAACCCCAGCAAATGGCTGATGAAATACGAAAATTATTGAAAGAAAAGTCTAGGACATAAAGGTCCTAGACTTTCTTTTGCAGTCGATATGCATTTTATTAACTTTATTCACCAGCAATGCCATTTGGAATGATAACTTCCTTGAGTAACTGCTCTTCTTCCTTGATACGGACATAGAGTGTGATACAGTAGAGCGGGAAGAGGATAAACAGAGCAAAGTAGGCATGACTGAGCAGGGCCAAACCTACCAATTCTGGAACAACATTCAGGAAATAATTAGGATGTTTGACATTGCGAAAGAGCCAGTGGTCAACAAACTTATGATCCTTAACCAGCATGAGCTTGATGGTCCAAACTGGCCCCAAGAGCTTGGCAACAAGGTAGAGCATAAACATAGAAAAGAGCAACAACACAGCTCCCAATAGGCTCACAAAGTCAAAAGCTGGCTTTTTCAGGAGCAATTCCAGAAAGCAAACCGCATAAAAAAGCATGTGCAGGTACTTCATGATATTTGAGTTTTTCACCCCGTACTCCATACCACCCTTAGCCAGAATATCCTGCTCATTCTGAGAGGATTTCCTCAAAAACACCAAACGAAAAAGTGACACAGCCACAAAAATCACTATATTGATTGTCATAAGACCTCCTAAAATTTAATAATACATTTTATTATATAAGGAATTCCGCAGCAAAGTCAAGACTGTTGTTTACAAAATCGACCAAGATATAAAAAAGCTGAGACTAGAATTTCTAGACAACATCCCAGTCACAGCCTCTAAATTATTCATTTGAACCAGGTTTCTCTCACTGGTCAGACATCACAGAATTTCAACATAAGTGCTGTATTTTTCCTTGACTTTCGAAGCGATATTGTCGTCCGTCACAACTGCACTGAGGTTGTCCAGCCGGTAAAAAGAATAGAAGGAATAGCTGTCAAACTTGCTGTTATCGGCTACAATGTATTTGCTGATGGCGTTGTTAAGGATAATCGCATCTCCGTTGCCTTCCTCTTCATTGCTGGTCGTAACATTATGACCGTCAATGCCATTCGCCCCAATAAAGGCCTTAGAAACCTTGATTTCTTTCAAAAGATTATTAGCAAACTGACCAACAAAGGTTTGAGTCTTGGCCCGATAGCGTCCGCCAATCAGAATTAAATCTAAATTAGCCCTTTCTTTTAACTTTTCAAAAATTGGCAGCGAATTGGTGACAATGCTGATATTTTTGCCATCCAAATAGTCTCCGATAAAATCCGTTGTGGTACCTGACCCAATAAAAACTGTATCCCCGTCAGCAATCAAATCCGCACATTTACGGGCAATCTGCTTCTTCTCCTCTACATTCAGCATTTGCTTTTCTGAGTGGGAAATCTCGTTGAGGGCATTTTTGACCTTCTTATGGGCTCCGCCATGAACACGGGTCAGCATACCCTGCTTCTCCAAATCAATCAAATCCCGACGGATGGTCATATCCGTGACGCCCAGCATTTCTTTGAGGTTTTTAACAGCAACCACACCTGTTTGATCCAGTTCTTGCAGAATGATTCTATGTCTACTTTCTTTCATTTTACATTCTCCTTTTGCTCCTGAATTTCTTACAGACTCACCTTCACCTTATTATACAACAGTTCCAGCATATAAACAAAGATTTGTGAATTTTTTTATTTTAAATAGCCGATATGTTGAATTTTGATGTCGAAATTAGTTGAAATACTTTGAATCCTGTTCTATAGCAAGAAGACCAAGAACTGTTCACAGCAGAAGTAAGGGGACTATAATTTACTTTGAAAAACAGGGCAAGTTCAATCAGCATGATTAAGGAAACTACATTGGCTCATACATATATTTCTGCAGGACTGACAATAAGGGGATCCATCAAACAAATAAAAAAGAGAGAACTTGCATTCTCTCTCGACGCTAAAATTGTCGCCAACTCTAGTTAACACCTCGCTTTATTTATCACCCTTGTTACGGATAACAAATCCGGTTTTCTTTTCGCTAGAAGTATTGCGTGGCTTCTTGTGGTCCTTGCGGTAGCGATTTTCTTTGTCAAAACGCTCGTCTTTGCGACCTTTCTTAAATTGATCGCGACGGCCACCTCGGTCACGGCGATTGTCATTGCTGCGACGGTTGCTATTTCCGCCACGACTGCCTTTGCCTTTTCCGCCAAAGCCACCGCCAGACGGTTTAAATGGCAATGGTTTTTCACGGGCAATTTCTACTTCAGGAAGGGCATCTGGATCTTGCACTGTCAAGCTGAGGATATACATAGCCAGCTCTTCTGGACTGAATTCCGCTACCAGTTTACGAGCATCCCTGCCAAATTTCTCAAAGTTAGAACGGATGCTTTCGTCAGCAAAATCACGTTCAATCTTCTTAAGAGCAACTTTTTTCTTAGCTTGGAAAGCTTCCTCTGCAGTCGCTGGCTTGAGGCCTTTCATGCGCTTCTTAGTCAGATTTTCGATAATCTGCAAATAGCCCATTTCATTTGGCGCTACAAAAGTGATAGACTGACCTGACTTACCAGCACGACCAGTCCGACCAATCCGGTGAACATAGCTTTCTGGATCCTGTGGAATGTCGTAGTTGTAGACATGGGTCACACCAGAAATGTCCAATCCACGCGCTGCCACATCTGTCGCCACCAAGACATCCAGATTGCCGTTTTTAAAGTCGCGTAGAACGCGCAGGCGCTTGCCTTGGTCCAAATCACCATGGATGCCCTCTGCTCGGAAACCGCGGATTTTCAGGCCACGAGTCAGCTCATCCACCCGGCGCTTGGTCCGGCCAAAGACGATAGACAGCTCTGGCTGCTCCACGTCCATCAGGCGGGTCATGGTATCAAATTTTTCATTTTCCTTGACACGGATATAATACTGATCCACCAGCTCCGTCGTCAGCTCTTTAGCAGCAATCTTGACATGCTCTGGCTCCTTCATGAACTTGACACCGATACGCTTGATAGCATCCGGCATGGTCGCTGAAAAGAGCAAGGTCTGACGCTCTTCTGGCACACGGGAAATGATAGACTCAATGTCTTCCAAAAAGCCCATGTTAAGCATTTCATCCGCTTCATCCAGGATTAAGGTTTCAATCTGATTCAGCTTAAGCGCCTTGCGTTTGATCAAATCCAAGAGACGGCCAGGTGTTCCTACGACGATATGAGCACCTGATTTGAGGGCCTTGATTTGCTTTTCAATACTGGAGCCACCGTAGACAGAACGTACCTTGACACCCTTGCTGCGGCCAAAACGGAAAAGCTCTTCCTGACTCTGCACGGCCAATTCACGGGTTGGAGCGATAATCAATGCCTGCACAGCAGGATTATCTGTATCAATCTTCTCCAGAGTTGGGAAACCAAAGGCTGCCGTCTTTCCTGTCCCTGTCTGGGCCTGACCAATGACATCCTTACCTGCCATAGCAAGTGGAATCGTCTGCTCTTGAATAGGGCTTGCTTCTACAAAGCCAGCTTTTTCAATCTCTGCTAGTAATTCAGCAGATAAATGTAATTCATTAAATTTCAATGTTCTTCTTCTTTCTAAAGGCGGTGCGAAGCCACCTTATAAGGCTTTTGATACTCACCTATCGAAATATACCAAGTTCTTTTCCCTTGCTAAATCTCGATTTTCTGAGAGTATTCGCTCTTCTCTTCATAAATATGGTCTCTCAAGTCTAGGCACTAAAAAAGCGCCGACTCGGTCGCTAGTTCCCACTGAATAGAAAAACTGTATTTCTGCAACTAACCTAGTATACCACAAAAGCACCTAAAAAGATAGGACTTGCCTGTAAAATATTTTATTAAAGATTCTTTTGTAAAAAATGAAAACTTGAAAATCATTTTCAAAAACATTATAATCTACAAAGAAGAAAGGAGACAGGTATGAATAAATTTTTACGAGTGACTTTCATTTTACTAATCTTAGCTATGCTGGGCGCGGCTATGATCCAGATTTTCCAGCCCCAGCTCTTGGGCAATGAGTCCATCTATGGTCTAGCTCCCTACTGGCAGCGGGAAATTGGTTTCTGGAATCTGGCTATTCTGCCTTTAGTCATTGCCACCAACATAAAGTATGATTGGTTCTATTTGCGTATGACCTTGCTGGCACTGATTCTGGGCGGGCTGGGCTTTGGCACCAACCATCTGCTAGGCTATCTGGAAAAGGCCAATCAGGCGAATCTACTGGGCTGGATTGAAAATTATCTGCTAGCCTTCTGCTGGATCATCGGCTGGGGACTGGAATATCGAAAAAGACAAAAAAGTGATGAAGAGATTGTCTAGATAGGCAGATTCTTCATCACTTTTTTCTTCACTATGGACACTTTTCTATATTGGCCAGCAGCTCCTCAGCAAATTGACTAGTGGTCAAAGCTGTTACTCCTTCCAGCTGACTTGCAAAATCCCCTGTCACTTTTTGCTCAAAGAGAGCCTTCTCAATAGCCTTAGTCAGGAGATGAGAAACCTCCGTCCAACCAATGTAATCAAAGAGCATGGCCCCTGATAAGAGAAGAGAACAAGGATTAGCCCTATTTTGACCCGCTATATCTGGCGCCGTTCCATGAGTTGCTTCAAAAATAGCATGACCAGTCTCGTAATTGATATTGGCCCCTGGCGCAATACCGATTCCTCCCACCTGAGCAGCTAAGGCATCGCTGGCATAGTCACCATTTAGATTGGTCAAGGCGACAACATCAAATTTCTCTGGATAGAGCAGAATCTGCTGCAGAAAATTATCTGCAATAACATCCTGAATAACTAGTTTTCCAGAAGCTAGCTCGTCCACATACTCTCTTTGAGCTAGTTCATAGCCCCATTTCCGAAAACAGCCCTCTGTAAATTTCTGGATATTGCCCTTGTGGACCAGAGTGACCCGCCTTAGTCCTTTGGCTAGTGCATAGTCAATAGCCGCCCGTATCAGCCGCTCACTGCCCTGCTTAGAGATAGGCTTAATCCCAATAGCAGAGCTTTCTGGGAAGCGAATCTTGTCAACCTGCATATCCTTCTGCAGGAAAGCGATAACTTTTTTGACTGCAGTCGTTCCACTCTCCCACTCGATCCCTGCGTAGATGTCTTCTGTATTTTCCCGAAAAATCGTGATATCAGTCTTCTCAGGGTGCTTGAGCGGACTGGGAACTCCCTTGAAATAACGAACCGGCCGCAGGCAGGCATAAAGGTCTAATTCTTGTCTCAAGGCCACATTCAGCGAACGAATCCCTTCTCCGACTGGGGTTTCTAGCGGGCCCTTAATAGCCACTAGATGGCTCTTAATCGTTGCCAGCGTTTCATCCGGTAGCCAGTCACCTGTCTGGTCTGCTGCTTTTTCCCCAGCCAAAACTTCCTTCCAAACAACCTTTTTCTGGCCGCCATAAGCCTTTTCCACTGCCTTATCAAAGACCAGCTGGGCATTTTCCCAGATATCAACCCCAATCCCGTCACCTTGGATGTAAGGAATAATAGGAGCATCAGGTATCAGCAATCGCCCTTTCTCAAATAAAATCTTATCTGCCATTTTATCTCCTTCCGATGGGAAGATACTCCAAACCTTGAGCACCAATATAGTTAGAACGCGGCCGAATCAGCTTATTGTTCTTGCGCTGTTCCTGAATATGAGCAATCCAGCCAGCCACCCGACTCATGGCAAAAATCAGGGTGTAGATACTGCTGTCAATGCCTAACACATGGTAAACAGTAGCCGAATAAAAATCGACATTCGGTATCAGGTGCTTGGTATGCTTCATATAGGCTTCAATTTCTTCTGAAAGCAGGTACCAGACCTCGTCCTTAGTTCCTTTTGTCAAGTCCTTGGCCATTTGACGCAGGTATTTTTCACGCGGATCTTGAGTCTTGTAAACTCGATGGCCAAAGCCCATAATCTTCTCGTGAGAGGCCAGTTTACGGTCTAGGTAGGCCTGGCAATCCCCTTCCTCTCTGATCTCTTTCAGCATATCAAAAACACATTCATTAGCGCCGCCATGAAGGGAGCCCTTGAGCGCTCCAACGGCTGCTGTCACGCAGGAATAAATATCGGTCAAGGTTGAGGCGCAGACTCGAGCTGCAAAAGTTGAAGCATTGAGTTCATGGTCTGCATGGAGCACCATGGCGCAGTTAAAAGCCTTGACTTCAAGCTCACTCGCCTCTTGTCCTTTGAGCATATAAAGGAAATTAGCCGCAAATCCCAAATCCTCCCGCGGCTCGATTGGTGTCTGACCCGACCTCAGTCTGGCAAAAGCCGCAATAATGGTCGGCATCTTTGCCATAAGTTGGATGCTCTGCTCATAGGTTGCTTCAAGAGATGCTTCCTCAGCATGGACATTATAAACACCCAAAAGACTGACCGTTGAGCGCAAGACACTCATGGGATGAAGGTGCTTGCGGGACTGGATAAGGATGCACTGCTCCACCGCATCGCTAATGGCATAATTAGCTCGCAGATCTTCCTCAAAATGCTTGAGCTCAATTTGAGTCGGCAAATGCAAATGCCACAACAGATAAATCACCTCTTCAAAACTTGCGTGGTGCTCTACCAATTCAGAAATATTGTAGCCTGCATAAGACAAGGAATCATCCACAATCTGGCTAATCCGAGTATCACAGGCAATGGTATCTTTCAAACCGTCCGTCTGACTCATGCTCACACCTCCTCTAATTTCTTTCTAACGACCATGGGTAAAATCCCCCCATTTTCATAGTAACGAATATCCGCCTCTGCATCAAAACGCAGTCGAGCTTGAAAAGCTATTTCTTCAGTACCCTTACGAGCCACCACGTCAACCAGCTGGCCAACTTGCGGGTTCTGTGGCAGATTGATGTCGAAAGTCTCCTTGCCTGTTAAGCCCAGACTAGCCGCATTTTCACCCTCTAGATACTGCAAAGGAAGAATCCCCATCATGACCAGATTGGACCGGTGGATACGCTCAAAACTCTCTGCCAGCACCACCTTGACGCCCAAAAGATTTGCTCCCTTAGCTGCCCAATCACGACTGGAACCCATACCGTAGTCTTTACCAGCTAGAACTATGGTATCAATTTGTTCTTCCTTGTAGCGCATGGCCGCTTCATAAATGGATAGCAACTCTCCTTTATAATCTGTGTAACCACCAATTTTCCCATTCGCCAATTCATTTTTAATCCGAATATTGGCAAAAGTCCCCCGCATCATGACCTCATGATTACCCCGACGGCTCCCATAGGAATTAAAGTCTTGGTAATCCACTCCGTGCTCCAGTAAATAGGAAGCAGCTGGGCTGTTTCTGGCAATATTTCCTGCTGGGGAGATATGGTCTGTCGTCACCGTATCCCCAAATTTTGCCAGCACTGCAAGATTTTTCAGCGGCTGAATGGCTAAATCATCAGCTAAGCCATCAAAGTAAGGTGGATTTTGAATATAGGTAGAAGCCTGATTCCACTGATAATTTTGAGAAGAGGCTGTCGGAATCTGATTCCATTTTTCATTGTCGTCAAACACATGGGCATATTCTTTTTCAAAAAGCTGTCGCGTCACATATTTTTGAACATAATCAGCAACCAAGTCATGCTCCGGCATCAAATCCATTAAATAGACTGGCTGCCCTTTTTGATCATAACCCAACGGCTCACTAGTCAGATCAATATTGGTATTTCCAGCCAGAGCATAGGCAACTACCAAGGGCGGACTAGCTAGGAAATTGGCCTTGACCAATGGATTGATCCGTCCTTCAAAATTCCGATTTCCTGAAAGAACAGCACTAGCCAGCAAGTCAGTATCCATAATCACTTGAGCCACTTCCGGTCGGAGATTTCCTGAATTTCCAATACAAGTAGTGCAGCCATAGCCGACAACATTGAAACCAAGCTGATCCAGATAAGTTTGCAGACCACTCTTCTTGAGATAACCTGTGACCACCTTGCTGCCCGGAGCTAATGAAGTCTTGACAGTCTTTGAAACGCGTAAGCCTTTTTCTACTGCGTTCTTGGCTAAAAGTCCTGCCGCCATCAAGACATAGGGATTAGATGTATTGGTACAGCTAGTAATGGCAGCGATGGCCACATGGCCTGTCTTAATCGTCTCCTCATAATCAGAAAATTGAACCACTGCTGACTTTTCCAGCTCGCTCTCATCTAGACCAAAGCCTCGGACCCCCGCTTCTCTGACTAAACTAGCTTGAAACTCCTCTTTAGCAGTTGTTAATTCAATCAAATCCTGGGGTCGCTTGGGTCCTGAGATACTCGGCACAATACTGGACAAATCAATTTCGACTACCTTGGTATAGTTCGGCTCAACCTTTTCATCATAGAAGAGGTGATTTTTTTGAGCATAGAGGCGGGTCAGCTCGATATGATCTTCTGACCGATTGGTCAGACGCATGTAATTGAGCGTTTCCTCATCTATCGGAAAATAACCACAGGTAGCTCCGTATTCCGGCGCCATATTAGCCACTGTTGCCCGGTCAGCCAGACTTAGATTAGACAAACCAGACCCAAAGAACTCGACAAATTTACCAACAACATTTTCCTGCCGCAAGATTTGCGTGACCTTTAAAGCCAAATCTGTCGCTGTCGCAATCTTAGGCAGCTTCCCCAAGAGACGAACACCAATCACCTCAGGAACTGGGAAATAAGAAGCCTCACCTAACATAGCGGCCTCGGCCTCAATCCCACCGACTCCCCAGCCCAGAACACCGATACCATTAATCATAGTCGTATGACTGTCCGTCCCAAACATGCTGTCCGGATAGAGTTGGCCATCCTTTTCAATGATGACATCACTGAGAAACTCGATATTGACCTGATGTATAATCCCAGTAGCAGGGGGAACCGCACGGTAATTATCAAATGATTTTTCTGCCCACTTGAGAAATTCGTAGCGCTCATTGTTGCGGATAAACTCTTGGGTCATATTGGCCTCTAGAGCTGTATCACAGCCATAAAAATCCACTTGAACACTGTGGTCAATAACTAAATCAACCGGAATCTCTGGATTAATCTGATCGGCCTGACCTCCCTGCCAGACAATAGCATCGCGCATACTAGCCAAATCCACCACGACAGAAACACCTGTAAAATCCTGGAGAATGACTCGACTAGGCTTAAAAGGGACTTCTCCTCTTGGTGATTTAGCTCGATAATGCATCAAAGAGGTAATGTTATCTTTTGTTACATCAATCCCGTCTTCCTTACGAAGAACACTTTCTAATAATATTCGTATAGAATAAGGAAGCCCTTCTATATCCCCTCCTAGTAGAGCTGAGGCTTTCCCAAGGTCTGTGTATTGGTATATTTTACCTTTGTAATTTAAATCGTTTAGGTATTCTGCCATATTTCTACCCCTCACTTATTTTAAATTGTTTTATATTATACTTTATTATGAAATTTTATGCAATAAAAATTATAATTTTTATGTTATATTTTCTAACACAAAATAACAGTTTTTTAAATATAGACCAACTGTACCAATCATTTTCTTTCCTAAGTAAGAAAAAAAACAAGCACCATTCTCAGTGCTTGTTATAGGGAAAATAATTTCAAATATTTACTTCTTATTGGCTAACCATTTAAGAAGCTTGGTTAGAAGTCCCCAGATGATTAGACTAATGACAACAATATAAATCCAGGCGTTTTTATCATTAGACAAGGGCAGAGGAACATTCATACCAAAGAAACCCGTGATAACTGCGAGTACTGCCAAAAGGACCGAAATAATGGTCAAGACCGTCAAATTGTCATTCAGATTGTTGTTCAGGATGTTATTGTAGGAGCCAGAGAGCTGGCTGAGAACTTGAGCAATCAGATCAGTCATCGAAACGAGCTGACGAGCCTCAATCATAGCATCCTCAAACTGCTCGGTTTCTAATTCATCAAAACGGCGATAAATGCCATGACTTTTGATATGCTCTAGGAGCATGCGATTCTGCTTAGCTGCAGCAACTAGATAGACCATAGAAGTTTCCAAGTCTGACAGGGCAAAAAGATGCTTTTTGGTAGTGGTCTGACGCAGGAGAGCATTAATCTCATCCTTACGCTTGTCCATCCGCTCAACAACCGGATAGTAAGAATTGGAGATCAACTCTAGACTAGCAAAGAGAAACTTATAGACCGATACTGGCTCATGACGCTCAGTATAAGACTTCATCATATCGACAACATAGGCATTATCCTGGTTGCTGATCGTAATGAGCCGTCTCTGTTGCACCACAAAGGTCATAGGAATCGTCTCATAATGTTCCTTATCTGTCGCTAGATCAAGGACATTGTAGATAAAGACAACAGTTCCATTCTCACGATTGTAATCCATGTGAGCCCGCTCGTTCTTATCCAGCGCATACTCGATGGTCTCTTTATCAATTTCATAATCCTGATAAATCCGGGCATTCTTTTTGAAACTATCTGAGTCAATGTTGATCCAGACAGACTGATCTTTTAGTTTTCTTTCCAGAAACATGGAGCTCCTTTCTACGAGATAGAATGATTCTCTAATAAACTATCCCCCAACTTCCTAAACTGTTCTTGCAAGTAAATATGCAATATTGAAGCACAAAATCAAGCAAATTAACTAACTGCCTCGCCCGATGAGATTAGTCAGGCGGCTAGCAAGGCTCCAATAGAACTCGGCCTTAGTAACTTTAGTTTGTTATACAATCATAACAATCCCATTCACTACGACACGAAGAGGCGAAAACGATTATTTTTCGCCGATGAGTTACATCTTCTCTTCCAACTTAACATCCGGATACTTGTCCGCAAACCAGCGCAGGGCGAAGTCATTTTCAAAGAGGAAGACAGGCTGATCAAAGCGGTCTTTAGCTAGGATGTTACGGCTAGAAGACATACGCTCGTCTAAGTCATCTGGCGAAATCCAACGGACAGTCTTTTTGCCCATAGGATTCATGACCACTTCAGCGTTGTATTCATTTTCCATACGGTGCTTGAAGACCTCAAACTGGAGCTGACCGACAGCACCCAGCATGTACTCGCCTGTCTGGTAGTTGGTATAAAGCTGGATGGCTCCCTCTTGCACCAGCTGTTCAATCCCCTTATGGAAGGATTTTTGCTTCATGACATTCTTGGCTGAAACCTTCATAAAGATTTCAGGAGTAAAGGTTGGCAGAGGTTCAAATTCAAACTTATTCTTGCCTACAGTCAAGGTATCACCAACCTGATAAGTCCCCGTATCATAAACCCCGATAATATCACCGGCTACGGCATTGGTCACATTCTCACGACTCTCAGCCATAAACTGGGTAACATTGGACAGTTTGGCGGACTTGCCAGTACGTGGCAGATTGACACTCATACCGCGCTCAAACTCTCCAGAAACGATACGGACAAAGGCGATACGGTCACGGTGGCGCGGGTCCATATTGGCCTGAATTTTAAAGACAAAACCTGAAAAGTCTGGACTGAGCGGCTCGACTACCTCGCCATCTGTCTTCTTGTGGCCATGCGGTTCCGGAGCAAACTTAAGGAAGGTTTCCAGGAAAGTCTGGACGCCAAAGTTGGTCAGAGCTGAGCCAAAGAAAACAGGTGTCAGTTTGCCCTCCAAAATCGCTTCTTCTGAGAATTCATTCCCAGCTTCGCTCAAGAGCTCAATGTCTTCCTTAACTTGCTCATAGAAAGGGTTAGAAGTAAACAGTTGATCGCCTTCTGCCAGAGTTGCAAAGCGCTCCTCACCCTTATAAAGCTCCAGCCGCTCATTGTAGAGATCATAAAGACCCTCAAAGCTCTTCCCCACGCCAATTGGCCAATTCATCGGATAGCTGGCAATACCCAAAATCTCTTCCAATTCTTCCAACAAGTCCAAAGGCTCGCGACCGTCACGATCCAGCTTGTTCATAAAAGTGAAGACTGGAATACCACGATGCTTGACAACCTCAAACAATTTCTTGGTCTGAGCCTCAATACCCTTGGCCGAGTCAATAACCATGACCGCAGCATCCACTGCCATCAAGGTCCGATAAGTATCTTCTGAAAAGTCCTCGTGCCCCGGTGTATCCAGGATATTGACCCGCTTGCCATCGTAGTCAAACTGCATGACAGAGGAAGTCACTGAAATCCCCCGCTGCTTCTCAATATCCATCCAGTCAGACTTGGCAAAATTACCCGTCTTTTTCCCCTTGACCGTTCCAGCTTCACGAATCTCGCCTCCGAAGTAGAGCAACTGCTCCGTGATGGTCGTCTTCCCCGCGTCCGGGTGGGAGATAATGGCAAAAGTCCGGCGTTTCTTAATTTCTTCTTGTAAAGTCATCTTCTTCTCTTTCTTTCATTTAGGATAATGGTAAATCTTAGTATTTGTTTTTTTATTTTAGATCGGAGTCTTTCAATCCTTTCAACCTACCTATTATAGCGGATTTAGCGCTTTTTTTCAATTATCTAAAGAAGATAAAAATCGCCCTTCCGAGCGATTCTATTCTCCCACGTCAACTAAATTTCCTTTAAAATCTAACAATGGCACAAATTGCAAAGATTGAGTTCAACCCCAGTAAATTGAGCAGGCAATTTTCTGATTTCCAGTTCTTCTTTCTCTTCAGCTGTCATGGAAAAAATGGCCTTATTCCGTTTCAAGAGATAGAGGATCAAGCCATCCGCCAGTTGTTAAGAAAGCCCAAAATTTGGGATGTTTCATTCTGCTAATAGAAGCGTCTAGCTCGACCAGCTTAAAGAGTTGATAGACAAATAGTCCGTTTGTTACTAGAAGCAAAGCAGGGCGTGATAAGGCTTCCTAATTTAAAAAAACTCCTGCCACATTAACTTGACAGGACTTGTAAACTTGAGATGAATTAACTGCGGACCAAACTTAACTGCTTTTTCCACCGTTTCTTAAACAATATATCAAAGAGAACCAGAGCCAGAGAAAGGATGACTGACACAAGAAGATACTTTAGCCATAGGGGTGCGTTAGGGATAAAAGGCGGACTTTTTAGCAGACCGTAATTGCCTCCTGTCACTTGATTAACGCCGACTAGGAAAAGATTGAGCCCAAAGGTGTAAGCTACAATCATATATTTCTTGAGCAGGCTCTTGTCGTAGTGATTCATCAGATAAATCAAGGAATTAACCAAGAGAGCATAGTGACCAATCAGGAAAGAGAAGCTGGTAATGTGCGGGAAATCGTAGGGGTCAAAGACTGGATAGCCCAAGGCAAAGACCGCTCCGCTGGCTCCTAATAGAGCAAAATACTGCTTGCTGCGCCATTTATCTGGCAGAAAGACCACTGCAAACATCGCCAAGCGGCAATGATAGAAGGGCAGACTATTGGAAAAGGGAATTCGAAAACCAAAATACCAGCTATAAAGCATCAGCAGCTGGGCAATCTGAATCCACTTAAAAGCTTTAACAAAACGCGGATTATCATGATATTTGAGCGAGCTCCAAATAGACAGCAAGACCAGAGCAATCATCACAGCATACCATAAAATCGAGATAGGCGGTGCCACCGTTTTTGTCGTAGTTAAAAAATCTTTCATAAATCCTCCGTTAGATGATTAGGTTAGGGTGACTGTCTTGGTCTGCTCGACGCGCTTAAAAATTTCAGAAACCAAGCAAACTGCTGCACTTAAGACAATTGAGACAAGCAGATAATTGAGCAGGAGCCCGTGATTGCCAACAAGCGGCGGATCTGTAAGAAATCCATAAGAACCCTTTGTCAACATATTGATAACAAGCAAAAACGCATTCATCAGAAAGGTCGTCCACACCACTCGCTGCCAGTTCATAGAGAAAGTATGATAATATCTGAAAAGATAAATCAAACAATTTCCCAAGAGCGCTAGATGGCCGATGATAAAGGACAAAATAGTGATATGGGGAAAAGGGTAAGGATCAAAAATCGGATAAATAAAGGCTACAATCGAGCCAAAAGTCCCCAAAAGAGCAAAATAGAATTTATAAACTGAGCGATTAGGCAGAAACATCAAGGCAAACATGGCCATTCTGCAATGATAAAAAGGCAAACTCTCAGACAGCGGGGCAGCAGTCAGTATATACCAAGAGTAGAGGCCTATCAGCTGGCAAGCTTGCATCCCGACAAATAGCTGCTGGTAAGGCTTCCGATTGTAGTAGCGATAGGAAAGCCAGATAATCGCAAAGACCAGCCCCAAAAGAACAAAATACCAAAGTCCCAGTTGAGGCGGTTCGGTTTTATAAGTTGTAAACATATCTCTTATTCCCATCTCCTAGGCTCCCATTCTAATATAAGGTTTGAACAAGGCTGAGTCTGCCTGTTGTTGCAATAATTTCTAGCTTTTTCAGACAAAAAGTATCCCAGAAACTTACTTCACTAATCCAAATACTGTTCTCTATCTCCTTGATAAATCTCCCAAAGGATTTCCAACTGTTCTTTTGTCGTCCGCTTAGAAGATAATTCTGGTAAAGATTGGATAGCAAAGAAAGCTAACTCTTCTATTTCTGTATTAGGCTGAAAATCTCCATCCTCTATCTGACACTCGAAGACCAGTTTAGCATATTGCTTACTCTGAAATTGAAATTTATTAGTATCAAAAATTGCAAGCAGACGAGAAACTGAAACATTAAATCCCGTTTCTTCTTGGACTTCCTTGACGATATTTTCCTTAGGAGATAGGCCGACTTCACAAAAGCCGCCTGGTAAAGCCCAAGTTTTCTCATTTTTACCCTTGACTAAACAGACTTTTCCGTCTCGAACCAGTACAGCTCGGACATCAATCAAAGGAGTGGCATAAAAATCCGTTGGGCGCAACAGCTCTGCCAATTCTTTCCCATCCAAATCTGACCAATCAGCCAGGAGGTGTCCCAAAAGCTGACGGAGTTCTAAGTAACGTTCTCGATCAAATTCATCACGACTAAATGCTAGACCTGTCTCTGTAATAGAAAGGAGACGTTGAATGGTTTTTGCAATTTCTTTAGTTTCCATCTTCCAAGTCCTCTACCAGCTTCGCCAGATTCATAGAATTGCTGCCTTTGAGAAGAATTTGGTCGGCAGGAGTCAGCTTCTCTCTGACAGCTTGTTTCAGCTGTTCAAACTGGTCTTTCTCGTCATTTTTGATAAAGTATTGCACCTTGCCTGGCGGGTAAATCTCCTTGGCATAGTCATAGAGGGCTTCCATGTCCTGTCCATAGAGGAAAAGGTCGGTCACAATTTCTGGATTGAGACTGGTAATCATCGAGCCATGCATGGACTTAGAGTCCGCTCCCAGCTCTTTCATATCCGCCAGCACTGCCAATTTTCGTCCGCCTGGATTGGTCGGAATGGTCGAGAAAGTCTCCAGAATCAAGCGCATGGCTGTTGGATTGGCATTGTAGACATCCGATAGGATATCTGCGCCATTGGAAGCTTTCTTCCACTCCGTTCGATTGCGGGTCAGCTCCAGCTCAGAAAAGGCTTGAGCAATTGCCGCCTCAGATACACCCTCCTGCAGAGCTGCATAGGCCGCAATCATGGCGTTGGTCGCATTGTACTTACCGGTCACAGGCAGGTCAATCCTTTGCTCTAAAAAGTTGCATTCAAAGCTCAAGCTGTCCTTGCGCTCTTCCAGACGCGTCAGGAAGATATCCGAATCAGGACCAAAGCGAACTAGTTTGCAGTCTGCTGGCAGAAATTCATTGACAATCTTATCCGCCGGAACAATCAAGAGACCATCTTTTCTCAAACCGTCTGCAATCTGCATCTTGCCTTGAGCAATCTCAGCTCGGCTGCCGAAAAATTCCAGATGGGCTTCTCCGACCAGAGTTACAATGCCCGTCTTAGGTTTGGCAAGTTCAGACAGGAGATGGATATCGCCCAAGTGATCCTGCCCCATTTCTAAGACAAGTTTCTCTGTATTCTCAGGCATGTGAAGAATCGTGTAGGGCAGACCGATTTCGTTGTTGTAATTACCTTGTGTCTTATAGGTTTTGTAACTGGTTGCTAGTAGCTGAGCCAGCATATCCTTAGTCGTCGTTTTACCGTTGGAACCTGTCACTGCCAGAACATCCACCTGCATCTTTTCCAGATAATATTGGGCCAAGCGCTGAAAGGCTGTCAGGACATCATCGACCAAGATATAAGCCCCCTCTGCCACTGGACGCTCAGATAGGGTGGCAGCAGCTCCCTGAGCAAAGGCTGTTGGGATAAAATTGTGACCGTCACGCGCTCCCTTAAGCGGCACAAAGAGGTCACCTGAGCCAATCAAGCGGCTATCAAACTCAGCATTTCTTAGCACGACATTTTCAAACTGAGTCACATCATTTTTCGCAGACAAGACTTCTGCAATTTCATATAAATCTAATATCATACTTCTTCCTCGTTTTTCGGTTTGCTCGCAAAAAGAAAGGACCGAAAATTTTCAGCCCCTCTATTATATCATATTTTAGAGAAGATGCGCCTCTCTCTTAGCAAATGCCTCTTCAGCTAGACCAACTAACTTCTCAATCAAGTCAGGATAAGCCAGCCCCATATTTTCCCAAAGCAATGGATACATAGACCACTGGGTAAAACCTGGCATGGTATTGAGCTCATTAAGGAAGACCTGACCATCTTCAGCATAGAAGAAATCACAGCGGGACAGTCCCAGCCCCCCCAGAGCTCGGAAAGCGGCCTCTGCATTTTGACGCATCAGACTCACCACTTCGTCTGGAATCTTGGCCGGAATATCCATGGTAATCTTATTATCAATGTATTTGGCTTCGTAGTCATAGAAAGCCACGTCCTTGACCACTTCTCCAGGCAGGGTACTCTTGACGTCAACATTGCCCAGAAGTCCAACCTCAATCTCGCGAGCCGTCACTCCTTGCTCAACCAGTACCCGGCTGTCGTATTTGAAAGCCAGGTCCAGAGAAGCACGCAGTTCTGCTTGGTTCTCCGATTTAGAAATGCCGACACTAGAGCCCATATTGGAAGGTTTGGTGAAGACTGGATAGGTCAATTTCTCCTCGATTTCTTGAATCTTTTGCTCTAGATCCTCTCCATCAACCAGCGCTACATAAGGCACTTGGGCAATGCCTGCCGATTCCAGCACTCGCTTGGTCGTAATTTTATCCATGGCTAGGCTAGAAGACAAAATATTACAGCCGACATAAGGCATTTTGAGCACTTCTAGGAAGCCTTGAATAGAGCCATCTTCGCCCATGGGACCATGCAAGACTGGAAAGACCACTGTTCCATCTTCGTAAATATCGCTGGGCTTGATCTTCTGAGACATATCAACTGTGGCATTGGTCATCAGCTTCTCATCAGCCGCTGGCTTTGCTTCAAATTCCTGAGTTTGGATAAAATCTCCATCCTTGGTGATGAAGTAAGTCTTCACCGAGAATCTATCATAATTGACAGCCCGCATGACGCTCTCAGCTGATAAAACCGAAACTTCCCGCTCTGCACTGCGTCCGCCATACAATAAAATCAATCTTTGTTTTGCCATGATTTTTCCTATCATTTTCTAAAAATAGTACGATTTACAAAAGCTGCCAGCTCGAAATAAAACAACCCAAAAATCTTGGTTTTGCATCAATCTAGCTGATGGATTCTTCTAAGCAGGAGCTTCTGTATCAGTCCGTTTTAGTATATCACAATTCCCAGCATTTTTGAACAGAAAAAAGGACTCTTCCAGCCAGCTAGAGCCAGAAAAATCCTTTATGTTTATAATTCCGTCCGATTTTCGATAGCGCGAATCAATGTAACCTCGTCCGCATATTCAATGTCGGAGCCAACCGCCAAACCACGCGCTAGCCGAGTCACCTTAATCCCAGCGGGCTTCAGAACCCGTGAGATGTACATGGAGGTCGCTTCGCCATCCGCAGTCGCATTGGTCGCGACGATAACCTCCGTCACTTCACTATCCATCAGACGAGTAATCAGACTCTTGAGATTGATGTCGTCCGGTCCAACGCCGTTCATAGGTGAAATCAAGCCGTGCAAGACATGATAAAGTCCGTGGTATTCCTGGATATTTTCCATGGCTGACACATCTCGGCTGTCCTCAACGATCAAAATAGTCGATTGATCGCGCGACTGGTCTTGACAGATAGCACAAGGGTCTTCGTCCGTCAAGTTGCCGCAAACAGAGCAGTAGCTCAGCTCACGCTTAGCTGCCAGCAGATTCTTAGCAAATTCATTGACATCGTCATCGCTCATGCCAATAGTGTAAAAAGCCAGTCGAGTGGCTGTTTTGATGCCAATGCCGGGCAGTTTTGAAAAACTGTCAATCAGATTGGCAATAGGGGTTGGGTAAAGCATAAAATCCTTTCTCTATTCTCAAAAAATCTCCTCAAACCAGATTGCTCTACTTGAGCACTGACAACTTAAGCTTTCTCCGTTTGCTGATGATTTTCATTGAGCACTAATTCATAGGGTGTTGTTGATTGTATAGATTGATAATATCACGAGTGATACTGTGGCTGACAGTAGAAGATAGGTCCGTATTGTGAGGGAACACCACCGCCACCGCAATCTGCGGTTTCTCACTTGGTGCATAGGACACGACATTGGTATTGATGGCTTCTTTCTTGCCCTTGTCCACAAAGGTCTCAGCCGTACCAGTCTTGGCACTGATTGGCACGCTCTCTCCCTGGGAAATGGTCCGGCCAGTCGTAAAGCCACTGCTGCCATGAACCACTTGATAGAAGCCTTGCTTGATAATGCTCATATCTTCGTCAGAGATATTGACCTGGTTCAGATCCTTGGTGTCAATTTTCTGCACCAAATCACCGAGTCCTCCTTGGTCGCTGTTACCGTAAATGCCTTCAACAATATGCGGAGCTACACGCTTGCCGTTATTAGCTACTGTTGAGGCATACTGGGCCAGCTGAAGCGTTGTATAGTTGTCAAACTGGCCGAAAGAATTGGTCAGATAGTTGGCAAAGGTAAACTTATCTGGAAGATAACCTGTGGACTCATTTGGCAAATCAATCCCTGTCGAAGTGCCCAGACCATACTCCGCAAAAGTCGACCGTAGCTTTTTCATGGACGGATCCAGCTCATCAAAATCCAGCTTCATATCCGCTGAGTAAGGCGTCCCCATCATCTTCAGCGCTACCTGCACCATATAGGTATTGGAAGAGTATTCCAAGGCCTCTTGGGCTGTGATAGCACGTGAACCATACTGGGTAAACCAAGAAGTGATACTGTCCGTACCGCCAAAGCTAATCGGCTGGTCTGTCAGGACTTGGTTGCCGCTAATGGCATTATTCTCCCAGCCCGAGGTCAGAGTTGCAGCCTTGACAACAGATCCCGGAACAAAGACATTAGTCATGGTCCCCAGAGCATCGACCGAGCTTTCTCCCGTTTCCAGATCGTGCCGGATGCCTGCCATGGCTAAAACGGCGCCGGTATTGGGATCCATAGCTACGGCATAAACACCCTCAGAGTAAGTTGCATTGCCACTAGCCAACTCTGCATTAAAGGCATTTTTGAGAATGTCCTCCACTCCCTGCTGGAAGCTCAAGTCCACCGTCAGCTTGAGATTGTCGCCCTTACTGCCGTCAGAGATATTTTCCACACTCTCCATATTACCATTTTTGTCCAGATGAATCTCCTTCTCAGCTCGCTTGCCTTGCAGGACTGACTCATACTGCTTTTCCAAATAGGAGGTCCCCACCCGGTCATTGAGGGAGTAGCCTTTTTTCAGGTAATCATCCACTTCCTCAGCCGGAAGTCCAGTCTTTTCTGTCGAGATATTACCCACGATGGAAGCCAGTGAGGTATCCAAGACCTTGCGGTCCCAGCCCGTTGAGACACTGATACCCGGCAGCTCTTTGCTGCTAGAAGCCAGTACAGCCACCTGCTCTGTTGTCAGCGGATCTGTCTGGATGGTCCCCGTCGCAAAGTTGGAAATTGCATTCATCTGACTAAAGAGAACGATGGCCTTCTTTTCCTCATCCGTATAGCCCAGCTGCTTAGGGTCAATGCTCTCAGCTGCCGCCTTATAGATTTTGGACTCAGGCAGGCGATTGCCGTCAGTATCAAATTTCTTGTCCTTGGGCAGCTTTTCCACCACTTCCTGATAGACTGCGCTGTCCGCCAAATAATAATCCACCTCTTGGCGTTCTGTCACCTCAGTATCGCTGACATTGACATAGGTCAGGAGCTTTTGAGCTGTCGCTCGAATCTCTCCAGCCGTCAGCCGATTATCCCGTGTATAGGTCACCACCTGCTTGGTCGTATTTTCCACCAAGGGCTTGCCGGTAGCATCATAAATCTGCCCACGAACTGAGCTAGTGGTAATCTTGGTCTTGCTGGCCTTGGCCAACTTATCCGTATAAAAGTCCTGATTGACCACCTGCATATAGCCCAGACGGGCAATCAAGGCTAAAAACAAAAACATCACAATCCCAAACAGCAGATAAAGCCTTCTGGTGATGGAATGACTGTCAAATTTTCTCTTCTTCCTTGCCATCTTCTCTCTCATTCTAGTAAAAGTTCTGAACTTTATTTTACCATAAATCCAGCTCAATGAATGTTTCAAAACTGATAGAAAATCTGAAAATGTGGACGAGTTTAGAGGAAATCCGCTAAACCTCGGAACAGAAAAGACTTGCCGGCTAGACTTCCAGCAATCCTTGTTCTTCCTCTCTGGAAAAGCAAAGAACCTGAGAATAATCTCAGATTCCTTTAAGCTTATTTTCCAAGGTAGTATTCTTTTACTACGTTCAATTTTTCGTCAAATTCGAATACCAATGGTGGGAAGTTTGGAATTTCCACATCCATGATTTCATCGTCAGACAATTGTTTGATGTGCTTCACAAGAGCACGGATAGAGTTACCGTGTGCACCTACAAAGACATTTTTGCCATCTTTCAAAGCTGGAGCAATCTTGTCTTCCCAGAATGGAAGGGCACGCTCAAGTGTCACTTTCAAGTTTTCAGCATCTGGAATTACTGAGTCGTCAAGTGAAGCATAACGACGGTCAGTGTGTGCTGAGTACTCATCATCACGTGGCATTGCTGGAGGCAATACATCGTATGAACGACGCCAGATATGCACTTGTTCATCACCAAATTGCTCAGCTGCTTCTGCCTTGTTTTTACCAGTCAGACCGCCATAGTGACGCTCATTCAAGCGCCATGATTTTTCAACTGGTACCCAAAGCTGATCAGCCGCTTCCAAAGCAAGGTTAGTTGTCTTAATCGCACGCTTCAAAACTGAAGTGTAAGCTTGGTCAAACTCGATACCAGCTTCTTTAATCAGTTTACCAGCGTCGATTGCTTGCTGAGTACCTTTTTCAGACAAGTCAACATCAGCCCAACCAGTGAAAAGGTTAGCTTTGTTCCATTCAGACTCACCGTGGCGAGCAAAAACTAATTTTACCATTAGATGGATTCTCCTTTTATTTTCCGAGGAAACCCCCGTTTATCTATTCTATTTTACAAAATTTTCGCCTAAAAAGCTAGCCTATTTCGTCAAATCAGACCTTTTTCAACAAGAAAGCGCTTTTGTATTTCCGAGCAGAAACCTTTGCCCTAACACCCACCAGATAGATAAACCTCGTTGGCTTCCTTAAGCCACCAAGTCCGCCGCCTGTCTATCAGTTGATGAATGGCCAACAAGCCTGCTACTATCCAGTTACAAAGCATATTGACAAAGACAAAGAGCTCTACTCCCTTAGTCTGCTGGGCGGGAGTTAGCTGAATTTGCTTGACAATCAACGATTCTCCTTCCATTTCGTAAAACTTAGGCATATAAGCACTTAATAAGATGATAACAAAGATAAAGAGAGTAAGCTGAACTGGCCAAGAATAAAGAATTTTATGAAAATGCTCAATCCTCAAAGAGAAGGTAAAAAATCGCTTAACACGCTCTCTTGCTACAAAAAGGATAAATAAGGGAATGTAGCCAAAAAGTGTCACACTAAATAAGGTGGGATTATGAGAACTAGAAGGAATAAATCTACTAAATCCATAGTCGCCTGTCCATAGAAACCAGCCACCTATAACCTGTGGCAACCAATAAGATAGAATGATAATGAGCAGTGTTGAAGTAATCCCAATTTTGACACTCCATACTCGCTTCACTTTTTGATAAATAAGAAAAAGACGTGAGCGATCCACACTGTTTTGAGGAAGATTTTCCTTTATTAGCTTGCCACAGGAAGGACAAATAGGATAGTCCGATTCCCCTTCAAAAAGAAGATGACGGCATTCCAAAAAAGGTGATTCTCTGCTTCCTGATATCTCTTCCTCCCAATCTCTTCTCCAGAACATAAGACCTCCTAAAAATCTAACCTACCCACAAAGTAATACCCCTTAAAGATTTCGATACTACAGACTTATGATGAATTTACTTATATTGTAAATCCTTCAGAACTCTTTGAATCTCTTTGTACAAGGCTTTATTCTGCTTTCATTATATCAAAAGAGAATTGGCCTGTAAAATAATAGCATAAGTATATAAGGGGTTGTCCTTAAAATATCTGATCTTGCTAAGTGCTGTACTTGACTAGGTACCAACGTCTCTAAGCTCAGATGATATCCTGCGAACATGCCTTGCTAAAACACATAGAAAAAGGCTAAGAGACATAAGTTCTAGCCTTGCTTTTTATTAGAAATAGAATCTTGACGCAATAGCCGATTGTCAAATTGCTGCTTTGAAGTTGCAGATAGAATTTGCGAAGCGAGTCACAACTTTGTTCGTCTTTGAGGCTCCAAAAAGCTCCTAATCATCCTCGCAGTCACACCGCCTCCTGCTGGCATTGGGGGCATAGGCCATAGACAGTCGTTTGGCTTTGGGTGATGTGGTAGCCAGTCTGTACTTCAGCCTCATGCTTCACATCCGGAAGTTCCAGCTCCATATCAGCAATACGGCCGCACTTTTCACAGATGACATTGAGGTGCTGATGGCCCATAAAGTCAAAGTAGGTTGTCGTATCATTGCGAACCTTGAGCTCAGCGACAAAACCCTCATCAATCAGAACCTTGAGATTATTATAGACTGTTGCCAGACTCATATTAGGGAAATTGGGCTTCAAGTCCTGATATATCATTTCAGCGCTCGGATGGTCGTGACTTTGGATAATATAGTCAATTACCGCCTTCCGCGTTTCTGTAATACGCACGCCCTTGGCGCGCAAATGGCCAATTACTTGGTCAAAATCATGCTGATGTTCTTGTTTCATTATTTACTCCGTTATAGCCTCTCATCTAAGTCATTACCATTATACCATGACTAGGCTTACTTGGCTATTAAGAATGATTGTAAATAAGCTAAAAAGAAAAAAGCAGGGCAGAACTAACCAAAGTTCAGCCTCCTGCTTCTGCATGATTGCTTATCCATTTAAGGCAATGCAAGCTTTAAACTAATATCTTTTTCCAAACCTCGCTCTATGCTTGGAATCTCTTCAAGCTTGCTAAATAAAGGGAACCACCTATGATAGAAAGAATAGCACCAATCCAACCCAAGAAGTCATTAAAGGTAAAAATTCCACCTACAATCATCAAGATAGAGCCTGCTGGTCCTACACGATTGTCATCCTTATAGTAGACAATACCAGCAATCCCCAAAGCTAGGATTGCAATTTTCAGGATGTCAAATACACCTAGCATAAAATAAATAACCCAAATGAAGAAAGGCCACAAAAGTAGAATAATACCACCAATAAGTCCAACAAGTCCATTTACGAGTGCTAATGTTTTTGTCTTCATCAACAGTCTCCTTTGTATAATTTTTTACTAAAATAGTTTACCATATTTACTAGAAAAATACAAACTTATTTTTAATTTTATGAAAAATTCAAGCATTTGACTGCTTATAATGCTTATCTTTCCTTGAAAAATAAAAAGCCTGCTATTCCCAACAAAAGTTGAGACAACAGACTTTTCATATATTCTATATTTTCAAGGTATTTTACTGAAGCTTACTCTTAGTCACGCTGACGTTTGGTCAAGCCAACTGCTCCTCCAAGAGTCAAGAATCCAAGAATCAGCATCCAGATAGATGTATCTTGGCCGGTCTTAGGCAGAATTCGTTTCTTGCCAATCTCTTTAACTTGAGCATCTACAAGCAAGCGATTGGTTACATTCATACCTTCAGCTTGATTGCTGTAGCCTTCCACTTCGTCCTCGCGGACACTATAGACGATTTCTTTTCCATCCTTGAAGCGAGGTAGGTTTTCAAAGCTGTATTTCCAGCCCATCGCCTCATCAACAGTTACGCTGATGCCTGTATCCTGTCCATCTGCAATTAAGTGAACAAGGACACTCTGTGGTCGGCGACCTGCACCGTTATCATTGTCAATCCAGTTCACAGTGCCAGTAAGCGTAGTTGAGTCAGCTGCGAAAGTCCAAGTACCGACAAAGTGAACATTTGCACCATTAATGGTTGCTTCGTTCTTGTCATATGACTGGAAGCTCCAGCTGCCATCAAATGTTTCAACTTCTGTCTTCACCGGCTGTGTTGGAGTGGTCTTGCTACCGTCGGCTAAATCAGATTTATCAGTCGGAAGTAAGGATTTCACTTCTTGTGGCAATTCCTTACCTGCTGTACCGCTGACAAATTCATGGGTTGACTTGTAAGTTGGTGCCGGGCTAGGCTTCGCCACAAACGTCCAAGTTCCAACAAATTTAGCATCTGCACCATTAATGGTTGCTTCGTTCTTGTTATATGACTGGAAGCTCCAGCTGCCATCAGATGTTTCAACTTCTGTCTTGACTGGTTGCGTTGGAGTGGTCTTAGTGCCGTCTGCCAAATCAGATTTATCGCTTGGAAGCAAAGCTTTCACTTCTTGTGGAAGTTCCTTACCTGCTGTACCACTAACGAACTCGTGAGTTGCCTTGTAAGTTGGCGCCGGTGTAAAGTCCCAGGTACCAACAAAGTGAGCGTCTGCTCCATTGATCGTCTCTTCGTTCTTATCGTAAGACTTGAAGATCCATGTACCGTCGGTTGTTTTCACTTCCGTCTTGACTGGTTGTGTTGGAGTAGCCTTGGTGCTATCTGCCAAATCAGGCTTGTCGGCTGGAAGCAAATCCTTCACTGCTTGTGGCAATTCCTTATCTGATGTACCACTAACGAACTCGTGAGTCGCCTTATAGGTTGGCGCTGGTGTAAAGTCCCATGTACCAACAAAGTGCGCATCTGCTCCGTTAATCGTCTCTTCTGCCTTGTCGTAAGACTTAAAGATCCAAGTTCCATCGGCGGTCTGCACTTCCGTCTTAGCCGGTTGTGTCGGGGTGGTCTTAGTACCATTCTCCAGATTCTTTTCTGTTTCTGGTGTTAGGTCTTTGATTTCCTGCGGGAGTTCCTTACCAGCAGTGCCACTGACAAATTCATGTTTCTTTTCATAGAGCAAGTCAGTAGTAACTTGATTAGATGGTGCTGAAAGATTGTCTACTTTTAAAGTCACTGTATTTTCAATCGTTGCAGCACCCTTTTCTGCTACCTTTTGATTAGTTGCAGTCTTGTAGGTAATGACAATATCCTGAGAAGAATTTGCTTTAACATACTCAGGTGTCATCTTGACCGTAACGGTCTGGCCTTTCTTTTCAATCGTGTAATCACGACCTTCCTGCAAGGCATTACCGCCAGCCTCAACCTTGAGCTCCTTGTAATCCAGACGCTCGTTAAAGGTTTCAGTCATCTCAATAGTAGTCGGGGTAGCCAAAATATCCTTACCAGGAACTGGAATCTTGAAGGTTCCCTTATAAGTCACCTCTTGACCTTCCTTAGCTGGAATCTTAACTGGATCCACTTCTAAGACAGGCTTGGGATCAACTTTTTCAATATAAAGACCAAAGACTGCCGAGCAAGCTTCTGTTGATAAATAACCGAAATTCAACGTGTTATCTGCAGAACGAACGGCCAAACCAGAGATGTTGTTTTCATTAGCAGCACCGCTAGTTGAAGTCGTTGCTTCCCAAATTGTTCGACCGCTCTGATCTGTTTGATTCAAAGCATTGGCATTGTTCATCAAGCGCTTATCAACAGCATTTTTATAATCATTAATATAGAAAGACTCTTTTAGACCAAAGCCGTCAACTACATCAATGTCAGTCGGTTTCATAACCAACTTCAAATCTGTATCCGAACCATCCGCATAGCGTAGCTCTGCTGTAACATCAGCCTCCACCCAGAAAGCTTTGTTCATAATGTTATTATGGGCCGCATCCACATATGGGATATTCCCAATCTCAAAAGCGCTTCTCTCCCACAACTCTGAAATAGAGAAAAATTCAACTGCATTTTTTTGAGCATCATTCATCTGAGCTTCTGCTGTAGATGAGCTCAGATAGTGGAGTGTTACCTTATTAAAAGTCAGATAGGCATCTACTTGTTTTCCATAAGCCGTTCCCACATTAGAAAACTTAAGAGAAAGCGGCTTATTAAAGACCTGATCTGCTTTTTGAGACTTGTCTACCTTGATGGTGAAATTTTCCATTTCTCCAGGATAAACTGCTCCCAGATACTCATAGTTTGGATTAGTCAGATGAACCTGTTCAATTGCCTCCGACTTAGAGAGAACACTGACATTGTTAACATTCAAGTCAAACTTATGAATATTCAACTTGGACAAATCCGTGCCATCCTTCAGCTCCTCCAAGGCAGACAAGGTCTGAATGGGGAGCAGAAAGATTGAAAAAAGCACAACAAATAATCCCATCAGCAGGCGAAATTTGCTGCCAAAAGGATTAACAGGACGCAGTGAGCCCTGAAGTGGTTTCCATTTCATTTCTTACCTCCTAAACTTTTTCAATGATCTCGCAATCATTACACAAAAAGAAATGTTCCCTTCATTTTATCATAAACACCTATGATTTAAAAGTACTTTTACTAAAATTTTAAACTTTTTATTTTAAGTCTTTAAAAATGTTTGTCTCTTATCATTTTCTTTTGTTTAGAGACAAATTTCTTCACTTTACTGCAAAATAAAAACTCCAAGAAAGTTCATCAATCAACTTTCTCGAAGCACCTAAATCTTTTATTGAGCTCAAGAACTGAAAGCAAAAAGAAAAACCTGACATACTCGCCAGAGGCAAGTGTATCAGGCTTTATTAACCAAAATTATTTTACAGCGTCTTTAAGAGCTTTACCTGCTTTGAAAGCTGGTACTTTAGAAGCTGCGATTTTGATTTCTTTACCAGTTTGTGGGTTGCGACCTTTACGTGCTGCACGCTCACGAACTTCAAAGTTACCAAAACCGATAAGTTGAACTTTTTCACCTTTTGAAAGGTACTCAGTTACAGCTGCGAATACAGCATCAACTGCTGCTGCTGAATCTTTTTTAGTCAATTCTGTAGCTTCTGCTACTTTTGCGATCAAATCTTGTTTGTTAGCCATTTAACAAATCCTCCAAATTTTTTCTGGGTTGATAACCCTAACAAATATTATCATATCTAAAAATAGCTTTCAGGTCAAGTACTAAGCCGCTATTTTCTAAATTATTATGGTTTTATTCGTAACGAATCAGCACAGCCCAAGCATTTTCCCCTGTATGTGTCTGAATAATAGACCCTGTTTCCAGCACTGAAATAGGTTTCTTGACATATGGCTGTAAACTTTCCTTCATTTCCTGGGCCAATTCAGGACTTCCAGCATAGGAAATTCCAAGCTCAGCCACTTGCTTGTTTTGCAGGTTTGCTGACAAATCATCCAGCCATTTCTTAAAGGTCTTAGCGCCCCTCCCCTTGACAATGGGCTCCAGCTGATGATCTTTCATTTGCATGATAACCCGGATATTAAGCAAGGAGCTAATCAGACCAGAAACTCGGCCTATGCGGCCTCCTTTAACCAGATTTTCTAAGGTAGAGAGACCGATATAGAGTTCTGTCTTTTCCTTTACTTCCTCGATTTTAGCCAGAATCTCCTCTAGGCTAGCTCCTTCTTTGGCCAGTTTAGCTGCTTCAGTGACCTGAAACTTCATAGCCTGATCAGTGAAAGAACTATCAACAACCGTCACATCAGCATTAGCCAAAGTCGCTCCTTGACGGGCGGCTTCGACAGTCCCTGACAAGGCGTGAGACATGTGAATAGAGATAATCTGTGCTCCATCCTCTGCCAATTGCTCAAAAACATCAGCAAAGACTCCGACAGGCGGCTGGCTGGTTTTAGGAAGATTGCGACTAGACTGCATAAGACGAAGAAATTCACCTTCCGCTAGGTCCGCATCCGAATAGACCACCCCGTCCACCATAACAGAGAGAGGCACAATGGTAATGTCTAATTCCTTAGCAACCTCTGGTTCAATGGTTACAGATGAGTCTGTTACGATTTTTATTTTTGTCATAGATTTCCTACTCTGTATCTAAATTTTAACTTGTTATTACACTACATTATACCAAATTTTTATGGTTTTGTGGGGGAATATTCGCTAAAATCACAGCTCAGGCCAAGCGTTTCCTAAATTTAATCTGCTTGTTTTAGTTTTTTAATCTTTTTGCGCTTCTTTAAAATTAGATGAAAAAGTGTTTACATGCTGCTTTTTTAGCTTTATTGGGGAAAATTTTAGGAAAAAGCTGGTTTTCAAAGAGAATCTCAGCAAAAAAAGATTGGGGAAATCCAATCTTTTTCAGTCTTCGGCTACCAAACCATCATTTTTTATGGCATACCGCTCTATGATGCCATTATGACCAAAGAGAACTCCATGGAGGACTCCTCCATAGACAGCTCCGCCATCCATTCCAATCTTGCCATCCTCAGTCATCCATAGTTGCTTAGTACCTGGCGCCTCATGCAAGAGATAAAATGTCGGTGTATGGCCAAAGACAATCCTTTTGCCAGTCTGATTGCTGCCTTCGTGAAAAGGAGCGCGAATCCAAACTTTTTGATAATCACTGGTCTCTCGCCAGTCTTTCAGTTCCAAATCTAGGCCAGCATGGACAAAAATGTACTGTTCCGTCTCCAATAGGAAAGGCATCTGGCGAATAAAATCTACTAAATTGGCCGTCTCCGTCTTGACACGTTCCGCGTCTGCTACTCCATCTACAGGAGCATTAAGAGGTCGGCCTAAAAGCGAATTAATCGTCGTATCTCCGCCATTGCGTCGGTAGTGGTCATAAGACTTTTCAGGATTGTCCAGCCAAGTCAGAAACATATACTCGTGATTGCCAGAAAGGCAGATAGCTCCTTCTTGGTCCACTAGGTCCTTGACCCGCTCCAAAACTGCTCGGCTGTCCTCGCCTCGATCGATCAAGTCGCCTAGAAAGACTAGTTGGCTGCGACCGTCCCAGTGCTGGAGCAGCTCATCTAGCATACTAGCCTTACCATGGACATCACCGATTGTAAAATATTCTGTCATATGCGCCACCTCCTAAAGGAGACCGAAACACTAGTGTCTCAGCCTCGCTTGTTTATTTTTTTAATAATTCTCTGGCTTGAGTCAAAGCAGCCTCCGTCACATCTTCACCAGCCAGCATCTTAGCGACTTCCTGAACACGCTCGTCAGCCGTCAGCAGGCGAACCGTTGAGACGGTCGAATTCTCATCCGAAATCTTCTCAATAAAGAACTGATAATCGGCAATCGCAATGACCTGCGGCAGATGGGAAATAGCCAAGACTTGCCCATTGGAGCCAATCTTGTGAATCTTCTGAGCAATAGCCTGGGCCACTCGGCCAGAAACGCCCGTATCCACTTCGTCAAAGACAATGCTGGTCTTGCCTTCCTTACGAGAAAAGGCAGACTTGATAGCCAACATGAGACGGGAGAGTTCCCCGCCAGACGCAACCTTTACCAAAGGTTTGAAATCCTCGCCTGGATTGGCTGAGATGTAGAATTCTACTTGTTCATTGCCTTCACGGTTGAACTTGCCCTTATTGAACTGCACTTTAAAACGCGCCTTTTCCATGTAGAGGTCCTGCAGCTCTTGCTTGATTTCTGCTTCCAGCTGGGCTGCTAGGCCGTGACGAGCCTGACTCAGCTCCTGGGCCAGCTCTACAAGCTCTCTTTCCAATACCTTCAGCTCTCGGTCCATATCCTCCGAGGACAAGTTACTTCCAGTTAAAAGGCTGTATTCTTTGGAAATCTGAGCAAAGTAATCCAGCACATCATCTACTTGTCCGCCGTATTTACGCGTGATGCTGTTAATCAAGTCTAGGCGACTCTCCACCTGCAGCAGCCGATCTCCGTCAAAGTCCAGTCCATCTAAAATATCCTCTAGGCGCTTGCTGACATCTTCTAAGACATAATAAGTCTCTGACAAGCTGCCGGAAAGCTCCTTGTAGGCTGGATCGTAATCCTCGATAGACTCAAGGTCATTCATAGCTGAGCGGACATTAGTCAGACTGGAAAAATCTTCATTATCCAGCATAGTATAGGCGTTCATCAACGTATCGGCAATAAGCTTGTGGTTGAGCAAACGGTCTCGCTCCTGGTGCAGGGCAGTATCTTCACCGCTTTTGAGGGCGGCACTTTCAATCTCCGCCATCTGAAACTCCAGCATCTCAATCCTGGCCTTATGCTCCTGCTGATTTTTCTGCAAAGTCAGGACTTGCTTGCGCAGACTTCGATAGCGGTCAAAGGTTTCCTGATAGCGACCCTTGAGATGCAAAAAGTCTGCTGTTCCAAACTCATCTAGCATGGCAATATGAAGCTGGGGTCTCATCAGTTCTTCCTGATCATGCTGACCATGGATATCCACTAAGTGCTGGCCAACAGCCTTTAGAACAGACAGATTAACCATCTGACCATTGATACGGCTGACACTGCGGCCATTTTGCAGAATTTCTCGACGGATAATTAGCTCATCGGTCAGCTCCCAGCCCTGCTCCTCAAAAATCTCTCGCAAAGCTCTGCTATTTTCCAGCGAAAAAAGTCCCTCTATCTCAGCTTTGGATGCCCCATGACGAATAACATCCGTCGTAGCACGGCTGCCCAGCATCATGTTCATGGCGTCAATAATAATAGACTTGCCGGCTCCGGTTTCCCCGGTCAAAACCGTCATACCTTGCTCAAAATTTAGGGAAATTTCCTCAATTATGGCAAAATTTTTAATCGAAATTTCTAATAACATAGGCTTTCCTACCAATGGTGAATGATGGTCGCAATCCTTGCGGCTGCTTCCTCTGTCATCATAACCATCAAAATACTGTCGTTGTCTGCCAAGATACTGAAAATATCCTCAGCAAATTCACTTCTAAGATGGCGCTTGACCAGTGCTGTGCTCCCCGGAACCAGACTGAGATTGATCATATTTCCCAAGACCTGACAGGATAGGATGTTGTTTTCAGCCAAGCCCAGACTGCTGGTCATGGTCTTAGGCAGCTCGTAGATATAAGTGTTGTCCTTGAGCGGTATCTTGACAATCCCCAGCTCTTTGATATCCCTAGAGACCGTAGCCTGGGTCGCTGTAATCCCAGACTCCCTGAGATGTTCTACAATTTCCTCCTGTGTGCCAATGTCATAGTCACTGACAAAGCGTCTAATCTTTTCTAATCTATCCTTCTTATTCATCCTTAAATTCCTTATGTGCTGCCTCTACGACAGCTGTCATCATAGCTGAATCAAGAGGCTGCGGCTCTGTACTCTTTTCTAAATAGGCCAGAAATTCTACATTGCCCTGACCGCCCTGAATAGGCGAAAAATCCAGTCCCCTGACAGAAAAGCCAGACTCCAGCATAAATGCTGCGACCTTTTCCAGAACTGCCAGATGGACCTTTTTATCCTTGACAATCCCTTTTTTCCCAATCTGCTCGCGTCCCGCTTCAAACTGGGGCTTGATTAAGGCGACCACTTGGCCATCCCGAGCCAAAATCTCATGCAGAGCCGGCAAAATCAAACTCAGCGATATAAAGCTGACGTCAATACTGGCAAAGCTAGGCTCCTGTTCAAAGTCAGTCCTTTGGGCATAGCGAAAATTAAACTGCTCCATGCTGACAACCCGCTCATCCTGTCTGAGCTTCCAAGCCAGCTGATTAGTACCGACATCCACTGCATAGATCAGCTTAGCTCCGTGCTGCAACATGACATCTGTAAAACCGCCGGTCGAAGCTCCGATATCTAAGGTCACTCGGTCAGTGACCGAAATATCAAACACTTGCAAAGCCTTTTCTAGCTTGAGGCCGCCGCGGCTGACATATCTGAGTTTCTCGCCTTTTAAGCGCAGCTCTGTGGCTGCGTCAATCTTTTCACCCGGCTTGTCAAAGCGCTGGCCATTGGCTGCAGCAATAACCAGTCCAGCCATTACACCACGCTTAGCCTGCTCTCTGGTCTCAAAGAGCCCTTGCCTGTAGGCCAGCACATCTACTCTTTCCTTAGCCATTCAATCTCAAACTTTCTATTATCTTTTGAATTTCTTCGCCTGAAAACTCTGTCTTCTCTTCCAAGTCTTTCAGAATGTCTACAGCTTCATCAAGGGTCTGATTGAAAAAGTTTTTAGCTCCATCCAGTCCCAGAAAGGCTGGATAAGTCGACTTGGCCGCAGCTAAATCTTTCTGCGGGGTTTTACCCAGCTCTTCAAAGCTGGCCGTCACATCCAAAATATCATCCCGCACTTGAAAGGCCAAGCCCAAGAGTTCTCCAATCCTACGAAGCTTGTCTTGAACAGACTGCTGAGCCTGAACAATCAAACCAGCTGCGACAAAAGGATAGGTCAGTAGCTTACCCGTCTTATTGGCATGGATGATTTTTAAATCTTCTAAACTAATTGCTTGGCCTTCGCCTTGCATGTCCAGCACTTGTCCTGCGACCATACCGAAGCTCCCCGATGCCAGAGACAACTCAGAAATCAAGTCCACCTTGACCTGACTAGGCAGCTCGGCCCTTGCTAATAGTCCATAGGGGTCCAAAAAGAGAGAATCACCCGCTAAAATAGCCATATCCTCTCCAAACTTCTTATGGCTAGTCAAGCGGCCGCGACGATAATCGTCATCATCCATAGCCGGCAAATCATCATGGATAAGGCTGCCAGTGTGAATCATCTCAAGAGCCGCCGCGACCTGATAGTGGGCCTCAGCCAGCTCTAGGCCAAAAGCTTGAATCAACTCCAATAGCAGTAAGGGACGAATCCGCTTGCCGCCAGCCTGGACCGAGTACAAAATAACTTCTGATAAATCCGACGACACTTGCTGAGACCTATAAAAATCTTCAATCGTCAGACCAATTTTTTCCAGTTTCTCGTTTCTTGTCATTCCATTTCCGTTTCTGTGCCGTCTGCCTGCATGACCTTAACCAAGGTCTTTTCAGCCTTGTCCAGACTAGCCTGGAGTTCCTTTGAAAGTTTCATCCCCTTTTGAAATTCCGCAATCGCCTCTTCCAGCGCTACATCACCATTTTCCAGCTTTTGGACAATGACTTCCAAGTCTGCTAAGTTTTCTTCAAATTTCTTTTCTTTGGACATGTTTTACCTCTACTTCCAGCTGCCCATCCCGCATAAGCAGGGTCAGCTCATCTTTTTCTTCAATGCCGGCACTTGACTCGACAACCTTTTGATTCTTTTGGACAATAGCATAGCCACGCGCCACGATTCGACTGGTATCCAGCATAAGCAAGGCCTCGGATAATCTCCTGACTTGAGCCACCTTGTTATCATAAATAACCGCCATGTTGCTGCGCAGCAAACGCTCCAGCTGGGCAGTCTGCTCCTGAAAACGCTGAACGCGACTGAGAGGATTCAATGCTTCCAAACGATGCTGCAAGATTTTGACCCGCTGTTGCTCTTCACTATAATATTCGCGAATTTTTTGCTTCAGTCGCAGGTTAAGCTGATCTAACTTCTGCAGATGGCCATCGTAAAGCCGTTCTGGCTGTCGAAAGATAACCGACTGGGTCAGCTTATTTAACCTCTCTCGATAATAGCTCAGGCGATTGGACATCGCTCGAGACATGTGGTTTTCCTGCTGCTGCAAATGGCCCAGCAGGTCTAGCTTGGTGACCAGTGTTGCTAGCTCAGCCGCAGCCGTCGGAGTCGCAGCCCTGTGATCTGCCACAAAGTCGGCTAAAGTCGTATCTGTCTCATGGCCAACACTAGAAATAACAGGAATCCGGGACTCAAAAATAGCCCGAACCGTTTTCTCTTCGTTGAAAGCCCAGAGATCTTCGATAGAACCGCCACCTCGGCCAATAATCAGTACATCCAAATCCGACCGCTCATTGGCCAGTCTGATGTGGTCAGCAACCTGAGCTGCAGCACCATCTCCCTGCACTTTTGTCGGATAAAGGACAATCTCCACTCCCGGAAAGCGACGGCTGACCGTAGTGATAATGTCTCGGATGACCGCTCCGCTGGGACTGGTTACGACGCCGATTTTCTTAGGAAACTGGGGCAAGGCTTGCTTGAATTTATCTTGAAAAAGCCCTTCTTCTCCCAGTTTTTTCTTGAGCTGTTCAAACTGGATAGCCAAGGCACCGATACCATCCGGCTCTGCCTTTTCAATGATAATAGAATAGGAACCGCTCGGCTCATAGAGCTGCACCCGGCCGATGACATTGATTTTCATGCCTTCTTCCAGCTCAAAGCCTAGCTTCTGGTAGACACCAGACCAAATCGTGACCTGAATGACGGCCTTCTCATCTTTCAATGAAAAATACTGATGATTAGGACGCCGGCGGAAATTGGACACTTGGCCAGTCAGATAGACCCGCTCCAAATAAGGATCCCGCTCAAACTTCATCTTCAGATACTTGGTCAAGGTCGAAACCGACAAATACTCTGGCATGTCCTTTTCCTTTCATTTCTAGTTTTTCCGTAACTTTTATTATAACAAAAAACTGCATAAAAAACCGATTACAAAGTCTAAAAATCCCCTGAAAAGCTAGAAAAAAACTGGGCTTCCACAAAAGAAACCCAGCTGACTTAAAACCTAAGAAAAAGTCTACTGACTCATCTCCTTCATCCACCTTGGAATAGCTCTGCTGATTGCCGTTGGTAGGACGACATAAGCTTCCTGACCCAATTTATCTGCGATAAGGGAATGAAGAAGGGTTGCAGCCGCCACTCGCTCAAAGAGACTGCTTGACTTAAACTGACCCGCAAATGCGGCAATCATACCGGCCAGCGTATCCCCCATTCCACCAGTTGCCTGATAAGGTCCGCCTACTGTCAACTCAAAGACTTGCTCTTGTCCGCTTTGATAGATGGTCGTTCCATGCTTTTTCTGCACGACAATACTGCCCAAAGGTAGCTGATTGACCGCCACCTGATTGGCTGCCGCTGTCTGATCTGACAAGTTCAAACCCGATAACCCCTCCCACTCCTTTTGATGAGGGGTAAAAACTGTTTGGGCTTTTGGAAATGGCAAAGCTGCTTTGCTAAAGAGTGAGATGGCTCCGCCATCCACAATGAGAATCTGCTGTTCTGCCACAGTCTGGACAACACTTTGTAGGATATCTAGACCTAGTTGATTCTCTGCTAGGCCTGGACCAATCAAGACTAAATCTGATTTAGCCAACTGCTCTGTCAATCGGTCTTGCTCCTCTATGTCAAAGGCCATGGCCTCCGGTAAATGACTGTGCAGAGGGGCGATATTTTCTCTGTCTGTAGCAACAGTCACCAGACCGGCCCCACTATTGACTGCTGCCAAAGCTGCCATGATAATTGCGCCCCCATAAGGATAGGTCCCCCCAATCAATAAGAGACGGCCGTAGTCGCCCTTGTGACTATCCAAGGGACGTTCCCTAATGACCCTTTTTAAAACATTTTCAGCATTTTTTACCATGATATTCTCCTAAACCAACTTTATCCTGCACTTCAAACCTATCTTCATTATACACCAAAAGGCACCTAAACAGATGCCTCGTATCATAAGAAAGTTATTTTTCCCGAAAATCTGCAAATTTTTGTAAGATTCTTGCTGCGACTGCCTTGGGTAAATTTTCCTGAAAGGCAACCTGCTCATCCGCATAATCGCTCAAGCCTGGGAAATCCCCAACCTGCACAGCGTAGAGAGAATTCTTAAAGAGCTGGATATCATTTTGATCATTACCAAAAGCCACATAATCCGAACCGCAGAGTTCCTTTACAGTTGAAGCTTTATTGGTTTCAGCCGGATTGATATAAAAACATTTCTCATGTTCATGATAGTCTAGACTTAGATTAGGCAAGCTTGCAAAACGAGCCTGTACATCATCTAAGAGTTGCTCATGATTCCCCATGTAAATAACGACCTTAATAGGATGCTGGAGTTCAGCCAGTTCCAGCCGTCTTGCCCGCTTGAGAGGATCTACACTGGCAATAAAAGGGATTTTTTCTAAAATCTGGCCGCTGTAGTCAAAGGTATTATCAACGAAAAAAGGCAAATTATAGGTCAAACAAGTATCTAAAATGGCTTGATAACTTGACTGATGCAGCTGACGCTCAAACATCAGCTGTCCATTCTGATAAGCTACTCCGCCATTCAGGCCAATCACTATCTGCTGACTCAATTCCGAACCTAATAGTCCCAGACAATCTCGATAGGAGCGCGCCGAAGCAAACAGAACTTCATGCCCAAACTGAGGAGCCGTCAGCAGGACCTGCTTAATCTCCTCATCAATCGTCATATAATCAAAGGACAAGGTCCCATCCAAATCAAAAACAAATTTCATGATTCAAGACTCCGTTTAAAGGCCTGGTAGGTCTGCTCCATCAGCATGGTAATGGTCATAGGTCCAACACCTCCAGGTACAGGGGTAATCAGACTAGCAATTTCAGACACTTCATCAAACTTAACATCGCCAATCAGCTTGCCATTTTCATCTCGGTTCATACCGACATCAATGACAACAGCTCCTTCCTTGACAAAGTCCTTGGTCACAAAATGTCCACGTCCGATAGCCACCACCAAAATATCTGCCCGCTTAGCAGTCTTAGCTAGATTGTGGGTCCGTGAATGCGTCAGAGTCACTGTCGCATTCTTAGCTAAAAGGAGCTGAGCCATGGGCTTACCAACAATATTACTCCGCCCGATGACAACCGCTCGCTTGCCTTCCAGTTCAACGCCATATTCATGGAACATTGCCATAATGCCCGCAGGAGTAGCCGGAATCATGACCGGATGACCGCTCCATAGCTTGCCCATATTAAGCGGATGAAAGCCATCAACATCCTTGTCTGGATCAATGGCCAGCAGCACAGCTTCATCATCGATATGGTCAGGCAAGGGCAGCTGGACCAAAATCCCATGCCAGTCAGGATTTTGATTATAGGTTTCAATCAAGCTCAAGAGCTCTTCCTGGCTGGTTGCTTCTGGCAGACGTTCTACCTTACTCCGAAAGCCAGCAGCCAAGGCTGAGCGCTCTTTATTACGTACGTAGATTTGACTGGCTGGATTATTTCCCACCACAATCACTACCAAGCCCGGTACCTGACCTGTCTTTTCTTTGAGGCGAGCCGTTTTTTCGGCTAATTTTTTCTGAAGCTTCTCTGCCAAACCTCTACCATCAATAATCTGGGCCATGTCATTCTCATTTCTTTTTCATTATCTTTTTCATTATACCAAAAAAATTTGTGCCCAGCCTATAACTTTTTCTTATATAAGGTTATAAGGTAGGGATTCATTGGCAGCTAGTGGTAAAATTTTCAGCCCTACTGAATCATTTCTATCTCTTTTAAAATAAGATAAAAAGGGTAAAAATAAAAAGCAGCTAAGTGCTTTTTAGTAGAGTAATTCATAAATTTCCATTGCAATCAAATCGATGCTGTCGAAAGTATAGGTTTCACGCGCTGCGACATCACGCAAGGTGAAGACAGAGCCGTTTTCTTCATCGTAACTGTAAGCTACTTCTGCTACAACAACTCCTTCACGCTCAAAATTACGTTTCAAATTTCCGCCATCCTTAGCCATAGCTTCTAAGCGGTTAATAATTCTAACTAAATGTGATTCCATTTTGTTTCTCCTATTTACTTAGTTCCCTCTTATTTTACCATAAATAGCGACTGAAATACCACTAAAAGCCTATTTTTTGTAATTTTTCAAGAATTTGTTTTCATTCTGCTCGGTCTAAGGGAGGATTTTGTAGTAAATTCTTGCAAAGTTCGAGAATACTGATATAATGAAACTATAAAACTTTGACTATTTTTGACCTTTAATTATTTCTATAAATAGCTTGCACACTAAAAGAAAAGAGGTATCTGCATGCTTTGCCAAAATTGTAAAATCAATGAATCTACGATTCACCTTTATACCAACGTAAATGGCCATAAACAGCAGGTGGATTTGTGTCAAAACTGCTACCAAATCATGAAAACAGACCCTGAACATTCCTTGTTCGGCGGAATTGCTAATGCCAACAATCACGGAACAGATCCTATCGATGACTTCTTCAACAGCCTCAGCAATTTCCAACATCCTCAGGAACCAACTACTCCTCCCACCCAATCTGGCGGAGCCTATGGAGGCGGTGGCGGCTACGGTTCAAATCCTAGCAAGGGTGGTCAGCCTCAGCCAAGTCCGCAAAAGCCAAAAGGCCTGCTGGAAGAGTTTGGTATCAACGTGACTGAGTTGGCTCGCCGAGGCGAGATTGATCCTGTTATTGGCCGTGATGAAGAAATCGTCCGTGTCATTGAAATCCTTAACCGCCGCACCAAAAATAATCCTGTTCTCATAGGAGAGCCAGGAGTCGGAAAAACAGCCGTGGTGGAAGGTCTGGCCCAGAAAATTGTCGATGGTGATGTGCCTCATAAACTCCAAGGCAAGGAGGTTATCCGCCTAGACGTTGTCAGCTTAGTACAGGGAACTGGTATCCGTGGCCAATTTGAGGAGAGAATGCAGAAGCTCATTGATGAGATTCGTTCTCGTCAGGATGTCATTCTCTTCATTGATGAAATCCATGAAATTGTCGGAGCAGGCTCAGCTGGCGATGGCAATATGGACGCTGGGAACATTCTCAAACCAGCTCTGGCTCGCGGAGAACTCCAGATGGTCGGAGCAACCACTCTCAATGAATACCGTATCATTGAGAAGGACGCTGCACTGGAGCGCCGTATGCAACCCGTTAAGGTAGACGAGCCGACGGTAGAAGAAACCATTACCATCCTCAAAGGGATTCAGAAAAAATACGAAGACTACCATCACGTCAAGTACACAGATGCGGCCATCGAAGCTGCTGCGCTTCTCTCCAACCGCTACATCCAAGATCGCTTCTTGCCAGACAAGGCTATTGACCTCTTGGATGAGGCTGGATCCAAGATGAATCTGACCCTCAACTTTGTTGACCCCAAGGTCATTGACCAACGTCTGATTGAGGCCGAAAACCTCAAGGCTCAGGCGACTCGTGACGAAGATTTCGAGAAAGCAGCTTACTTCCGCGACCAGATTGCCAAGTACAAGGAACTCCAGCAGACAAGTGTGCTAGACAAGGATACTCCGATTATCAGCGAGAAAACGATTGAGCATATCGTAGAGCAAAAGACCAATATCCCAGTTGGCGACCTCAAAGAAAAAGAACAGTCTCAACTAGTCAATCTTGCCAGTGACTTAAAGGCTCATGTCATCGGCCAAGACGATGCTGTGGATAAGATCGCCAAGGCTATCCGCCGCAACCGGGTCGGGCTAGGAAGTCCTAATCGCCCAATCGGCAGCTTCCTCTTTGTCGGACCAACTGGTGTCGGTAAGACTGAGCTGTCTAAGCAACTAGCCATTGAGCTCTTTGGCTCGGCTGACAGCATGATTCGCTTTGATATGAGTGAATATATGGAAAAACACAGCGTGGCCAAACTGGTCGGTGCCCCTCCGGGCTATGTCGGCTATGATGAAGCTGGCCAATTGACTGAGCGCGTCCGCCGCAATCCCTACTCACTCATTCTGCTGGATGAGGTGGAAAAAGCCCATCCCGATGTTATGCACATGTTCCTGCAGGTTCTAGATGATGGCCGCCTGACCGATGGTCAAGGCCGGACTGTCAGCTTCAAGGACACCATTATCATCATGACATCCAATGCCGGAACTGGCAAAGCTGAAGCCAGCGTTGGCTTTGGAGCAGCGCGTGAAGGCCGCACTAACTCCGTTTTGGGTGAATTGGGCAACTTCTTCAGTCCTGAGTTTATGAACCGCTTTGACGGCATTATCGAATTCCAGGCGCTCAGCAAGGACAATCTGCTGCAAATCGTCAACCTTATGCTGGACGATGTCAATCAACGTTTGGCAACCAACGACATTCATCTGGATGTTACAGAGAAAGTCAAAGAAAAATTAGTTGACCTGGGCTACGATCCAAAAATGGGTGCTCGCCCACTGCGCCGTACCATTCAGGACCATATTGAAGATGCTATTACTGACTTTTATCTGGAAAATCCAAGCGAAAAAGAGCTCAAAGCTATCATGACCAGCAATGGCAAGATTCTCATCAAGTCAGCCAAGAAAACTGAAAGCACAGAGTCCGTTAATTCATCACAAGAAGAAAAATAATTTTCGACAAAATAGAGCAGAAAACAATTAGTTTTCTGCTCTATTTCTTTATTGATTTTTCTGAACCCTATAGCGCAGAATTGTTTTCAGCTTGCTAGGGTCTGTCCGATTCAGATTATTGAGATAGATTTCTCTATGAGTGTGTGAAATCCGTTTCAGCTGGTGATTCTGGCAAAAGGCATCCATTTTAGTGAAGGATTGAGGTTCTTCGTCAAAAGGACCCAGATGCAGCATGGCGACACACTCTCCTTCCGTCATTTCTTCAAAACGAATCTCGTCATAGAGAGGATTAGGCTTTTTGACACGGACTTGTTCCAGGGCCTTTTTCACCATCTCTTCAGTGATAAAGTCCGGCTGCCCAAGCATAATGGTATAAATCAATTCTTCTTTAATGAGTTCTCCTGCTTGCTCTTGCTGCCAAAGTCCTTCCAAGGGATAGACTGTAAAATCAGTAAATTCTTGCTCGGCCGCTGTCTTTTTGTAGTTCATCTTGATTGCATAGGCTAAACTGTACAGAGCACCAACTCGTTCCGAAAAGTCAGCAGCATTAGGATTGCCCTTGCCGTCAATCATGATAAAAGACTGGGCAGGAACATCTATAAGACAGGGTTTAGACTTGATTTGATATAATTCAAGATTGGCTTTTCTCCATTCATATTTCATGAGAGAGCCCTCCTTTCTTTACTACAAACAGTATAGCAAAGAAAAGCTGACAACCTCTGTCAGCTTTTATAAATATCGGCAATGGCTTTTAACTTTTCTTTGAATTCTTCCCGTAACCGAGGCGGCTCTAGGATTTCAACTCCATCCAAAAAGGATAGCAAGTAGATATAAAGACTATCGTGACTCGGCAAATGCGTTTCGACATAAAGGCCCCCATCAGTCTCCTCTATCTCTGCTTCTGAAAACTCCTCGTACACCCGAAAGGCATGTTTCTTGTCAAATTTCAAAATGACTTTTACAGAATCTCTTAGCTGCTCCTCAGGGCTAAATTTCTCATCCAAGACTCTCTGCTTAAATCTTTCCTCTAACATCTGACAGTCTCTCATTCTGCTGAGTTTAAAAAAGCGCGGAGCTTGTCTTAAACGACAAAAGCCAGCAACATACCAGTTTTGGCTTTTAAATACTAACTTCAGCGTCTCTATCTTGCGCTGCTCTCTTTCTCCCCGCCCATTCAAATAAGAAAAAGACAAGACTCTTCTTTGCAAGATTGCCTGCTTAATAGTATCAAACAGTTCTTTCTGATCTGCTTTTTTGCGCCAGTCAGTGAAATCCACCTCCAGCCAGGAAGTTGCCTGAACTTGAAACAAGGACTGTAGCTTAGACAGGGTCTCTACTTGCTCGCCATCTGTTAAAATCTGGAAGTCTTGAAGAGCAGCTAATAGCTCATCCCTCTCAGACTCTGAAAACAAAGCCTTGTCTAAGACAAAATCCTTCATCAGAAAAATACCCCCGCCCTTGCCTGGGCTACAATAGATAGGGATTCCTGCCAAACTCAGCTTGTCCACATCTCGATAGATGGTCCGAATGGATACTTCAAATAGTGAGGCCAATTCGGGAGCTGTTGTGCGGCCCTGCTCTAAAAGAAGATATAGGATTTTAAAAAGTCTGCTTTCTGTCATAAAACCACCTCGCTCCTATTATAACAATTTCTTCTAAAAATGTTTTACCATTCCTATAAAGAAGAGTTTTCTAAACGGTCGGAGGAAGGAATTTATTATTTGAAGGGGATTTCTTTCAAGGACTATCATTCTTTTTCTGTCCAATAAACCGAGTAAATTCTTGACAGCTGGTCCTTAGTCCATTATGATAGATAGTAAACTGACTAGAGATTGAGGATATTAGAATGACAAATCCAACCTTTGGTGAAAAGGAAGCAAATGTAGAATATGTGACCCGCTACGGAGTCTATGCCGTTATCCCAGATGAAAAGAAAGAAAAGATTATTTTGGTCCAGGCGCCTAATGGAGCTTGGTTTCTGCCCGGTGGAGAGATTGAAGAGGGGGAAAACCATCAGACTGCGCTTGAACGCGAGCTGATGGAAGAACTTGGATTCACAGCCCAGCTTGGACGCTATCTTGGACAGGCTGATGAATATTTTTACTCTCGCCACCGCGACACCCATTTCTACAACCCAGCCTACCTGTATGAGGTCACCTCTTTCCAAGAAGTCCAAAAACCGCTGGAAGATTTCAACCAGCTTGCCTGGTTCCCAGTCGAAGAAGCTATTGAAACACTCAAACGCGGCAGCCATAAATGGGGTATCCAAGCCTGGAAAAATACACTTAAAGCTTAAAGAAATCATTCACAATTCATAGCAAACATGTTATAATAATAGCAGGTATAAAGCAGGAGGAAATCGTATGAAGCTTATTAATACAACAAACAGTCATGCTGACCTTGTCAAAAGCCAATTGGAAAGCACCGATGCGATATTAGTCGAAGTTTATTCTGCTGGAAACAGCGATGTTGTTTTTACACAAGCTCCTCTTCACTATGAAATTTTGATTTCAAACATGCACCGTGCTGTACGCGAACAGGAAATCGAAAAAATTAGAGAGTTTTTCTTGAAGAGAAAAATTGATGCAAATGCTATTGATAGAGCTGCTATCCGCACGATTTACGCTAATAATCTAATCGAAATTTCCATTCCTGTGAAACAGTAAAAACTAAGGCCTGTCCTTAGTTTTTTTATTGTTTATAGATCATGGTAATGTGAGGTGTCGATTCAAAAATAAAGGGTTGGCCAACTGATTTGAAGCCATACTTTTCATAGAGAGCAGCCACCTGAACCTGAGCCTCTATTTCAATTTCCTTTCCTGGCCATTTCTCAACACATAATTGCAAGATTTCTCTGATAAGCTGCCCTCCTAAGCCCTGTCCTCGTGCAGACTGAGCTGTGACTACTCGACCAAAGACCAAATGCTCTCCCTCTTCAAAGACACGGGCATAAGCATCAATTTCCCCTTGTTTATTAGCATGGTAAACATGCACTGCTTCTAGGTCTTTCTCATCCAGTTCATGATAGATGCGCTCCTGCTCCACCACAAAGGTGTCAATGCGCAATTTTAAGATTTGATAAAATTCTATCGGGTTCAGCTCTATTAATTTTTTCCTAGACCACATACTTGTTTCCTCTAACTTTTTAATGTATAATAAGTGCAAATGCAACTATCAAGGAGTTCCTATGGATTACCGTCAACTTTTCCGACAAATGGGATTTATTTCCAGACAAGCTATGATGAAAATGAATCAGAAAGCCAGTAACTACGGCCTAGACAATAATTTATTTCTACTGCTCATTCGTATCGTCGAAAATGAAGGCCTCAGCCAATCACAACTGGCAGAGCTGGTGCAGATTGACAAGACTACTCTCAGCCGTTCTCTAGGAAAGCTGGAAGATAGAGGCTTGATTATCAAAAGGACCAAAGCTCAAAATAAGAAGTTCAAAGAGCTCTATCCTAGCAGTCAGGCTCTCAAACTCTATGACCAACTGATTGGCTTTGAAAACTCCTACGCCAGTCAGGCTCTGCAGCAACTGACTTCCTCTGAGCTCTTTCAGCTCCAAAACATTTTGGCTAAAATAAGCACTCCTAAGTTATAAGTAGTATAACAGAAAACAGTTGTAAATGCAACTGTTCGGTTTTTCTAATTTAGTTTTAAATTAACAAATTTTCAAATCAATCTATCTAAAAAACGGCTTACCACTAAAGGGCAAAGCCATTTTTTATTTTGGAAAACTTACTTGCTCTCAAAGCCTTCTGCGACAGCTTGAACAAAGTTTTCTTCTAAAATTTCTGCACAGTGGTCACAGACAAGAGCTTGATAACTGCGCTCTTTAACTGTTGTATCAATGCGACGGCAGCGATCACAGACTTGTCCCTGCGCATGCTCTACGACAAAAGCTACATCTTCAAAGACTAGAGCGCCTTCTGGAGCAGTTCCTTCAGCAATCGTCAATTGAGAAACGATGAGAAGCTGTGCCACATCGCTGTTGACTGCTTCCAGCAAGGTCTTGATGACTTCATTCGGATAGACAGTCAGATGTGCTTCCAACGATTTCCCGATAACCTTCTCATTGCGGGCTTCTTCCAAGGCTTTCTGAGCTTGACTGCGGAAGTCCATAAAGGCAGACCAAGTATCCAAGATTTCTTCTTGATTTGGGAAAGTCTGAGCTTCTGGCAATTCAGATAACTGAACAAATTCTTCCGCTTCATGCTCCAGGTAAGACCAAATCTCTTCTGCTGTGTGTGGCAGAATTGGTGTCAACAGCTTGGTAATCTTGACCAAAATATCATAGAAAACAGTCTGCATCTGACGACGTTCCAATGATTTAGCTGCTTCGATATAGACGACATCTTTGGCAAAGTCCAGATAGAAAGCAGACAAGTCAACGGTCACAAAGTTGACAATCGCTTTGTAAATAGTCAGAAACTCAAAGTCCGCATAAGCATTGCGAATAGTCTCTACTAATTGATTGAAGCGGATAGTCATGTACTTATCAACGGAGCGAAGCTCTTCGTAAGCTACAGCATCCTCAACTGGATTAAAGTCAGAGGTGTTGGCAATCAAGAAACGCAAGGTATTCCGAATCTTACGGTAAGTTTCAGAGACTTGGCTCAAGATATCCATAGAGATACGAACGTCGTTGCTGGAGTCAACACTGGTTACCCAAAGGCGCAAGATTTCCGCACCAAATTGTTTTTCTACATCGCTTGGAGCAATCGTATTTCCAAGGGATTTAGACATCTTTTCGCCCTTACCATCTAGGGCAAATCCTTGTGACAAGATTTGTTTGTAAGGAGCTACGCCATGGTTAGCAACTGATGTGATAAGAGATGAGTTGAACCAACCACGGTATTGGTCTGAACCTTCTAGATAAAGATCAGCTGGGTAAGTCAACTCAGGACGATTGACCACTACACCATTCCATGATGAACCTGAGTCAAACCAAACGTCCATGATGTCCGTTTCCTTGGTAAATTCGCCGTTTGGAGAACCTGGATGAGTAAATCCTTCTGGTAAAAGGTCTTTTGCTTCACGCTTCCACCAGACGATAGAGCCGTGCTCCTCAAAGAGCTGAGCTACGTGTTCGATGGTTTCAGCCGTCATGATTGGTGTGCCGTCTTCGGCATAGAAGATTGGCAATGGCACACCCCAAGCCCGCTGACGAGAGATAACCCAGTCACCACGGTCACGAATCATATTATAGAGACGTACTTTACCCCATTCAGAATGGAATTTAACCTTTTCAATTTCGTCCAAGATTTCTTGGCGGAATTTAGAAACAGATGCAAACCACTGTGGAACTGCCCGCCAGATAATTGGCTTCTTAGTCCGCCAGTCAAATGGGTAGGAGTGAGAGATTTCTTCTTGAGCAAGGAGCAAGTCACCAAGCTTTTCAATAACTGTTGGTGCAACTTTGTCATAGAACTGGCCTGCAAAATCAGGACCAGCATTTTCCATCATGATACCGCGCTCATTAACAGTGACAAATACTTCCAAGCCATTAGCTACACCGACATTATAGTCGTCCTCACCAAAACCAGGCGCTGTATGGACAATACCAGTACCAGAGTCAGTCGTAACGTGGTCACCCAGGATAACAAGTTCATCTACAGCAGTATCCCATGGGTGAACTGTCACGATGTGATTTAATTCTTGACCACGGTAGGTAGCCAAAACTTGAACATCAGCCCAGCCAAATTTATCAGACAAACTATTCAATAATTCTGAAGCAACCACAAACTTACGAGATTCACCAGCTGGTTGTACGACTACGTAATCAATATCTGCTCCAACTGTCAAACCGCGAGAGGCAGTAATGGTAAACGGAGTTGTTGTCCATACGACGATGTAAGTATCTGTGTCCAGTACCCCTTTTCCGTCTTTAACGCGGTTGGCATAGTAGAGAGAGGTAGAAACCAAATCATGGTATTCAATTTCTGCTTCAGCCAAAGCTGACTCAGAAGACCAAGACCAGTAAACGGGCTTAGCACCACGGTAAATGTAGCCTTTCTTAGCCATTTCGCCAAAGACACGGATTTGAGCCGCTTCATAATCTGGTGTCAAGGTTACATAAGGATTTTCCCAGTCACCAGAAACACCCAAACGCTTGAAGTCCTCTTTTTGCTTTTCGACTTGGCTAAGCGCATAGTCCCGACACATGTTGAGGTATTCTACCAAGTCCAACTCTTTGCGCTTAACGCCTTGCTTTGCCAATACCTGCTCGATTGGAAGACCATGCGTATCCCAACCTGGAATGTAAGGCGCATAATAGCCAGCCATAGATTTTGAGCGAACAATGATATCTTTGGAAATCTTGTTCATAGCATGGCCGACGTGAATATTCCCGTTAGCATAAGGAGGGCCATCATGCAGGATAAAGTGCGGCTTGCCTTCATTCAGTTCCTGACGCCGCTGATAAAGCTTAGCTTCATCCCATTCCTTCTGCCAAATTGGCTCCTTATTTGGAAGACCGGCCCGCATAGGAAAAGCAGTTTTCCCAAGATTGAGTGTTTCTTTCAGTTTCATTCTATTCCTCTTTATTTTTTAATTACAAATTAAAAACCGCAAACTTCTCCAAAAAGGACGAAAATTCGCGGTACCACCTTTGTTTAGGCAAGACAATAGCATGATGCTCCTCTTGCCCCTCTTTGTCCGTAACGTGGACTGCCGTCTCATCCTACTGATTTCAGACGAAAGTTTTGTAAAATGATAGCCCAAGCAAGATGGACTGCAGATCTCTCACCATCATCTGCTCGCTGAAAGTATTTTGCTTGGTCTGTGTTTTTACAATCTTATCTTCTTTAAAATTATAAAATATTTACTGGAACTTTTTGTTCCCCATTTGTATCATCATCATGATGGTCAGCTTCTAAGTTTTCCTCAGCTGCGTGAGCTTCTATATCTTCATCGCTGATCGGAGAAAAAGCTTGGGTCGCAGCTAATTCACGATTGGCAGCTTCAATGCGCTCTTGCAGCTCAGCCATTTCCTCTGGAGAAAATTGACGAGTCACATCCGCTTCTTCCTCGCGGACAACTGCCTCTTCTCCCAGAACCTCCGATACAACCTCCTTGAAGGCCTCATCGCTGGTTTGCAGGTAAGTAGCTGTCGGACGCAGGATTTCTTCCCATTCAGACGAATCCACAATGCTGAGTTGGCTCTCAATGGTTGATTTCAAGCGTTGGTGGAAGACACGTGTTTTGTTTTTCAGTTCTTCTGTTTCAATGGCTACTTTCTTAGCATTGTCCGCTGCCTGACGCAAAATTTCATCAGCCTTGTACTTAGCTCCATCCAACAAATGCTGCGCATCCTGCTCTGCCTGACGGACAATATTTGTAGATCGCTCATTGGCAGCAACTTTAACGCGCTCAGCCGTATCCTGAGCAATCAAAACAGACTGGCTGAGAGAGTCTTTCATCTCATCAAAATAAGTCAGACGTTCTTCCAGATTACGAATTTTTGCTTCTTTTTCGTGGTTTTCACGAACCAGGTCTTCATAATCACGGACAACGATGTCAAGGAATTCATCTACCTCTTCAACATCATAGCCTCTAAACTTGGTTCCAAAGGATTTATCTTTAATTTCTAATGCTGTAAGTGTCATAGTTCCTCCTCATTTACTAGCTAATAATTCAACGGTTAACTTATGTTTTCCATTCTTGGAAAGACCATTTTCTCTTAAAACCTTAAATCTTCCAAATCGTCTAACGCTAATCAAGTCTTCAAGCCCGACCTGCTGGCTGGGATTGTCATTAACAGCATAGTTCATTTTCACATGCTTGCCAGAAATTAGCTGAGCAGCCTGGCTCCTTGATAACTTAAAGGTGCTGGCTACCAACTTGTCCAAGCGAAGACTAGATGCTAAAATTTCTCTGGTGGCAGACTGCTTCTGCTCTTTCAGCTGCTCTGCAAAGGAAACTTCCTTTAGTTTGACAGGCATCTTTGCAATTTTAGACACATGATCTATAAAATACTGGGCCAGTCTCTTATCTACAAAGAGCTGAGCGCGCTCTCCAACCACAAGAATATCACCAAAGGTCCGTCTTTCAATCCCTAATTGATTGAGAAGAGTGCCCATAATCTGTGAATGACTGATTTTATAAAATTTGCTTGCATAGGAAATTTCCAGCAAGCTCAATTCAAAATCATCCATATTCAGTTGGTAATAAGAAGGCGCCACAAGAACTCTTGCCAGTTCACTTGGAAAAAAATCCGTACTAGCAAAGACTTGCACATCATATTGCTTGCCAATATTCTTCAGGATTGAGACCTGATGGGGATTCAGAAAAGACGTTGTTTCAAAGGCATAGGTATCTTGAACCCGCTGAAGCAGCTCCAGACTCCTATCAATAAACTCTCGATCCTCATGCGAAAAATGTTGATATAAATCTTTCATTATAATAACATTAGTAAGACGCTTATTAAATAAAAGACCACACGATTTAAAAGGTTTAAAGCCAGAATTGCAACCCAAACGGTAAAGTCCAGCCCTGCAAACTGCAAGGGAAGACGGCGGAAAAGTTTTAAATACGGTTCTACAATTCGTGTTAGAAACTCTCCGAATTTGGTTTGATAGGCTCCTGGAAACCAAGATAGAAGTGCATAGACAATCAAGGCAATGCTATAAAGATCGAAAAGATTAGAGATGGCACGAATTACAAAATATAACATATCTCTTATCTACTGCGCTTCATATCAAAGTCGAATTCGCTGATTTCAACATCGTTTGGCAGGCGGATATCTTCCACATTTACCACTACATTAATCGGAGTCAGCAAATACATAGTGCTTGCAACTTTTTTCAAATTTCCAGCCAAGACATAACGCGCACCGTCTAGGTAGTCTAAACAGCGACGAGCCTGTACCTCAGTCATATACTGGAAGTCAATCAGGATGCTTTCATTGGCCAAAAGCAAGTCAACAATTTCAGTCGCTTCCTCATATCTCCTCGGATAACGAACATCAATCGTAATCTTCTCATCCGCATTTGCACGGTGCTGAGCCAATTCCTGCTGACGTGCATGCAGTCTGGTAATATTCTCTGTCGAAGATTTCTGTTGTGGCTGTGGTTTAGGCTGTGGCTTGGCCGCAGCAACCGGACGAGGAGCTGGCTTGCTCTCTCTGACTGGCTTAGGCTGAACCAATTCAGGCTTCTGCTTAACAGGCGCTGCAGGTCTGCTGACAGTCTGCTCCTGAACCTCAGTCTCATCTCCATCTTCTGTAAAATAATCTATAAATTTATCAAATCTATCTTTTAATGACATATTTCTTTCCTATTTAAAAAATGCTGTACCGATTCTGACATAGGTCGAGCCATGGGCAATTGCTTCTGGATAATCACGGCTCATTCCCATGCTTAATTCAGAAAAGGGCATATTATTTAACTGTTTCTTTTTTAATTCTTTTTGTAGTTGATGAGCCTTTTCAAACATTTGGTTCAGCTCCTCATGACTAGCTTCAAACGGAGCCATAGTCATCAATCCCACAATTTGAACATTGTCTAATTTTTCAAGTTCAGGCAGGACAACTTCAAGTTCTTCAATCAAAAAGCCATGCTTGCTCTCTTCTTTAGAAATATTCACCTGCAGAAAACATTTAATCACATGTTCAGCCCGTTTGTCAATCTCCTTGGCCAATTTCACAGAATCTAAAGCATGAAAGTAATCAACATAGTTAATCACATCCTTGACTTTTCTCCTCTGCAAACTGCCGATCAGGTGCCAGGTCAGATTCTCATCTTTCAGAGCATGGTATTTATCTAGAAATTTATCTACCCGATTTTCTCCGATATGCTGAATACCTGTACGAACAAGCTCCTGAGTTGTTTCGCAGTCAATATATTTGGTAACTGCAATGATATTTACTGAATCTTTCAAACGCTGGGCTTGCTCCGCCGCTTGAGCGACGGATTGAAAGACCAACTCTTTATTATTCTGCAAATTCATGATTTAGATTAACGATTTCTGAAGAATGGAGGTGTTTCCAATTCATCATCATCTTCATTAGTTTCTGCATAGCGTTCCACGCGGGCTGACGAACTTGGTTCAGCCTGACGAACAATCGCTTCGCGACGAAGATCCCAATCACCAAAGGCTGAACCTTTAGGCGCGTCCGTTCTTTGACGCGTTGGAGCAGGAATATCAACCGTTTCGGTCATATCAAAGTTTCGTTCAAACTGTCCTGAGCGAACTTCGCGATTTGGCTCAACTTGCTGCGGACGGCTTGGACTAGTAGGTTGTGGTGTCTGGCGAATACCGCTGACCTTTTCAACCTTGTCCTGACGAACACCAGTAGCTACAACAGTCACGCGGATTTCATCCTTCATAGACTCGTCAATAGCAGTACCGAGCCAGATGTTCACACCATGACCTGCTGCTTGGTTGACAATTTCTGAAGCTTCTTCTGCTTCAATCAAGGTCATATCTAGGCCACCAGTAACGTTGACAATTACGTCCTCTGCACCATCAATGGTTGTTTCCAAAAGAGGTGAGTAGATAGCTTTACGAGCAGCTTCGATGACACGTTCTTCACCGCTACCAACACCAATTCCCATCAAAGCATTACCCTTGTCTGCCATAACTGTTTTCACGTCGGCAAAGTCAAGGTTAATCAGTCCTGGGCTGGTAATTAAGTCAGTAATCCCTTGAACACCTTGGCGAAGAACATTATCTGCTTCACTGAGTGCTTCAAGGAGCGGAGTCTTCTTGTCTACAATTTCAAGCAGGTTGTTATTTGAGATAATCAAGAGTGTGTCTACATGCTCGCGAAGTTCGTTGATTCCTTCTACTGCAAAGGTTCCACGCTTGCTTCCTTCAAAACCGAAAGGACGTGTAACTACCGCAACAGTCAGAGCACCAACATTTTTTGCGATACGAGCAATTACTGGAGCAGCACCTGTCCCAGATCCACCACCCATACCAGCAGTGATGAAGACCATATCTGCTCCTTGCAGAGCTTCAGTCAGGACTTCTTCGCTTTCTTCAGCAGCCTTGCGGCCAACTTCAGGCTGACCTCCGGCACCAAGTCCGCGAGTCAGCTTAGGACCGAGCTGAATAACTGTTTCAGCTTTAGCACTGCTAAGAGCTTGAACATCTGTATTTGCTGCGATGAATTCAACACCAGCAACACCTTCATCAATCATTCGGTTGATGGCGTTACCGCCACCTCCACCGACACCAATAACTTTAATTACTGCGCCTTGTGCAGCAGCAGCGTCAAATGAAAATGTCATATTCTCTGTATTCTCCTTAATCAAACATTTTGCCAATTAGGTTGCGCATCCGATCTGTAATACCTGTTTTGGGTTCTTGGTTTGGCACATCGGCACTGGCAACTGGAACTTCTTGGACCGGCTCCTCAGGAATCTCATCAGCTGGTTGAGGTTCAAAGCGTGGTACTGACTGAGCAGGACGCTCAAAGGATACAGGTCGATGGCGCAGTTGCTCATCACCATGAACAGCAACCTGAGCCAGCATATCCACATCTGTTAAGTTTCCAGCATACTCTGACAGGCTTATAACATGTGCGAAAGCAGGATTGCGAATGCCAATTTGATTTGGCACATAAAGCTTGACATTTACGCCAAATACTTCCTGAGCCAACTCAACCACTCCTGGAAGAATTGCTGCTCCGCCAATAATCACAATGCCACCTGGCAACTCAAGGAGATGCCTTCTATCCAAATCGCGTTTGATTTGCTCAAAAATGTGTTGGATACGAGCAGAAATAATTTCAGCCAGATACTTTTCAGTTACTTCAACCGGCTCAATCTCTCCAATCACTTCTACTTGGAAAGATTCTGTCCCAGCTTCAGGAACATAAGCAGAACCATAGTTAAACTTGAGACTTTCAGCTAACTTTTGCGAAGTCTTCAAAACCTTGGAGATGTCCTTGGTTACGTAGTCGCCGCCTTCTTGGTATATATTCGTATACTGAAGCTCTTGACCTTTAACAGAAGCCACTGTAGTTTGGCCACCGCCCATATCAATAACAGTTGCACCAAACTCACGTTCCCCTTCGTTCAAGATTGACTTAGTCATTGCCAATGGGGAGATAATTACGTTCTCAAGCTGAACTCCCGCGCGCTCCACTGTCTTGCGGAGGTTGTGGAGAATAGTCCGTGGTCCAGTGTAGAGAAGACCACGCATTTCTAAGCGAATCCCCATCATACCACGTGGGTCACGAATCCCTTGGAAACCATCCACTACAAACTCTTCTGGGATGAAAGTAATCACTTCGCGATCAGGAGTCATACTCTTCGTCAGAGCAGATCTAACAACATTCTCTACATCTGTATCTGTGATTTCCTTAGAATCACTAGTCACAGGAATCATACCCTGAGTAGGCTCAATCTGTAAGAGATTAGCCGGAAGTCCGACGTTAACTAAACCAATTGAAATGCCTGCCTTTTCTTCTGCTTGAGAAATAGCTGTCTTAATGGCAGCAGCAGCAGCCTCAATATCAACAATAATTCCATCTTTAACGCCAGCACTTTTGGCGTTGCTGACTCCAATAACATTCATTTCATCGTTGATGTGCTCTGCCACCAACACTTTAATTGAGCTAGTTCCTATATCTAATCCAGTAAAAAAGCCGTCTCTAGCCATTACACCAGTCCTCTCTATCTTCCATGTTTCCGGTCTATACTAATAACGCTAAAAATTAGAGTTACCCAAGCTTTATTATAACATAAAGAAAATGAAAATGCGCAGTTTTTCTACATATAATTTAGCGATTTTCGGTATTTCCCGGGTTTTCTGTTGAATTTTGTGGCTCTGCAGATTCTTGTTCTTGACTTTCTGTCACCTGCTCAGCCGCTTGTTCTGTTGGCTGTCCCGTCGATTCCTCTTCTGCTTTCTGCTTTTCTTCATCAGAAGAAGACGACTCGTTTTGAGCTCCTTCAACATAACTAAAAATCCCTGCTTCCATATCTACAACACTAGGTACTTCCTCTTCCAACTGTGATTGGATTCCCTTGTAATATGGCAGTTTTTTGGCAATATGTGAAATTGGTACCAAAATTTTATTGCCATCATGCATGGTCAGCGTAACCAAGTCCGGTGTCACCTTGCTCGGGGTCAGCTGAACTGTCTTAATATTTTTCTTAACCGAAGCCGGTACCTTTTCAATTTGAAGGGCAAATTCCTTAATCAATTTTTTATCTGAAAACTCTATCGAAATATGGGTTTCTGGCAAAGAATCTGCAGCAGTCGGGTCCGAAATAATCTCCCCATTTGTCAGAATAGGATAATACTGGCCACCCTCATGCAGATAGGCCAGAACTCCGTACTCCTTGACCTTTACCTGAAAAGTAATCGGAAACTGATAAGCCATCTCCAGATTGTTAATCCAAGGACTAGACGCTTTCATATTGCGGATATGATTGCCGCCATTGATAAAGGTTGTTAAAGTATAGTCCTTCTCATCAATCTTACTGCTTTTGAGCAAATCTTCCTGACTGACCATTTGATTCCCTGAAAATTTGATTGTCTTCATAGTCGCTAGTGGTGTCAAAAAATAAACTGACAGGAGAAAAATCAAGCCACTGCCTAGCAAAACTGGCAGTGCTCGATAAATATGAACCCTTGAGATATGCACCTTAGCAGCTTCTTTTTCTGCCTTTTTCTGAAGTTTCTCCAGTTTTTTGCGCTCTTTCTCGCTCAATTCGGTCTCTAGCTCAGGTTTAGATGAGTCATCTTCCAAATATTCTATTTCTTCCTCTTCATAAAATGAGTCATCTTCTTCCGTCTCTTCAGCTATTTCTCCGCCTTCGATTGAGTCCTCAGCTTCCTTTGCTTCCTCTTCTTCTAGCTCCTTTTGTTTGCCGGCCTCTTCCTGAGCCTTCTTTTCAAGATATTCTTTGTTTCGTTTCTGCCATTCAGAGAGGTGCTCACTTACCTCTTCCTTTGGCTCATCATTGTTTTTCTTGCTCATTTCTTTCCCTTGTCAATATCCGCTTTCAATAAAGCATAAAATTCATCTACAGACTTGATTTCCTGAGAATTTTGCATAGCTTGATGATAAGAAGCTTGGTTCGCCAAAAGGTCATCAAGAGCTGTCTGTAAATTGCTCATATCCAGCTGTTCCTCCGCCAATTGCTTAGCATATCCCTTTTTCACAAAATAATCCGCATTTTCAATCTGATCGCCGCGGCTGGCTTCGCGTCCCAGAGGAACGATAATATGAAGCTTAGCCATGGCCAAGAGCTCAAAGATTGTATTGGAACCGCCACGAGTAACCACTACATCTGCCAAGTCCATCAAAGGCTGGTAGAGGTCGGTCACATAGGCTCTGCGAAAGAGACGGTCAGACAGAACATCCAAACTTGCATCGCCTGTCAGATTGATAATGTTATAACGCTCGGTCAGCGCAGCTTGATTCTGGCTAACAAAATCATTAAAGACCTTAGCTCCAGCAGAACCACCGACAAAAAGCAGGGTTGGCAGCTCTTTATCAAAATACTGACGAATTTCTTCTAGTTCCTGCGGTAGGACTGACTCTTGGTTACCGACCTTGGTCACAGCTCCTACATGCTCAATCTTGGTCAGACTGGAACTTTGCTCAAAGGTCGCATACATCTTGGTCGCACACTTATAGGCGATTTTATTGGCTAGGCCAATGGATAGATCCGACTCATGAACATAGACAGGAACTCCTGACAGCCGGGCTGCAATCACGGGCGGAACAGATACAAAGCCACCCTTAGAAAAGAGGGCCTGCGGCCGTACCTTGAGCATAATGCCCAGCGACTGGAAAATCCCCCAGACGACCTTAAAGCCATCCAGCAGATTCTGCCAAGAAAAGTAGCGACGAAGCTTGCCCGTAGCTACCGAATGGAAGGTCACGTCCAGTCCTGACTTTTGGATTTCCTGATACTCAATACCATGCTTATCGCCAATATAATGGACCTGCCAGCCTTCTTTGATAAATTTCGGAATTAGGAGAAGGTTGAGGGTTACATGGCCGACCGTTCCTCCACCTGTAAATACAATCTTTTTCATCTTAACCTTTTAATTCTTCAAATGCAGCGAGAAATTCTTCGCCACGGACTTCAAAATTACTATACATATCCCAGCTGGCATTGGCAGGACTGAGCAAGACAATGTCTCCTGGATCCGCTTGAGCAAAGGCCTTATGAGCTGCATCCCGGACATCAGTCGCATCGAGATAAGAAACTCCAGCCTGATCAGCAGCCCTTTTTACACGTGCAGCTGATTGTCCTAAGATAACCATTTTCTTGAGCCCTTTGAGGTCAGGCACCAACTCGTCAAACTCATTGCCACGGTCCAAACCGCCTGCAATCAGAATCACCTTGCTATTGTCAAAACCAGATAGGGCTTTCTGGGTTGCCAAGATATTGGTAGACTTACTATCATTGTAAAAGGCAATCTCATTTACACGTCCCACATACTGGAGACGGTGCTTAACACCACCAAAAGCAGACAAGACTTCTTTGATCGTCTGATTGTCAATACCACGAAGCTTGGCTACTGCAATCGTAGCCAGAGCGTTTTCAACATTGTGACTGCCAGGAACGCCGATTTCAGCCACCTGCATAATCGCTTCTCCACGGAAGGTCAAGACATCACCCTCTAAATAGGCACCATCCACCTTTTCAGTCGTTGAAAAAGGCACAACAGTAGCCTGAGTCTGGCTAGCCATTTCCTTGGCCCAGTCTTGATTGAAATTCAAAACCAGATAATCATCAGCTGTCATGTTTTTCTGGATATTCCACTTGGCAGCTGCATATTCCTCAACAGAGCCGTGATAATCCAAATGAGTCGGCATGAGGTTGGTAATAACAGCGATTTGCGGATGAAAATCTTCAATCCCCATCAATTGGAAGGAAGACAATTCCATGACCAGCATATCTTTGCTGCTGGCTGTTTGGGCTACTTGACTAGCAGGAAAACCGATATTACCAGACAATAAACCGTTTTGACCGCCAGCCGTCAAGACTTGCGCAATCATGGTTGTGGTCGTCGTCTTACCATTTGAACCCGTAATACCAATAATCGGTGCTTCCGAAATGAGATAAGCCAACTCGACTTCAGTAATGACTGGAATCTTCTTCTCCAGAGCTCGAACGACCATGGCATTGTCATAAGGAATACCTGGATTTTTCACCATCAATTCAAAGTCTTCGTCCAGCAACTCCAAGGGATGACCTCCTGTCACCACTTTAATGCCTTCTTCTAGCAAAGATTGGGCAGCAGGATTTTCCTCGAAAGGTTTCCCGTCGTTAACTGTCACGATGGCTCCTAATTTATCTAAAAGGCGAGCTGCTGACTCACCCGACTTGGCCAAACCCAGAACCAAGACCTTCTTATTGGCAAAATTTGCTATATTTTTCATAAGCAACCTCTTCCATTCATACTTCATTCTATTTTACCTTTTTTTGTGAAAATAAAAAAGACATAGGAGTCTTTTATTTTCGACTGTAAGCAAGTTTTGAAAAAAATGATATGTTTTCATCTATTTGAAATATTTTGTAACATAAACCTATTGTTTTTGTAAAAATATAGATTAACAAAAAAAGCAAGATCTCAAAACGTCTATCCGACCTTCTAAGTTCTTGCTCATTTATTATTCTTCATCAAAATTCTTTTTTGATTTTTTAGGCGGCTTGAGACGATTAATATCCCGCAAAGCCAAGACGGTCACTACGGATAGGCCGAAACCTACAAAATATTCAGCCGGCAACTGGAAAATTTTAAAAATGCCTAAGCCAAATAAGATAATCAAGGCCACAATCAGTAAAACCATGGTCACAGCATTAACAGTCCCTTTAATACTGGATGGAACAGCAAAAATGTAGAAAAAGAGGATTAAAATCCCAATGATAAGATAAACCATCTTGCTGCTCCTTTCCATTTTGCTTATTCAGCTGCAGCTGATTTTTTCTTTTTATTGGCTTTTTCGCGTTCTTGTTTGTTCAAAATTTGCTTGCGCAGACGAATAGATTCTGGCGTTACTTCCATGTACTCATCGTCGTTCAAGAACTCCAGCGATTCTTCCAAGGTCAAGATACGTGGTGTCTTGATAACTGCTGTCTGGTCCTTGGTTGCAGAACGAACATTGGTCATTTGCTTAGCCTTGGTGATGTTAACAGTCAAGTCATTTTCACGAGAGTTTTCACCGATGATCATTCCTTCATAAACCTCAGTACCTGGATTGACAAAGATAGTTCCGCGCTCTTCGATAGACATGATAGAGTAAGTCGTTGCCTTACCAGCATCAATGGAAACAAGGGCACCACGGTGACGTCCACCAATTTCACCTGGAATCAATGGCAAGTATTGGTCAAATGTATGATTCATAATCCCATAACCACGAGTCATAGATAAGAACTCTGTAGAGTAACCAATCAAACCACGTGCTGGAACTAGGAAGACCAAACGAGTTTGACCATTACCAGTTGAAATCATATCCAACATTTCACCCTTACGTTCAGAAAGGCTTTGGATAACAGATCCTTGGTACTCTTCTGGAGTATCGATTTGGACGCGCTCAAATGGCTCACATTTGACACCGTCAATTTCTTTCACGATAACTTCTGGACGAGATACTTGCAGCTCATATCCCTCACGACGCATGGTTTCGATCAGGATTGACAAGTGCAATTCTCCACGACCTGAAACTGTCCACTTATCTGGTGAATCTGTTGGGTCAACACGAAGGGATACGTCTGTCTGCAATTCTGCTTGCAAGCGTTCTTCAACCTTACGAGAGGTTACCCATTTCCCTTCGCGACCAGCAAATGGTGAGTTGTTGACCAAGAAGGTCATTTGAAGCGTTGGCTCATCGATGTGAAGAATTGGAAGAGGTTCAATGGCATCTGTCGGTGTAATCGTCTCACCAACAAAGATATCTTCCATACCTGATACGGCAATCAAGTCACCCGCTTTGGCTTCATTGATTTCACGACGCTCCAAGCCAAAGAAACCAAAGAGTTTTGTGACACGGAAGTTCTTCGTTGTACCGTCTAGTTTAGACAGGGTAACTTGGTCCCCAACCTTAACAGTACCACGGAAGACACGTCCGATACCAATACGACCTACAAAGTCATTGTAGTCCAAGAGTGAGACTTGGAACTGCAAAGGCTCATCTGAGTTGTCCACTGGAGCAGGGATATGGTCGATAATGGTATCAAAAATTGGTGCCATTGTTTTTTCTTGATCAGCTGGATCGTCTGACAATGAAGAAGTTCCGTTGATAGCTGAAGCATAAACAACTGGGAAATCAAGCTGGTCATCGTCTGCACCAAGCTCAATGAAGAGTTCCAATACTTCGTCCACTACTTCTGCTGGACGAGCTGATGGTTTGTCAATTTTGTTGACAACAACGATTGGGACAAGGTCTTGTTCAAGGGCCTTTTTCAATACGAAACGAGTTTGTGGCATGGTTCCTTCGTAGGCATCTACCACCAAAACAACACCGTCAACCATTTTCATGATACGCTCAACTTCTCCACCGAAGTCCGCGTGTCCTGGTGTATCCATAATGTTGATACGAGTTCCGTTGTAAGCAACGGCTGTATTTTTAGCAAGGATGGTAATACCGCGCTCTTTTTCGATATCGTTTGAGTCCATAGCACGCTCTGCCAACTCTGTACGAGCATCAAGAGTTTCAGACTGTTTCAATAATTCGTCAACGAGGGTTGTTTTCCCGTGGTCAACGTGGGCGATAATCGCAATGTTACGGATATCTTCTCTTAATTTTGTCATGATTTCCTCTGAATTTTTAAATTTTATTTCTAACTGAACAATTATACCACAGACGCAGGCAAAAAACACGGCTTTGATAAGTGTAAATGTTTTCATTTAAAAATATGAGAGCTCCGTGAGGATTTGCATTTTCCATCCTGAAAATTTATGATATGATTTAGAAAAAAACAAGGAAAACAGATGCGCCTCGACCAACTGTTGGCTGCCAATCATATCAGCCGAAAAAAGATGAAACAAATCCTTTTACAAAAACAGATTTTAGTGGATGGTAATCCCGCCTGCAAACTCAGCCAAAATGTTGATACCGGCTTACAACAGATTACTTTTCAAGGAAAGCATGTCAGCGGCCCTGCCCACCGTTACTACATGCTGAATAAACCCGCAGGTGCAGTCACTGCCAATCGCGACGCTGAAAAATTGACTGTTCTGGATTTGCTGGATAAGGAGATAGAGAAAGAAAATCTTTACTCTATCGGACGGCTGGATAGAGATACCGAAGGGCTTCTTCTGATTACCGATAATGGTCCTCTGGGATTTCAGCTGCTGCACCCTCAATACCACGTTGAAAAAACTTACTATGTAGAAGTCAATGGACCTTTAACCTCTCAGGATAAAATTACCTTTCAAGAAGGCATTCGCTTTTTAGACGGCACCGTCTGTCAGCCTGCCCAGCTTTCTATCCTCTCTACCAGCTCCAGTCTGAGCCGTGCTACCGTCAAGATTTCCGAGGGGAAATTCCACCAAATCAAAAAGATGTTTCTGGCAGTTGGTGTCAAGGTCACCTATCTCAAGCGAATTCAATTCGGAGATTTTACATTAGACCCAGATCTAGCAAAAGGCGATTACCGTGCTTTGAACCAAAAAGAATTAGAGATCATTAAAGAATATTTAGAGAAAAGTCGGTAAAACAAAAAAGCTTTAAATAATAAAGCTTTTTTGTTAGTAGCCTGCTCCATTCATAAGTACCATAACATTTAGAATCCAAACAATTACGGAAATTACAATCCCTACGATACCCAGAATTTTTTCTGTTTTATAGTCTAATTTAGACTCTTTTTGATGTGAATTAGCCAACACCAAACCGATAATACCCAAAATAAGACCTACCAATGGAATGAAAAAACCAAAGATGATAGATAGGATACCTAAAACAAGTGAAGATTTTTTCTTTTCTTGCATGTTCTAAAAACTCCTTAAAATTAATATTAATTTATTATAACATAAGAAACTGGCTTTGTATATATAATGCGACAAATTTTTGATTTATGTTAACTAGCCTTCACCTTGCCATTCCAAGAATCCAACCCATAAGAAAGAATATAGATTTCTTTAAATCCTTGTTTTTTCAGATACAGAGCCGCATTGGTTACGCGCTGACCACGACTATTTTCATAGAGGAGAACAGCCTTGTCCTTGCGAAGTGCACCGACACTATCCTTGAGCTGCTGAGATGGAATATTGCGAGCGCCTAAGATATGCTTCCGGTGAAAATCAGATGGATCCCGCAGATCAACCAACTGCCCTTGGCGAATCAAGTCTTCAAATTCCCCGTTATCCACGATTTTTGCTGCCTGACGAAGGCGCAAATAATTAAAGCCCATCCAGCCAAGTATTCCCAAAAGTACCGCCCACAAAATCCAAATTGTCATCTCAAGTCTCCTTTTTCTTTTCTAAATATTCTAACTCTAAGCGATGTTCTCGTCGCAAGACTGCCTCCGCCTCAAAATAAGCTAGCTTATCCATTAGACCGGCATCGTAAATCCTCTTCAGCTCAATTTTCATCATCTCAATATCGTAAAGGCGCTTGCCCATATAGATAATGATTCCGAAACTTTTAAGAAATTGCTGAACATCATACAGGGGTTTCATGAGCTATATTTTATCAGATTTTCCAGCGCTTTTCAAGATGAAAAAACAGAAAGGAAAGCCTGTTCCCTTTCTGCTTCGCATGGATCATTTTTATAAACCCGGTGCTTGACCAATTTCAGCTGTCAGCATCCAGATAGTCTTTTCAAGGTCAGCCTTGGCACCGACAAAGATATCATTGGTTACATCGTCCCCTTCTTCGTCTGTTACATCCAAAGCTTCTTGGTAAAGACCTGTCAGATAACGGAAAATCTCAATCACACGCGCCAGACTTTCTTCTACATCCTTGCTGAATTCACCAGCTTTTTCTTCAATCTTGCTGTGTTGGATAAACTCGGTCAACGTAGAATAAGGCTTGCCTCCTAGTGTAATCAAGCGCTCGCTGACTTCATCCAAAGTTGTATCCAAAGTTTCCATGTATTCATCCATTTTGGGATGCCAAACCATGAAGCCTGTGCCACGCATATACCAGTGAACTTGGTGTAGAGCGATATGAGCTGTATAAAGATCTGCCACTACTTGGTTAAGAATAGCCTTAGTCTTTGGCAAAGCCTTTTGATTGCTGAAAGTTGCTACGTCAGTTGCTGCACCATTTTTTACTTGTGTCATTGTATCTACCTCGTTTTTATTTATAATGATTCTAATCTTTTTAGATTATGGTTTAATTATAATGCTTCTAAATAAGAAAGTCAAGACAAAAGATTCAAAAAAAGACTTTATTAGAAAAGTTGCAAAATTTCAGAATTTTTCTGTTTAAATTTACGAATAAATAAGTATGATTCACCTATACTTTTTTATCGTTGGTACTGTCTTTGCCTCATTCCTAGGCTTGGTCATCGACCGCTTCCCAGAGTGGTCTATCATCACTCCCGCTAGCCATTGCAATGCCTGCGGGAAAAGATTGGCACCGCGTGATTTGATCCCTATTTTTTCCCAAATTTTAAATCTTCTTCGTTGCCGCTTCTGTGGAGACAAGATTCCCTTACGCTATTTATTTTTTGAATCTATCTTGGGCAGTCTTTTTCTGGCAACCTCCCTGGGCATTCTTTCCATTAGTCAATTATTGGTAGTCACCATGGGCTTAACCTTAGCTATCTACGATCAAAGAGAGCAGCAATATCCCCTGATGGTATGGCTGATTTTTCAGCTCTTGCTAATGGTGACAACAGGCGTCAACTTTCTCATGCTCTTCTTTTTAGCCCTAGGACTTCTAGCCTTCTTTTGTAATCTTCGTATTGGAGCTGGTGACTTTCTCTTTCTGGCGTCCTGCTCAGCCATTTTCAGTCTGACGGAAATTCTCATTCTTATCCAAATCGCTAGCTTCGCTGGTCTCGCCTGTTTTTGCTTTAAAAAGAAAAAAGACAGGCTGGCATTTGTACCCTGTCTTTTGTTTGGTGTGGTGGTGATTATTTCTTATAAATCCCTACTCTTTTACTGAACTGGAACCCAAAGCTCAACTTCTGCATCCATAGGATTCCCGTTTAAAAGTATTTCTAAGATAATTCCATCTTGGTAAAGGGAACTGCTTTCTTCCTCAAAAAAGTTATCCTCCAATTGGTCAAACAGGAGTCTTGATTTATCACCACTGGCTGAACTTACTAAATAATCTTTCTCTGGGACGAGAATGCTTTCGTAGTCTGCCACAGCATTCTTTGCCGCAACTCCTGCGTAGTATTGAATACCATCTTTATGAGGAACAATCAAAGCATAGCCTTTTTTGTCTAGAGAATGGGGCATCAATTTCCCCAGCATTCCTTCTTTAAATAACTGAGCGTAGAACGCTGTCTTCTCTTTAGAATAGTGCTGTTCATGAACCGTAGTTCCTTCTATCAAAATACTCCTACCAATCAGGGTAAACGATGGTTTGGTTTGATGTTTCATTATATGAACTCCTTTCTTTATGGTATAATCATAACAAAAGTAATATGACATCTATCTGTCATATTTAAGGAGAAAATCATGAAAATTGACCGTCAAATGGGAATCATTTCTCATTTAGTAAATCAACGAAAAACAACAGCTAAAGAACTATCAGAACTTTTTAAAGTCAGCACCCGAACTATTATGAGAGATATTGATGATTTATCTCTTGCAGGCATTCCTCTCTATGTAATGAAAGGAAAAAACGGAGGAATTTTTCTTATGGAAGACTTTCAAACTGATAAACCTCCCTTGACTCAATCCGAACGACTTTCAATCGAATCCGGTTTAAAAAGTCGCTATCAAGTATTGGAAGATACCTCTACTTTCAATGCTATATTGAAATTAAATGCTACCAATACATACTCTGATTTCGAAATTGATTTGTCTCTATCTCAAGGGAACTTGGAAATACGAACTTTGATTTTTAAGTTATTGGAAGCTATCAGAGGTAGAGTAAAAATAAAATTTTCCTATATTAATTCGCAAGGACTGGTGAGTCAAAAAAATTGTGAGCCTTACCGTATTGTCTATAAGGACCGGAGTTGGTATATGGATGCCTACGATACTGATAAAGCGCGGTTTTCTGTTTTTAAAGTTGCTAGAATTAGTGAACTTACTCTCTCCGATACTTTTTCAAAAAGACATTTTACACCACTTCCCTATGATGGTGGTGCTTGGATGAATGAAAACAAAGTACCTGTCATCCTGCATGTCCAGAAAATTGTTCTTGATCGATTTGTGGAACTCTTAGGCTATAATGCAATAAAACCTATTAATAGCAATATTTACGAGATTACTTATCCTTTAAACGACAATGATTGGGGATACAATACCTTGCTTGCTTTTGGAAAATACATCACTGTTATATCTCCTAAGCATTTCTTGAAACATTTCACCAGCTATATAGATACCATTCATAAGCAATATCCAAACTAATATTCAATCAACATCAAAAATCAAACATTTCTTAAAAATGAATTATACGAAACTTACTTTTTTATGGTGATAAAATTCAAAAATATGGGTCAGGCTCTAATCCTTATCCAAATCGCTAGTTTCTCTGGCCTCGCCTGCTTCTGCTTTAAAAAGAAAAAAGACAGGCTAGCATTTGTACCTTGTCTTTTGTTTGGTGTGGTGGTGATTATTTCTTATAAGCTGCTGCTTCTTGGATAAAGGCCGCTATACTGGCGTCCTTTTCATGAAGAGCTTTGACAATCTTAGATCCGACAATGACTCCGTCTGAGACTTGATTGAAGCGATCAACATCCTCTAAAGTTGAAACGCCAAAACCTGTCAGCACTGGAATCTCAGCAATATCATGGAGCTTGCTCAAATGCTGGTCCAAATCATTGCGGTAGCTTCCGCTCTTACCTGTCACACCGTTGATAGCTACAGCGTAGATAAAACCTTCAGCTTCCTTGATCAGCTCCTGCTGACGTTCTAGGCCAGTCGTCAAGCTCACTAAAGGAACTAGAGCAATATCTGAATCTTCCAGCAGAGGCAAGATAAAGCCCCTGTGCTCATAGGGCAGATCCGGAATAATCAATCCTTTAACCGGTGTCGTAGCCAAATCCTTGACAAAATCTTTGAGCCCGTACTGGAAAATAGGATTAAAGTAGGTCATGATGATGAGAGGCAGCTGAGTGTCCAAATTCTGCAAGCTTGCGACTAAAGACTTGGCCGAAGTATGGTGACCCAGACTTCTCAGACCGGCTTCTTCAATAACTGGCCCATCTGCAACAGGATCTGAAAATGGCAGACCGATTTCAATGGATGACACACCCAAGTTTTCCAAAAATGCGATAGTTTCTGGTAATCCGGCTAAACCTTTCTCGTGATCACCAGCCATAATATAAGGAAGGAAAATTCCCTTGCCTTCTCTTTTGATGGTTTCTAAATGCTGAGTGAGTGTTTTAGTCATGGGCACCTCCTTTTTGAGCCGCTTCTTTTTCCAAGCGTTCTTTTACCTGAACGACATCCTTGTCACCACGGCCGGATAGGCAGACAATCATTGATTTATCTGGTCCCAACTCCTTAGCCAGCTTAACTGCGTAAGCAATAGCGTGGCTAGACTCTAGAGCAGGGATAATCCCTTCGATACGAGACAGGAGCTGAAAGGCTTCCAAGGCTTCTTCATCCGTTACTGGAACATAAGTGGCGCGCTGGATAGCGTTAAAATGAGAATGTTCGGGACCGATGCCTGGATAGTCCAACCCGGCAGAGATAGAGAAAGCTTCCAGAATCTGCCCTTGCTCATCCTGCAAGACATCCATCAAGGCACCGTGTAAAACCCCCGGGCGGCCCTTGGTTAAGGTCGCAGCATGTTCATCTGTATCCACGCCCCGCCCAGCTGCTTCTGTTCCATACATAGCAACTGAGCTATCGTCTACAAAGGGATAAAAGAGCCCAATAGCATTGGAACCACCGCCAACGCAGGCGACTAAAGCATCGGGTAAGGCACCTGCATTTTGCTCAGCAAACTGACGCTTGGCCTCACGTCCAATCACACTCTGATAGTCGCGGACAATCTCTGGGAAGGGATGGGGCCCCAAGGCTGAGCCCATAATATAGTGAGTATCATCGACCTGAGCCACCCAAGCTCGCAAGGCAGCATTGACTGCATCCTTGAGGACTCGAGAGCCATCGGTCACAGACTCTACCTTGGCTCCCAGAAGTTCCATTCGAAAGACATTGAGTGCTTGGCGCTTGACATCTTCTTCGCCCATATAGATAGTGCAGTCCATGTTGAAAAGGGCTGCAGCTGTGGCGGTGGCTACTCCGTGCTGGCCCGCACCAGTCTCCGCAATAATTTTCTTCTTGCCCATTCGCTTGGCTAATAGGACCTGACCTAGGGCATTATTGATTTTATGTGCCCCGGTATGGTTGAGGTCTTCCCGCTTCAGATAAATCTTAGCACCGCCAGCATAGGCTGTCAGATTTTTAGCAAAATAGAGAGGATTTTCTCGCCCTACATACTGCTTTAGCAACTCGTCCAGCTCAGCCTGAAAGGCTGGGTCTTTTTTACTCTCACGGTAGGCTTTGTCTAGCTCCAAAACTGCTGTCATCAGCGTTTCAGGAACAAAGCGCCCACCAAACTCACCGTAAAATCCTTCTTGATTGGGTTGATTATATGCCATCTTTCACTCTTTCTATAAATTCTTTTATCTTTTCTAAGTCCTTCTGGCCGTCAGTTTCGACCCCGCTTGAGACATCAACTGCGTAAGGAGCGAAGTGCTGAATAGCTTCTCGAACATTTCCTGCATTCAAACCACCGGCGATAAAGAAGGGCTGATGGATTTGACCTTTATCAAAAGCTTGCCAGTCAAAGGTCTGACCACTACCAGCAAGTGGTGCATCAAAGAGCAGGTAGTCCGCTTGTTGGCTGACTCCTTTTAACGCACCCTTGACCTGATAAGCTCGAATAACCGGCCGGCCGATCTCAGACAGAAGATCTTCATTAAAATCGCCATGAATCTGCACCAAATCCAGATTTGCCACCGAAATAGCTTCCTGCAGCTCTGCCAAGCTCGGAGAGACGAAAACTCCTACCTTTCGGACAGCAGGCGGCACCAAGGCAGCTAGCTTCTGAGCTTGCTCCAAACTGACCCTCCGACGGCTCTCAGCAAAGACAAATCCAATGTAATCCGCACCAGCCTTGCATGCCGTTTCCACAGCGCTGGCCGTTGATAAGCCGCAAATCTTAACCTTTGTCAATTTTCAGCTCCTTGATTTTTTCTGCCACATCCTCAGCCTGCATCAGGGCTGTTCCGACTAAAACCGCATGGAAATAAGGAGCTACCAGCTCAGCATCTTCCTTGCTGAAAATAGCGGACTCAGATACGTAAACCCTGTCATCTTTGAAATGGGCAGACAGCTGGAGACTTGTATTGATATCTGTTTCAAAAGTAACTAGATTGCGGTTATTGACACCGATTATCTGTGCTCCTATTCTATGGGCAATTTCCAGCTCCGCCAGATTATGGGTTTCGACCAGAACTTCCAAGCCTAACCCCGTCGCAAAATCATAGAGTTCTTGCAGCCGCTTTTCAGACAAGGCAGCCACAATCAGAAGAATAACCGTCGCTCCGGCATTACGGGCGCGAACAATCTGCTTTTCATCAATGATAAAGTCCTTATTGAGGGTTGGAATGGTCACTTGACTGGAAATCTCTCTCAGGTAATCCAGATGTCCTTTGAAGAAAATCTCATCTGTCAGGACCGAAATCATAGCTGCACCGCATCGTTCATAGGTGCGAGCCTGCTCAACAATATCCACACCGAGATTAATATCTCCTAGACTTGGGCTGGCTTTTTTAACCTCAGCAATCAGCTGCAGCTCTTGAGGATGGCTTTTAAGATAATCATAGAGAGAATAGGTCGAGCGCAGGGGCTGCAGCTCTTCATAGGACATAGCCGCCACTTCCTGCTCTTTTTGCTTTAGAATGGTCGGAAGAAATTCTTTGCTCATTTTTGATACTCCTGTAGCTGCTTGAGTTTTTCATAGGCTGCACCACTGGCAATCACTTGGCGGGCTAAAGCTATTCCTTCTTCTACGCTGTCTGATTTCCCATTAGCGTAGAAGCCCAATCCCGCATTCAGAACTGTCGTTTCTAGATAGGGGCTGACTTGATTTTGCAGGACAGATAGCAGAATTTCTGCATTTTCCTTGGCATTGCCTCCACGAATCGCTTCAAGAGGTATTTCTTCCATGCCAATATCTGATGGCAGAAAGCTGTGCAGGCTGATTTGCCCATTTTCCAGCAGAGCATACTGGGTACGGCCATGAAGACCCGCCTCGTCCAAACCATCTGGACCCGACACGACTACTGCGCGCTTACGCCCCATATTTTTTAAAACCTCTGCTGTGCTCTCTAACATATCCGGCCGGCTGGTCCCCAAAAGCTGAGTTTCTAGACTCATGGGATGGATAAGGGGGCCAGTTAGATTCATGATTGTGGGAATGCCTAAGCTAAGACGTGCTGGCATGATGTATTTCATGGCTGGATGCATATTCTTTGCAAAAAGAAAGACGATACCTGTCTGCTCAAAAATCTTGCCCAAGCTAGCAGCATCCAAGTCTAGATTGATACCCAGAGCTTCTAACACATCAGCTGAGCCCGACTTAGAAGAAATGGAGCGATTGCCGTGCTTAGCCATCTTAATCCCGCCACCTGCCAGTACAAAAGCTGCTGTAGTCGAAACATTGAAGCTGAAAGACTTGTCCCCACCCGTACCGCAATTGTCCATGGCAGTGCGAATAGTGGTTGGAATCTGCTTAGCATGGCCTCGCATTACCTGAGCCAAAGCAGTTCGTTCCTTAATCGTCTCCCCCTTCATCTTGAGCCCCAGCAAGAAGGCTACAATTTGGGACTCTGTCACCCGTCCGGTGACAATACGCTCAATCACATCTGTCATCTCAGCGCTGCTTAAATCCTTAAAATCAGCTAGTTTTGCAATAATCTCTTTCATACATCCTCCTTTACTTTACTAAGTCGATAAAATTCTTGATAGACGACAAGCCATCTGGCGTGCCAATACTTTCTGGATGATACTGAAAACCATAAATAGGCAGGCTCTTATGCTGGATAGCCATGATCGAGTTATCATCAGCTGCCCGAGCCGTCACTTCAAAGTCCTCTGGCATCTCCTCAATCAAAATCGAATGATAGCGCATGACCGGCTGCCCAGCCTCTATTCCTTGATAAATTGGAGATTTCCCCTCAAAGCGCAGAATACTTTGCTTGCCGTGCATGACTTTGGGAGCCAAACCTAGCTTTCCGCCAAATACTTCTGCAATGGCTTGGTGCCCCAAGCAAATCCCCAAAATCGGCTTTTTACCAGTAAAATCGCGGATAAGCTCTTCCATCCGTCCTGCATCTGCTGGCCAGCCTGGACCTGGAGACAGAACCAAAGCATCTGCTTCTTCTGCCGCTTGATAAAGTCCTGCATCATCATTACGCAAGACCTTAACTTCTGCAAAATTGCCGATATACTGGGCTAGATTATAAGTAAAAGAATCATAATTATCAATCAATAAAATCATTGCATCTCTCCTATCTTGGTCATTGATTTGGCCTTATTGATGGTTTCTTGGTATTCATTAGTAGGGATCGAGTCATAAACAATACCCGCTCCAGCTTGAACGTAAGCTCTGCCATTTTTCAAAATCATGGTCCGAATAGCGATGGCAAAATCCATATCACCTGTCGCAGACAGATAGCCGATAGCCCCCGCATAAACGCCACGTTTTTCCTGCTCCAGCTCATAAATTCGCTTCATAGCTCGAATCTTAGGCGCGCCCGAGACAGTACCGGCCGGCAGGGTCGACTTGAGTGCATCCATGGCTGTCAGTTGAGGCAGAAGCTGACCACGAACTACACTTGTCAGGTGCATGACATAGCGGAAATACTCCACTTCCATGTACTTAGTGACTTCCACGCTGTTATTCTGGGCGATTTTACCAATATCATTACGCCCCAAATCAACTAACATGCGGTGTTCCGCCACTTCCTTCTCGTCAGCCAGCAACTCCTCTGCCAAGGCTTTATCTTCTCTTTCATCCTTCCCACGCGGTCTGGTTCCAGCAATAGGATTGGTCGTAACCTGACCCTGCTTGACAGAGACTAGACTCTCTGGGCTAGCTCCGATAATCTGATAATCTCCGAAGTCATAAAAGTAGAGATAGTTGGAAGGATTGGTCACGCGCAGATTGCGATAGTAATCTAGTGGTTTACCAGAATATTCTGCTGAAAACCGCTGACTGAGCACACATTGGAACATGTCGCCCTGCCGAATCAAGCTACGCGCTTCTTCCACCATTTTTTCAAAAGCCGTCTGCTCGATATGACTCTGGAAGTTCAAACTGGACAGTTCCAGTGGTGAAAATTCATCTGCTGCTGGCTGCGCCAGCTCAGCCATAATCCTCTCCAGCCTAGCAGCCAAATCAGCTTCGCTCCTATCACTGTAGAGCGCCTCCTCAACGATATAGACCTTGTCTTTTTTATGGTCAAAAACCATGTAACTCTCATAGACGAAAAAGTGCATGTCCGGCGTCCCAATCACATCAGCTGGAATCTGGCCAATCTCCTCATAGAGGGAAATCATATCATAGCCAACAAAACCGATGGCTCCACCACCAAAAGGCAAGTCTGAATGATGAGCTTTCTTTACTGCCAACTCATGCAGATAGTCCAAGGGATCTGCCTTGATTACTTGCCCATTCTTTGTTAGCTGGCCATTTTCATAGCGAACTTCAAAGACTGGGTTATAAGCTAGGATAGAAAAGCGAGCTGTCTCGCTATCTCTTGGAATACTTTCCAAAATCACCTTGTGGTCGCCCTGAATCCGCATATAAGCCAGAATCGGCGATAAAATATCAGCTGGTAAAATCTTTTGCATAATTTTTCTTTCTATTTAATCAGAAGCGTTTAGGTAGGAGCAATCTGCTAGCCATGACTGCATTCACAAGAACAGATAGCACCTGTCCACGGTCATAATTTGCCCCAGAACTACAGAAAAACGCCCACACAGTTCATCCTGTGAGGGCGTATCATCGCGGTGCCACCTCAGTTATGGAGTTTTCAGACTCCACATCTCATTTACTTATTTACAGTCATTTAGATCCCTTTTAGTAGAAGGCAGCATACTGGTTTACAGCAAAGCATGCTAACAAAGTAATAAAAGTTCAACTAATGGACAAAATTTTGACTCCAACAGCCCATTTCATAACTTCTCCTGCCTGTTCTCAGCAACCACAGACTCTCTGAAAGGAGGGATGTTACTACTCTTCTGCTGGGTATTTTATTTTCGTTTTTCTAGATAGTCGGCAATGGCTGCCACGTCCTTGTCTCCACGACCAGATACATTGATAATGATGATTTGGTCAGATGACAGTTGCGGAGCTCGCTTGATGGCTTCAGCAATGGCGTGAGAGCTTTCGATCGCCGGCAAAATTCCTTCCTTTTGTGTCAATAGAAGCAAGGCATCCACAGCTTCATCATCTGTCGCGGCCACGTATTCTACTCGACCGGAATCTTTAAAGAAAGCATGTTCGGGACCAACTCCAGGATAGTCCAAGCCTGCTGAAATGGAGTAAACCGGTGCCACCTGACCATCTTCAGCAAAGACAGCGTAGGTCTTCATACCATCCACTACTCCGACGCTTCCCTTGGTCATGGTCGCCGCATGCTGGTCTGTATCAAGACCCCGTCCAGCTGCTTCAACACCAACCAGCTTGACTTCTTCATCCGCCACATACTGGGAGAAGGCGCCGATAGCATTAGATCCACCACCTACACAGGCAATGACATAGTCTGGCAAACGACCTTCCTTGTCCAAAATCTGACGGCGAGATTCTTCACTAATCACCTTTTGGAACTCATGGACAATCGTCGGATAGGGGTGAGGACCGACAGCTGAGCCCAAGACATAAAAGGCTTCCAAATCGTTCATCCAAGCTCCAAAGGCTGCATCCACTGCATCCTTGAGGGTTTTGGTTCCTGTTTCCACAGCGTGAACAGTCGCTCCCATCATTTCCATACGGAAAACATTGAGGCGCTGGCGCTCTACATCCTCTGCACCCATGTAAACATCGCACTTCATACCAAACTTAGCTGCTGCTGCCGCAGTTGCCACACCATGTTGGCCAGCTCCAGTTTCAGCGATGACTCGGGTCTTGCCCATGCGCTTAGCTAGAAGAATCTGCCCCAAAACATTATTGAGCTTATGGGATCCCAGATGATTGAGATCTTCCCGCTTCAGATAAATCTTAGCTCCACCCAGATGCTGGGTCAGACTTTCTGCATAGTAGAGCGGGGTTTCCCGACCTGAATAATCCGCCAAATAATGTCGGTATTCATTTAAAAATTCTGGATCATCCTTATACTTCTCAAAAGTCGCTTCCAATTCATCCAGCAAGGCTTGGATAGGCTCCGGTACAAAGGAGCCGCCGAATTGTCCAAAATATCCTTTAGTTTCTGTCATATTAATTGCCTCATTTCTTTATTTTCAAGCAAAACAAAAGCCCACACACAGAAAAAAATCTGTGTGAGGGCGTATAATCGCGGTGCCACCTCAATTATGGAGCAAAGTATAGACTGCCTCCATATCTCTGTCTTGTCTAACAACAAGCTGCACTGTAAGGTGTGCTCACCGAATTTTTATTGCTTCAAATTCATTTTTTGCATCAGCCCACTTCATAACCTTCCACTGCCTGTTTCCACCAACCACAGGCTCCCTGAAAGTAGAAAAATTATTACTTTTCTGATGATTTATTTTATTATAGGCCTTTCCCTTTTTCTTGTCAAGAAAAAATTTAATTTTTTCTTCTAAACCCGAACTTTTCTCTTGCTAATCTCTTTTGAAAGCGTCGCCTTAACGATTTTTCCAGATTTTTCGACCAAGCTGAAAAGCCCGCCAAGCCAGATACCCACCCAAAGTATTGGTCCAGAGATCATCAATCTCAAAGACTCGATTGGCATTGATAAGAAGGTCCAGCAGAATCTGAGTCACTTCGATAGACAGACTCATCCCAAAGCTCAGCCATACAATCTTCTTTGTCTTCCGCAATTTCGGAAAGAGCCAAAGCAACTGAAAAATTAAGGGCGACAGCAAGAAGATATTGGCTAGATTTTGGATAAAGACCTTGACCAGCTGGATCCAAGAAGTAATCTCTCCAATATTGACAAAGGAATTAAAAGGGATTAACAAAACCACTATTCGACCAAAATACTGGATCCCCGGCGTTTCCATTCCCGGCTCTGGAACTTGAGGAATAAAGCACAGAATGCAAAGCATCAAGAAATAGAGCCAGCTCCCCCATGCCAGCAATCTCCGTCCCTTAGCAGTCAGCTCACCGGCTGAAGTCAGATAGTTCTTAAGGCTGAACATTTTCTACCAATGCTTTCTCGCGATCACGCTTCATGGTATTAGAACGCAGCTGGCCGCAGGCTGCATCAATATCCGTACCATGTTCCTGACGGACCACACAGTTGACTCCGGTTTTCTTGAGGGTATCGTAGAAGGCCATCACGCGCTCTTTGGGACTGCGGCTGTATTGGTCATGCTCGCTAACGGGGTTGTAAGGAATGAGATTGACATAAGACAGTTTCTTAATGTTCTTGAGCAGCTCAGCCAGTTCCTTGGCCTGCTCTACCCCATCATTGACTTCATTGAGCATGATGTACTCAAAGGTCACACGACGGTTGGTCGTCTCAATATAGTATTCGATAGCCGCAAAAAGCTTTTCGATAGGGAAGGACCGGTTAATCCGCATGATGCTGGTCCGTAAATCATTATTCGGGGCATGGAGGGATACAGCGAGATTAACCTGCACACCTTCATTGGCAAAGTCACGAATCTTATGAGCCAGACCTGATGTCGAAACCGTGATATGGCGGGCACCGATAGCTAAACCTTTGTCATCATTGACCGTCCGGACAAACTTGAGCACATTGTCATAGTTGTCAAATGGCTCACCAATTCCCATAACTACGATGTGGCTGACCCGCTCATCCTGACCACGCTCGTCAAAATACTTCTGAACCAGCATAATCTGAGCTACAATCTCACCGTTATTGAGGTCGCGTTGCTTTTTAATCAAGCCGGAGGCACAGAAGGTGCAGCCGATATTGCAGCCAACTTGGGTAGTCACACAGACTGAAAGTCCATAGTGCTGGCGCATGAGCACCGTCTCAATCAGCATACCATCCGGCAGCTCAAAGAGGTACTTGACCGTACCGTCAGCCGACTCCTGAACAATGCGCTGTTTAAGCGGATTGACGACAAACTGATCATTTAGCCTGGCAATCAAGTCCTTGGATAGATTGGTCATCTCTTCAAAAGACTGAACCCGTTTGCGGTAGAGCCACTCCCAAATCTGGGAGGCACGAAATTTCTTTTCTCCCTGAGCTTCCGCCCATTCAATCATTTCCTGACGCGTTAAGCTATAAATAGATGGTTTCATTTTTCTCCTTTATTCTGACGAATCACAAAATGGCGATTGCTGTCTTTGGGATTTTTCTGCCTATCTTGCTGGGAATTGTTGCGAGAGCGCTTATTGTCTCTTTTAGAGCGGCTGTCTCGGTCTCGCTCGCTTCTGCGATTGCGGTTACTCCCCGAACGGCTGCTGCGAGAACGTTTTGACCGACCTTCTGACTCTTTCTTGCCATGCGATTTTTTATCAAAAGAAGCGCGCTGGGGATTTGGATTTTCCAAAACAAAATAAGCACAGCCGTAGCTGCAGTACTCCAGCAAGTAGTCTTCTAAGCGGCTAATCTTCTCATCGCTTTCATTAGCCCGCTCGTCCTTGTAAAAACCGCGCAGGCGCAGCTGCTCGTTGCCCCAGTCACCGACAATATAGTCAAACTTGGTGAGAATTTCTGAAAAGCGCTGATGAAAGGCCGTTAAGTCAAAGCCTTCCTTATAGTTCTCAATCAATTCAAACTCGAATTTTTCTGCAACAATTTTGCTATCAATCTGTTTAAACTCCGGTCCTGGGAATTTATTATAATTATACAATTCAGGTGAAATATCTTTACGCATACTCTTCCTTTAACAATCTTGGATAGTTTATCTACAACACTTTATTTTATCATAAATCAGCCAGTATTTCGCGGACTTTTCATCAAAAATATCTTTCTGAAAAAAGTCAGACGATTTAAAGTAGAAAAGGCCAGCTGATTTTGTCTGTTTCACAAGAAAAATCTTAGCAAAAGCTAAGATCTTACTTGTTCTTTTTCAGATAGTCAATGGCGTCCTGCAGCGTTTTAACTGGAACAATTTTCATATCCGTTTTAATCTTCTTGGCTGTCTCCAGAGCCGTTTGGTAGTTGTTTTTCCCATTAGGAGAAAGCTTTTTCTCTTCCTCTGTAAGTTCATTGTTCGGTGCAAAGAAGATGTCTGCTCCGCTTTGGGCCGCTGAAACGACTTTCTTATTGATTCCGCCGATTTCACCAACTTCGCCTTCTCGGCTGATGCTGCCGGTCCCTGCAATATCGCGGCCGTCACGAAGGGTCGGATCAGCCAACTGGGTATAAATAGCGAGACTGAACATGAGACCAGCACTAGGACCGCCGATACCCTCAGTTGAAAATGTAATCGGAATATTACTGCTGACTTCCGTCCGGTCTATCAGACTAATCCCAATCCCGTTCTTACCGTTCTCCAACTTGATAACCTTACCAGTTTCTGATTTCTCCTGACCATCTTCTTGGAAAGTCACCTTGATTTTATCCCCAAGCTTCTGCGAGTTGACATACTTAACCAGCTCCTCAGAGCTTTCAAATGTCTTATCATTGACACCAGTTACCGTATCAGCAATATTGAGAACTCCCTTGAAGGTTGAGTTATCAGCCACCTGCAAGACATAAACTCCCAGATAGTCCATTTTGATCTCTTTACCAGCCGTTGTCAACCCTTGATATTTAGCCATATTTTGTGATGTTTCCATGTAAAATTGGTTGATCCGATTGAACTCTTCATCCGTGGAGCCACCCGTCATATCCTTGGCAGAATAAATATCTGTAAAAGGGGTCAGCCAAGCATAGACCAGATGAGCAAAGGTTGCCTGCTCTACTCCGACCGTCACAAAGTTGTAGGAACCCGCTTCCTTGTCGGCCTTATTATCAACCAGCAAGACCTGACGAACATCCTCGGCACCACCAGGAACTTCTATATAATAAGGCAGACGAACGTAAAGAGCTGCTATAAAAAAGGCAATAGTGACGCCAATGACCGTCGGCAATATAAACTTCTTAATTCTTTTCATTGTTGATTCTTTCTAATTCTTTGATTACACTTTGGGGCACATAGGCCGCGATATCCTGCTGAAAAGCAATCAGCTCACGAATACGTGATGAACTGATATGCTGATAGACTGGTTTGCTGAGCAAGAAAATCGTCTCCATTTCTCCTGCCAATTCCTGATTGAAAAAGTTCATATTGGCTTCATAGTCTAGATCTTGACTGTTACGGAGACCGCGCACAAAGGCTTGGGTTCCTAGTCTTCTGGCCACTGTCACTGCTAGCTCATTCTGAGAAGTGATTACCTCGACATTATCCAAATGCTGCAGAGCTTCTTTGACCATCCGCTCTCTGGACTCAATTGTAAAAAAACCTGACTTTTCCCGGTTATAGAAAATCCCTACATAGAGCTTATCAAAGAGCCTGCTGGCCCGCTCAATCAGGTCCACATGGCCCTTGGTCATCGGGTCAAAAGACCCTGTGAATAGTCCTATTTTATCTGACATACACCGTCACCTTTGAAATTCCATATATCTTCTGTTTCCAAATGCCTAGCCCTGCGATTTCTTCCGGCAATTTCACTTCCTTATCTGTCTCACAGACTACCAGGACATCTTGACTCAAGAGCTGGCGCTCCTCTAGCTTCTCAAGGTCCTCCACAATCTGCTCCTTGGCATAAGGCGGGTCCAAGAGAACCAAGTCAAAAGACCCTGTCAACATTTCCAAGGCTCGGCCAGACTCCATCTTGAGCAAGTCAAAACGTTCCGGCTCCTTGGTCATCTGAATATTCTCTGAAATGATAGCCTGAGCTCTGCGATCCTTTTCGACTAAGACAGCTTCCTCCATGCCTCGCGAAATAGCTTCAATGGCCAAACTTCCGCTCCCAGCATAAAGATCCAGCACCCGACCGCCGTCAAAATAGGGACCAATCATATTAAAAATTGCCCCCTTGACCTTATCGGTCGTAGGTCTAGTCGTCTTGCCGTCCAAAGTTTTGAGGGACCTACCCCCGTATTTACCTGCAACAACTCTCATAAAAAACATTATAACACACATCGCACAAGAGGCCAATTTTTTGAAAACTTGACAGATAAAAAACAGAAGTCCCCCAAATTAGAGACTTCTGCTTTCTTTTAGTTTTAGTAAAAAATCAATTAATTCAGGCTGACAGTCTGCCTTATCCAAGATCAGCCCCATTGACCGGCCAACCATAATATAAAAAGTTTCTGGCTTGTCTATAATCGCCACAATATCTTTGTAGTCAAATCTGGCATTGTTATTCCGATTAACGACACGAAAGTCTGTCTCATAGAAGCTAAACTCCTGCTCTATATCATGCCAGAGGGGGTTGCCTCTATAAAACTTTTTAATATGTCGATTCATGGACAGATAGTAAAGAAAAGGAAGGACAGCCACAGTAACAAGAAAAGCTATGCCTGGCAAAGGTTCCCCGATGAAAAAACAGATTGCACTGCATATCAGCACCACTATCTCAGGGAGAATCAGCGAGAAGATGCCATTCTTTTTATACCAAAAATTGGTCCAAGCGAAACGGCGGTAAGCTTCTTCTGTCATGATCGTTTTTGCTGTCATAGGAAACATCTCTCTACCTCCAAGTCATATTCCTCCCTACAGTTTACCACACTCTTGCTAGAAATAACAATACTCAATAAAGAACTTGCTTTTTTCGATTTCATCTGTTATACTATATGTAACTTTTAAAACGTTACATAGGAGGTGTGATATGTTTTCGCATGAAAAATTAAAAAAACGCCGGCTGGAACTTAATCTGACTCAGTCTTCCATTTACCAAGAGCTTGGAATTTCCAGAAAGACCTACTCTGCTTGGGAAAATGGTTTAGCAGAACCCCACGCCAAAAATCTCAGGAGGTTGGCCACCTGTCTCAAGGTCCAAGAGAACTACTTTGTGGATAAGACCAGCGCGCTCTACACCTACCCTTTACTAACTCTACCACATAAAAAAGAAGTAGACCAGTTCGCTAGTCGGCTCCTAGAGAGACAGCGTAAAGTTAGCTCCCTTACAGCTTATAAGGTTCTATCTGTTGAGCTGGCGGCAGGTCGCGGTCACAGCTACTATGACAATGAAACAGACTACGAAACTGTCTACTTTGATCAAGATATCCAGCACGACTTTGCATCCTGGGTCTCTGGGGATTCGATGGAGCCTAAGTATCCCAATGGCTCTGTTGCCCTTATGAAACAGACGGGATTCGACTACGACGGGGCAGTCTATGCTCTCATGTGGAATGGCAAGACCTATATCAAAAAAGTCTACCGAGAAGCTGAAGGACTTCGTTTAGAGTCTATCAATCCTGACTACGAGGATCTCTTTGCTCCCTATGAAGACCAGCCTACTATTGTTGGTATTGTAGTTGGACATTTTCTGCCGATTGAGGTATAAAACTATGGTCCTATTTGATTATTCACGCGAGCCACGTTCAGACATCGCTTTTGTGGATATGAAAAGTTTTTATGCCTCTTGCGAATGCATCGCTCTCGGTCTCGACCCTTTAAAAACCTCGCTCTGTGTCATGAGCCGAATTGAAAATTCCGCTGGACTGATACTAGCCGCCACCCCTCTCTTTAAAAAGAATTTCGGCAGCCAGAATGTCAGCCGAAGCTATAATCTTCCTTTTGATGTCCACACCCGCAAGTTCAACTATGCTGCTGCCCGCAAGCAGGGACTGCCGATTACAGCAGATTATGTGCGCTTTATTGAGGATGCTGCGCAAAAGACCTTATTGGTCCCACCTCGGATGAACTACTACATCCAGAAAAACATGGAAATCCAAAAGATTTTCCAGGATTTTGCAGCTCCCGATGACATTTTCCCCTACTCAATCGATGAGGGCTTCCTAGATTTGACAAGCTCTATCAACTACTTCATTCCTGATCATACGCTGGACCGCAGGACCAAACTGGACCTGCTGGCCGCCCGCATTCAACAGGCTATCTGGAAGAAGACCGGGATTTATGCTTCTATCGGCCTGAGCAACGCCAATCCTCTTCTTGCCAAATTAGCCTTGGACATTGAAGCCAAACATACAAAAAAGATGCGGGTCAACTGGTCCTATGAAGATGTTCCCAGTAAGGTCTGGACTATTCCAAACATGACTGATTTTTGGGGCATTGGCCACCGAACGGCCACTCGTCTTGAGAAACTAGGCATCCACTCCATTTATGATTTAGCTCACTTTAACCCCGACATCCTCAAAAAAGAAATGGGAGTCATGGGCCTACAGCTTTGGTTTCATTCTCACGGTATTGATGAAAGCAATGTGCACAAGCCTTATCAGGTCAAGTCACACGGCCTGGGCAACTCGCAAATTCTCCCCCGAGATTATAGACAGCAGGCAGATATTGAGCTGGTTTTTCGAGAGATGGCTGAGCAGGTCGCCATTCGTCTCAGACGCTCTGGTAAGAAATGCCAGCGTGTCTCCATCTATGCCCGCTATTCCAAGCAGGAGCTCCTGCCTTCCATTCATACACAGAAAAAAATTGAGCCTACCAGTAACAGCGATCGACTGGCTCAAATCGTAGTTCAGCTTTTTCGTTCTAAATATCAGGGCGGGGCTATCCGACAGATTGGCGTTTTTTACAGTGACTTTGTCGATCAAGGCTATGGTATGATTTCTCTCTTTGATGATCCTCTGCAAATTCAAAAAGAAGAGGATCTCCAGCTGACAATCGACCGCATCAGAGATCGCTTCGGCTTTGCCTCTCTGCTTAAGGGATCGGCCTTACTGGACTCCTCTCGTGCCATCGCTCGAAGCAAGCTAACAGGTGGCCATTCAGCTGGAGGGTTGGAGGGCTTATCATGACCGATCGCTCTTATCTCCCCTATCAGTCGGCTCGTGACTTTCAGGATCGAGGTATGGCTAAGTGGGCTGGCTTTTTTCTCTCTGAGCACAGCACTGCTCTGGCCAAAAAAGAACTAGATATCAGTCGCCTGACCCAGCTTGACAGACAAGAGAAGTTCCAGATGCTCAGTCAAGCCTACAGCCAGCAAGTTCCCATCCAAATCACCTTTCTTAATCAGGAAAGGCTGACCGAGATTACTGCTACCGTCTTTCATCTGGACAGTAAACAGGTCCTCCTGCAGGAAGGAGACCATTACAAAGGCCTTGCTATTCACCAGATTCTTTCGATACAAGCCCTAGGAGGCACAGATGACTACTCAGAATATACATGAGGAACTTCAATTTGACTATTTTTCCCAGAATTACTATCAATTTCAAGAGGATTTTTATCAATTCTCCAATCTTCCCCAGCCTCTGATGGCCATGGAAGATGATATCCTCCGCCATATGGCCAGCCGCCAAGTCACTTATTTCAAACTCTCTAAGGCTAAAAGTTTAGACCAGAAAGACCATTACTTCCACTTTACCGTCAGTCGTCCAGACCAAGCAAAACGACTCTGTATCTACCACTATCAAGGCCAAACAGAAGATATAAATCAATAAGCTCCCAAACTTAGTTTGGGAGCTTATTGTAGGGAACTGGCCATCTACTAGTATCTTCTCAATTATTTATTGCTTTAAGTCAGGTAAATAACATTAAAGATTTGAGCCAGCTATATTTAAAGCCAAGAAACGCCATTCTTTTTAGGTTATCTATTCAGTTCATTTGTATAAACTAATTTCATACCCAAAACATCCCAAAAGTTAGATTTTCTGTCTAAATTTTTGGGTGCGGGTCATAGCAATTTGTCTTTTCTTTTCTTTTATTTTTTATCGGTGTCAAGATTTGCAGCTTCAATAACAGGTTGCTCATCTTGTTTTAGCTTGTTAACTGTCATATTAACACCAAGAGCTCCTGCTAGGAGTTGGCGGATATCGAAGCCTGCACCTTGCGACACTTGGTCAATACTCTGCATGATGTCGCCAACCATCTTAGAAGCATTGCCTTCACCATACATAGTGATTTTGTCCACTTTAGTAAGCGGCTCTGCTACAGCACGGGCAATTTCTGGCAGTTTGTCTACAATCATCTCAGTAATCGCAGCTTCCTGCATCTTCTTCATAGCTTCTGCTTTTTTATCCAAACCTTCTGCTTCGGCTTCTAATTTAAGACGAATAGCCTCCGCTTCAGCACGTCCCTTGGCTTCAATGGCTTCAGCTTCTTGCAGTTGCGCAAATTTCTCAGCCTCGGCTTGAGCCTTGCGGGCTTCGGCTTCTTTTTGTGTTTCAAAAAGCTCCGCCTCGGCTTGACGTTGACGCTCAATCAATTGTGCTTCCGCTGCTTGTTGACGAGAGTATTTCTCCGCTTCAGCCTGTTTGCGGATGTTAGCATCCAGTTCTTGCTCCCGAACCTTAACTTCGCGTTCCTTGACTTCAGCTTCTTTCTCTTGCTTCATGATATTAGCTTCGGCAGCCACACGTTCTTGCTCGCGACGCTGCACTTCCGCCTCAATCCCTTTAGCTGCATCAGCCTTAGCTTGAGCTATATCCGCTTCCTGCTTGAGGGCTGCTTGCTTCAGTTTCAACTCATTTTGCTTTTGAGCGATTTCTAAGTCAGCAGCTACGCGCTTATCGTTAGCCAATTTGTCTTGCTCAGCTTCTACTTCCTTGCGCTCACGTTCAGCTTTAGCCTTTGCAATTAGGGCATCTTTTTTGATGGTTTCGACATTTTCGATACCGAGATTATCAATCACACCACCTTCGTCAGAGAAAGACTGAACGGTAAAGGCAATGACTTCTAATCCCATCTTAGCCAGATCCGGAGCTACGTTGTCCTGAACTTTTGAGGCAAATTCCTGACGGTCATTGACCATCTTACGAAGCTCCATCTGACCAATTACTTCCCGAAGATTTCCTTCCAAGACATCTTGAACAGAGTTAGAAATATCTGTTGTATTCCAATTAAGGAAGTTTTCTGCTGCACGAGCAATCATTTCATCGGTCGTTCCGATTTTCAGCTTAACAGCTGCATCAGCACGTACATTGATAAAGTCAAGAGTCGGTACTGCTTCAGATGTGCGAACATCTGTTGAGAACTGCTCAATATCCAAATAGGAGCGCTGCTCTACAAAAGGAATCATAAATCCAGCTTTACCGCGAAGGTGACGCTGTTTACGAAGACCTGTAATTACAACTACTTCGTTAGGGCGTGCGTTAACATAGCCTTTCACTAAAAGTACAACAAGTACAACCAAACCAATAATTACTGGAATCAACCAGGTTGGAAAGAAAAATGTATCCATTAAATCTCCTTCTATAAGACAATTTTCATTGTCTATTTTCTTTTTATACTTAGTATAACAAATTATTTCAAATTCTCAAATTATTTTCAAAATTTTTACAAGAATTATTCATCAAACAGTCCTTGCAAACCGGCGAAAGGATTGTTCTTCTCTTTTTGAACTTCCTGGGCAGCGGCAAATTCCTCTTCCGTCATAACCTGCCAGTCCTGACCTGACAGAAAGCCTTGGCCGGCTTCTTCCTCAGCTGTTAGAATTTTCAGCGGGATATTCATCAGGATATTATCAGCCACACTCTCGGCTATATTAATCTCGCCATTTTCAATCGGAAGCACCAAGTCCTGATCAATCATATCCTGCGATGCGGCCTGTCCTTCTTCCATGAAAATTTCGTTGACTAGATAAGACTCCTTGAGCTCTACTGGCTCCATACTACGACTGGACGTCAAGGTAATGGTATAAGACAAGTCATAATCCAGAAAATAGAGGCCATCTTCATATTGAACCTTTCCTTTGGCTACAATATCTTGAACCTCTAAAATCTCAGGATTGCGCTCTTTTAACTCTTCTGCCAAGTCCAGCTTTTTCTCAAAAGCTAGACCATCTGGATTCTTCCGAATTTCTTGAATATGCAACATAAGTTCCTCTTTGTTTTTTCTTTATATTATATCATGTTTGAGCGCTTCGATGTTATTGAAAATTATTTTGTTATAATAAATTGTAAGGAGGGAAGACAATGGAACATCTAGGACAGGTTTTTAGATTTTTTCGAGAGGCAAGGCACATCTCTTTATCCGAGGCGACTGGCGGAGAATTTTCAAAATCTATGCTTTCTCGCTTTGAAAATGGGCAGAGCGAACTTTCGGCACAGAAACTTTTTAGCGCTCTCAGCGCCATCCACACGGAAACGGAAGAATTTACCGTTGCAGCCGGCATCCAGGATCATCATTCTCACAAGGAACTCTTAAGCCACATTCAAGACCTGTTGCAAGCCAGTCAGCTCGACCTCTTAGAAGAACTTTATCTGGAAAAAGAAAAAATCACTCAAAAAAGCAAGAAGACTAGCGATTGGGTTGAACGCCTGATTATAAAGGCCTATCTCTGTGCCCTCAAAGAGTCTGAAAAGGCCAGCCTAGGCGAGCTGGATTTCCTCCATGATTACCTCTTTTCAGTTGACATTTGGGGACGCTACGAACTCAATCTCTTCTCTATCTGTACTCCGGTTTTATCCCTAAACTTGTTTTCCCAATACACCAAAGAAATCCTCTCAAGAAAAGATTTTGCCGCCTTGTTTGCCAACAACCGCAACACCCTGCACACTACCTTTCTTAATGGCTATCTTCTGGCCATCAGTCAGGAAAATATCACCCAGGCAGACTATTTCCAACAAGTCATTGAGCGAAACTTTTACGAAGAAAATGAGACTTACTTCCGAATTGTCTATCTCTTTGCTCAGGGAGAGTTGATCTGTTTGAAAGGGCAAACAGAAGAGGGGCTTTCGCAAATGAAGCAAGCTGTTGACATTTTCCAAATCTTGAACTGTCAGCATAGCGCTGACTACTATCAAGAAGCTCTTGATACTGCTTTTCAAAAATATAGCAAATAATGCAAATCTCCACTTTTAAGCTCAGCTATTTTGAGTTGGAAAGTGGTTTTTTGTTCCTACTCGAGCTCCACCTTTCTGATTTAAAAGTTTCTACCCGAAAATCGTTGAATATATGCAACATTTCCTGCAGATTGGATTCTCTATTTTATACTAAAAACAGAAAGAGCTAGCGCAAGTCACTTTCAGAACTTTACCACTTACTTACAAGACCTGACCAGTTGCCGAAAAACCCTTGTTTTTGGCTTTAAACTGTCTATAATGATCATCAGAAAGAGAAAAAGACAAAAGCTAGATTACAGATGCACCCAATCAGCTTTTATACAATCTTGCAGTTTAGAAAAGGAGCCTACAATGAAATTATTCTTTAAAAATGGAGTCTATGCCTCACTCAGCCTTTCCCGAATCTTCAACACCTTGGGAGCTTCTATTTTCAATATTGTTTTTGTGGTATTTGCTTCCAGCATGCCCAATCCCAAGTTCGCTATTGCTGTGGCTAATTTTATCGTCCTGGTTCCGACTTTCTTTACTATCTTTGCCGGCATCAAAGCTGACAAGACCGTCCATAAGGCTCGCTGGTTGATTCATTTTGGTTATCTTCAAGCCCTGCTCTTTGTCCTTGTTGCCTTCATGACTCGATCCAGCTCTTATCTAGCCTTTTCAGCCGTCTGCTTGATGAATATTCTTTCAGATATCATCAGCGACTATCGCAGCGGCCTGCAAATGCCGATTTTGAAAAAGAATGTTCCAGAGAAAGATCTTATGGAAGCCTTCTCTTTTACCCAGCTCATCAGCTTTCTCTGCAGCCTGGCCGGACAAGCTTTGGGAGTTTGGCTCTTAACCGTCAGCCAGCAAGACTTTTTCCTAGTTGCTTTGGTTAACGCCTTGACCTTTCTCCTATCCTCCACCATCCTCTACCTAGTCCGTCGCAGATTGACCCATGACCCCGTCGTAATTTCTGAGAAAAACGCTCCTCTGAAAGAAGAGTTGAAGAAAATGTACACATCGTCCAAGCTCATCTTTGAGCAGGAAGGTTCTAACAATTTTCTCAAACTGCTAGCTCAAATCCTGATCGTCAACGCTATGGCAGGTTCTCTTATAGCTCTTTATAATCTCTACTTGCTGGACAATCCCATCTTCCAGCTGTCCTTTAGTCAGTCTCTCTTGGTTCTTCAGACCACTCTTGTCCTAGCCATAATCGCAGCCAGCCTGACGCCAAACGATTACTTTAGCCTTCTCTCTCTAAATCAACTAACCCTCTGGGCTGCTCTCACAATGATTCTGCTTGCTGTCAGCAATTTCTTACACCTGCCTGTTTTCGTCGGCATTGCTTTTGGATTTTTACTAGCTTATATCTCCGGTAAGATCAATCCCAAAATCAACACCCTCTTACTGAGCAAATTGCCTTCTGATGTTCTCGCTCAGACTTCCAGCTTTCTGAGTCTGCTCTTTTCTTTCTCTGTTCCCTTTGGTACTATGGTCTTCAGCAGTCTGGCCCTCTGGAATATGAACGCTAGCTGGCTCATCTTCAGCATTATCGGTGTGATTGCTCTGCTCCTATCTATCGAAAAAAAGAAAGATGTTAAAGAAATGTGATAGATTCAATCTTGTTTCTACATTTGTTCTCCTAGAAGACAGCAAAAAACGATAACTTCCAAATAAGAAGTTATCATTTTTGTCTATTAGAAAGCTAAAGATTAAATTTCATTTAGCTATTCTATTGCTATTAGTTCCAGCCGAAGCGTCTGCCTCTACCATTGCGGTCAAAGTACATCCAACTTCCATCTTCTAGCTGAATCCATTTATTGCGCGCCATTTCTCCGGAATTGGCATCAAAGTAACGGTTAGCACCATTGACATAGACAATCTTACCTTTGACTTGCTTGCCATTTTGGTCGAAGAAAAGGGTTTGTTGGCCAATCTGCTGCAAACCTGTCACTGCTTTACCAGACTGATCGAAGTAGTACCATTCGTTCTTGGCACCTTCAACAAACTTGTTGGCTACCATTTCTCCTGAGTTGGCATCGAAGTAACGGATACTCTTGTCTGCAAGTGTCACGATTTTACCTTTGACTTGCTTGCCATCTTGATCGAAGTAAAGGGTTTGCTGGCCAATCTTCTGAAGACCTGTCACTGCTTTACCAGCCTGATCGAAGTAATACCATTCGTTCTTGGCACCTTCTGCAAACTTGCCGACTGCCATTTCTCCTGAATTAGCATCGAAGTAACGGATTGATTTATCAGCCAGAGTTACTACTTTACCTTTGACTTGCTTGCCATCTTGGTCAAAGTAAAGGGTTTGTTGGCCAATCTTCTGAAGACCTGTCACTGCTTTACCAGCTTGATCGAAGTAATACCATTCGTTCTTAGATCCTTCTGCAAACTTGCCGACTGCCATTTCTCCTGAGTTGGCATCGAAGTAACGGATACTCTTGTCTGCAAGTGTCACGATTTTACCCTTGACTTGCTTGCCATCTTGGTCGAAGTAAAGTGTTTGCTGGCCAAGTTTTTGAAGACCTGTTACTGCAACACCATCTGCTCCGAAATAGTACCAGTCACTTGGATTATCACCTTGGGCAAAGCGGTTAGCAGCAGCATTACCTGAATCCTTATCAAAGTAACGAAGTTTACCATCTTTGGCACGCGCAATCTTGCCTTTGACTTGGTAGCCGTTTTGGTCGAAGAATTGCTGATTGCCGCCCATGGTTACCAGACCTCTAGCCATGACACCCTTGGCATCAAAGTAACGCCAGTTTTGGCCGTCAGTAGTATAGTAACGATTGAGAACTTGGGCACCAGTCTTATCGTAGTAGTACTGATTGCCGTTTTCATCTTCACGGAGCGAGTCACGCAGCTGAATACCATTCTTGAGGAAATAAACTTGCTTGCCATCAATTTCATGAGCACCTGTTGCTAGGTAACCTCGTTTATCGAAGTAATACCAATTTCCATTTTCATCTTGGATAAAGGAATTTCTAGCTTGATAGCCACTAGTTGAATAGTACTTAGTACCACTAGCATCACTAACAAATCCTGTGTAAGCATTCTTATTAACTAATTGCTTAGGCAGTACCATCTCACCATTCTTGTTGTTGAGATATTCGTTGCTAGCCCAGTCTTTAAGAACATAGTAAGCACCACGACCCAAGATATTGGTACCGTTAAAGTGTTTAGCAGACCACTTGGTAATCTTCTCATCAGTCGTCATCTTTTGACCGTTGGAAATCTGTACTCGTTCAAAGATTTCTGGATATTTAGCTTTGAGTTCATCCAAGAAGACTCCACCATACTTGCCTTGATAGTCTGTACCATTCGTTTTAGTATTGGCAACGTAAAGATTTTCCTTGATTTCTGCGCCTTCACGGTAGGTTCCGTAGTTGTTGACACGAGTTGCTGTTACCACTTCCTTGCCTGGCAGGTTGTAGATTTGGTCTGGCACCCAGTCCGCAATGGCTTGGATATTGACACTGTGAAGAGCACGGAGAGCATTGAGCAGGTCATCTAAAGAACCATATTTATTGTTCTTGCTCATAGCCATATCATAGCGGTCTTCAAAGGCATAACCATTCTGGATGATAGAATCTAGGAAAGTACCGTCTTGGCTAGATACATACTGAGGTGGCAGCTCAAATGAAGTCACTCCCCATTCCTTGAAGAGGTTGACATTTTTGGCAATGACTTTATTGGTATACTGGTCATCACGAGTTGCAAAGTCTTGGAAGTTAGAGAATCCTTCGTAAATCAGCTGAGAATCAAGAGCCGCGCTAGATTCGTAAACCTGACCGCTGGCATTTTTCTTCTTGCTAGCTGTTACACGAGCATCCTGATTCTCTTTAGCACCAACTGGTACCCAAACAGCCAGATAACCAGAAACTTGGACATTGCTGTAGCCTGCGATATCGTTCATATCAAAGGTCAAAATACCATTGGCATCTGTCTTCTTCCAGAGGGATTGCGGCACTTCTTCGTCAGTTAAATAGCGGGAAATACCATCTTTGGTCGTCAAGAGCACAGGACGGTAGTATTGATTCTTATGGGCTGCTCCCATATTGACTTGCAGTTTATCCCACTCATTCAGCTTGAGATTCGGGTTGTTAGAAGCAATAACTGCCATCCCTTGGGTACGAGTTTCTGCTGTTCCTTCATCTGTTGCTTCGTTAGCACCAGTACCGTAACGAACAGAAGTCAAAATACCATTGTAAGACCATTTATCAGCCTCACGAGGGACACCCATATAGGTAACTTTCATGTCCTGACCACCAGCTACATACTTAATCCGAGCACGCAACAGGGCATCGATAGCGTCGTGGTAAGGAGATTTTTTCTCCATGTATTGGCCGTCATCTGTATAGAGATCACCATAGTAGACCCGAGTGATGGAGTCTTTGTTGGAGAGCATGAGAGCATGAGCAGTTGGGATATTGAACTGCGTATACTTCTTGTCGGCCTTGCGCATATCTTCGTTGTAAATCTTGAAGGCTTGCTTGAGCTCATCCATGGTAAAGGTCAAACCATCCGTATTTGGATTGATATTTTCCCGGATGATGTCAGCAATAACGGTTTGCACTTCACTGTCATGAGCCCGAACAAAGATATAATTGGCCATCCGTTCGCCATTTTTCTTTTCAGTAGAACGGTCATTCAGACTATTCGTAATCGTTGGCTCTACACCACTACGGATAGAAAGCTTGCGCATGAACGAATAAAGCAAGGATAGGCGAAGCTTATTATCAATCGGCAATTGTGCACCCTTGGTGTCTTTGTTGTAGTCAGGGTCGTTGTCAGACCAAGCTTCCAAGATAGACAGATGCTTGATGGCTTCTTCTTCACTTTCTCCAACCTTGTAGCGAGACTTGAAGTAGTCAGAGGCAATCTGGAGCAAGTCCGCATTGACATTGTCTACCGCATCGACACGGACTCCGTCAAAGTTAGCAGTCGGATCATTAGCTACGATGCTGCCGAAGTTCATCATAAAGTGCAGCCAGTTGAGTTGCTCAGCCTGAACAGCTGGATTAGAGTTGTCAAAGTCGTTAGCTAGCAGGAACTCATAACCACCATTTGACTTGTCAATGAAGTACTTAGGTGTACCAGTTTGGTTGGTAGGTGTGCGGTTCAGGATACGGTACTTAGAATTAGCATGAGAAGTCTTATCACTATTGGTATAAAGCAGAGCTCCGCCTTGCAAGTGGTCCTTATTCGTACCGGTTGTTTCAGACTCTGTCTTGATGTTCCAGTTTGGCTGAGTTTTGACAAATGAGCCCATCAGTGTTCTCAGCCATTTAGTATCGCCTTCTTTACCGATTCTTTCTTCAATTTTTCGCTGAACCTGCTGAGAAGCACCTGTCAGGATAGCTTGTTCCACTTTGTTTTCAAAAGCTCCTGCTCCCAGACCTTGCTGGTTCATATAGTTGAGATAGCTAACCTGCGTTTGCTTATCAGGCCACCAAGCCATCAAAAGCGGACGTAGGTCTGTTTCTGTTGATGCTGTCCATGTTTTTCCGTCTTTCAAGATGAACTTTGGACGATACCAGCTATCTGCTGTCAGGTAGCCGTCAACTGTTTCAATATCCTTTTCCGTAGTGCCATGGAAGGCATTCTTTTGAGTGAATTCATTATTGAGACTGCTAATACCTTGCTGGAATTGATACTCAGCTGAATCAATCAATGCTCCAGTCTCTGCATCGAAATAAAGAACTTTTCCATTAAGCTCAACTGCAAAATTCTTTTTAACTGTACCGTCGTCCTGAACATAGTATTTCTTGCCATCAATGGTCTTGATGTGAGCCAGCACATCATCATCATGCTCAGTATTAACAGGCGCCGCTTGGGCTTGAGCAGCCACCATTCTTTCAGCTATCGCTCCCTGTCTTTGAGCCGGTTCTGGCAAGCGATCTTTCTTTGCAACCTTTGGATTTGCAACAATCTTGTCCGTAACAGTCTTCTTTGCTTGTTTATCAGCAGTTGCTGGACTTGCTTGTCTATCCTGATCAGCTGCTTCTGGTTTAGCAGTTTCTGATGTTACATTAGCTGCTTTTGCTTCTTCAGCAACGGCTGCCTTTTCTGTAGTTGCTGCTTCTGCTACTGCCGGCTTAGCTGGCTCTTGAGCATCTGTTTGAGCCGCTGCTTCCGTATTTGCTGCAGTTTCAGCAGTTTTTTCACTGGCTACAGCAGCATCAGTCACCTTGTCTGCAGAAGTTGCTTTTTCTGCTTCCAGCGGAGAAGCTGAGTTGGCTTGTACTTGAACCGGCTGCCCAGAACTGCTATCCTGAGCTGCAGCTGGTTCTTGAACTGCCACCTGCTTAACATCATCAGCGTGGACAAGACCTGCTTCGAGACCAAGTACTTTTGGTGCTACGATAAGTGCTAAGCTAGTCACACCGATGGCTACCCAGTTTTTCTTAACTTTATGCATCTTATAATGAATTTTTTTCTCCATCATAAAACCTCCTTCTGAATTTGGTATAAATTTATACTCTTATTCTAGTATATTTTTAGAAATGAGTCTATTTTATTTGCACATCTGCAACTGTGAACGGCAAATTCTTTCAAACTGAGCTTTGAGCTTCTGGGCAACACCGAAGGAATCTAAGAATTCCAAAAAAGATAAGCATTGCTCAATATCACTTAGAGCATGGCTATTTCCAACCTTGTAGGAATAAAGAGCCCTATGATACTTAATCAGCATCCGTTCATAGAGATCTGTCTCAGGGATTTTAGAATGATCAAGATAATTGAGGAATCTCATAGCAACCTGCAAATGGTTTCCCTCTATGCAGACGCTGATAACATTAAGCAGCATCTTAATAATACGCCGGCGGTTCTCTGGTAGGTCATTATAAAACTGAGTTCGATTAATCATCTCACTAGCAAAGGTTTCCAGTGTTTCCAAGGTCAGTAGATCGACACTATTAGTAAAGAGCCAGAGTTCATAACGTCCCCACTCCTCGACGGAAAAGAGATAATCAGTCAGCAATTCTGTATCTTTCTTGCTAATCTGAAAATCTGGACTGCAGGAAGACAATACTGCTCTAACAACAATTGTATTGAGCCTATAGTTCTTCTTCTCAGGGAACTTCTCAGCCAAAGCTTCTGAACTAGCCAAAATACTTTGGAGCTTGACGACATTGTTTTCCTGATAAGCATCAGCTACTTTTTTCGAGAAAAGCGCATCATCTGCCTCAATGTAGTTATGGTAAACATACTGGAACTCGTCTAGAGAAACAGCCATATTCTTCAAGCAGCAATAGAAAGAATCAAGCGTGATACCGCTGACTCCCCGCTCAAAACGAGACAATTGAGCCACTGAAATATCTCCGGCTGCCGCCTCTTTAAGAGACATGTTTTTTGATTCTCTAATGACTTTGAAAATTTTTCCAAATGTTTTCAACATACCGAACCCCCGGTTTCATATATGCAATAAAATTTTTTACTAAATTTAATATACTAGTAATATATTTCTATTTTGTTACAAAAAAACTACTTTGTATTTCTAAATGATACAAATAGATTAACTTGAACAATAAAATAACTCAATATAGTGATTTTTCTGAAAATTTTATGGTTTTCAAGAAAATGCTAATTTTACAAGAAAGTCAGAAGGGTTCAACCTGACAACTTGAAAACACTGGCTTTTTTAAATCTAGCCTCCTTACTGATACAAAAATAAACTTGGATAATCCAATGTTTATAGATGACTGACATGAAACTGTAACAAAATCTAAACGAATATTTTTTAGACATGAATGAAAGGAAGTAAAATGAATCCACCTAATGAACTAAAATAGATTTGACTAAAAAAAGAGGGAATAGAATCATAAAATTCCCCCTCTTCTATTCCCTTCCGTATCAATCAGGCCAATCAACCATGTGGTCATACCCTTCGTCTATGGAATAGCCTATACTACCACGATAAGAGTATTCTAACAACGATACTGACCCTTCAGTCAAGTCTTGGTCACTGTCGTTCTTATTTAACTGGACTAACTTTCCGTCCTTAATTTTAGCAAAAAATTGCTTTTTGCTAGTAACATTATCCTTGTCTGTCTCCTCTATCTCAAAGACATAGTTTCCTGTCTGAAAGAGGGAATAGTCCATATCATGCAAGAATTTTTCTCCTGAATCTGAAGCAAAGAGTCTTTGCTTCAGATTCAGCTCAATTCTAATACTGATCCAAACATCTTCTTTTTCTAGCAATTTCTCATCAGTAAGATCAAAGATAGAATTTAACTTGAAATCTTTTTCCTCAAAGCTCTTGGGTTTTGAGCGCTTAGGATTAGTTATGTACTCTACAGAAACCTCTGTATTCCCATAATGAGGAATGATATTAACACTCTCATCTATATTATCTAGACTTTTTTCTACATTTTCTTTCGTTTTGATTAGATTTTCTCGACTATTTTCCTTTTGGAGAATAACTCGCAGGATGGGAGAAGGTGTTGTTTTCGGATCAATAAACGCAGCTTCTTCAATGCCTCCTGCCTTATTGACTCGAACTTCTTCATAGAAAGAATGCTTGCCAATAGTTACTTTAAATTTTCCGATTGGGTATATATCATTAAAGTCTGGATTATTCGAATCTTCTTCCCCGTATCCACTTGGTACAGTCTCTACCTTAGCATCCATACCCCGCTTTTTGTACTCCTGCTCCAAGCTGCTGAGAACTCGGCTGGTTCGTGTTAGTTGGGGAATGATAGGCTGAAAAAAAGCTACAATCATGAGCAAAATTAGCATGCCATTAACCATATGCCCTGCCCAGAGCAGTGCCTTCTTTCTTTGTCCTTTGAGTCCATACCGAGCGTAAAGATAGCTGAGGAAAGACAAAATCGAGCATAGTGGCACAACCCCTATCAACCAGCGATAAGGTTCTATGGTTCGCGTATCTTTCAAAGCAGAGATGAATGGAAATAGCTGAAGCAACAGAGTCAGAATTAAACTGATTGGAGCCAGATGAAGCGAGTCCTTGCTTGTCTTTATACTCTGAATCAGCGAACGAAGGCTCAAAATCAGATAAATAAACAGATAGATTAGAACAACAAACTTAAAAATCATACTAAACATCATAAACTGCATTAATATGCTTGTCTTGCCTGAACTCAGAAATTCTATAGTAGATAGCATTAGAACTATAACTGCATAGCCACCCAAAGGGGCTATTATTATAGACAGAATCCAATTAACAATATAAAAAATTGCAAATAAATCTTTAGAGGCTTTTAGTTTTTTCATTACATTTCCTACTTACTATATTATTCGTCTATCATTATAGCATAAACAATAAAAAACTGAGATTTCTCCCAGTTTTTACATCTGTCTCAAGCGCTCCACCCGCTCTGAGATAGGAGGGTGCGTATAGAAAAGTTTCTTCAGACCGCCTTCTTTTTTAGGATCGCTGATATAGAGAGCTGCACTGGCATCATCGACATGATGCTCCATAGGCTCGCTGCGATCCAGCTTGAGTAGAGCATTGATCATCCCTTGCGGATTGCGGGTCAGCTCTACACTGGAAGCATCAGCCAGAAACTCCCGCTGACGAGAAATGGCCAACTGCACCAAGGTAGCTGCCAGAGGAGCTAAAACGATAGCAATCAATGATACGATAAGTAGAATAATTCCTAATCCACTATCGTTATCTCGATCATTACTACTGCGCCGTCCGCCACCAAACCACATCATACGGCCAGCCAGGCTAGACAACATGGTAATAGCACTGGCCAAAGCTACAGCAATCGTTGAAATTCTGATATCATAATTTCGAATATGACTGACTTCATGGCCTATCACTCCCTCAAGCTCCTCACGATTCATGATTTGCAAGATACCTGTCGTTGCTGCGACAGCCGCATTTTCAGGCTTAGAACCGGTCGCAAAAGCATTGGGAGAGGAATCCTCTACGATATAGACACGTGGCATAGGAATCTGAGCGACCATGGCCATATCTTGAACAATATGATAGAGTTCAGGTGCTTCCTGCTCAGAGACCTCGCGAGCTCCGTTCATCGCCATGACAACCTCTGTAGACTGAAAAATCATCACTCCGGCATAAATCGCTCCGATAATCAAAGCTAGCAAGACACCACCTAGAGCAGACCGCAGCCAGAGATAGCCAATAGCTGCTCCAACAAGAGCCAAGAGGCCGAAAAAAGCGATAAGGAGGAGCCAAGTCCTCCTTTTATTGCTGGCAATTTGATCAAATAGCATCTTAGTCACCTAGTCCAGTGCTGCCAAAGTCAACTTTTGGCACAGCCTTTTCTTCTTCTGGTGTCTTGAGGAAGTCCGCAGCTTTAAAGCCAAAGATTCCTGCAACAATATTGCTTGGGAAAGTTTCCAGCTTGACATTGTAGTTGCTAGTAACTGAATTATAAAGCTGACGAGAATAAGCAATTTTATTTTCAGTATTGGTCAGCTCTTCCTGCAACTTCAAGTAGTTGGTATTTGCTTTCAGATCTGGATAGCTTTCAGCTACTGCAAAGATTCCAGAAATCTGACGAGAAAGGGCGTCGCTGGCTTGCATGGCTTCGGCTGGTGAAGCAGCTGAAGCTACCCGGTTGCGCAGTTGTGTTACCTTTTCCAAGGTTGCCTGCTCGTACTTGCCATAGCCTTTGACCGTTTCCAAGAGGTTAGGAATCAGGTCATTACGGCGTTTAAGCTGTACATCAATTTGGCTCCAAGCTTCCTGAGTCTGCATGCGGCTTTTAACCAAGGTATTGTACGCACCAACAACGAAGAATGCTAAAACCGCGACAATAATAAGAATTATAATAAAAGTCATGATATACTCCTTCAATTTTGATTAGACTTATTATATCAAAAAATAGAGGAACTGTCTTTATTCTTGACATTGATTTAGAAAAGATGTACGATAAAGGAAAGAATAAACCGACTGTCGGTCGAACAAAATTTTACTACCAAAAAGGATGCAAACATGGCTAATAAAAAAGACTTTATCTTAGATACCGCTCAGGAGCTTTTTATGGAGCAAGGCTTTGACCAGACCTCTATCTCCCAGATTTTAGAAGCGACTCAAATCGCCCGCGGTACTCTCTACTATTACTTTTCTTCTAAGGAAGAGATAATGGATGCCATCATTGAGCGAACCATTGAAAGAGCATTTACAGCTTCCCAAGCCTTTGCTGATAATCGTGGACTGACTATCATAGAGCGCTTGGTTGGCAGTATGGCTGCTCTGAATCTCAATCACCAAGAGGGAGAGGGAGTACTGCTGCATCTCAATCAGCCACAAAATGCGCTCCTGCACGAAAAGACCAATCAAATTCTTCTTGAACGAGCACCCCAGATTCTACTTCCCATCATCCAAGACGGTATCACTGCTGGAGATATGAGGACCGACTATCCCTACGAAAGTCTGGAAATGATTCTTACTTATTCGCTGCAAGCTTTTGGCAGCAGTTTTCAGGCTCTACCTCCAGAAAAACAGCAGCAAAAACTTCAGGCTTTTCTCTATCTTTTAGAAACTCTTTTCCACAGCCGGCAAGGCTACTTCAATCCCTTTCTATCTTTGATTCAAACTCAAAGCAGCTAGAAAGCTAAGCACTAGATTTACTATTTACACTTACTTGCCATTGCAAGCATAAGGAGGTAACTATGAAACAATCGGGTTTTAGACTCTTTTTATTGATTTGGATAGGAAGCCTCATTTCAGAAATCGGCTCTGGTATGACTTCTTTCGCTTTAGGTGTTTATATCTTCCAGCTGACCGGTTTGGTTTCTGTTTCTTCTTTTGTTACCCTTTGTGCTTTCCTACCCGGTCTTTTGGTTACTCCTCTGGCTGGAATTCTGGCCGATCGCTATGACCGAAGATTGCTGATGGCCCTGGGAGATGGCCTGTCAGGCTTAGGAGTTCTCTGGATTTACTTTAGTCTGAAGAATCCTGCTTTGATTTTTATCTGTATCGGAGCTGCCATTAGTTCGCTCTTTTCAGCCTTGGTCAATCCGGCCTTTCGGGCTACGATTTCCGACTTGCTGCCTGAGGACCAGTTATCAAAAGCAACTGGTTTGTCCCAGATTAATGGCATTGCCCGCTATCTGATTTCACCAGCCTTGGCTGGAATGATTTTGGCGAGCGGAGATATCAGCATGATTCTGTTGCTGGATTTTTCAACCATTTTCGTGACAGTAGCCTGCACCTTGCTGGCTCGTAGGGCCATTCACACACAAGTTTATAGCAGTGATAGTCGTTTCTGGGCGGATTTCCTTAAAGGTTTTCAAATCGTCTATAGAAAAAAAGGAATCTGGATTTTAGTCCTAGCTGGAACAGGCTTTTCCTTCTTTTTGGGAACTGTCCAAATCCTGCTTTCTCCCTTAGTGCTGGCTTTCGCAGATGCCAAAACAGCCGGTTGGGTTATGACCATCTCCAGCAGTGGTATGCTGATAGGAGGCTTGGTTCTGGGGATATTTGCTATCAAAAAACACTTCCACTGTATGCTCTGTCTCTCACTATTTCTACTGGGATTCTTCATGGTTGGGCTGGGAATGAAAGAAAATTTCATCTGGATTTGCAGCTTTGGCTTTCTCCTCTTTGCTGCCCTGCCTTTCGCCAATACAGCCATTGACTATCTAGTCCGCATCAATATTAACAAAGCCGACCAAGGCAAGGTCTGGGGGACCATCGGGATTATTTCTCAGCTGGGCTATGTGCTAGCTTATGCCGGCATGGGTTGGGTCGCGGACACTCTTTTCAAGCCCTCGCTAACTTACTTTGGCTGGCTGGCAAATTCTGTCGGAAAAATCATCGGTGTTGGAGGAGGCAGAGGCTACGGTCTGCTCTTTATCCTATCCGGTATCTCTATCAGCATCGGTGCTTATCTGCTCTCCCGAGCACGTTCAGTAAAGGAGCTGGAATATGTTTCAACGCTTGATAAAAAATGATTTAAAAGAAAACAAAGTCAGCATGCTAGTCATTGGACTTTTCCTGCTTCTGACTCTGACTCTGAGCTTTGCAGCCACTCGCCTGACCGTCAGTCTGACTAGCTCGATTGAGCGCTTTGTAGAAACAGCTAAAAGTCCTCACCTGCTACAGATGCACAGCGGAAGCGTTGACCAAGAACGCCTGCAAAACTTCGTCCAGCAGCATCCAGAAATTGCCTCTTGGCAGCTGACAGACTTTGTCAATGTGGAAGGATCAGCCATCCGCATCAATGAGAAAAACTCACTTCAGGACAGCTCCCAGGATAATGGCTTTTCCAGTCAGAACCAAAACTTTGACTTTCTGCTGGATCAGAATAACCGGCCTGCCCAGCCTCAGCCAGGGCAAGTTTATATCCCCCTTTATTATTACAATAGCGGAAAAATCAAAATCGGCGACCAAATAAGGGTCGGCAAGCTACGGCTAACTGTCCAGGGCTTTATCCGAGATGCCCAGATGAATGCTGGCCTAGTCTCCTCCAAGCGCTTCCTCATCTCGCCGACTGATTTGCAGATTCTGAAAAAAGAAGCATTTGCATCTAATGAAAACCTGATTGCCTTTCGAGTGCATAAGCTTAGCCAGATTTCTACCATCGAGCAAGCCTATAAAAATGCAGAGCTTGAGTCCAATGGACCGCCTATGATTACCTATCCGACGATCAAGATGATTAACGGCTTCAATGATGCTCTAGTCATCCTAGTCATGGGGCTGCTGGTTGTGGCTATCATTGGCATCACCTTTCTCTGCATGCGCTTTGCCCTCTTGACCAAGATTCAAGAAGAACTGCAGCAGATTGCCGTTATGAAGGTGATGGGATTGCCCCAAAGCTTTATCAGCAGGGTCTACCTGACCAAGTATTATTTCTGCCTAGCTCTGGCAACCATCGTAGGATGGGGACTGTCCTTTCTTCTGAGTTCTCCTTTTAAAAAGCAGATGGCACTGTCTATGGGGCAAAGTCCGACGCCCTTCTATAGCTATCTTCTGGAAATGCTAGTAGCTCTGTTGCTCTGTCTCTTGGTCTTCTGGCTGACTGCCCGTCCTCTCAGCTCCTTTAAGAAAATGACACCCGGCCAAGCTTTAAGATTAGCTTCTTCCAACAGTCTGACCGAGACGTGTTCTACTCCCAAAATGGGATTACCGACTATCCCCCTCTTAGACAGGCCCTATTTCGCTCTGAAAACGATTCTGAATCATAAAAAACTCTATTTGACTATCTTGCTCATTGTCAGTCTGATTAGCCTGCTTATCCTGCTGCCAGCCAGTCTCTACAGTACTGTGATGGACAAGAATTTCAGTCAGTATCTGGGAGCCGGTCAGGCAGATGTGTTGGTTGATATTTCTCAGACTGAAGATATCGATACCAAGACTGCCCAGCTTCTGAAAGAACTGCAGGCAGACAAGGATATCGCAGAGATTAATCAGTACCAGAGCCAGAATTTCTCCTATCAAGACCAGCAAGGTCAGACCCAGCAGTTGCGGGTAACTCTGGGAAACCATGCGGGATTTCCAGTCAAATACAGCCAAGGCCGCTATCCTAAAAACGAGCATGAAATTGCCCTCTCCAAGCTTAAGGCAGAAGAGCTCAAGCTAAAAGTAGGAGACAGCCTGACCTTGACGGTAGACGGTCAAGCCAGAAAACTAAAAGTAGTCGGTATTTACTCAGACCTGACCTACGGCGGCAAGACCGCCAAGGCTGTCTTTGTGACAAAGCAAGCGCAAACACTCAATAGTCTGACGACCATCCACCTTAAAGATGCTAGCAACAAAACTCAAAAAATCAACGAATGGAAAAAACGCTATTCCAATTATAAATTGACCGACGTAGAAGACTTTTTCCATCAGACTTTTGATGATACTCTTGCCATGCTCCGCCTGATTCAGACCAGCGTTTTCTGGACAGGGCTCGGCATTGTCTTCATCCTTATGACTCTCTTTGTCTATATGATTCTCACCAAGGACCAAGCTGACTTGGCACTTTATCGGATGCTGGGATTTGGCACTGAACGACTCAGGAGCTACTACCTGCTCGCTGTCTGCTTCATCTTGATGCTGGCTCTGGCAATAGCCGACCTGCTGCTCCTTAGTCTGGGACAAGAAGTCTGCAGTCTACTGCTCAACAGCTTCGGTATCAGCAAACTCCAGCTCATCATCAATAAGTCCCTTACTTTTCTATGGACACCGCTGGCTCTGCTTCTTAGCGGACTCACAGCAGCACACATCAGTCTCCGAGCGCTGAACAAGCTGGAAATTGGACGTTATCTAAAGGAACATTGACCTTAAGCAGCTAGCTTCCGAGCGCTTAGCATTTATTTTACATCCGAGGAGAAGCCTATGTTATTAGAAGCACATAACCTCAGCAAAAGCTATCAGGAAAATCAGGAGCCCATTCTCCGTGATTTGTCGCTAGAGATTGAAAGCGGCCAATTCATCGCCATCATGGGGCCGTCTGGCTGCGGGAAATCCACTCTTCTCAATCTTCTGTCCACCATTGACAGACCTGACCAAGGACAGATTTTTTACGAGGGACAGGACCTGCTAGCTATGAAAGACAAGGACTTAGACCGCCTTCGCAGAGAGGCTTTCGGCTTTGTCTTCCAGCAGGCAACCTTCCTGAAAAATCTCAATATCCTAGACAATATCTGCCTACCGAGTATTATTGGTAAGAAAAGCAGCGAGCGAAAGGCAGCCTATGAGCGAGCCAAGGAGTTAATGGCTCTGACTGGCATTAAGGACATTGCTCACCGCTCTATCCATCAGGTATCGGGCGGCCAGCTCCAGCGAGCCGGCATCTGCCGGGCTCTCATGAACCAGCCTCGAATCATTTTTGCTGACGAGCCGACAGGAGCGCTCAACTCTCAGGCTGGCCGTCAAGCTATGGAGCTCATGCAGCACTTCCACCAGCAGGGTGCAAGCATTCTCCTAGTGACGCATGATGCCATTGTGGCTACCTATGCAGACAAGGTTCTGCTCATTTTAGATGGCAAGATAAAAAAAGAAATTCTCTTTGCCCCAGCTACTAATCAAGATGATCGGCGCCAGCTGCTCTTGGCGGAGCTCAATCAGATTGGTATATAAGACAAGAGGCACTTTGACAGAATGCCGGGGTCTCCTTTTTATGATATAATAGGATGAATACTGACAAACAAGGATGAAACTATGACACCGCAAGAATTTTACCAGCTCTTAGCCCAGCAGGGAATCGAGCTGACCGACCGCCAGAAAGACCAGTTTGAGCGTTATTTTGAACTCTTGGTCGAATGGAATGAAAAAATCAATCTGACAGCTATCACCGAGAAAAATGAAGTCTATCTCAAGCATTTCTATGATTCAATTGCGCCCGTTTTGCAAGGCCTGATTGATAATCAAGAGCTTAAGCTGCTGGATATCGGAGCCGGTGCTGGCTTTCCTAGCCTCCCTATGAAAATCATCTGTCCTCAGCTGGATGTGACTATCATTGACTCGCTCAACAAACGAATCAACTTCCTCAAACTGCTGGCTGAAGAGCTTAGCCTAGACAAGGTACATTTCTACCACGGCCGCGCAGAAGACTTTGCTCAGGACAAGGCCTTTCGAGCCCAATTTGACCTGGTCACTGCCCGTGCAGTCGCTCGAATGCAAGTTCTGTCTGAGCTAACCATTCCCTATCTAAAAGTTGGCGGGAAGCTCTTGGCTCTCAAAGCTTCCAATGCTCCAGAGGAACTGGAAGAAGCAAAAAATGCCCTCAATTTACTCTTTAGCAAGGTCCAAGACAACCTCAGCTATGCCCTACCAAACGGCGATCCCCGCTTTATCACAGTGGTAGAAAAGAAGAAAGAAACCCCCAATAAATACCCCCGCAAAGCCGGTATGCCAAATAAAAGACCGTTATAAGAAAAAAATCAGGCAAGGCTTGCCTGGTTTTTTATGTAACCGACTAGAAGTTCAATGTAGAAAAGAGGGGCTGCAAGGCTATATCAAGTATAAAAAGACGCTTACTTACTGTCCTGTTCCTCTAGTTTTAAAACATTGGTAAATTCTTCATAAGAATTGACCACATGATCTTGACCGTCTTTTGTGATATTACCATAAACAGTTAAGTTATCAAATAGTTGCTTATCTTTCGGTATTAAAAGACTGTAAATGTCTGACAGCAGTTTAGGATCTGTCTTATCCGTCAAAAGATATAATTGACCGCCTTGCTTCGTCATCAAATCGTAAGCTTTAGGGTATTCGACCTTTAGGCGCCAATCAGAAGATTGTTTAATAACTGAATTTGGGAAAGAGATAGATGAGAATATATTATCAATAGGCTCTTTATAATATGTTTTTAAACTTGTAGAATTACTAATAATATCAGTTCGCTTATCTTTTGGAATTTCGACATCTTTCGGAACATCCTCTATTTTTCCTGTCGCCATATTAAACAAAACTATACGGCCACTTCCGCCTCCAACCTTTTCTAACTCCACTGTTCGATATTCTTGATTATCATAACTAAAGAAAGCCGAATAAGTCGCAAAAGGTACATAACTATCATCATATTCTCGAATCGCTTCAAGTAAATCATATTCCTTACGAGATAACTTATTCGTACTAATATCGTAGACCTGTATTTTCCAAAACTCCCCCCAACTTAAATCTTTCAGATTAAAATCAGGATCATGAAATTGGCGAACAAATTGATAGCTGTCCGTTGAAAGATAGTGCTTTCCATAAACCACTGCGCCAAATCCTAATGCCTGTCCTTCGCCACTGTTATTATCTGGGACTTTTGAGTCAATAATTTGGGAATTTGCTTTTTTCCATGAAATAACTAAGCCTTGTTTGTTTGCAATAAATTCGTAAGCTCGTGGTTCAATTGCATAGTTTCTTTCTTTATAACGATTATATGTAAAATATCGATACGCATCGTAAGCACCGACTAAAGACAAAACAACTACGAGCGCTGCTATAAATTTCCATTTTTTCTTCATATTACTCCTTCCCTTTCAGCATGTAAGTCTCAAAAAGCTCCTAAAATAGTATCTAAATAGAAGATACTTTAGGGAACCGTACATTCATAAGAAACATGCTTACATCCTACCTCCACGGATTGTAAAAGCGACCGTGATTGACTGCGAAGAGGGCAAAGCAGAGCAATAGAAAGGTGACTGCCAGTGTCAGCACCAGCATATCTCGTCTGCTTAGAGCCTGATAGGTATACCAGGTGCGTTTTTTATTTTTTCCGAAACGGCGCAGCTCCATGGCCGTGGCAATGGTATTGATGCGCTCTAGTGAGCTGAAAATCAGCGGAATGATAATCTGCAAATTTCCCTTCACGCGCTGAGACAGTTTGGCTTTCTTGGATAATTCCTGACCACGCGCTTCCTGAGACATCCGGATCAGGAAAAATTCTTCCTGCAAATCTGGAATATAGCGGAGCGTCAGACTGACCGCGTAAGCAATTTTATAGGAAATACCAAGCTGATGAAGGCTGGAAGCAAACTGACTGGGATGGGTTGTTATGAGGAAAATCACTGCCAGAGGAATGGTCGAAACATACTTGAGCAGGAGATTAAAGAGGTAGAACAGCTCCTGAGCTGTTAGATTATAAGCTCCCCATCCGGTCCAGAGGACATCTTTGGCCCCGTAGATATCGATACCATACTGAGGCGCAAAAAGATAGACCATCACTAAGTTAAGAGCAGCAAAGGATGCCGCAAAGACTAAAACAAATGAAATGTCTCGGATGCGGATACGGGACAGCCGAAAGAGGCAGAGGGACAGCAGGGCTAGCCCCAGCAAAAAGCGAGTATCATAGCTGATCATGGCTGCCACTGATACCAGAACGAAGAACAGCATCTTGCTGGCACCGGACAAACCATGAAGAAACGTCTCGCCTGCATGGTAGCCGATTAATTTTCGCTGATTAAGCATGCTTGTCCTCCTTTTCTCGCATATAAAACTCGGTCAAAGCCAGAGGGTCGGCACCAATCTTCTCAGCCAGAGCAAAGATTGACGTTTCTTTTAGATGAGCCGCCGAAATCAACTCTTGATCTGTCAGCACCTGAGCAGGCGCCTTATCGGCTAAAATCTGACCATCCACCACAACCACTGCCCGATCTGAGTAATCCAGCATCAGCTGCATATCATGGGTAATCATGATAATCGTATGTCCCTGCTGGTTGAGCTCGTCTAGAAAGTCCATCATCTCTGTATAATGGCGCTGGTCCTGGCCAGCTGTTGGTTCATCCAAGAGGATAATCTCCGGATTCAGCACCAAGATAGATGCAATGGTCACCCGTTTCTTCTGGCCGAAAGACAGGGCCGAAATCGGCCAACTACGGAATTCATAGAGTCCGCACGTTTTAAGAGCCGCATGGACCCGCTCTTCGATTTCCGCTTCTGCCAGTCCACGCAGGCGCAATCCTAAAGCGACTTCATCAAAAATCATGGCTGCCGAAATCATCTGATTGGGATTCTGCAGGACATAGCCAATCCGCTCAGCTCGCTCCTTGATGGAGTCTCCTTTGATGTCCTGCCCCTGCCAGCTATAGTTCCCCTCAGTCTCGATAAACTGACAGAGGGCCTTGGCCAGAGTGGATTTGCCAGCTCCATTTTTACCAACGATAGCTATCCGCTCACCCTTGAAAATCTTCAGGCTCATATCCTGTAATATAGGCTTGCCGCCGCTCTGGTAAGCAAAGGAAACGTGCTCCAGTTCCAGTAAGGGCTCCTGAGACTCTTTGTCAGAATCAGACCAATCCCTGCCCTCAAAGATCACATCTGCCAGCTGCAGCTGTTCCAAGCGGGATAAGTCCTCAGTCTTTTCCACATCAACACCCAGCTGGCGTAGAGTGGTAATGTAGAGCGGCTCGCGAATACCATTTTCAGCTAGCAGTTGGGTCCTGAGCAGGTCATCCGGCTGTCCATTAAAGAGAATGCGTCCGTCATTGACAAGCACTAGTCTGTCTACCGGTCTGTAAAGAACATCTTCCAAACGATGCTCGATAATCAGAGTCGTCGTTGCCGTCTCCCGATGAAGCTGGTCAATCAAATCAATGGTATCCTGACCCGACTTGGGATCCAGATTGGCCAAGGGCTCGTCAAAAAGCAGAATAGGACTCTCGTCAATCAAAACCCCAGCCAGACTGACGCGCTGCTTTTGACCGCCTGATAGATCCTGGGGCCGATGCTGCAAAAGCTCCGATAAATCCAGCTTCTCTGACCAAGTTCGGACTTTTTCGCACATAAGCGACAGCTCCATCACGTCATTTTCCAGCGCAAAGGCCAGATCTTCTGCTACACTAAGCCCGATAAACTGGCCATCCGTATCCTGCAAGACCGTGCTGACTAGATTGGACTTATCATAAATACTGGTTTCAAAGGCTGGATGCCCCTTAATCAAGAGCTGACCGCTGGCCTCTCCTTTATAAATATTGGGGATAATCCCATTGAGACACTGGCCCAGCGTTGACTTACCAGAGCCAGACGGACCGACAATTAGAACCTTCTCTCCTTCGTAAATAGTCAGATTGATCTGCTTCAGTGTCGGCTCAGACTGGGCCTGATATTGAAAGCTAAAGTCTTCAAATTGGATAATTGGTTTTTTCATCTTATTTCTCTATAGTGCCAGAGCGATTTGAATCGCTAGATTGGCAATCTTATCTTTTTCGTCTAAGCCTGCATGATTGGCAAGGTTGCGCATATCCCAAGCTTCCTCAGACAAGTGGTCGGCTGCGTAGAAGAACTGGCAGACGGTTATCTCTCGAAAAGCTGCCAAAGCCGCTACAGCTGAGCATTCCATATCCACACAGATCGCTCCCTCAGCCTTTCTCTGGCGGAGTTTAGCTGGCGTCTCACGGTAAATGCCGTCTGTCGTCCAGACCTTGCCCTTGCTATGGGAAATACCGCGCTCATCCAGAAAAGCTGTCAGAGAATCTTTCAAGCCAAGATTAACTTCCTGCTCACGGCTAGCTGGCTGGTAGTGATAGCTAGTCCCCTCATCACGCAGGGCCTCCGTCGGGATAATGACGGACGTTTCCTTAATCTCCTCATCCAAGATGCCACAAGTACCGAAAAGCACCAGCTTTTTCATGCCAAAAGCAATCAGGTCTTCCAGAATAGCCACACAGGCCGAAGCTCCAACAGGTGCATTGAAGAGAGCCAGTTCCCGGCCATCCACGAAAATACGATAGATAGGAATTTCAATATTTGCCATGCTAGTCGTCGTAATCAGCTCATGTTCAAAATCCGCCAACATCCGCGCAAAAGTCTCTCTGGCAAAGCAGGAAACGGCCGTCTCAGGAAACCCTTCTATGAACTCATTCAAGTCCTCTGGATTGATGATGGCCTTGCGACTTTGGTCAAATTCTTCAAGTATCATAGGCTTGCTCTCTTACCCCTTTCTTCCTGATGAAACAGCCAGCAGAACTCTGCTAACTTCATCTTACCATTGTATCATAAAAAGGCGGTCTGCTGAACGCTGCCTGCATATTTTCTAGATAGCAATAGCTATAGGCAGACTTTATAGCGAGGATTGCAGTGAGTGTATTTCAAAGCTTAACCCACAAAAAAGACTGGGAGTATTTCCCAATCTCATTTTACATACAGGCGGTAGCAGCAGTAGACAAAGAGTAGATTTTCCTAGCGCTAAAACTTCGGTTCTCCATCGGGAAGTTGATTCAAAATGGCTTCCAGTTCCAGTCGACTAAGTGGCTGAATCCGAATCTGACTAGAATCCAGATAGGTGCGGTGAGTGTCTGGAATCTTCTCCAAAAAAGCTTTTAAATCCTTTGTTGTCAAGTATTTATAGCCCTGCGGACTGCTGGCATCCTCTATCAGGATATGAAGATGCCATTTCATGTCTTGACTAGCACCGCTCTCAATCATCTCTTTAACCAAGTAGCCCTTGGGCATGGGCTGAGTCGGAAGGACTGTCTCCACTCCTTCTGCCAGAACATAAGAACCTAGGTATTTCCCGCCCTGATCCTTATAATACTTAGGAGTAGAAAATTGACTCTGGACCTGCTGCATCTCGGCCATCTGTCTGCCGAACTCCTCCACAGGATCTTCAACTTTGAATAGTTCCAGAAGTTTTTCCTGCGACATATACAAATCATGAGCATAGCCTTCGAAAACATGCATAGGCGCAGCTGCAACTCTGGCATCATTCAGACCATAGAGAATATCCGCTTCAAAATCAATATTAAAAATCCCGTCAGCAGTGTAAGTCGTGCCGTATTCATCGACAATATCCTGCTTCATCTTCTGAGCCAAACGACTCATGAAGAGAATAGCCCCTTTCCAGTCGCCTACCGTCGATGGTGTCAAGACGCGAATCTGGTAGGTTTCCCGGTCTGACAGATAATAAACTTCAAACCCACGGCCTGCTCCTTCCCAATAGACAGCCAGAAAAGTTCCGACCTGATCCAAGGATTGATAAGCCTTATCTCCCTCGAGACCTACGACCTCCAGCCCTTCTACTAGGGAAACCAAAGACAAGGGTGTTTCGACCGCCTTATAGCTAAACAGGCCCTTTCGGTTCTGAATGTAAAAAGAAATACTCATACCATGCTCCTTTCTAACTACAAAAGCCTTTCAAAAAGCGAGAAAATGCAAAATCAAAACTCAATACTGGTACAAACTAGCTTTTCTCCAAGACTTTTAAAGATAAACTTCATTCGCAAAACGGACTCTGGTATTAGTATAACATTTTTGTAAGAAAAAGACGAAAAAACCTGTATCCATGAAGATACTTTTCGATTGAAAGCTTCATCAATACAGATTCTAAGAATATATTTGAATTTTATAAAAAGGTAATGAATAAACTTCTAAGAAAGCAAAACTCATTCTGAGTACTTCTTACTTTTTATCCTGCTGCGTCAGCTCCTGATTATAGGACAAGGCTAGCTCGATCCAGTAAGACAGTTCCTTTTGTCCCTCGACATCTAAATCAATATAACCATGATAAAGCCTGCCTTTCATCACTGTGACACTGGCACCATTTTTAGGCAGAACCTGCTTTTCCAGTTCCTTACCGATGCGTACCATGACGAGCTCTTGACTTCTCGAACTAACAGTAACGGTCATCTTACCACGGACCATAAAAGCCAAACCACCAAACATCTTCTTCTCTTCCACCTCTTCTTCAAAAACATGAGGAGGAAGTTCAGTAGCTAAAATGGCACGGACTTGCTGGGCTAGGGATTCACTATAAGCCATCCTTCTACCTCATTTCATCACATCCCAGCCGATACCAAAACGGTCAATCAAGCGGCCATAAAACTCTGCGAAAGCTTGTTCCTCTAAAGGATAGAGAATTTGCCCACCTTCAGCAAGCTTGGCAAAGATCTCATCGGCTTCTTCTCTACTGTCTGGGTTCAGAACCAACCATTGATTGGGCTGGTGATTGCTAGGAATAGATAGGTCGTTAAAAATGCCTACATCCTCACCATTCAGGGTTAAGTTTTCCGTATCTAAGGCAATCCAGGCAACCTTATCCCGTTTTTCTGCAAGAAGATCTGCTGGATCCATCATCTCACTGGCTCGGACAAGTCCCTTTATCTCTGTCTGAAAAAGATCTGCATAGAAACGAAAAGCTTCTTCGGCCTGACCATTAAAACTTAAAAACACGTCTAATTTCATTATTGTTCCTCCAATTTTTTATATCTGAGAATAAATCTCTAGTATCAGTTTATCAATTAGGATAAAAATTTTCTTATTCTCAATTGCGCTTGTTTGGCTAGGGAACGCATGATTAAAACTGGAAGATTAACTGTAATAGGTGGATCGCTGGGCAAGGGCCTGCGCATACTGATTTCCTCCTGATAGATGCTATCGCCTGAAAAAGTGAGAGGCTCATCGCTCCCCCAGCGAAAGTTATGCTTCAAGACATAGTTTTTAGTTAGGCGTAAATCCTCCAGCAATTCACAGGCCAAAAGATAGTAGTGGCCATCGGGTACATTTTCAAAAGTAAACTGTCTCTCCTGACTCAGTGCTACTCCGATAATCGGCTCTTCTTTGGGAATGCGGGTTTTAAAAAGCCCGACACAGCTAATGCGTGGTTCATAGCCCTCAGGATAAGATAACGCCACAGTCAAGCGATTGCCACTTTTGTGGTCAGGATCCTGATGCAATAAAGCTCCCTTCTCATCCAGCTGTTTGACCATAAAATCATAAGCCTTGGTTGATTCCTGATAATATTTTTTAGGCGAAAGTCCAGTATGCCGCTTAAAAGTATTAGAAAAACTGCCTAGACTATCATAACCAGCTTCCATAGAGGTCTCAGTCACATTTTGCCGACCTTCCACAATTTCCTGAATCCCTTTTTCCATCTTAAGAGCTTCCACATATTGCTTGATAGAAAAGCCCATCTTTTTCTTGAAAGTTCTGGATAGATGGGAAGGACTATAATGGAAATACTGAGCCAAATCGGTCAGACTCAGCTCTTGATCTGTATGCTGACGTAGATAGGCCGCCACTTCTTCCATGATAGCTTTAGACATAGACTTGCTCCTTTCCCATTTATTTAAGCCCATTATATCACATCAAAAAGAAAGGACAAAAAATCAGAACTGTGGAAAGAAAACCAGAAATCAAGTGATAATCCGCGAGATGTCCCAAGAATCGGCGGAAATAGTCTGCTTTCCCAAATCCCTATCCAACAGTCCTTTTATCTGTAGGTAAATGATGAAAAAAACTTTAGACGCTTGAATCGTCTAAAGTTTTTAGTCCTTCTTAGGAATTTACAAACTTGCCTTACCATCAAAAATAGTCAGCTTATGCAAATTTTCCATGCCTGCAATAATGGGTCTAGCTTTTACAATGAGATTTTGAAAAACTGCCAAAGTCAGACTATCATTGTGAGCCTGCTCGCTCTCCCAAACTTCATAAATATAGATGCTGTTGGGTTCGTCTGCTTTCTCTCCTAAGATATAGCAGAAACAAGTATCAAGATTTTGCATTTCTTTGACAACTTCTTGCATATAAGCAGCAAGTTCCTGCGCCTTTCCTTCTTTGGCAATTAATTTACCATAAACGCAAAATTTTTCCATTAAGATTTCTCATTATTACTGAGCCACCAGTGTTTCCAAGTTTTCTCCAATCGCAGCCAAACGTTCCATCACTTCTGCCTGGCTCAAGCCGTTTTCAGCCACATAGCGGTTGCGAGGGTGAACACGGCATTCATGAGAACAGCCACGGAGGTACTTGTCTTCATTTTCTTCTGAAGTCAGGATGCGGCGGTTACACTCTGGATTGCCACAGTTGACATAGCGCTCGCAAGGAGTACCGTCAAACCAGTCTTTCCCAATCACAACTGGATTGACATGGTTGATATCAACAGAGATACGCTCATCAAAGACATACATCTTACCATCCCAAAGCTCACCTTGAACTTCTGGATCCTTGCCGTAAGTCGCAATACCGCCATGAAGCTGACCGACATCCTTATATCCTTCACGGACCATCCAGCCTGAGAATTTCTCGCAGCGAACACCACCGGTACAGTAAACAACCACGCGCTTGTCCATGAATTTATCTTTGTTATCACGAACCCATTGTGGCAACTCACGGAAGTTGCGAATGTCTGGACGAATGGCTCCGCGGAAGTGACCCAGATCGTACTCATAGTCGTTACGAGTGTCTAAGACAACAGTGTCTTCGTCCAAAAGGGCTTCCTTAAATTCCTTAGGTGATAGGTAAGCTCCTGTCGTTTCCAGCGGGTTGATGTCATTATCAAAATCATTGTCTTCCAAGCCCAAGTGCACAATTTCTTTCTTGTAGCGAACAAACATTTTCTTGAAAGCTTGCTCATTTTCTTCGTCAATCTTGAACCAAAGGTCCTCCATACCCGGAAGGCTGTGCACATAATCCATGTATTTTTGAGTGGTTTCATAGTCACCAGAAACCGTTCCATTGATTCCCTCATCTGCTACCAAGATACGGCCTTTCAGACCGATAGATTTACAGAAGGCCAGATGATCAGCTGCAAATTTCTCAGCATTCTCAATCGGAACATATTTGTAGTAAAGTAGGACGCGAATATCTTTTGCCATAAGATTTCAACTCTCTTTTCTCTATAAAATTTTCTGAATTTTTTAATTCATCTATTTATTATAACGCGAGAAGAAAAGCTGGGCAAAATATTTGTTTGAAAAATAGCAGAGCTGGAAAGTTTAAGCGAGAAGGACAAGTTATCACTCTTCTTCCAATTGATCCAAATACTTCTCAAAGCGCTTTTTCTGCCATTTATTTATATACTCCAAGAAAATATTGACCAGCAGCATAAAGGGAAAGTGAATGACAAACGTAATAAAAATAACAAATAGAAACATGGGGTGAAAAACACTGTTATGATAAATAACATGATTCAGTTGGAAATTCTGGCAGGCAATCAAAAGAGTTAGAGACCCCGTCCAAGCTGCTATACCCCAAATAGTCAGACTGAAACTATTGTAATAATTGGCTCCCAGATACTGAGCCCGAAAGAAGAAATATAAGCAGGCGATAATGATCAAAACCAAGAAGGGCTGATAGTTAATGGCTCTAGCATTCATAGCTACAGAACCAGCATATAAGGCTAAACCACCATACAAGAAGAGACTAAAAGCCTCCATACCAGCCTTATTAACCAGCTGCTCTTCCCGCTCGTCCAAGATCTGTCGTTTAATAAGTTTAATTTTCATGACTAGTCCTTTCTCTATTCAATCCAAAACAATTGATCCAGCGTCTTATTGAGACATTTGCAAATCGCTAAGCATAAACTGAGACTGGGATTGTACTTACCTGCCTCAATCAGGCCAATGGTCTGGCGGGTCACTCCGATAGCATCTGCCAAGTCCCCCTGGGTCATATCATGCTCAGCTCGTGCCATTTTTAGTCTAAGATTTTTTGCCATGGTCATCATCCTTATCATTTTTCTTCTTTGTTGCTATGCCTAAAAGTGCACAACCAATTGTAATATCACTGCCAGCAAAAATAAGAAAAGTCTGATTTTGATTGTTCAGTCCTATAACCAAAAAAATGATACCCAAAACAAGCCAAATAAGTGGTGAATATATATTTTTGATGTTTTTCATATCGCTTCTCCCTTCATTTTTATAAGTCTATTATACAATATATTTTAAATAATGCAATATATAAATTACATTTTGTTTTTTATTTTGTACAAAAAAAGACTGGGAATTCTCCCAATCTTTCAATTTTTGATGTAATCAATCCTTTTTCAGACTTCCTGCGCGGGTGCGGGTGCGAGCGTAAGCAGTCAGCAAGACCGTACCGATGACTGCTACTGTCGCAGAATTCACCAGAATCGCTACAATACTTTGAGCAATAACCTTATTGACCGGCTCGCCAGACACAATCACGTCACCAATCGGGCCGATTAGCCAAGCGATTGCATTGGCTCCAAACTGAATCAAGTTAAAGCGGATAATATCCTTGACTTCAAATTTGCCATCTTCTACTTGGAAGAATTTTCTAAAGAAACCAACCAATAGACCAAAGACTCCGCTGCCAGCAATCCAGAACCACCAAAGTCCGCCACCACTCATAGCGTCTTTAATGGCATGGCCAATGAAGCCCATCAGGAAACCGACAATTGGTCCAAAGATGACGCTAAAAAGAGCTTGCAGAGGGTATTGGAGCTGGATACTGGTATTGGGTACAGGCGTTGGAATATTGATCATTCCGATGACCACGAATAGGGCAGCTCCAATTCCTGTTGCGACTACGTTTCTGATTGTATTATTTCTCATGTCCTTCTTCCTTAATTTTCAATTCTCTTGATTTCAATATGCCATTGGGCACCGACGCCAACATTGTAAGCCTTAGCAAAGGAACCTTGGTTAATCGCTAAGCCAACCCGATAGAGGGAGTTGATATAGAGGATAGGCTGGCCGATGCGGACATCCGCAAAGGACTTGCCATAGGTTACTTGGTTTTGATAAACCAGCATGTCATTGTTATAGATGGTAACCTCGAATCGGTCGCCAAACTCCGGTTTTAAGGTGCAGAATTCTTCGCGGGTAATAGAGGTCCAGAGAGAGCCGAAACGAACATCCAGGATATCAATAGCTCCGCTGACATAATTCTCCGCAAGCGTGGTCTCAACTACCTGAATTTCGACGATGTCTTCGACCTTGAGTTCTGGTCCGACTTCTTCAAAGCTGATATGGCCGCTGGCTAGCTTGGCACCTGTATAGGCATAGACATCACGGCCATGGAAAGTGTAGGAATGCTCCGTATCCTTGCGGCGATTTTCCACTTCAGAAATTTCCCGAATGGCCTCAATGCCGACATGCTTCTTGATGAAAGACAGGGTACCATTGTCAGGCGTGACGATGTACTGTCCTTTTTTAGTCTTGGCTACCACACTCTTACGCTTAGAGCCAACGCCCGGATCCACTACCGACACAAAGGTCGTTCCTGCCGGCCAGTAATTAACCGTCTGAAAGAGACGATAGCTCCCTTCAAAGATATTGTAAGGGGTGATATCGTGAGTCAGATGATGAATTTTCAGAGTGGGCGATTCTTCTAAGGCCACTCCGATCATGGCTGACACGGCTCCATCTACCAGACCAAAGTCCGACTGGAGTACGAGTAAATTGTTCATGTTTTCTCCTTAGTTATATTTTCAATGATATTTAGACCGAAGCTGACTTGGAATGTCTAGCTTTAAGGATCTTCCTTCCTAACAGGGCTCCAAGTAAAGCGCCCAGTAAAATGCTAGCTACAAACCAGAGGACTAAGCTGGGTTCCGGCTTAAGCATGACTTGCCCGATATAAGCCTGAGTCTTTCCTCTGGCAAGAAGACTAGCTTCATACTGCTTGGGCGCCAGCCACATTAGGAAAATAGGACCCGCTGTGCTAAAGCTGAAAACCATAAAAGCTAGCAAGCTTCTAACAGTCTTTTGATAGCCGCCTGACCGAGCTATAAGATCCGCTAAAATACCACAAATCAAACCAGGTAGAAATGCCCCAAAGCCATGTCGACTAAGCAGAAAGAAGAGACCTAGCAGACAACCTAGGCCGCTGATTAGTCCGAAGGTCTTTATTTTCCCAGTATAGAAGATGAACAGAACTCCGCCAAAGAAAGCTGTAAAAGCTGGAGCGTAAAACATATTGCCTGAGTGGTCAAATAAAAGTCCAACCAAGACGCCTAAGATCATGGCTAGGAAATAAAAGAGGTAAAAGAAACCAGCCTGCTTCAGTTTGTCTTTTCTTATAGAGTATAGCATAAGCCTTCCTTTCCCGCTAGTCAGCTTGACGGTAACTGCCAATCAAGTCTTGAATGAGCTCTATATGTGTATAGTAATCAGCAATTTTCACATTCTCATCTCCTCCATGGTCTCGGCTGTTGGCATTTCCAAGTCCGAAAGCTGCCATAGGAACCTCCAAGGCTTCATAGACCGTGTGCATCGGACCAGTTCCAGCTGAAGTCGGCAGTACAGAGACGCCTTCTTGATAATAATCTTTAGCCAGCTCGATAAGATTGAGAATGGAAGGTGCACTCATGTCGCTGCGATAGCTCATTTCTCCCAAGGTATAAGTCAGCTCAACTGCCGGATAGCCATTCTTGTCCAGCTGCTGACGAATCTTGTCTAACACATCCTCTGGCTCCAGACCTGGCACCAGACGAACCTCCATCTTGGCCTGGGCGTCTGAAGGTAAAATGGTTTTAACCCCTTGGCCTTGATAGCCTGATCCGAAGCCTTCAATATTAAGCGAAGGTTCAAAGTAAAAGCGACGGAGAAATTCCTTCCGCTCGTCCAGCAAAACCGGCAATTTCAAGCCATAGACCTGACTCAGTTCTTCAGGAGTCCGTAGGGCATATTCCTCAATCAGAGCCAGCTCCCGTTCATTTGGCTCTTGAACCTGCTCATGAATACCCTCAACCAGGATTCGGCCGTCTGGACTGCGCAAGCTGGATAGAGCATTGAGCAAATACCAAGAAGCTGAATTGATAACACCGCCGAAGCTAGAATGAATGTCTACATCTGCACTTTTGACCGTCATATCAAAGGTAACAATTCCCTTATTACCGCCTGAGATTTCCAGCTGACCTAGATTGTTGCGGCTGCCTTGCTCCCAAACCAGTAAATCTGCTCCTTGCAGGCGTTTGCGATGCTTGGCCAAATATTTATCCAAGTCTGTCGAAGCAGACTCTTCTGCCCCTTCCATCATAAAGATGATATTGACTGGTAAATCACCGTGCTCTCGAACATACTTGCGAACAGCCGTCAAACGAGCAGTAATGTGCCCCTTGTCATCATCCACTCCTCGCCCATACATAACCCCATAATGAACTGACAGCGTAAAGGGATCATTGGTCCAAGGCTGGTCATCATCTGCCGGCACTGTATCGTAGTGGTTGTAGAAAATAACGGTCTTAGCAGCAGGATTTGAAGAAAGAAACTCCGCCAAAACAAATGGAGCAGTATAGCTATCGTCAATCATGACCTTGGCACCTGCAGCTGTAAAAATCTCTCCCAAATAGTTGGCTACTTCCTGCAGGCCAATCTGCTGGGCAAAGATTGATTTTTTAGAAATCAAGGTTCGCAGCACTTCAAAATAGTGCTGGGCCACCTCGTCGTTTTCAAATTTCTTGATTTGTTCAGTCTCAGTTGAGAAAGGCATGCGTTACTCCTATTAACAGCAGATAAAGGGCTGGGGAAATAAGCTTCCCCGCCCTTATCGTATTTCTTGTATCAAAGTCTAGTCAGCCAAATGCAGACCGAACTTGATGGGATTTCTTACTTGATATCTTTTGCATCTGGCAGGTAAGAACCGCCAAAGAATTCTTGTGAAAGTTTTTCAAGCGTACCGTCCTCATAGAGTTCCTTGATTCGCTTGTTGACAAATTTTTGCAGGTCTTCCTGACCGCTTGCAATAATCGGATAGACATAAGGCTGCTGGTCGCTTGGAAGCTCAATCACTTCCAGATTTTTCAAGCCTTGGTCTTTGATAATAGACTCTACAGTTATGCGCTCAAAAACCTTATAGTCCGTACGGCCGTCATTCAGATTGGCCAAGATTTGCTGAATGGTTCCGTCCGTATAATTGATTTTTGTCGGATTATCGCTATGTTCCTTGTTATAGTCCTCTAGTTGCTGAGCTGTTGAAGTCCCCTGAACAACCTCAGTAGACTTGCCGCCAATGTCATCCAGCGATTTGATGCCCTCACCCTTACGGACAACTAAAACTGTTGGATTTTTCGCATATGGACTAGCATAGAGATATTTGTTAGCCCGTTCTTCAGAGTAGCTGATATTATTGGCACCGATCTGGTAGCGATCGCTGTCCAGACCTGAGAAAATAGAAGCCCACTTGGTCTTATTGAAATTGACTTCATACTTGTCTGAGTCCTTAAAGATAGCACGAAGGACTTCGATATCGTAGCCAGTCAGTTTACCGTCTTTATCCTCGTATGAAAATGGTTTGGTCGTTCCCACTGTTCCGACTTCTACCTTTATTTTCTCTGTTTTCTTATTACTTGATGATGAGCAAGCCACCAAGGCACCAATGGCCAAGACACTGACAGCCGCCAGAGAGAAGTATTTCAAGGTTTTCTTCAGGTTCATATTTCGAATTCCTCCTAAAAAGTCTTTCTTTATCATATCAAATAAGGAGAAACTTGACCATTATATATTTTTTATGGAGGTGATAGCTTTTCTTTATCAGCTTTGAGGCAGTCATTATTTAAGCTTTCTGCCTGTAGTGCTGCAGGAGAAAGAGGGCGCTCTCCACATAGTAAGGAACGGAAACTTTGAAAGCTTCGTCGTCAATGATCATGCTGTCGTGATGGAGGTCAGGAGCATTTTCTGCCCCATTTGAGCCGATAAAGGCAAAGACGCCTGGAAGCTTCTCCTGATAAAAGGCAAAATCTTCTCCAGCCGAGGATGGATTGGCTGGCAGAACCTCTGCCAGATTCTGTGAGTGCTCATAGAGCAGCTCGGCCAATTCGGGATCGTTATAGGTCACTGGCGGTGTATGGTCCCAAGAAATCCTGACTTGAGCTCCAAAATTCTCTGCTGTATTCTCTACAATTCGGACAAAGTCTTCCTTGAGACGCTGCTGCAAGGTCGGATTGAAGCTGCGAATGGTTCCTTCAAAAAAGCCTGACTGCGGTAGTACATTCCAAGTCGCTCCAGCTTCTATATGGGTTACAGATAAGACAGCTGCTTCAAAAGGAGACACTATGCGGGCCACTAGAGCCTGCAGATTTTGAATCATACTGGTTAAGGTCAATACTGTATCAACCCCCAGATCTGGCCTAGCCGCATGACTGCTGACTCCTTCTACCTCAACCTTAAACTTCTCAACCCCAGCCATCATGGATCCAGCTTTAAGTGCCAGCTGCCCCGCCTTAAGCTGGGGCATATTGTGAAAGCCGATAATAGCAGACACATCGTCCAGCAAACCAGTCGCAAGAACCTGACTAGCTCCCTGAGAAGTTTCCTCAGCCGGCTGAAAAATCAGACGAACTGTCCCTCTCAAATCATCTTCCATAGCCTTGAGCAGCTCCGCTGCTCCCAAGAGGCTGGTCTGATGAAAATCATGGCCGCAAGCGTGCATGACGCCTGAATTCTGACTGGCGTAAGGCAGACCAGTCCGCTCCAAAATGGGCAGAGCATCGATATCAGCCCTCAGGGCAATAACCGGCTTGCCAGAGCCAACCTCGGCAACTAGGCCCGTTTTCAGATCAGATTCCAAAATCCTAATCTCCAAATCTTCCAGGTAGGCTTTTAGGAAAGCCGTCGTTTCAAATTCCTGCCCAGACAGCTCTGGATGCTGATGAAGATAATGCCGCATTTGCATCAGTTTATCATAAAATTTTTTCATGGCCGACTCCTTTACTCGAATACACCTATCTACCATCCAGTATAGCACAAAGCTGGACGCAGAAACAAAAATAGAGAGCAAATAATCAATAATCAGCCCTCTAATTTTTGTACTATGACTTTTGTACTTTACCATACTTAGCTGCATTGGTAAATACAGTTTGATACTTCTCATTACAGAAAAACCTGTAGCTCCAACTACAGGTCAAGTATCTTTAGAATCCATCTACATTCGTATAGATTTTTTGGACATCTTCATCGTCTTCTAAAACGCTATAAAGTTTTTCAAAAGTTTCCAGATCGTCACCAGTCAACTCTACTTCGGACTGAGGAATCATTTCTAGTTCGGTTACTTGGAATTCTTGAATGCCAGATTCACGCAGAGCCACGATAGCCTTGTGAAGGTCAGTTGGCGCTGTATAGACAGTGATGCTTCCTTCTTCTGCTTCAACATCATCAACATCCACATCCGCTTCCAGCAGCTGTTCAAAGACGCTGTCGGCATCGTCACCCGCAAAGACAATCACACCTTTATTATCAAACAAATAGGATACAGAGCCGCTAGCTCCCATATTACCGCCATTTTTACCAAAAGCAGCACGGACATTGGCTGCAGTCCGATTGACATTTGAAGTCAGAGTATCGACAATCAGCATAGAACCGTTTGGCCCAAATCCTTCATAGCGGCCTTCAGTAAAGGTTTCGTCGGTGTTTCCTTTTGCCTTATCAATAGCTTTGTCAATAACATGCTTCGGCACCTGAGCCTGCTTAGCTCGGTCAATAACAAATTTCAAAGCTGTGTTAGACTCTGGATCTGGATCACCTTTTTTAGCCGCTACATAGATTTCTACACCAAACTTAGCATACACTTTTGAGTTTGCGCCGTCTTTGGCCGTTTTCTTTGCCACAATATTGGCCCATTTACGTCCCATTGGAGATTCTCCTTTTGATAAATTACATTTTTAATCTTTCTTATTATAACACAGGGAATCAGAAAAATCACTAAGAAAAAATGATAGCTTTTAGAAGAACCAGCTTGGTTTCTTTAACTTTACACCTATTTCTATTCCATAAAAAATCCAGCCGCTAACACAGCAACTGGACGGTAAATTCTATTTCCTGAAACTAGCAGGTCTGTCATAGCGGACCTTTACCGAAATCCATCAAAAATATCACTGATAATTTTTCACAATAGGCAAATCCGGTTTGCATCTGCTTAAACAGGCAAAAACATCCTCTATTCGGCCATCTAAAAAAGTGACATCTACTCGAACGGACTTGCCATGATAAGGCTTGACATATAGGTAGTCTCTCCGATAGTACCTGACTCCCAGTCGAAAAGAAGCCTGCCCATCAGAAGTTCTTCCCCAAGCCGGCCGGTAAAAGACACTTTCCAGCTGATTCCAAGCAAAGCTATGCTCTTTCAAGAAAGCTCCTCGCACGGTCAAGCCCCATTCTGTTCCCGCAAGAACAAAGCACTTTTTACTCAGCTTGCGTCCCGCATGAACTATTGCAAAGATTTCGACTACAGCAGTCATGAAAAAAGCAAGTATAAAAGGCAAACTGAACGAGCGTATTCCTGCTCCAGGCATAGCCTTTTCGAAAGAAAATAGTATAAAGTAAGCTAAAGTTCCGAAAATAAGGCTTAAGGCTAAAAAAACAGATGCCAAGATGACTATGGTCAAATAGAGTCCTCTACGGTAGCGAAAAGCAAACAATAAAGGCATGACTTTTCCTTTCTTTCTCAGCTAATAGTTTTGCTTATGCTTTACTGAGGCGCCTTAAACTCATCTTCCTCTACCTTATTCCAGTCAGAATATTGAGTATCTGTTTGAACATCCAAACTACCTTCTTCACCTTTATAAGATAGACCTAGCTTAAAGTCTTTTAAGAATAAGGTCTTTTTATCCAAGCGTACTTCTAACGTTTTATCCATATCAGCCTGAGTAACACCTGTCAGCTCTAGTTTGAATTCTTCACCAAAGAGCCCCAGCAAGTCAGCATTTTTACTGCTTAATTTAAAGACATATTCATCACCGCTTTCCTTTACAGTGACATCATCAGCCATTTGATAAAAGCCATCCATGAGTTTGAAATAATCGGGCTGAACATAATAATCTGCCCCGCTTCCCATTTCTTGCTTAGTCCATGTTCCATTTTTAGAAGAACGAGTATACAAAAGTTTATTCTCTCCGCCTGGCATAATCGCTTCTTGATAACTCTCCTGACCGCTCTCTTTTCCATCTATGATTAAATGCCCCTTGGCCAGCTCATCCGTGCTTTTATCATAGAGAAGATCCCCGCTCATCGTTTGAGTTTTATTGGAACCATCAACAGTGATAGATAATTTCACCTTCATTTTCATTGAAGTTAGATCTTCATTCGCAGTTTCTGCTTTCTCCAAGAGTTCTTCAATATCATCAGAAGAAGTATTCTTTTGGCTCTCACGGGAGCTATTCTCAGTTCCACCCTGATTCTTTTGAGAATGCTTCTGCCCAATTAAGCTACAAGCCCCTAAACTAAGCGTAAGCAAGGCTGTAAGGGCCATAAAGGTAATCTTTTTGAATTTCATGAGTCTTCCTCCTTTGAGACATGGATATAAAAGATAATCATTCAATCAAGCCCAGCAAAGTTTTATTAACCAAATGTTAGCTTTCATACCTACAGTCAAACCACTAAAAAGCAAATTATGCTCCTTAGCAAAAACAAGTTTATTTGTTTATTATACCATTTTTTATTTACCGTCGCAAACAAAGCAAAAAGGCTGAATATTCAGCCTTACTTGTCTTTCATAATCGGAACCCGTCCAAAATTCTGTTCCGTAAGTGCAGGATTGCCTAGCTGATAGACCTTGTCGGCCTTCTGGGTTAGACTATCCCACGGTTCCTTGCCGATACGGCTGACCAATTCAACTTTTCCCTTAAGTTTGGACAAATGCTGGCGCCCCTGCTCGGAAAAACCTAAAATATGGATGCCAGACGGCAACTCTTCTTGCCTAGCTCCGACTAGGATATAGGTCAGCAGACGCCGAACCCTAGCCTTGGTATAGCGCTTGGTTGCTACCTGCTCAACTAGATCTTCTATGGTCTCACTGCTTTTCAAGGCCACTCTAATCCTGACGGCCAACTCCTGATTGACCTGATAAAAGTCTGTTAAATCCGGACAGGTCACTATCTGGTAACGGAGATAAGGAAAAAAGTCCGACCAGATCACCTTGGGAGCCGTTTCAAGCAAGTGATAGGCTGGGGTGAATTTCTTGAGAAAGTCTGGCTGATCCAGATTCTGACGAAGGGCAGTTGCGGAAGCAAATTCCTGATTAGCTGACAAGGAATGGTAGCCAGCCCCCTGACGTTGAATCGGACACAGCTTTATAGCCTTTCCCGCCACAGCCTTAGCATAGGCCAAGCCTAAGATATGATTGGGCGTAGAGCCTGAGAAATTGAGCCCTGCAAACTCCTGCCACATAGCCTGAGTCTTTTGAGGATAGGAGAGGGAATCAGACAAGCCAGCCAGATAAGCCTCCATCTGCTCTGCCTTTTCACCATAGACCTTGGAAATACTCTCATAATCCAGCACTTCCTCAGTTCCAAAAGTCAGCTGTTCGATGCCCAGTCTCTCTAAAATATCTACTGCCCCCTTAGCGAAAAAGTCTGCCGCCTGAACGCTGACCAAGAAAGGCAGCTCAAGGACCAAATCCGCTCCCGCTTCTAAAGCCATCTGTGCCCGAGTCCACTTATCCACGATAGCCGGCTCCCCTCGCTGAACAAAATTACCACTCATAGCGATAATTTTCAGACCAGCAGCCTGCTCCAGCAGATATTTGTGCCCATTATGAAAAGGATTAAACTCTGCGATAATACCGGTAACTGTCATCTCATTTCTCCGCCACAAAGAACCAACGAACGCTCTTGTCAGTCGGCTCCTTGTCCTCAAAGTCCGCATAAACCTTGACATTCTTAAAGCCAGTCTGCTCCAGCAAGATATCATAGGTCAGGATCTCATAGGTCCGCTCCTCATGCACCTCATCATGGCGCGTGAAGCGCCCATCTTCGTCTTGGACAAAGAAGGTCAGCTCATGCACGATGGAATGAGGCGGTTCGTCCGCATAAGAATCCCAGACCATAGCAAAGGTTTCAGCATTTTCATGATAAGAATAGCCAGGAAAAACCTCGTCAATCTGGTAAATCGAGTGCACGTCAAAGATAAAACGACCGCCCTCATTTAGATGCTGGTAGACTTGAATGAAAACCTGACCGACATCGACTTCGTCTTCCATATAGCAAATCGAGTCCGAATAACAAGTCACCAAATCAAACTGACCGACGCCACTCAAATCCAGCATATTGCCCTGGATAAAGGGAATATCCAAACCGGCCTCTCTGCTACGTTTCTCCGCCAAATCCAGCATTTCCTGACTAAGGTCCAACCCCGTTACATCAAAACCAGCTTGCTTAAAATAAATGGACTGAATGCCCGTACCACAGGCCAACTCCAGCAGCTTTTTCTTATCCTTGGGAAAATGACGCAGGCTGAAATCTGTCCACTTCTCATACAAAGAATCATCCATAATCGCATCGTAAACCGACGCGAAGGTTTCATAAGTTGCCATACTTTTCCTTTCAAAAATAGCCCAGCCAGCAGGCTGACTGAGCTAAATTCTGCTTTCTGCCTAAGGGCAAAAAATCACTTGTTTTTTTCTTCCAATAAGACTGCAACATCCACACCAGTCGCTTCGTGCCAGAGTTTTTCCAGATTGTAATGCGCCCGCATTTCCTCAGAAAAGACATGGACAACGATGCCGCCCAAGTCTAAGAGCACCCAGCCGCCAGCTGCGTCTCCCTCAACATGACCAGCAGAAACACCCGCCGCCGCAGCTTTCTCACGGATATTTTCAGCGACTGCATCCAGCTGACGACTGTTCATCGAGCTGACGATAACAAAATAATCTGTCACAGTAGTCAGACCTTGCAAGTCCAACGCCACAATATCTTCTGCACGCTTTTCATCGGCCGCTTTCACGACCAGTTCCAATAATTCTTGTTCTTTCATAGTTCCTCTTTAATTAAAAATGTTTTTGTAATCTAGAACATCCACAAAACGTCTGTCCCAAATTTTTTGGTAAAAAGTATTTATTTTTTCTGCCGAAGCGTCTTCTCCATCAAAAGTTGTAAAAGCACCCTCTGGAATGACGAGTTTATAATCAAATTCAAATCCAACTTTAACCGATGCATCTACACAATATTCTGTCTGCATTCCACATAAAACTAGACGACCAATATCTTCTTTATCCAAGTAATCCTTCAAACCTGTCTCTTTAAATATACTATTATACTTCTTCTGAAAGACCTTTTCATCTGACTTCCGATTTAAGAGAGGAGACAACTGCCAATCTTCCAATGCACTGTCTTCTGGATTTTCCATATGCTGAATATAGATAATTTCGACACCTTTACTCCTAGCCTGATGCTGCAGAAAGGAAATTTTATCCATCATTTTATCAGACTGAAAACCTGTTTCCACTAAGATATTTTGTACATCTATAATGATTAGAGCTGTTTTCATTCTTCTATTTCCTTCAAATACCCTACAAAGGCATTGTAGGTCTCCAAGGTCTGCGGATAGATGGGCATCTTCTTATGGGCTAGATGCTCCACAGTCCTTGCTGTTTCATAGGCCACAGCTTGATTGAGTGAGCGCTGAGCCAGCTCTCTGGCCTTGTCAACTCCCGGAAAGTCCCGGTTTTGCTCGATATAGTCAGCGACATAGACCACCTTGTCCAGCTCAGACATGGTGCCACTGCCCACTGTATGAACCTCGATGGCTCGCAGAATCTCAGTATCTTTCACTCCCAAATCTTCCTGAATCTTGTAAATGCCCGCCATGCCATGCCAGACATTATTGCCCCAGTTTTTCAGGTCAGGATCCAGCTTGTATTTGTCAATCAAGGATAGGAAATCCTCATCCGAGACCTTTTTGGCATAGTCGTGTAGAAGTCCTGCCAAACCCGCTTTTTCGACGTCAAGACCGAAGCGCTCCGCTAATTCTCGAGCAGCCTTTTCCACACCCAGACAATGCCGCAGGCGTTTCTCGGGCATAACAGTTTCCATCTTAGCCAGTAAGGCTTCACGACTCATACTGATATAGCTTTCATAGGTCATAGATAAAGCCCTTCTTTCTTAATATAGTCTAAGACCGGCTGAGGCAGCAGGAAATTAGGAGTCCGTCCCTGAGCCAGAAAATCCCGCACCATGCTGGAGGAAATATCCATAAGCGGTACATCTACCCAGATGACAGGGTAAGAAGTCCCCGCCTTGTAGCGCGGTCGCTGAACACCGACAAACTGAACCAGCTCAACCAGCTCATCAATCCGGTACCACTTAGGAAGATAGTCCACCATATCTGCACCGATGATAAAGTAATAGTCCGTATCTGGATGCTGCTCTGTCAGGAGCTTCATGGTGTCGTAGGTATAGGAAATTCCCTTGCGCTCCAGCTCAATGGTTTCAATCCCTAATCCTGCAATGCCCTCAATAGCCAGCTCCAACATTTTCAGCCGATGCCTTTCATCGATGGTTTCTTTCTTGTCCACATGGGGCGGCTCGTACTCTGGCATGAGCAGGACCTGATCTAAGCCCAACTGTTGGCGGACCTGATCTGCCACGACCAAATGAGCATTGTGGACAGGATTGAAATTCCCACCTAAAATGCCAATCTGCTTGCGTTTTTTATCTTTAACTTCTGGTTCTAAATCCACCTTGGTAAAGGGGGTCAGTAATTCAATAGCCATAGGCTGACATCTCCACAGAAATTTTTTTAAATTTGCTTGACTTTGACAGAAAGTTTGCGATTTTCCTTCTTGCTGGACTGCTTGTAGAGAATCAAGATCCGGCCAATCTTCTGCACCGTATCCACTCCGATTTCTTCTTCCAAAATCTCCGCGACCTCGTGGATATTCTCATCCGTATTCTGCAAGAGCGTAACCTTGATCAGTTCTCGTGCGTCCAGTGCCTGACGGACGCTGGTTTTGATTTGGTCATTAAGTCCATTTTTCCCAATCTGAATGATCGGTTTGAGACTATGTGCCTGACTGTTGAGAAAGGCCCGTTGTTTTGATGTTAGTGTCATGTTCTTCTATAAGGCTTGAGACAGCTAGGATTCGCTTTGCTCCCCACTGTTCATGGCCTTTTCCTTCCTTATTTTAAGGAGATCTATTCCCCTTGGTTTCTTGAGTATTATATAATAGCTTTCCGAGTGACAACCGCTACACCCTCTGGCGCCCAACCAGCTACTCGGGCAGGTCCACTGACGCGAAGCCAGCCCAGACCAGAGAAAACGATATCCGTCTTGTCCTTGATGGTAAATTCATGCTTGACCAAGGTTGGAAATTCTTCCTTTTCCTTGCCAACTGGCGGCACTAAGAGACCGCCGACATGCTTGTCATAAAAATCGCTAGCACCTTCCAACTTGGTCCGGTGGAGCTTAAGCTCATTGTCAAAATAAGCCGTGAAGCCTTGCTTGTCACCTGCCACAAAGTCGAAACGGCCTAGACCACCCAAAAAGAGGGTTTGATTTGGATTAAGCTGGTAGGTTTTGGGCTTGATTTCCTTTTTGGGACTGATATATTTGAGATTCTTAGCAGAAAGATAGTGAGCCATCTGGTGACGATGGATAATGCCCGGCGTATCATAGATATGACTGCCATCTGCCAAAGGAATCTCGATTTTATCCAAAGTTGTGCCCGGAAAGCGCGAAGTCGTAATAATATCCTTATCGCCCGTGATTTCCTGAATAATGGCGTTAATCAGAGTGGACTTGCCTACATTAGTCACGCCGACCACATAAACGTCACGTCCCTTGCGGCAATGCTCAATCTTGTCAATCAAGTCCTTGATGGCCTGCTTGTTCTGAGCAGAAGTCAATACCACATCGACTGGACGCAGGCCTTCTTCGTGAGCCCGCTCCGTCAGCCACTGGGTCACCTTGCTATCCTTGACCGACTTTGGCAGAATGTCCTTTTTATTCCCAACCAAGAGAACATCGTTTCCAGCGACAAAGCGAGGCAGGCCAGGGATGACCGATCCATTAAAGTCAAAAATATCGACAACATTGACGACCAAAGCGTCGCTATCTCCAACCTCATGCAGAAGCCGCAGAAAGTCATCATCCGTCAGCTGGACATCGCTGATTTCATTATAATGGCGCAGGCGGAAACAGCGCTGACAATAGAGTTCACCTGTCTCCAAGCCTTTTTCTAGAGCTGACTGAGGCGTGTAGCCCAGCTTGCCCTTCTCTTCTGTCTGAATAGGGGCTCCGCAGCCGATACAGAGAAGTTCTTCCATGCTTAAATTCCTTTTTTGTATTGAATTGGACCGTATTTTTCAGTAATTTTCTTGAGCACTCGGCGTTCACGCGCCCGATTGATCTGGGTCTTGATAGAGTCGTGCTCGACCAGTGGTTTGACCAAAATCGAACGAATCCCGGCCCGATGAGCAGCTCGAATATCCGTCATGAGCTGATCGCCCACCATGACCACTTCCTTTTTTTTAAAATGAAAAAGCTTGAGCGCCCGGTCAATTCCCCAAGTGAAGGGTTTCATGGCCCAGTAGATATAGTCAATTTCAAACTTTTCAACAGCCCGCTTAACCCGTTTTTGGTTATTATTAGACACCACGATTATCCGAATGCCCGCGTCCCGCAAATCATGAAGCCACTTCTTCATCTCTGGGGTCCCGTCAGGATTATTCCAAGCAATCAGGGTATTATCCAAATCCACCAAAACTGCTTTAATCCCCTGTTTTTTCAAACTCTCTACTGTCAAATCGTAAACTGCCTCAACTGCAAAGTCCGGCATATAATCTTCAATCGCCACATCTCTCTCCAAAAATTCGTATTCTCATTATTATAGCATAAAATGGGCTTTTTGGCACTTACAGCCTCAAAGATTACAAAAAGGGCAAAAGATGATATAGTAGTGATAGTATAAATGTTCTGGAGGTTTGTATGGCAGAAAAAAACAGGCAGATGCAGGCTGTTTCTCCTCTTTTGCAAAAGATTATCAACTGGTCGTCCGCCATTGGCGCTTTAGGAACGGTGGCTTTTTGCATCTGGGCCTATTTCGCTGGCATCCTCCAGTCCAAGGAAACTCTCTCAGCCTTTATCCAGCAGGCAGGCATCTGGGGACCACCCCTCTTTATCTTTCTGCAAATTCTACAGACGGTTGTGCCCATTATCCCCGGCGCCCTGACCTCTGTCGCTGGAGTTTTCATTTACGGCCATATCGTCGGCACCATATATAACTATATCGGCATTGTCATTGGCTGCGCCTTGATATTTTATCTGGCGCGCACCTACGGTCCGGCTTTTGTCCAGTCTGTCGTCAGCAAGCGCACCTATGATAAATATATCGGCTGGCTGGATAAGGGTAATCGCTTTGAACGCTTCTTTATTTTCATGATGATTTGGCCTATCAGTCCAGCCGACTTTCTCTGCATGCTGGCCGCCCTGACCAAGATGACTTTCAAAAAGTACATGCTGATTATCCTTCTCTGCAAGCCCATCACCCTCGTCATCTATACCTACGGACTGACTTATATCATTGATTTTTTCTGGAAAATGGTCTCCAAATAAAAAGAAGTTGAATTGCACCGCACCCCAAAAGTTAGACAGAAAAAATCTAACTTGTGGGGGGTTTTTAAATGAAACTAACTTATGAGGATAAAGTTCGAATCTATGAACTAAGAAAACAAGGAATCAGCTTAAAGCGACTTTCAGAAAAATATGGAATGAACCTTTCAAAACTTTTGACATCCCAACCTCTTTCTAAATCTTTACTTATTACAGCACAAACCATAAAGAAAAATCAGCCAGTTTTGACTGATTTTCGTCTCATGATTAAGCAAAGATTTTATTCTGGCGATACCAAAATCTTGATCTGCGCCTTGTCCTGAGTCAGCTCGATAAAGCCTTCTTGCACAATATCCTCTAGCTTAATCTTCTTGGTCACAAGCTTGTCTGCAGAGAAATAGCCCTGCTCCATCAGTTCCAGCACCTTAGGGAAAATATGCCGATAGGCGATAATACCCTTAAGCGATTTTTCTTGAATGGCAAATTCATTAGGGTTGATGCTAGCTTCTCGTTCCCAGATAGAAACAACCATACATTCTCCAGCCTTGTGGACAGCAGCTAAAGCTTGTCCCAGCACAACCGGCACTCCAGTCACTTCATAAGACACATCTGCTCCGCCACCAGTTAAACGATGAATAGCAGCCACCACGTCTTCGCCTTCTTCTGGTCGCACAATAATCGCCCCAAGCTCCTCTGCCTTGGCTTGGCGTTCTGGAGATAACTCGACACCATAAATCTTAGAGGCACCGGCTGCCCGCAAAGCCTCAATAATCAAGAGCCCGATTGGTCCCAAACCGAAGACAACTGCTGTATCGCCCGTCTTAAGAGCTGACTGACGGACCGCGTAAACAGCCACAGCAGCAGGTTCTGTCAAGGCTGCCTGCTCATAGCTAAGGCTGTCTGGAACTTTGTGAACAATGTCTCCGTCCAAAACACAGTATTTGGCAAAACCACCGTCTGCCGCCAAACCGACAAAGTTTAGATTAGGGTCCAGATTATAATCACCGACAAGATTATGCTTCGCTAAAATAGGCTCAACTGTTACCCGATCGCCAACTTTGACCCGTGTCACAGCACTGCCGACCTCAACAATTTCCCCAGCAAACTCATGCCCCAAAGTTACAGGCGCTTTCTGGCCAGAGTAGACATGCTCTGTTTCCGTCGGAATAAAAATCGGTCCGTCCAGATATTCATGCAAGTCAGTACCACAGATTCCTGTATACTTGACCGCAATTTTGACTTGATGCGGTTGGACTTCCGGTACATCCACTTCTTCAATACGAACATCTTTAGCGCCATACCAACGCGCAGCATTCATTTTTGCCATAAACATACCTCGCTTTATAATTTGTTAGTTTAATTGTAAACCCTTTCAGAAATCTTGTCAAAAGATTAGCTACATTTTCAAAAAAAATCATACAAAAAACCAGCATCAGCTGGTCATAGACTTATTCTGCAATTCTAGCCGAGTAAAACGGAAAAAGAAACATTAAAACAATATAAAGAATCAAGAGTATCGCACGGAGCAATCCGCCAAATAGAAAAGCAACCACTAAAGTTCCTAAACAAATAGAAAAATTAGTAAAATTTGTTTCAATCAGCAAGGTTTGTCCTGCTTTAACTGTCACTGGCTTGGTTTTCATAGGAGCTGCTCCCACACGAACAACAGCTTCTTCCCCCTCAATAGGGAAGACAGCCTCATCACCATTCTTAATTGCGCCAACTTTCTGATCATTGATAAAGATTGGAAACTTTCCAATAATTCCTACAAAACCTGTCCCACGTTTCACTTTGATTTCCGACATAAAAGACTCCTTTGTTTTTTTAATTATTTTAACATAACTGATGGCTAAAGGAAAGACGAAATAAAAGGCTATGATATTTAAAAATACTAAGCTATTCATCGCCAAAACAATCGTCAATAACATGAGAAACGTTAGTCATAACTTTAACAGTGGTTGATAACTTTTCAGAAAAAGCATCTATTGCATATCCTGATGCGAAAGTAGAAAGTTGACTTTGGAACTGAATAAACCTAGCGACCATAGTGGATAAGACAGCACCAACCGCTTTTTGAGAACGAACGATACCTGTTAGATTTACTGTTCCATAGAAAGCATCCTCCATACCATCCCTAAACGGTTGGTAAAAACCACCTAACATGCTGATAACTGTATTAATAGTCGTTGCTGCTTCTGTTAACTTTGTATCAATCGTCCCCATTGAACTCTGTACACCTGTAATAGTCCCAGAAACAGAAATTTGATCTCTTAAAATACCATAAAACTTCTTTTCTTTCTTAGCTTCAAATCGGCCTTTATAGTATATTCTTTTAGGGAAATCCATACTTATATCTTTACAAGAATCTTTCAAACTTTCTACTTTACGATTCGTTTCAGCTATAATTTCATTTGATTCATCAAGGTAAACATTAAATGCAGCAGACATCTCTTGCGCAAGCTTCTGAGCTTTAACATCAATCTGATTATCAAAAGCGCTGATAACATCTCGGTCATCAAAAATTCCACTCTCTTCAAGATACGTGTTGTAATCCTTTGCTACTGTAGCGCTTACTTCAGGGATATGACTAAAATCCATTTCTTGAATAAGAGTAGCTAACTTGGTATCTGTGGCTTCCATAGTAGCTCTAATGCTATCAGATACATTTTGCATATAAAGAACACAGGCAGAAATCGTCTGCAAATTTTGATGAATAACTCGCAAAATTTCTTGCACAGCTTGCGGAATACCGTCCCCAAACTGAGAGCGTTTATCAAGACCAGAAGTACTTTCTTCAATCATGCTTTCAAAAGAGTTTAAAAGATTTTCACCTTTTTTAGCGATATTTGTCTTACTAGATAGACCAAACATTCCATCTTTTACAGTTTAACCAGTAGAAATACTAGCATTAGTTTCAATATCACTCTTCATTTGATAAGCCGCTAGAATAACTTCCTCTAGTTTATGTACCACAGCATAATTGTCCCATCCATTACCAGCTTCATCATAATAATCGTAAAGCATACTAGTCCCTAGGTTATCAAATTTACACAAATAATCTCCCGTACTATAGCTAGCAATCCTTTGAACATTCTCTTCTACATCATCAAGATTTGAATATGCCTTATCCAATTTTTTGACTGCTTCAACAAGATTAATATTTTCTAAATGACTAGCAATTTTACCTTTTAAATTATTTCGTCTATTTGAAAGATTAAGTAAGACCTCCTCGTTGGCTAAGATGGCTTTTTGAGTTAATTCTTGCAATTCGCCAACTTGTGAAAAGCAAGTAGCTAAATTATTAGTTAATACCCTCATAGCATCGATATCTAGAAGAATCGTCTCGCTCCCTGCAAAGGCAGGAATGAGGCTTTGATTTGTTAATTTATCAGGAGAAACAGCAAATTCAAGATTTCCATCTTGATCTAAGTCAACACCATAAATAGACTCTAAAACAACTTGTCTTGAATATTTCATTGCTTCTTTGCTCTTGCGATATTTATCCATATCATGAGGAATAGGAATATCAATAGCAACAACTTTACCCAAGTACTGCGTATCCATTGTAATCCCTGTAATAGCTCTCCCCGGTGGTAGTATGACATTAGCTACACCATCAATAAAAGAATTATGAACTTTTCCTCCGAAAGAAATTTCTTGAGAAGATTGTTCCCAAGTTATATTTGTCAAGGCATCGCGGGTGGAGGAAAAAGTCATTGCATATCCTTTATAACCTTCAAGGAGTTTGCGAACTCTGGTAGCTTCTTTCTTTTCTTGCTGAACATGAAAGTCTAAATCTTCCTTATCCATAATCAATTTAAATTTTCCATAATTATCTTGATAGAAAGACTGCCCGTTTACAGACTGAGGGGCTCCCTGATAAGCTAGCATATAGGGAACTTGTCGCTCCATCGCCATACGACTGGCTAAAAAATCAGCATAAGAATGTCCAGTCCCTAGAGTGATGTTCGCACCTGATCGTTCAACCTGATCGTAAAATCCGACTGCAACATCTCCTCGTTTTTTCAAATGCAGAGAATTATTGAATCCAATAGAAGCATCCGAAAGAATATCAGACCATCCATCTGCTCCAGCATTTGTCCCTGCAAAAGCTATATATGTCTCTTCTGTAACCTTATCTTTAACTGCGATTGCCGCAACACCAGTGTCTTGGTCATACATAGCATGGGTGATTTCTATGTTTTTATTGATAGATAATTCTTTTTCCCCTTCACTAATAACAGCTTTAGTTGCTTCTATTGCTTGTTCCTTAATTTGACTGTCTGATAAATGACTTTTACCATTTTCAACTTTTTTCAATTCATCTGTGTACGCATTTTCAAATTTATAGACATAATAAGAAATATCTGCTGAAACATCCACACGTCTTTCTATAATTTCTTTTGTATTCATTTATCACTCCATATCTATCACAATTGAATTCGTAATTACAAGTAATCGTTCTTCGTCAGAGAATTCTAGTATAAGCTCAAAATGACCCTCGCTATTAATCATCACATCAACAGAGGTTGAACAATCTTTTTTTAATCCATACTTTTCTTTTAAATTATTAAAATATTTACTTGCATCTACAATATTATAATCAATCCGTTTCATACCTGTACCAGGATGTTTGGTCATGTAATCAAAAATAGATAGTTCTTGGAAAAATTCAGGCTCTAATTCCAGATTTAAAACCTCTAAATCATACTCTTGAGGTACTTCCTTATCATATTGTAATTCTCTGTTATTATACTGAACATGAAACTCCGTAGTTTGTCCCCCTTGTTCAATTACATACTCTCCCGTATTATCAGGTTTTAAATAAACACTCCTTGATATTTTACTATCAGCATTTTCATCCATCATAAAAATTTTACTGCTATATAATTTTACATTTGACAAATCTTTTTCTTCTTCCGCTAAAAAGTCAAAAAGTGGCTGAAACTCCTTCTCTAACTCGTACTGTTCTTTTGTACGGTTTTCTGGAATCCTCTCTCCACATGCACTTAATCCAAGCATTATCAATAATCCTCCTAGTAGTAAAATAATTATTTTAAAGAATTGTTTCATAGTATAGCTCCTATACTTTTTTTGTATTTTAACATATTTTAGATAAAAAATCTGCTGATTTATCAATAGCTTTTCTATAATATTCTTTATTGTCTTTTCTATGACAAAAGTGTCAATTATAGAAATACCTTCCATTTTATTTTTAGAAGATGTATATTTCATTAATTTCTTACCTAATGATAACCCTATGAAGATTCTGCCATCTATTTCATTTTCTCATAAAAAATCAGCCTCACGGCTGGTTTTCTACTGATTTCTAAAGTTTCTCCAACTCTTCATTGAGTAGTTTTTGTGCTACTTGTGGGTTGTCTTGCCCCTTAGTGACCTTCATCAACTGACCAATCAAGGTACTTGGCCGCGTTCTTATTGCCGCCCTTATAATCATTTATAGCATTTTTATGAGCACTCTCCTCTAAAACAATAGAATGAGTTATAGTAGCTATCTTATTTGAATCTATAAATTCTATTTGAAGCTCATAATCTCCATGTCCATTAATAATAACATTAACATCAACATGACATTTTTCAACAAAACCATATCTCTTTTTTAGATTGTTAAAGAATTCATAATTATCTTTAACTCTATGATCAATGCGCTTCATGTAAGTTTCGGGATGATTAGCCATGAAATCAGATATCGGAAGAGTTGAAAAAAATTTTGACGTAAGTTGCAAATTAAAAATATCTATATTATATTTTTCGGATTCTTCAACATTATTCTTATAAATTATTTTACCACTTTGAAAAGTAACGGGAATTCGTTTCTCATTTTTACCATCTTCTATTTTGTATTCTCCAGAAATTTCTGTGCCAAGATTCTCAAAGCGAATACTGCGACTTTCTGTCGTTTTTGTTTTTCTATCAGTTATGTAAATTGAGCTATTATAAATTTTCACATTTGACAAATCCTTCTCTTCTTCCGCTAAAAAGTCAAACAGTGGCTGAAACTCTTTCTCCAACTCGTACTGTTCTTTTGTGCGATTTTCTGGTATTTTCTCTCCTCAGGCGCTCAATCCTACCATTATTAATAATCCACCTAGTAGGAGAATTATTATTTTTGAAAGTTGTTTCATCCTTATTGCTCCCATGCTTTTTTTATATTTTAGCATATTTTATTTTCCACAACAAAAACCAGCCTCTCGACTGGTTTTCTACTTATTTCTATAGTTTCTCCAACTCTTCATTGAGCAGTTTTTGTGCTACTTGTGGGTTGGCTTGGCCCTTGGTTGCCTTCATGAGCTGGCCGATTAGGGACTTAGCCGCATTCTTGTTGCCGCCCTTATAGTCATTGATGGCTTTTTCATTGTTGGCAAATACTTCTTGGATGATTGGAAGAAGCTGGGCAGGGTCTGAGATTTGAATCAGGCCTGCTTTCTGTACATATTCTTTAGCAGAACCGCCATTTTTGGCCAGATGAACAAAGACCTTCTTAGCAATCTTAGAGGAAATCGTTCCGTCTGCAATCAGAGCAATCATCTCAGTCAGGTTCTCAGGTGTCAGCTCAATATCAGAGATAGTCTTGCCTTCGGCATTGAGGTATTGAGCCACTTCTCCTTGGAGCCAGTTAGAGACAGCCTTGGCGTCAGCGCCTGCCGCAACAGCTGCTTCAAAGAAGTCTGACACAGCCTTGGTCGCGGTCAGCTGCTTGGCATCGTAGTCAGACAGACCGTAGTCGCCCATATACTTAGCCCGGCGCTCTTTTGGAAAGGCAGGCAGACTACTGCGTACTTGCTCAATCCAAGCATCCTCAATCTCAAAGATTGGCAGATCAGGCTCTGGGAAGTAACGGTAGTCCGCTGAACCTTCCTTAACCCGCATGAGCAGAGTTTCGCCAGTTGCTTCGTCATAACGACGGGTTTCCTGACGGATTTGACCACCACTGCGCAGGATTTCAGCCTGGCGTTTTTCCTCAAATGCCAGACCCTTACGGACAAAGTTGAAGGAGTTAAGGTTTTTCAGCTCAGTCTTAGTACCAAACTCTTCCTGTCCGTAAGGACGGATAGAAATATTGGCGTCCACCCGCATGGAGCCCTCTTCCATCTTGACATCCGAAATACCCGTGTACTGGATGATTTCCTTGAGGGCAGTCAGATAGGCATAAGCTTCTTCTGGACTGCGCATATCTGCTTCCGATACAATCTCAATCAGCGGCACCCCTTGACGGTTGAGGTCCACATAAGAGTAACCATCGCTGCCATGGGTATTCTTTCCGGCATCTTCTTCCAAGTGGGCCCGCTCGATACGGATTTTCTTGGTCGTGCCATCTTCTAGCTCAATCTCAATCCAGCCATTGTAGCCAATCGGCTCATCAAACTGAGAAATTTGATAGGCTTTTGGATTGTCCGGATAAAAGTAATTCTTGCGGTCAAAGTGCATCTTCTGGTGAATATCCATGTTCAAAGCCAGAGCAGCCTTGATACCATAGTCAATAACACCCTTGTTCATAACAGGCAAAACACCTGGGAAGGACCAGTCAATGATATTGGTGTTGGCATTTGGATCTTCACCGAAGTGAGCTGGAGCCGGAGAGAAAATTTTTGAATTGGTCTTCAATTCAACATGGACTTCCAGTCCGATAACTGTTTCAAAGTTCATTATTTTTCACCTCCAAAGATAACTGGCTGCTGTTTGTGGTAGTCAGTCGTTGCTTCAAATGCTGCGGCTGCCTGATAGATAGTCGCTTCATCGAAGTGGTTACCAATCAACTGCAGGCCGACAGGAAGACCATCTGCAAAGCCAGCTGGGATTGAAATGCCCGGTAGGCCAGCCAGATTGACTGGAATGGTCAAAAGGTCAGCCAGATACATAGCCACTGGATCTTGATTTTGACTACCCAAATCATAAGCAACAGTTGGTGCGGTTGGACCTAAGATCAAGTCATATTTTTCAAATACCTTGGCAAAATCTTGCATAATCAAGGTCCGAACCTGACCAGCTTTCTTGAAGTAAGCATCGTAGTAACCAGATGACAAACTGAAAGTTCCCAGCATGATGCGGCGTTTCACCTCTTCACCAAAGCCTTCACTGCGAGATTTGACATAGACATCTTCTAGATTTTCAATACCTTCTGCGCGGTAGCCATAGCGAATACCGTCAAAACGTTGCAGGTTAGAGCTGGCTTCAGAAGAAGCAATGATATAGTAGACTGCTACGCCATACTTACTGTGGGGCAGGCTGACTTCTTCAACAATGGCTCCTAGACTTTCCAAGTGCTTCGCCGCTGCTAAAATAGTTTCCTTGACCTTGCTGTCAATTCCCTCACCCATGTATTCCTTAGGTAGGGCAATCTTCATCCCCTTGATGTCTTGGCCAATCTTGCTGGTAAAGTCTGGCACTGCTTCTTGTGATGATGTAGAATCCTTAGGATCATTACCAGAAATAACATTCAGAAGTTGAGCATTTTCCTTAACTGTCTGAGAGAACGGTCCAATCTGGTCTAAAGAAGAACCAAAAGCAATGAGCCCAAAACGGGAAACCCGTCCGTAGGTTGGCTTGAGACCAACTACACCGTTAAAGGAAGCGGGTTGGCGAATAGAACCACCCGTATCTGAACCCAGTGATAGACGAACCTGACCAGAAGCAACAGCTGTCGCTGAACCACCAGATGACCCACCAGGAACCTTGCTGCTGTCCCAAGCATTCTTAGTCGTCTTAAAGTAAGAGTTTTCACTGGATCCCCCCATGGCAAATTCGTCCATGTTGGTCTTTCCGACGATAATCATGTCCTTACCGTAGAGCTTCTCCACACTAGTCGCATTGAAAATCGGCTTGTAATTGTAGAGTATCTTAGAAGCAGCCGTCGTCAAAATCCCTTTGGTTGAGATATTGTCCTTAACTGCCAGCGGAATTCCGCTCATAAGATTGTCCGCATCAATGCCCTTAGCATCCAGAGCCGCAGCCTGAGCCAAAGCCTCCTCTTCGCTGACAGTAATGAAGCTATCCACAGCCGCTTCACGTTCTTTGATATCTGCCAAAGTTGCCTGAGTTAACTCTACTGCAGAAATTTCTTTCTTGACCAGCAAATCATGCAGTTCTTCAATGGTCTTGTGATTAAAAGTCATTAGGCATCTCCTCCGTCATCTAGGATGGCAGGCACTTTGATGTAGCCCCGCTCTTTTTCAGGTACATTTTGGAAAAGTTCTTCCCGGTTCCAGCCCGGCTGAGCCACATCTTCTCGCATATAGTTGATATTAGCAGCTACATTGGAAGTGAAAGGCACACCCTCTGTGTCCACTTCATTGAGCAATTCGACCATGTCGACAATCTTGGTTAATGTCGTCGCAAACTCAGCAGTTTCTTCTGGTGAAAAAGCCAGTTTTGACAACTTTGCTACGTGACTTACTTCTTCTTGAGTAATCTTCATCTCTGATTCCTTTCATAAGATATGTGATCTTTAGCGACTGAAAATAACAATTTCTAGATAACATCTTATTTCCAAGCTTCAGCTCACCTTTACTTTGACAAGCTAGGGACGCTGAATTATTTACCATCCGCTAGCTCTTTTCTTCAGCTTCTTCCTGCCATTCTGCAGGAATTCGCATCATTTCATTTTACCATATTTCAGGCTAATTCTTCAATTCCAAATGCAGTTCTTTGAGCTGTCTTTGGTCAACCAAACTCGGGCTTTCCAGCATAGGATCAAAGCCAGTACCATTTTTCGGAAAAGCAATGACTTGGCGGATATTTTCTTCCCCAGCCAAAATCATAACCAAGCGATCCAAGCCTAGAGCCAAACCGCCGTGTGGTGGGAAGCCGTACTCCAAAGCTTCTAGGAAGAAACCAAAGTCCCGTTCATAGTCTTCTCGGCTCATGCCTAAAAGCTCAAACATAGCTTCCTGAGCCTTCCGGTCATGAATCCGCAGACTCCCACCGCCAATTTCATAGCCATTCAAGACGATGTCGTAGGCATGGCTGCGGAATTGGTCTGGCTCCTGTCCATCTTCAAAAATCCCCTGTGTGAAAGGATGGTGCATGGCTTGATAGCGATTTTGGTCTTCATTCCACTCCAGCAGCGGCCAATCCACAACCCAGAGGAAATGAAGCAGACTCGGGTCAATCAAATCTAAAGCTTTTGCGACTTCTATACGCAGATGTCCCAAAGCTTCCTGAGCCCGACGCTTCTTAGCCATGACTAGCAGAATCAAATCTCCATCCTTGGCCTCAAAACGTTCCAGCAACTCCTGACTTTCAGCTTCAAAGGTACTAGCCAAATCACCAACTAACTGGCCATTTCCAACCTTTAGACTGGCGAAACGACTGCAGCCAAATTCCTTCATTTCCTGATAGTAGTGACTCAGCTGTTTCTTGCTAAAAGCACTAGCCGCATCTGGAATACAGATTCCCATCACTTCCTCTTGATTATCCAAGGCTTTCTTGATGAGAAGAGAGTCATTGGACTGGCACAAATCCGTCAGATTCTTCAACTCTAAACCAAAGCGTGTATCTGGCTTATCAGAACCAAAGCGGCTCATAGCCTCTTCATAGCTGATAGTTGGAAAATCTTCTGTCAACTCTAAACCATGAGTTTTCTTGACGACAGCCTTGAGCATAGCTTCAACCAGAGCTCGGATTTCTTCTTCGCTGGCAAAACTCAGCTCTAAGTCCACCTGGGTAAACTCTGGCTGGCGATCCCCCCGCAGGTCTTCGTCACGGAAACAACGAACAATCTGATAATAGCGCTCGAGACCAGCTCCCATCAGTAACTGCTTGAGCATCTGCGGGCTCTGAGGCAGCGCATAGAATTGATTTTTAAAGACCCGACTAGGCACCAAGAAGTCTCTAGCCCCTTCAGGAGTTGACTTGGTCAGATAAGGCGTCTCCACTTCCAAAAAGTCCAAACCGTTCAAATATTCCCGAATGGTTGAGGTGACCTGGTGACGTAGTTTGAGGTTATGTGTCATCTTCTCACGGCGCAAGTCCAGGTAGCGGTATTTCTGACGCAGGTCTTCCCCAGTATGGGCATGCTGGTCCAGCTCAAAAGGCAATGCCTTGCTGCTAGCAATAATCTCAATCTTTTCAGCTCTCAGCTCAACCTGACCAGACTTGATGGACTTATTGACAAAACGCTCTTCACGCTGAACGACTTGCCCCGTCACTGCAATGACGTCCTCTTTGCCAATGTCTTCCAGCTTAGCAAAATCTTCAATCTCACCGCCAACGAAGACCTGAAGCAAGCCCTCGCGATCCCGCAATTCAATAAAGGCTAGTTTGCCGTGATTGCGGATATTGGCCACCCAGCCAGTTGCGGTCATGGTCTGTCCGACCTGCTCTAAACCATAGTTCCCGATAAAAATTTCTTTCATGTTCTTTCCCTTTCAAATCAATTAGTAGCTCCGCCCTGCTGTTAAGAATATTTGAAGCATTCTTCTATTGTCTTCACTTGTCCTACTGCAAAATAAAAAGCTTCCGTCTCTGAAACAGACGAAAGCCGTGGTACCACTGTTATTCGCCGCCTTAAAAGGCAGCCTCTGAACTCGTAACGTGAGAGACGTTTGTGCTTAATCACACAAAAGATTACGAAACATGTTCTTCGGTTTTTTGCTTTCTTGGTGCTGCTCTCAGCTATCAGCACTCTCTGTGCAAGTCAGCAAGCCTACTCTGCTTCTCTTTTACTTTTAAATTGTATCTATTATAGTCGAACCCAGAACATTTTGCAAGTGGTTTAAGGCAAATTTGTGATTTTCCTCTGACAGAGAAGCCACAGCCGGTTCTACCACCTGAATCTGATAACCAAGATTATATGCATCAATCGCTGTATGCAAGACACAAATATCCGTCAAGACTCCAGTCAAAATGACCGTATCTACCTTTCTTTCCCGCAATCGAATATCTAAATCCGTACCGGAAAAGGCAGAATAATGGCGCTTATCCATCCAAAAGACCCGAGAGTCTGCTTGATGCTTGTCATAAAAATCAGCCAAAGGGCCATAAAGATTGCGACCGCTAGTTCCTTTGATGTTATGAGGCGGAAACAATTTGCTCTCAGGATGAAAGGCATCATTCTCATCATGGGCATCAATAGCAAAGAAGATATAATCTCCTCTGTCAAAAGCTGCCTCCGTCACTTGAGCAATGGCTTCAGAAATTTCCTGAGCTGGCGCTCCTGCTGTCAACTTGCCCTCATCTGCGACAAAATCAACTGTATAATCAATGGAAATCAGTGCTTTAGCCATTAATAGTCCCTCTTTTTAATTTCATCAAAGACATCCGGAATCAGAACTTTCAGATAAGTTCCCTTCATTCCCAGTGAGCGGCTTTCAATAATCCCAGCACTTTCCAGCTTGCGCAAGGCATTAACAATCACTGAGCGGGTAATCCCGATACGGTCAGCAATGACAGATGCTGTCAGCTGGCCTTCATTGCCATTGAGCTCGCCCAAAATTGCTGAAACAGCTCTCAGTTCTGAGTAAGACAGAGTATTGACCGCCATGGTCACAGCTGTCCGGCGGCGGATATTTTTCTCATCCTCTTCCCGCTGGAAGTTAAGTAGCTGGATACCAACCACTGTACTGGCAATCTCAACCAAAATCAGATCATCGTCCGCAAATTCCTTATCATTACGCCAGATAATCAATGAGCCCAAACGAATCCCTGAAACATGAATGGGAGCAATGGTAGTCAGGCCATCTGGAAAATCATCCTTGGTCTCTACCGGAAAAATCGTCAAATCATGCGTAACCGGTAGATTAGCCTCCGTTTCATAGACCAGATTGGCTTCTTGGACATACTCCTCTGGGAAATTCTTATCTTGAAAAAAAGCTTCTACACGGTCATTATTGGTCTTGTAGCGCATGAAATAGCCTAGAAGACGTCCTTTGCTATTGATAATGCAGGCATTGCAGTGGATAATATCAGCCAACTGACGCGTAATAGCATTATAGGGCAAATCTTCCTGCATCTGCTCTTCCGAGCGCTTCAGAATAGACGTAATTTTTCGTGTTTTTTCTAGTAAATCGGCCATATTTTTACCTCATATTTATTAGCTTCATTGTAACATAAAAGCAGTGAAATTTCAATAATTATCTGAAAATTTTTTATTGAAAAACAATTACATACAATTCTATAAAATAAAGAATTTTTCAAGTATATGACTTGATATGTCAAGTTATATTAAACAAAAAACAGTCAAGAATTTGACTGTTTTTGATTACTTTTGTTCTTTCTAATCAAGAGAACGTTTCTTGTAGAACAATTTCATAGCCATGAGCAGAAGCATTTGGCCTGCTAGAAGAAGCCAAGAAGAGTTTTCTCCTGTCTTAGGCAAGGCATGACCTGAAGCAGCTACCTGCTTATGATTTCCAGGGCTAGCACTTCCAGCATTTCCAGTAGTTCCAAGAGCTGTATGCTGAGGATCTCCTACTTGTCCAGCAAGCGGAGAGCGAGCGAAACGCTCCTCTGTGTGAGCCAAAACAGATTGGTAATAGCGAATATCTTCTTCCTTATTCTGCTCAGCATAAGTTTGAGCTAGCAAGTCGTATGTCGCCTTAGCTTGTGCTTGAACAGCAGTTAAAACTGCTACTTTTGCTTCTTGATCTGTTTGAGCTGTAAGAGCTGCTTGGTAAGCAGCCTGAGCTGCGGCTAATTTAGTTTTAGCTTGTTCCAAGTTTTCTTCTGCATTCTCAAGATTTGACAATGACTCTTTAGCCATTTGCAATGCTGCTTCAGCATCTGTAACAGCTTTTTCAAGATTAGTCTTTCTTTCTTTTGCTACATTCAAAGCTGCTTCTAGCTGAGCCAACTTATCTGATTCAGTTTTTAGAGCTTCTTGAGCGGCAGCAACTGTCGCTTGAACAGCAGTCAGAGCATCTTGGGCCTGAGTTAATTTTTCCGCTTTGGTCTTGTCATCCAAGTTTGAATTTTGCAGGGCTGCTTGTGCTGCTGCCAAAGCCGCTTGATCAGCTGCCAACTTCTCTTGAGCTGCAGCAAGAGCTGCTTGTGCCTGAGCAGTTGCTGACTCACCTGCTTGAGCTTGTGCCTGAGCCAGTTGCTGATTGGCTTGCTCTAAGGCTGCGGCCTTCCGATTGTAAGTGGTTTGAGCAACTCCCTTAGATGCCAGAGCCAGTTGATTGGCCTTGAAGGCAGCGTCATAGGCAGTTTGAGCCTGAGCTACTTCCTGCGGATCTACTTTTGCTGTTGCAGCTTTGCCTGTAATCGGGCTGGCATTGAAGTTCTTTTTGCTAGCATATTTGACTTGATCTTCTGACACCATGGTGAAATGAGCCATAGTGATGTCGCTTTCCATTGAGAAATCAACACCCAGATAGTTTTTCTGGCGACCAGTATTGAGACCAGAGATTGATGTAGCATGCAGCCATTCATAGCCATTAAACATGAATTCAACAACGGAATCATAGATTCGTCTCTTCATTTCAGCCACACTCATTTGGCCAGCTTTTTCTCTCCAAATATAAGCGTTTTCATAATACTGGAGACCTTTGCTCTCTTGCTCAGCACTTGTGGTCATTAAACCATATTCACGCGCTACGCGGTTAATTGCTTTAGCATCGTGATGGTATTTCTCCATCAAATCCCAGTTCCAGTTGTCTTTGCGATATTCTGTTGCCACCTTATCAGCGAAATCAATTGAAGACGGTGTTACAACTACTTCGCCTGTTCCCATCTGAGCACGCAGCTGGTTGATGAGTTCTGAAGCAAACTGTGAAAGTTCCTGACGAACATTCTGTGGAATATTGTTGGTATCAATCAAAGCTTTGCTATCTGTAGGATCTGCTACATAACGATTGAGAGCCTTAGCACTGGCATTCAGTGCAGCCAGTCTATTTTGAATCTCATTAGTTTTTTGCTCTGATAAATTCGGTGCAATTAGCTCTCTCAAGGCTGCAATGTATTCCGGAGTCATTGACACACGGTTTTTATTGCTAGAAGCTTCAGTAGTAATTTTTCCAGCTTGAGCCTTTTGCAAAGCCTGTTGAGCTTGGTTCAGATCTGACTGAGTCTTCTCTGCTGCAGCAGTTTTTTCCTGCAAGTTCTTTTGAGAAGCATCACGAGCCGTCTTAGCCTGAGTCTGGTTGGTCTGAGCTTTTGCAACCTCAGCCTGCTTCTGACTGTCAGTCTGACGAGCTGTAGCTACTTTTGCTTGAGCTGTTTCAACAGCAGACTGGTCAGCTGCCACCTTGTCTTGGGCTGCTTTCACATTTTTTTCTGCTTTAGCTGTAGCGTCCCCACTTAGATTAGCCTGAGCTTCCTTCACGTCATTTTGAGCTTTAGCAAGGCGTCCTTCTTGAGTTTTCGCTTGCTCTTGAGCTTCTTTAGTCTTGGCTGCCTGAGTATCGCGCTCAGCTTCAGCCGCCTTAGTTGCTTGGTCAGCTTTAGCCAGTTCTGACTTATTGCTGTCCACTTGAGCTTTTTGATTGCTCTCTTCTTGCCTAGCTGTTTCAATAGCTTCCGGACCAGCTTTATCAGCTGCCTCCTGTGCCCGGTTAGCTTCAGCTTGTGCTTGCTCGACCTGACTTTGAGCCGCAGCAGTATTTGCCTGAGCTTGAGCCAAATCAGCTTTCCCTTGTGCAACATTGCTGTCGGCTTCTTGTACAAGAGCCTGAGCAGCGTCTACCTGTTCTTTCGAAACAGATTCATCCTTCTGTGTGTTTTCTGCCTGTGGTTGGCTTTGACTAACGGGCGCATCAGAATAAGACTGATTATCAACTAATTGATCAGCCTGAACTCCTTCTGCGAGCACCAAAGACAATGCCGCTGCACTGACAGAAAAAGCACTAAGTGTCTTTTTCATTGTCAATATAATCTCCTCCACTTTTTCATCATTGTTAAAAACATTGACAAACACATTCTATCATGTTTGTCTTCTAGAAGGAAGACGCTAACACATTTTTTTAAGCATTTTTGGACAGATACATAAAAAATGTTGGACAAACTCCTAAAAAATGTCGGTAAAACCGCCTATAATTTTTACCAATCGACCTCAAATTCAATTTCCGGAGCATCTTAATTTTTTTATTTTTGCAATTCAAAGACAGCCATTGAACTAAAAAATATGTAAAATAGATAAGAAAAAGGCCGGAATATTTTCCGGCCTTTTTGTAGCATCCGCTTATTAACGGCGATATTGGCGCAAGAAGCGCGTCATTTTTTCTTGGATTTGAGCTAGCTCATCTACTCGAGGCAGATAAACGATTCGGAAATGATCTGGGTCCTTCCAGTTAAAGCCTCGTCCATGGACAAGAAGGACTTTCTCCTGCTTGAGGAAATTGAGCACAAACTGCTCATCATCGTCGATGCGATACATGTTCCGGTCAATTTTCGGGAAAATATAGAGGCCAGCTTTAGGCTTAACAGCTGACAGCCCCGGGATGTCCTGAATAGCCTGATAGATGAAATTACGCTGTTCATAGATACGGCCACCTGGCAAAAGCAGTTCATCCACAGATTGATGACCACCAAGTGAGGTTTGAACGACTTGCTGAGCCAAGACATTGGAGCACAAGCGCATGTTGGAGAGCATGTTTAACCCTTCGATATAACCCTTAACATGATGTTTAGGACCAGATAGCACCATCCAGCCAACACGGAAGCCTGCGATTCGGTGCGACTTAGAAAGACCATTCATACTGACACAGAAGATATCAGGAGCCAGACTAGCCACAGATGTATGGACATTGCCATCCATCACCATGCGATCATAGATTTCATCCGCAAAGATAATGAGATTGTTCTGGCGAGCAATTTCCACAATCTCCAGCAGCAGTTCCTTAGGATAAAGTGCTCCCGTTGGATTGTTAGGGTTAATGATAATGATAGCCTTGGTATTAGATGTGATTTTTGACTTGATATCGTCAATATCTGGATACCATTCTGCCTGCTCATCACAAACATAGTGAACAGCATTCCCACCAGCCAGACTGACTGCAGCCGTCCAGAGTGGGTAGTCTGGCATCGGCACCAGCACCTCGTCCCCGTCATCCAGCAAGCCCTGCATGGACATGACAATCAGCTCGCTGACACCATTTCCCAGATAAATGTCATCAATATCTACATTAGGAAAATTCTTAAGCTGGCAATATTGCATAATGGCCTTACGGGCTGAAAAAATCCCCTTAGAGTCAGAGTAGCCCTCACTGTCACGCGCATTCATAATCAAATCATGAATGACCTCATCTGGAGCGGTAAAACCAAATTCAGCCGGATTTCCTGTATTGAGGCGGAGAATCTTTTCACCGTTGGCCCGCATGCGCATGGCTTCATCCAAAACTGGACCGCGAATATCATAGGCAACATGTTCCAGCTTGCTGGACTTGTCAAATTCTTTCATTCTTATTTTTCCTCTATTCATCAGAATGTTATCATTATACCACCAGAAAAAGCGATTGACAACAAAAAATAAACTCACTTTTCATCTAATTAAAAAGAGAATCATAGGATATAAAGCGCCATTCTTCTAATTCCTCAAAGTAAAGGATTCTTTCTCAGCTTGCAATTTTCTGACAGCATTTCCATTTTATCTTTACTTTTTTTCTGAAAAGGGTTACAATAGAAACAAGAAAATAGTTGCAAATCACTCGGACGTTATGGACTGATTGATTTTTGGTCAGCCCAATCATTCTGTGAATGATGCGACGTCCTTTGCCGACCATTTTAGAGGAGGTAGCTCTATGACTCAGAAATATGAAAACATTATGGTTGCTGTGGATGGTTCTCACGAATCCGAACTAGCCTTTGAAAAGGGCGTTAATGTGGCTCTCCGAAACGGCTCTCGACTCACTATCGCCCATGTCATTGACACCCGGGCTTTGCAAAGTGTCTCAACCTTTGATGCAGATGTCTACGAGGACTTACAAGAAGATGCCAAAAAGCTGACAGCTGAGCTGAAAGAAAAGGCTCAAAAATCCGGTATCAAGTATGTTGACATTGTCATTGAGATGGGCAATCCCAAGACTCTCTTGGCTACAGATATCCCAGAAGAGCACAAGGTAGATCTAATTATGGTCGGTGCTACCGGTCTCAATGCCTTTGAACGGCTGCTAGTCGGTTCTTCATCTGAATATATCCTGCGCCACGCCAAAGTTGATTTACTCGTGGTCAGAGATCCAGAAAAAACTTTATAAAAACTAGAGCAGATGTGCACTACACATCTGCTCTAGTTTTTTTGTTTATGCGAGGGATGATGATTATGATACGAAAAGGGCAAGAAAAGCATCCTACCCTAAATTCTTTATACTAGATTAATCTTCTAAAATCACAGGAAAAATATCTTCCCCTCTGTGCATTTTTTCTTCCATTTCTTTCCACTCAATAACTAATTTATATAGTTCAGCAGTTGAAATAAAGCAAGGTTCCCCAAGACTTTCATCATCCATTTGATAGTATACTTCTGTTTCTTCTTTACCTATATCAATATTTAGCATATTACCGCCAAAGTCTGATTCTTCTTTTTGACCAGTAACAACTGCTTCCAATTCTTTATAAATATGAGGGTAAAAATTATGAACCTCAATAATAAAAAACTCGCCTAAAGTTTGATAGTTTTCATCCAAGAATTTTATCGATAATCTAATATCACCGTCAGGATATTTAAATATTCCATATTGTCTTTTTAACATTTGTTACGTCCTATATCTTTCTATTTATTTACTGCTAGGAAAAGCTGAAATAATCTTTTTCTCAGAGTCTTAATATATCGTAATCTATATAATTCAAGTATCAACATATTCTGTGACAACAGTTCTTACATAAGAACCATTCCATTATCTAATATAACTTTATAGTCTTCAATATTTGTATTTTCATTGTCGTACCATGCATTTACTATCTGAGCTTGATTATCAATTATTTGAGCAATTTCAAATTTGAAATTTTTATAAGGAGCAAAGCTTGGCTCTTCAACTAGTATTTCTCCCATTTTATCTTTTGTTTCTAATAATATTCTCAAGCAATTTTCATTATCAATTAAAACTTCTAGACTAATATTTTCTTGTTTTAGAATATTAATGTTTTCTGATAGCCACTCTTTAGTCACTTTTTTTACTTCTTGAAGTCGACTCATTACTTTTCTCCTTTGATATTTATATTACGAGCATCCGGCATTTCTGTTATGGCTGGCAAGCCCTTCTTTTGATTTAACCTATCAATTAGAGAGCCTGGACCTGGGATTTGTCCCCATCCTTCTTTTCCAGCTGGATAAAGACTCTGGGAATTAACATCAAATTCTGTAAAAACGCTTCCTGGTTTAGCAGCTGGAAATGCTTCAATATTAGAAGGAGTAGCAACATATGTTGTATTTCCATTCGGTGACATTTGAACTTTACCAGAATCAATCATCTTTGTATATTCTTCCATTGACATCCATCGTCCTACAGTTGACATCTCATCTACAATAGGGTTATCTAAGCCACCAACATTAACTTTAGGTAATTTGGAGTCCAAATTCTTTGATGGAAGTTGAGGACCAACCACCGGCTGACTCCCCACACTCGAATTTCTCACTGCATCCTTAATCTGATAATACTCATTAATCTGGGCATCAGCCCTTTGTGTTTGTAAATCCTTATTATAAGACCGAGTACTCCAAGCTGCTGCCCCTACCATTAGGAAGTCATAACCCGCTTTTATACTCGATGCATACTTGGTATAGTTTGTGGCATAATTCTGGAGTTCCTCATCAGCCTCTTTGCCTGTGACTGGATCAAGGCCAGTTTCAGCTATATAGTCAAAACGTTTTTGCTCGAAGTTAGGATCGTGTTTGCTTAACAAATTTATGATGCGAAAAGGGTAAGGAAATCACTCTTACCCCAATTTCTTTATACTAGTTCAATCTTCTAAGATTACGGGAAAAAAATCTTCCCCTCTGTGCATTTTTTCTTCCATTTATTTTCATAAGCAAAATCTTGTGATTTCAAAGTTTCGCCAACAATTTTTTTGAATTCTGTATTATTCATTAAAAATTAGAAGCCCAGATATTCTTTCACACATTTTTTACAAAGAAACTTGAAGTGAGGGTACAACTCAAAATAGTTTACTAGTCCATCATCAAAGGCAGGCTGAATCAACATTTTGATATTATTATTAATTGAAGCCACCAAACATTCTGAAGTTATCTTCTCTAGATTATAGTTATCTCGATCCTGATAAACAAATCTACCACCAAAGTCTTCCAAACCTTTTTTATATAGAGGTAATTTCCCATCATAAATGCCTTTAATCAAAAAGCCGTAATTGATATAAAAAGAGTTCTCAAAGTTAGACTTTTGAAAGCCAACAAATACCTTTAAATCAGTATTTTCAAATGTATAATATTTATTTTCATAAGCAAAACCTTGTGATTTCAAAGTTTCGCCAACAATTTTTTTGAATTCTGTATTATTCATTAAAAATTAGAAGCCCAGATATTCTTTCACACGTTTTTTACAAAGAAACTTGAAGTGAGGGTACAACTCAAAATAGTTTGCTAGTCCATCATCAAAAGCAGGCTGAATCAACATTTTGATATTACTATTAATAGAAGCCACCAAACTTTCTGAGGTTATCTTCTCTAGATTATAGCTATCTAGGTCCTGATAAATAAATCTGCCACCAAAGTCTTCCAAACCTTGTTTATATGGAGGTAAATTCCCATCATAAATGCCTTTGATCAAAAAGCCGTAATTGATATAAAAAGAGTTCTCAAAGTTAGATTTTTGAAAGCCAATAAATACCTTTAAATCAGTATTTTCAAATGTATAATATTTGTTTTCATAAGCAAAATCTTATGATTTCAAAGTTTCACTAACAATTTTTTTGAATTCTGTATTATTCATGAATAACTATAACCTCAGATACCCTAAATTTTTATATTTTACAGCGTTTCTTGGTAGGCTTCAAAAATCTCTTCCAATAGAGTTAATTAATTTTTTGTATAGCTTTCACTGAGCATTAGTAAATATCAATCCGTCTAGCACGAAATTCAACAAATTCACCATTCTCAAGATCATTTGGAATTCCTCCACCTATATTAATCAAAAATTCTCCTACCTGAGCGATATTTCTTGTTTTATCAAATATTTTGGCAATTATAAAATATTCAAAATTATTCAGATGCTTTACTAGAAATAGATTATCTTCACTTTTATATACGTCTCCATCAACAATAGCATACAGAATATCATCAAACTTTCCGCCAATCTTTCCAAAAAATTCATCTGAAAAGCAAACTAATTCATATTGATTATCCGATAAAGTGACATCCGCTTCTTTGGTATCAATATCTATCCATTCTATTTTTTTTACAAAAATCATTAAATTTCTCCTTAACGTTCAAATCCTAGACTAGGTACCTTTTTGATAAGATAATCAACAGTTTTTACATGATATGTCGTTATATTTCCAGTATTTTGATCTAATCCAACAAAGGCGTACAAAGTATTTTTGCCTTCGTATCCTATAAATTTTACATATGCATTTAATTCTGGTACATAAGTACCCGTTTCAACTACAAAATTTGCGTCTTTTAAATATTGTTCTATTGAGTAATCCGTTCTTTTCAATGCGTGAGCAACCTCTGCACTGTGTTTATCAAAATGATTCACTAATTTTTGCTCACTATTAAACTGTAAATTTGCATTCTGTGCTTTTCCTACAGGTGGTACTGAATTGTTCTCGAATTTTATCCTTGACACCACTGAAGAATTTCCAGAACTTGGAATTTTAGCTCTGCCTAATAAATCTGTATCCAATCCATAAACAGGCTTCCCATTGTAGACTTGATGCCCCACATAAGATCCAACCATCATATCTGTCCAAGCAACCGTATCTGGAATAGCTTTAACCCATCCATAGTTTTTTGCTGTGATGATTTCAGCTTCTGTAGCCGGTTCATTAGTACTTGGATTTTTTCCTGTTTCAAGAATATATTTATTCCGCTTTGTAGCGTAATCTGGATCACGCCAATCAATCGGTTCAGCGTTCATTAATTGGTTGAAGCGAACATAACTATAATCTTTCTTTGCTTTTTCCTCATCTGACATGAAGATATAGTCAAATTCGATACTTATTCTTCCACGTAAAAATTCTGGATACTTATCCGCTAGCTCAACTAACGACATACCATCTACTTCTTCTTTATCAGATGCTAGAAGATTTGCCTTCATTTTTTTTGAACTTTCACTTTCAATATATATCGCACCTCCCCCTTCTCTCAAATACTGATATCGAGAATAAATATAATTAATTTGTTCTGCAGTCAAATCGGCTCTTTGAGGAAAGTTATAACCAGTATTGAGATAGCTTTCGTACTCACTGATAAGTTTACCGTATCGCTCTTCCATCTCGGAAAATGACAATTCGTCAATATATTTCACGAAAGACTGTTGACTCTTCGTCTCCTCTATTCTCTCCTGCCGCTTAGTCCATCCAGTATTGATGGTACCTTTCCAGCTGAGATCAGCATCCCGGCGAGGAGGAAGATAAGTCTGAGTAGATGCATCCCAGCTCTGCGCTGCCTGAGATAGACCGGTAGATGCGGCTGCTAAATAAGCTTCAGCTTCCGTGAAGATAGTTGGCGAACTCTCATTAAAAGCAAGCAAATTATCCAAAATTTCTTGGAAGACTTGCCTAGCACTTTCTGCAACAGCGATGGAAGCACTGAAATCCACAATAGACATACCTTTATTATTTGCATAGAGTTGCGATTTGCGTTCCAACTCTGCCAGTTGCTGTTCTGCAAAACGAATTTTCTCTTCCAGTTCTGATTGGCGCCAACTCTTACCGTCTACTTCTGCCGTGTAGTTACTAACAAAATTTTGACAAGCTAAGGCTATCGCTTCCTGATAGAGAATGACTCCCTGAACAATCGGGATGACCGTTCCGACAACATGATTTTTGGCAGAATCATACGCTTTACCTTTTAGTTCATCCTCATTATGAAAAGCTGATAAAACGCTTATTAATTTAAGATTCTGCCCCAAACATTGTTCAACTGCTCTTCCAAGGCTTTCTGCCTGCGTTCGAGCAGCTTCTAGATACATATCAATACTCATCTTTACTCCTTGCTAGCTAAGGCACGCTTCTCTTGGTATACTTCCTCTAGTTGATTTTCTGCATTTTGATGTTTTTTCCGCAGTTTTTGTATCTGATTCTCTATATCAAGCTTTAGCTGTCTGCTTCGATGAGAAAAATCTAGCTGACAGTCTACTATCTTGCTATAGTACCGGCTTCCTTCGAAATCATAAGACAAATCATGAAACCATGTCCCCATAGAATCCAACTGACATAATACATCTTCTTCTTGAGCTTTTGCCTGTTCCAACTTTTGATAGAGTTCCCATTCATGATCAGCAAGCCTCCGCTCCTTGGCCAACAAGGCAGTCCATCGCTTATCTTCCTGCATTGATTATTCCTCCAAAGCAGTCAAGGTACTCAGACCTAAATCTTTTTTAGTGACTGTCGGTTCCTTTTTAGGCGGTAAATAGTTAGTAGTCAGACTTTGACGAATCATAGCATCCTTATCCTCAAACTCCGCTGCTACACTATGAACATTCTGAATAATACTTGTAATGTGTCCCCCGAGCTGCCCTTGTAAGCTCTCAACATTTGAAATCCCTGCATTTGCATTAGAATTTCCAGCAACAGTTGTCTGCGAATCTCGAGTAATAGCCATCATCTGCAGGAAATTTGCATCTCCGATTGCTGTTGCATGACGAGCTGCTGTTGATAGGTCGCTCTTAACTTGGTATTGATCCATCCGTCCTCTCCTCTACATTTTTTTCTTATTGTACCATAAAATAAAAAAAGAGCAAAAAATTTCCAAGAAATAATCTGCTCTTAAAGTATTTATTCTTTGTTTTCTTCTTTCTGCTCTAAGGTACGCTGGTAGGCCTGAATCTGTCGTTCCAGTTCTTCTTTGATAGCTCCTTCGGGAGCGTATTTTTCTTCCCAGTCATCTGGTTTGAGGATTTTATGGGTGACGGGGTCAAAGTGAGCCTTCCCGTCTGGGAAAATTTTGCCCATATTAGCCCGATGGACAATATCGAACAGCTGCTCTGGATCCACTCCCATCAGGACAAAGCTGCCATAAGTGAAGTAAAGAGTATCAATCAAGGCATCTACCTGACCGACTAGAGAAACCTCAGCCTGACTCTTGGAGCGAACCTTGTCAGCAGCCTTGTCAAGCGCTTTATGGAGATAAGCTACAGAGCTATCAAAGTCTTCCTCTGAGTTACTAGCTGCCCGCAGAAACTCGACCAGCTCTTCTAGCTTAAAGCCTGCCCTATAGCGAGCGTCCTGAGGCGACCAAGCAATCGGCTCTTCCTGAGTGCTTTCATCCATGACACTATGGAACTCTTTAACCTTATTAAAGTGATGGTCGCTGCTGGTAAAGACCTTTTCCCTCGCTAGTATGCCAAAATGCTCCAGAGCCCTGTGAATCCCATCCTGACTATTGCTGCTAGTCGTATGCTTAGCCACTTCCTTGACTGAGCTGGTTCCATTTCCCATAGCAATGGACAGACCAACTCCCGATAGCATTTCCAAGTCATTGTCAGAGTCGCCGAAGGCCATGACTTGATGAATGTCAAAGCCATATTCCTTGCCGACTCGGCGAATCCCCTCTAGCTTAGATGTGTTTTTATTGATAATATCAACCGCATAGGGGCTACTGCGGGTAAATTTCAAATCAGGGAAGTCTGCTTCAATCTTACGGCTTTCTTCTGGACTGGCCAAAATCAAAGCTTGATAAATCGGCTCCTGAATCAGCTGCAGGAGATCCTTTTCATGCTGGGGCAGGGCCTTGCTGATGACTTTATTAAAACCGTGACTGACTGTTCGCGCCATTCTCTTAGGGATGAAGCGGCTAGTCCACTGGGAGAAAGGGCTCATGCCGAAGGACATAATCTTGGAGCCCAGCATAGCCTCAGCCGTCCCCAAGGAAATTTCTTTCCGATGCTTCTTAGCATAGGCGATTAAATCCCGTAAACTCTGCTTGTCAATGGGACTGGCAGAAATCACCCTATCTCTTGAAAAAATATACTGGCCATTATAGGTCACAGCAAAGTCTAAGTCCAATTGCTCCATAAAAGGTTTGACAAAGAAAGGACCGCGGCCTGTTGCCAAACCGACCAATATTCCTTGCTCCTTTAAACTCTGAATAGCTTTTTCTGTAGATTTCAAAACCGTTCGACTGTCATTGACCAGTGTCCCATCAATATCAAAAAAGACGGCCTTTACTTCCATTGATTTTCTCATTCTTTCCTTTTATGATACAATAAATTATAACACAAAAATGACACACAATCACATGAATTGCAGAAAAGAAAAACTGGAGTAATACCCACGCAATAGGATTGAAAACTCTATGAAAACAGAATGTATGTTTTCGAATCTGCATCATGACTACAAGGAGAAAAAGGATTTATGACAAAGAAAATCTTGATCCTGCACACTGGAGGAACCATTTCCATGCAGGCTGACGGCTCTGGGGCTGTCGTTACCAATGCTGATAACCCTATGAACCATGTGACAGTTCCGCTTGAGGGGATCGAGACGGAAGTCATTGACTTTTTTAATATTCCCAGTCCACATATCACGCCCCAACACATGCTCAAACTTTACCAGAAAATCAAAGCCAGTGCTGACCAATTTGACGGAGTAGTCATTACTCATGGGACGGACACTTTAGAAGAGACAGCTTACTTTCTAGATACTATGCAGCTGCCGAAGATTCCGGTCGTTTTGACTGGGGCTATGCGCAGTTCCAATGAGTTGGGGAGCGACGGGGTCTATAACTACCTGACAGCCCTGCGGGTGGCTAGTGATGAAAAAGCCTGTGATAAAGGCGTGCTTGTCGTTATGAATGACGAGGCACATGCTGCCAAGTATGTAACCAAAACCCACACGACCAATGTCAGCACCTTCCAGACGCCGACTCACGGACCGCTTGGCTTGATTATGAAGCAGGAAATTCTCTATTTTAAGACAGCGGAGCCTCGAGTCCGCTTCGACTTGAACAGCATTTCTGGTCTGGTGCCCATCATTTCAGCTTATGCAGGTATGAAGACAGAGCTTCTGGACATGCTGGATTTAGACAAGATAGACGGCCTCATCATAGAGGCATTCGGTGCTGGCAATCTTCCCAAAGAAGTGGCGGACAAACTGGCTGATATGATAACAGCTGGCCTGCCAATCGCTCTGGTCTCTCGCTGCTTTAACGGGATTGCTGAGCCAGTCTATGCTTATGAAGGAGGCGGCGTTCAGCTGCACCAGGCTGGTATCTTCTTCGTCAAAGAGCTCAATGCTCAAAAAGCCAGAATCAAACTGCTCATCGCCCTGAATGCTGGACTCAAAGACCAAGAACTCCGAGATTATATGGAAGGCTGAGAGAAAAAGTCCCTATTTACTTTCTTTAAATCAAAAAGTGCTAAGATTGCTTAGCACTTTTTTGACTCTTTCATATTCTAACACTGGGCAAATTCATTGAATCGCCAGCCTTAAAAGATAACCTCAAACAGAGACTCTAGAATTTCAAAAATATAATCACTTACCATAGGTCACCTCCATTTTCTGAGCTTGCTTAAATGTCTTCGGATAGTGGACTTTGATTGTAACTTTCATAGCTTTTACCTCGCTTATCATTAATCCTTTAAGAGCAAAAACGAAACTCTTGGAGTGTTTAGCTTCAAGTTTGGTATCTAATCTTTTTGTTCTTACTTGGATATAAGGATACAGCCCTAAACTTAAGAATCTCTTATAGATTTCTTAGGGAAAGCTTATAGTCAAAGAAATCCGGCAGCATTCCCTATCTACTATTTGAAAGGAACAAGTCTTTTCAACCAAATACAAAAAAACTTCACCGATTGGGTGAAGCTTGTGATTTGTTAGGAGATTTATGATGAAAAAATTCTAAATTATTCTTATTCTTTGAGTGGCTCATACCTCGCAAGTCTTCTAGTCTTCAAGCTTTGGTTACAGGATTTTAAGGGATGTTTACATTGTCATTGGTCCTACCTCTTTCTTTGATTTGACAATAGTATAATCCCTCAAACTTAAAGCCCACTTATAAATAACTTGCAGGAAACTTAATCAAAAGAACTCTTAATCTAGGTAATCTCGCTTGTCTAAATGAAGAGCAATCAAGTGCCAATTAGGATCTGTCCGCCAGTTCGAATCAGCCGTAATCTGGCTAGCAACCTTTCTAGCTTCTTCTAAAATCGGATAATCTTCCACGATGTCTGCCACTTGAAACTCAGGAATACCAGACTGCCGAGTGCCAAAGATTTCTCCGGAACCTCGCATTTTCAAATCCTCTTCAGCCAGCAGGAATCCATCAGTAGTCTCAGTCATGATTTTCATGCGGCGCTTGCCCGACTCCGTCTTAGGATTGGCAACCAAGACGGCATAAGACTGCTTGCTTCCTCGGCCGACACGGCCTCTCAGCTGATGAAGCTGGCTGAGTCCGAAGCGGTCCGCATCCATGATGACCATCACCGTAGCATTGGGGACATTGACTCCGACCTCAATGACCGTGGTAGAGACCAGAATATCAGTCCGTCCTTCCTTGAAGTCCTGCATAATCGCCTCTTTTTCCTCGCTCTTCATCTTGCCATGAAGCAGAGCCACTTGTACCTGCTGACCAAAATAGGCTGTCAGTTCTTCTTCTAAGGCAATGGCATTCTTAAGATCCAGCGCCTCAGATTCCTCAATCAAGGGAGAAATAAAGTAGACCTGAGCACCCTTGTGGAGCTCTTTTTTCAGCCAGTCGAGGACGACTTCCAGCTGCTCATGCTTGACCCAGCGGGTGATGATAGGCTTGCGTCCCGCCGGCATCTGGTCAATAATGGACACATCCATATCACCAAATGCAGTGATAGCAAGGGTTCTGGGAATAGGCGTCGCCGTCATCATGAGGACATCAGGATTGTCTCCCTTTTCCCGTAAAATCCGGCGTTGCTCCACACCAAAGCGATGCTGCTCGTCAATAATGACCAAGCCCAATGCATGGTAACGGACTCCTTCCTGAATCAGGGCATGGGTTCCGACAATCATGTCCACCTGACCCTTTTCAATCGCTGCCAAGGTCTCCCGGCGTTCAGCTGCTTTCATTCCCCCAGTTAGCAGGGCCAGCTTCAATTCTGGAAAAAGCTGAGCTAGGCTGTCAAAATGCTGCTCAGCCAAAATTTCTGTTGGGACCATCAGAGCTGACTGAAAGCCAGCTGTATAAACAGCATACATAGCTAGACCAGCGACTACTGTCTTTCCGCTTCCCACATCGCCCTGCAGCAGGCGATTCATGTGGCCAGGCGATCGCAAATCCTGCAAAATCTCTGTCAGACTGCGCTCCTGAGCTGAAGTCAGTTCAAAAGGTAAGCTCTGCTTTTTCTCGGCCACAGCATCCAACTGCCAATCAATTTTTAATCCATTGCTAACAGCCTTGGTTTCTCTCTTTAAGACCTGCAGTTGCATTTGGAAATAAAAGAGTTCTTCAAATTTGACCCGCCGAAGAGCCTGCTTGTAGTCCGCCAAGTCCTTTGGAAAATGCATGGCCCGCACAGCCTCAACTCTGCTCACTAGCTGGTAGCGTTCCAGCAGGGGCTGGGGCAGATTTTCCTCTAAGAGCAAGTCTAATCCTTGGTCAAAGGCAGTCTTAATCAGCTTGACCAGACTGGCCTGACTAATTCCCTGAGCCAGCCGATAGACAGGCTGCAAGTCATCCTCTACCTGAGCCAGCAGTTTCATTCCAGTCAGACTAGCCTTGGCTTTGTCCCACTTTCCAAAGACGGCTATATTAGCTCCCACTTCAATCTTGTCCGCCAGATAAGGCTGGTTAAAGAAATTAACTGCCAGAGCGACTTCTCCCTGCTTGATGGTAAAGCGCAGGCGATTGCGTTTGTAGCCGTAATACTGGACATTGGCCGGGGTCACGACCTGACCAGAAACAACCGCCTTTTCTCCATCCTCCAAGTCTAGGACATTTTTACTCTTAAAATCCTCATAACGAAAAGGAAAATAAAGCAGCAAATCCTGCAAAGTCTCTAGACCCAGCTTGGCAAATTTTTCTGCTGATTTCGGTCCCACACCAGGCAGAACCGTCAAAGGTTGGTGTAAATTCATAATTCCTCTTTCAGTTCTGATACTGCTGCGCTGCTGACATCACAGACAGGGACCAAGCTAGAACATTATCAAGTACTTCAAGCGGTTCCCTGCATTAATCTGCTTAGTCTTTATAGACCCTCGGTACACGGTCGCTAATCAAGCAGACCACCTCATAGTTAATGGTGCCACGTTTTTCTGCCACATCTGTCGCCGTAATGGTCTCCGCTCCGCTATTTCCAATCAACACAACCGGCGTGCCAAGGGGATAAGACTGAGGCAGGCGCACTGTAATCTGGTCCATGGAAACGCGGCCGACAATAGGGCAGCGCTGACCGTCAATCAAGACATCAAAGCCCTGCATATCCCGTGTCCAACCATCCGCATAACCCAAAGGAATGGTACCAATCCACTCTTGAGACTGGCTAGTGTAGGTGGCTCCATAGCCAACATCTGCTCCAGCCTCAACTTCTTTGACATGCACCAATTCTGAGACCAGAGATAAGGCCGGCTTGAATTCATAAGGAAGTTCCAAGACTCTTCCGCTGGGGTTGAGACCATAGATGATATCCCCCAGCCGAACGGCATTTAGAACGGTCTCACTGTGCCAGAGAGAGGTGGCGGAATTACTAGCGTGAACGAGAGGAGTAACACTGTCCAGCTCAGATAAGATCTGATGAAAACGAGCCAGCTGGGCTTCAAACTTATGGTGTTCCGCTTCATCTGCTGTTGCAAAATGGGTAAAAATTCCCTCCGCTACAGCCCCAGCAGCCTGCAGGCGATGGATTGCCTCCTGAGCTTCCTGACTATCTCGAAAACCAATCCGCCCCATACCAGAGTCAATCTTGATATGAAAGTTCAATCCAGTCAAGTCTTCTTCAGCAGTTAAAGCTAGATCCAACCATTCTAAACTGGCTACGGTCAGAGACACCTTTCCCTTTCTAGCCAGCGGAAGCGCAGCCAGATCTGATACTCCAAGCACCAGAATTTTTTTGCCAATGCCAGCTGAACGCAGCTCCAAGGCTTCATCGATATTAGACACACAAAAGCCATCTACGAGGGGCTCAATATGCCTAGAAACCTCAATAGCTCCGTGGCCATAAGCATTGGCCTTGACAACGGCCCACTTCTCTGTCGTCTGAGGCAGATGGGCACTCAATTGTCTAATATTAAAATCAATGGCAGCTAAATCAATCACTGCCTTGCTGGGTCTATGCAGACTAGCTTTCATCATTTTCCTCCAAAATAACGCTGGCTGTAACTAGGCCAGCAGCATGGCTGAGCGAAATCCAAACCTTGCCAGTAAAAGGTGACCGGCTGAAATAAGGCGCTCCCTGACGGTCATTTAAAATCTCTAAGTCTTGAAACCTGAGCTTACCGATGCCGGTTCCCCAAGCTTTAGAAAAAGCCTCCTTGGCAGCCCAACGGCCAGCCAGAAATTCAATTTTCCGTTTGCCGGATAACTCCTCAAAACGAGAAAGCTCCGCCTCGGTCAGCACCTTCTTTGCAAAGCGGGCATTTTTCAGATAGGCTCGCTCAATGGCAGCCAGCTCTTCTATATCAATTCCGTGTCCTTTTATCATATCATTCTCTAGAAAGGCGACAAAACTCAGCTGGGCCGCCAGCTGAGTTCGTCTTCACCCGACAGTTAGTCCTCTTTACAGGTCAAGACTGTCCCTTTCAATTTTCCTTAATTATCTAAATAAAGTGTTGTAAATTTCTTCAATGAGCTGAACTGTATTATCCCAGCCCAGGCAAGGGTCAGTGATAGATTTACCAAAGACTTCCGCCTCATTTTGCCGGCCGTCTTCCAGATAAGACTCAATCATAAAACCACGAACCGCTCTCTTAATCTTTTCGTTCCAATCCCGATTCAGCAAGGTCTGACGTACAATCCTAATCTGTTCCAGATATTGTTTGCCGGAGTTATCGTGATTGGTATCGATGACGATGAAAGGATTCTCCAAGCCCATCTTTTCATAGTAGGAAATGGCATCCAGCATATTTTCATAGTAGAAATTTGGAATGTTCTTACCGTATTCATTGGTAGCCCCACGCAGAATAACGTGAGCCAAAGTATTCTCAGAGGTTTCTACTTCCTGGCCATGAAAAAGGAAAGTCTGCTTATTTTGTGCCGCATAGACAGCGTTAAACATAACTCCCAGATTACCAGAAGTTGGATTTTTCATGCCGACTGGAGCGTCAATACCTGATGCCACAAAGCGGTGCTCCTGGTCTTCAACCGAGCGAGCCCCCACAGCATGATAGCTGACCAAGTCGTCTACCAGCACAAGATTGGACGGATAGAGCATCTCATCAGCCGTCGTCAGACCAGTCTCTGTGATAACACGGTAGTGCAGCTGACGAACAGCCTGCAAACCATTGATAAGACTAGGTGCTTTAGAAGTATCCGGCTGGTGAACCAAGCCCTTATAACCATCCCCATTGGTCCGCGGCTTAGCAGTATAGACCCGCATGACGATAAAAATCTTATCTGCGACCTTCTTCTGCAGCTCTGACAAACGGCGGGCATACTCCAGCACAGCCTCTTCATTGTCTGATGAGCAAGGACCAATCACCAAGAGAATACGCTCGTCTTCCCCACTGAGAATCTCAGCTAGTTCTTGGTCTCGCTTGTTTTTATGAGTCAAGGCCTGACCAGTCAGCCTGGTTCTGGACTTAATCTGCTCAATGTCAATCTTCTGACCTTTTTCAATAAACGCCATACTATTTTCCTAATGTATCATAAATCTCACGAACCAGCTGTTCTGTATTTGCCCAACCCAGACAAGGATCAGTAATGGACTTGCCAAAGACTTCTGGTTCGTCCTGACGACCGTCTTCCAGATAAGACTCAATCATAAAGCCACGCACTGTAGCCTTAATCTTTTCATTCCAGTCCCGGTTAATCAGAGTCTGGCGAACGATACGGACCTGCTCCAGATACTGCTTACCAGAGTTATCATGATTGGTATCAATGATGATAAAGGGATTTTCTAAGCCCATTTTTTCATACTGGGCAATGGTATCCAGCAGGTTATCATAATAGTAATTGGGAATATTCTTGCCGTATTCATTCAGAGCACCGCGCAAGATGGCATGCGCCAAGGGATTGCCAGATGTTTCTACTTCCTTACCAGCGAATAGGAAACTCTGCTTGTTCTGAGCTGCATAGATGCCGTTAAACATGACATTGAGATTACCAGAAGTCGGATTTTTCAAGCCCGTTGGCAAATCTGCTCCACTAGCCACAAAGCGGTGCTGCTGGTCTTCGACCGAGCGAGCTCCTACAGCCATGTAAGAAATCAAATCATCTACCAGAGGCAGATTTTCCGGATAGAGCATCTCATCAGCTGTGGTCATGCCCGTTTCAGAAATAACCCGATAGTGCAGATTGCGAACTGCCTTGATACCGTTAATCAGACTAGGAGCGGCAGTCGCATTAGGCTGATGAATAAGCCCTTTGTAGCCATCTCCGTTCGTCCGAGGCTTAGCAGTATAAACCCGCATGACCATGAAAATGCGGTCTTTTACTTCTTCTTGGAGAGCAGATAGACGCTTGGCATACTCTAGCACCGCTTCTTCGTTATCTGAAGAGCAGGGACCGATAACCAAGAGAATGCGGTCATCTTGGCCACGCAGAATGGCTTCCAACTCTCGGTCACGCTTTTCCTTGCGAGCTAACATGTCGCCTTCTAGCTTAGCAAGTTGGCGAACTTCTGCCACATCAATGGGTTGACTAGTTGCTTTAAAGGTCATCTATTCTCCTTCTTTTATGTTTTACTTTTTGCGGCCGTGACAGTTCTTGAACTTCTTGCCAGAACCACATGGACAAGGGTCATTTCTCTTTACATTAGACAGGTTTACATTCTCAGGCATATTTGGCGCCTTGGCAGAGATATTGCGGGTAGCTGTGGTATTGATAGCCCGCTCTGTCCGAGGGCGCTCTTGCTCATGAATCTGCGCTTTCATCATCAGACGAGTCACGTCAAACTCAATAGAGCCAATCATATCGTTGAACATACGGAAGCTTTCTGCTTGATATTCGACAACTGGGTTATTTTGTGCATAACCGCGCAGTCCAACAGCATTGCGCAGCTGGTCAAGGGCGTCGATATGGTCAGTCCACTTGCTGTCCACCACGCGCAGAATCAAGACCTTCTGGAATTCACGTACAGCTTCTTCGTCTCGCAGTTTAGCAATCTGACTGTCGTAGACTTCCAATGCACGTTCAAACAGATAATCTTTGATTTCTTGGTCAGACTTGCCTTCCAAATCGCTGTCTGAAATAGAATCTTCTGAAACCAAGTTATACTTAGCAAAGTTTAAAATCGCTTCAATCTTATCATCCTGATCAGAGTGGCTGCTGCCATCAACGATACGGTTGATCGTCCGCTTAATCATAGCATGGATTTCAGGACTGAGGTCACGGTCAGCAGTAATGACATCGTGGCGCTCGGCATAGATGATTTCCCGTTGCTCGCGCATCACGTCATCATACTGCAAGACTTGTTTCCGCGTATCGTAGTTATTTCCTTCGACACGCTTCTGAGCTGCCTCTACCTGACGGGTCAGCATGCCAGACTTGATAACAGAATCTTCGTCACTAAGGTTCATTCGATCCAAGAGGGCTTTAATGCGCTCTGAGCCAAAGCGACGCATCAGCTCATCTTCCAGTGATAGATAGAACTGTGACTCACCTGGATCACCCTGACGACCTGAACGTCCACGCAGCTGATTATCAATCCGGCGGCTTTCATGGCGCTCTGTACCGATAACGCAGAGACCGCCCAGTTCGCGAACACCTTCACCCAGCTTGATGTCGGTTCCCCGTCCGGCCATATTGGTCGCAATGGTAACCGCACCACGTTGACCGGCGTTCATGATAATTTGTGCTTCTTTATAGTGGTTTTTCGCATTAAGAACTTCGTGAGGAACCCCAGCTTCTACCAATTTCTTAGAAATATAATCACTGGTTTCAACCGCAACGGTACCGACCAGAACTGGCTGGCCTTTTTCATGACGCTCTTTAACATCCTGAACAACTGCCTTAAACTTAGAATCAATACTTGGATAGAGCAGGTCAGAATGGTCAATACGTGCTACCGGACGGTTGGTTGGAATCGGAATAACACGAATGTTGTATGTTTCGCGGAACTCTTCTTCCTCCGTCTTAGCTGTACCCGTCATGCCGGACAGCTTCTTATACATACGGAAGAGGTTCTGATAAGTAATGGAAGCAGAAGTCTTTGTTTCTTCCTGAATCGGCACACCTTCTTTGGCTTCAATCGCTTGGTGGAGACCGTCAGAGTAACGGCGGCCTTCCATTGTCCGACCGGTAAACTGATCGACAATTAGAATTTCCTGATCTTCACTGACCACATAGTCAATGTCAAGGAGCATGATGTAGTTAGCTCGCAGAGCATTGTCGATAAAGTGAGTCAGGGCAACATTTTCAATATCGTAGAGATTGTCCAGCTTGAAGTAGCTTTCCGCCTTGTCAATACCTGAGTCAGACAGACCAATCGTCTTAGACTGAACATCGATGATGTAGTCGTCCTTATCCAGAGATTTGACATAGTGGTCAGCCATATGATAAAGCTGGTTGGTATCTGAAGAAACCGGTCCTGAAACAATCAGTGGTGTCCGAGCTTCGTCAATCAGGATTGAGTCCACCTCATCGACCAAGGCATAGTTGAGTGGGCGCTGTACCATGTTTTCAGCGCGGACTACCATGTTATCACGCAGGTAGTCAAAGCCAATCTCAGCATTGGTTGAATAAGTAATGTCGCAAGCGTACGCTTCTTTCTTCTCAGATGGAGATTTAGCTGCCAGATTGATACCGACAGAAAGGCCCAACCAAGAGTAGAGTTCACCCATTTCGGTCGCGTCACGCTCAGTCAAGTATTCATTGACTGTGACAACGTGTACTCCTTTACCTGCAAGAGCATTTAAGTAAACTGGCATCGTCGCAGTCAAGGTTTTTCCTTCACCGGTACGCATCTCTGGAACGTCACCATGATGGAGAACGATCCCCCCCATAACCTGTACCTTATAAGGGAAAAGGCCCAATACCCGCTTAGCTCCTTCACGGACAACCGCAAAAGCTTCAAATAAGAGCTGATCTAAAGTTTCACCATCAGCATAGCGTTTCTTGAATTCCTCTGTTTTTGCCTGAAGTTCTTCATCAGACAAGGCTGCCATTTCGTCTTCATAAGCCAAGACTTTGTCAGCCATTTTTTCTAATTTTCTTAATTCACCTTTATCATTTTCAATGATAGTCTTTAAAATATTCGCCATTTTTTTCCTTACTATATAATAATCTTTCTGATTTTTAGAATGTTCTTTTCATTATAGCATGTTTTCCTATATCTTTCAAGAATGAAAAAAGCAAAAAAGCTCCATCAGACTGTGCTTACAGAACTGGGAGATGGCAGGAGATTAGAGGCTAAAAAAGAAAAGGCAGAGGTATTGCTCTGTCTTTTCAAATACGAATGTTACAAGGATAAACTAATCTTCTTTTTTCTTCTTAATAAAGAAATCTGTTCCTGATAAGACCTATCACTCCTTGAACATTCTATCACTCTTTCGGCTACTTAAAATCCAGCAAGCGCATGGTATCTTGGGCAATCATCAGTTCTTCGTTGGTTGGAAGAATGAGAATTTTAGACTTAGACTGAGAATTTTGAATAAAGAGCTGACCTTGCTCGTTAGCTGCCTTATTCAAAGAAAGTCCTAAGCAATTGAGCTTTTGAACGACCAAGCTACGGATCAAGGCTGAATTCTCCCCGATTCCAGCGGTAAAGACCAAGGCATCCAGACCATCTAAATCTGTGATGTAGCTTGCAATAGTCTGAGCGATACGGTTGACAAACATATTAACTGCTAGACTAGCTTTTTCATCGCCTCTGTCACAAGCCTCCAAAACATCTCTTAAATCATTGCTAAGCTGGGAGATCGCTAGCAGACCGGATTCTTTATTGAGGACATCACTTAATTGCTGAGCTGATAATTTTTCCTGTTCTAGCAGGAAAGGGAGAATCATAGGGTCAATATCACCTGAGCGGGAGCCCATCATCAGGCCAGCCAAGGGGGTGAATCCCATCGAAGTATTGACAGACTGACCATTTTTAATGGCGCAGATACTAGCACCATTGCCCAAATGGCAATTGATAATCTTCAAATGCTCCGCAGCTTCTCCTTGCCCTTCCCAAATCTCCTGTACCTTTTGAGCAATATACTTGTGACTCGTTCCATGGAAACCATACTTTCTCAAACCGTATTTATGATAGTAATCCCAGGAAAGAGGATAAAGATAATAAGCTTCTGAAAGGCTTTGATGAAAAGCTGTATCAAACACAGCCACTTGTCCTGTCTCCGGCAAAGCCTTTTGGAAAGCTCGAATCCCTACCAAGTTGACAGGGTTATGACTAGGAGCCAAGAAAGACAGCTTCTCAATGATGGATAGCACTTGCTCATCTATCAAAGCAGAATCATCAAAGGATTCTCCGCCATGAGCTACGCGATGACCGACTCCATCTATCTCGTCCAGAGAAGCAATCAGCTTCCGCTCCAAAAGAAAGTTCAGCAAGTAATCCACGGCAAATTGATGCGAAGGAATAACCAACAGTTCCTTTTCTTTTTGACCTTCAAATTCAATTTTAAAAATACCTTCCTTTAAGCCAATCTTTTCAAAAATCCCTTTCACCAAAAGGCTTTCGTCGGGCATACTGAGCAGTTGAAATTTCAATGACGAACTGCCCGCATTAATCGCAAAAATTTTTTTAGACATATTTTTCTCCTGAGCAATGAAAACAGTGATTTTTTCAAATAACGTTTTTTGAAAACTGAAATTTTCCATTGCTACTTGTTAGATAAATAAGCTAGCTTCAACTGGTCGGCTAGCTTATTTACTATTTTATATATTACATAACATTGACTGCCAAGACAGCCAAGACAGCGCCGATAGTCGGTCCTACAATTGGCACCCAAGCATAAGCCCAGTTTGCATCTCCTTTATTCGGAACTGGCAAGAGGGCATAAGCAAGGCGCGGACCGAAGTCCCGAGCTGGGTTGAGGGCAAAACCTGTCGTCGAACCCAAAGACAAGCCGACCGCCATAATGAGGAAGCCAACTAAGAGTGGAGTGAGTCCAGGCGTGATTTCGCCGTGCGTTATCATCAAAAGTGCAAAGATGAAGAAGAAAGTCGCAACGATCTCGCTGAGCAAATTAAATGCTGGATTCTGGATGGCTGGTCCAGTAGCAAATACGCCAACTGAGTTGCCTTCTTCTGCCTTGGTTTCTTTGAAATGGGGATAATAGAAGAGCACTACAATAGCCGCTCCGACAAAAGCCCCTAGAATCTGAGCGATGATATAGCCCACCACTTGTTCCCAAGGGAAGATGCCACCCACCGCAAAGGCAATAGTGACAGCTGGGTTAAGGTGACCGCCAGTATTATAAAATCCTGCCGTATAGACACCCAAGGTCACTGCCAAGCCCCAGCCAAATACAACAGTAAACCAGTTGGGAGAGAAACCTTTTGCGAGACTCTTATTAAGACTGATAGACGCTCCGATTCCATTCCCAAAAACCATCAGAACCATGGTGCCTAAAAATTCACCTAGATATTTTTCCATACTCCATACTCCTTCATTTCGAAATACTTTATACTCTCTCCTCTATATTGCTTCTACAGCGCAATATAGATTCTAAGAAAGCATAAGAGAAATGTGCTCGTAAAATAGGAGAAAATCCCTAGCTCCAAAGCATGGATTACAAGTGGTATTCTCTCCTCTGATATTATTTAATTAGCTAGCTTGCTTCTCTACAGTCCCACAGCATACTCAGCAATGGACTGGTCTTCTTCAGAACTTCCTCCGCTGACGCCGATACTGCCAATCATTTCTGACTGGCAATAAATAGGAATGCCGCCTGCCAAACTAACGACCTTATTGTCAGTCATCGTTTCCAGCTGGTAGAGCCATTGGCCAGGCTGAGTTAAAGGTGCTAGATCCTTGGACTGCATCCTCATGCCAACAGCTGTGTAAGCTTTCTTATAAGCCATATCGTTACTCACTAACAAGGCATTTTCCATACGATAGGTCATCACGACTTGTGCCGCTGGATCAACCACCGTTATCACGACGGCTAGTCCCAGCTCTTCAGCCTTGCGTCTGGCCCTTGTTACCAATTCCCAGGCATCCTGATAGATATTTGTGAAAAGAACAGGTTCTTTATCCAGTAAGGTTTGGCATCTGGCAAGGACTTTTTGGATGATGATGTCCTGCAATTCTGAGTTTCCTTCCCAGCTTGATAGTTCTGGACTGCTGAGCTCGTCTCTCTCTCTATCTCTAGCCATCCATTTCACCTCTTTTCAGTAGTTAGCTCGGCCATCTTTTTGAATCGATCGGAACAAGTCAAAAAGATGCTTCTAACAGGTCAGATTTTTTAAACGGGACTCCCTTGACCAAACGCGCTGCATTTGAGCCAAACAGGCGCAAGACATGGTCTGGTATAGCAGAATAATCTTTGATACGATAGATAAATTTTTCAAGCGGCAAGTTACGATAATGGAGGACTGCGTCTCGCCCGTCACAGGCAATCCCTACTAAAAGCTGGGATTGAGTTGCAGCCACATGCGCTAGCGACACAGGATCGCTAAGTTCATCTGGGCTGACCAGACTAAATGGGATACCTTCCTCTTCGATACCGTAGCCGATTTGTGCCACCTTATCCGCAGGAGCATCGTCCGTAGCAATAAACCTAATGGTGGGCTTTCTAGTATAAGCTAATTCCATAGTCGACCCCCCATTTCTCTCTGACATAGGTCAAAATCAGTCCGGTCGCTACTGCATTTCGAGGCCCTACCAAGCCACGCACATTACCTCGACCAGCTACAATGGCATTCTGAGAGAGAGCTTCGGTCACTAGCTGAGGTATTTCAAAGTCCAAGGCTGAGCCACCCACGATGACAACGAAAGGAATGTCTCGAATATTCTGAGTAGGACTGACACGCTTGAGAGCCCGAACCGCATTGGTAACAAAGACCCTTTCCTTGGCAGACTGCCGAACGAGTTTGATTTTTTCAATAGAGTAGTCTCCATCATCTATAGGAACAAATTCATCATTTTCCTTGACGATGACTACTCTGGCAAATAAATCTCCAGACAGCGGCTTGTCAAAAAATTGAACAGTCCCGTCTTCATGCCGGATATGGAAAAGACTTTCTACCTTAGCCAAAGGATATCGTTTGATGTCCTCTGCCAGATGATGATTTTCCAGTCCCAACTCCGAATTGATCAGCATGGTTACCATATCACCGGCACCGGCTAGATGGACAGCCAAGATTTGACCCCTGCTATCGATAATGGAAGCATCTGTCGAGCCTGCTCCTAAGTCCAAAATAGCCAAGGGGCGATCCGTCCCTGGTGTAGTCAGAGCCCCAAGGATAGCTGATTCAGCTTCTGCTCCACCGATTTCTACGGTAATACCCAGCTCTCGTTCGACTTCTTGGGCAATGATGGACATTTGCAGCTTGTCGGAATTTACCATAGAGGCAATGCCGACAGCCTGCTCCATAGAAAATTCTCCAGCCACACCACCTCGCACAGAAATCGGAGCAAAAGTATTGACAGCCAGTAAGTCACGGATATAAATGTCAGAAGGCTCTTTCTCGGTCAAGTCAGCCATGGTTTGGCGCACCTTCTCCAGCATGCCTCCAACATTGGTTCCCGCTTCTCCGACAACATTGCTAATCTCACCAGCATAGACAATTTTCTCCATAATCTCATCGGCGCCCTTGGAAATATCCACCTTTAAGGTATGCTCCTTGCCGATAATTTGGATACTGCCTGCTGGAATCGTCCGAGCCTGAACGTCACCTGCCGGTGTCTTAATTACGACAGCCGAGCGGTTGCCAATGAGGGCACGGGCAATGGGAACGATGCTTTTCGTCTCTTCTGCGCTCAAGCCGAAGACTGTCGCAATGCCATAGGGATTGGATAATTGGGAAATCACCTTTCCTTGCTCTACCACTTCAACAGCAGCTTGCATGCCCAAAGGAACCTTGTCGATAAAGAGAATCTCATCCACGATTGGAATCTTCTGGCTAATGCGGTTGTTGACCAGAACCCCATCATCCGCCTGCAAAATGGCAGCGGTAATCTGATAGCCCTTGGCTAGATAGGCATTGATCAGCTGGGCAACCAAGTCAAAATCAATAATCTTCGGCACTACTACGATGTATTTCCCATCAATCGGATGATGAACCAAGTCGAGAATATCCACTGTCAGTCCAATCCCCAGACCCAGACCGCCTGGAGTACGGGGATTATGACCAATCATGGTAGACTCAGTAATGACCGTCTCTGTGATGGTTTCCATGGCAACATCGCCGATAACAGGCGTCGCTTCATTGATCCGAATCAAATCAACTTGTCCCAACTCAAGCGGTGTTTGCTCCATCAATTTCCTCAGAGATTGATAAATCCCGTGGACATTTTCCTTGGTCCCCTTGATACCTGTTGTATCCGCAATGGCTGAGGCAAGAAAGTGAATGCTTCCATCATCTTGCACTTCAGCTAAGGCAGACTCGGTCGAAGAATTTCCTATGTCTACTCCAATGATTCGTTTCACATTTTCACCTCCACCAAGATTAGGCTATTTTGAGCAGCATTTATAAAAGAAGTGACAATAATCTTTTTTCAACCCAAAATAGCCTTGATAAAACTTGATTAGTTGTCGCCTTTCAACTTCTTGCGGCGTTCATAATTTTCAGCTGCTTCTCTGACAAAGCCCGCACAGATAACAGCTCCATATTGGTTTTCCAATTCATTGGCAATGTCCAATAATTCCTGCTTGGAAGACCGGTAAGGACGCAGGGCATTGTAGATTTCCAGCACACGCGCATCCGGAACCTTGGTCAGTTCCGCAGCCCGAGAAAAGTTATACTGGATTGCTTCGCGGCCGGCATTCTTAGCAATTTCGCCTTGCTTAATCAAAATCTCCGGCTTAATCCGCAAATCCTCTGCAGTCACATAGCCAGACAAGATATTTTCCAGTGTAATATCTTCGAATTTCTTATCCTGACCAACCTTTATCCAGTCTGGGTGTTTTTTAGAAATAGGATAATCAGCCGCTGTCGCTTCATCAGAACTGACAGGACGACTGGTTGCTCCTTGACTAGCTGAGCCGCTGTCGCTTAGCTCGGCTAATATTTGTTTTACTAATGTTTCTACTGATTCACTCATTCTGATTTCTCCTTGTAGACATCATATGCATTAAATCACCTGACATTCATCAGCTGGTTTTCCTCTTTTAACCAGTTTCGTTTCCTTGATATGCAGCAAGGCTGAGTATGCCTGGTACTTAGGACGAGCCATTTGGTCGTTAAGGGTGGGCACCGGATTTGGTGTTTCACCCTTAGCATACTTAGCAGCATTTTTACCAATCAAACGATAGGTTTCAGGAGTTAACAAAGGTGCCTGCGGGAAGAGTTCCAGATTACTGAGCGGTGGCAAATCACGTTGGTGAATAACCGTTGTTCCCTTAGACTGAACACCGATAGAAATGCCAGAACCAGACAAATGGTCTCCTTCTACCGCTACAAAGGCAACGTCAGAAGAACGATAGACCTTGACAATGCGAGCCTTGAGCCCCTCTTCTTCGATACCAGCCACCAGCTGGCGCAGCACTTCCGTATGAGGAATGTCCACCATTGTCTTCACCTGCTGTTCCCCAAAGGCAGGTCCAACTGCAATAACGACTTCATCCGTTGACTGGCTAGGCTTAGCCACACCAACTGTACGGATAACAGCTTTTTCATTGGACACAGGCTTTGTAACAGGCTTTTCGCTTGTTTCAGCAGCTGTTTCGTTGGTATTGGCGCTCATCTCTTTCATCACTTCTGCAATAATGGAGCGCAGTAAAGTTTCATTTATCTCTGTCATCTTAGCTCCTCCTATACATCACGCGGGTCAATCGCTTTAGGAATGTCTTTGACTTTTTCCCATTCTTCGCCGACCAGGCGATGGCCTGTACCGACACCAACATAGTCATTCGGTGAATTCACCGCTGAAATAACATTCCAATCTCGATCAAAGATAGCAGATGTTTGCAGGAAATCCCCTGCTACACGTTGCTTGAACAAATTGAGCAGCTCATTGGCAACTTCAGGGAAGCCATTATTAGCCAAGGCTTTGATCAAATCAGCCCCTTGAACTCCGCGTTCCAGAATACCTTGAGCAGCCTTGATGTCTTCAACCTTATCCCGCTCTGGCATATCTTTAGAGCCATGAGCATAGGTCGCTGCTTCGACTTCTTCGTCGGTAATCGGCGGCAGGCCCAAGCCTTTGAAAAGAGCTTGCATAACGCGTGCTGCCTTGTTCCGAACCTTCACAACTTCCTCTTCACGTACAGGACGAAGACCACCGTCTACCCGCAGGTCACGTTGCAAGACATTGTAGTCGTCAAAGTCTTCAGCATCCCAGTTAGAGCCGGCAAACATATTGTCATAGTTTGGCGTAGCAGAGTAGCCAGAGTTGATAAAGTCTGTACCTGGCGCAAACTGCATCAAAGTCCGAACAGAGCGACGTAAGTCTGAGTGAGTAAAGGTTTGGTCATTTGATGAAGCACATTCCAAGTCAAGCATGCTGGCAATCAAGTTTTCAGCAACGACCGCCCGAATACCACTCGGAACAGCTGCAGGAATACCGATACAGCTTACTGATCCATTCTGAGTTCCTTGAACCCCAGCCGCTTTCGTGACATAAAGACAGCGAGCTTCTAGATAGAGCATGGACTTGCCTTCGGCTTGTCCCATCTGCACTTCAGACCCTGTACCAGAAGTGAAGCGCATCTTAAGTCCACGAGAGGCATAGGCTGAAGCCAGAAAGGCCTTGGACCAAGGTGTATCATCTCCATCAGTGAAGACATCTTCTGTACCATAAACAGAAATGGTCTCAGCATAGGCCGTAAAGCCACGCATACCAAATTCTAGCTCTGTCGCTTCTTCCAAGGAGCACTGAGTCAGTACCCCAGGACGGCCAACTTGGGAACCAATCATCAGAGACAGGGCATTGAAAGGAGCGTAACGCACTACAGCAACCGTTGTTTCCTGCTCTGCAAAACCACGCAGAGCTCCTTCAGCCGCATCTGCTGCAATCTGCACTGGATTATCATTGACATTAGTGACGTGGGCTTGAGTAGCTGTTTGCTTACGGGTCCGCATCTTTTGCAGACACATCATGATTTCCACGACATTCATCTGATTGACCACTTCAATGATTTTAGCCGGAGTCATGGCCTTGGTCAGCTTGATGATTTCTGTCCGAGGTACATTCGGTGTCAATATTTTATTGGCAATCTCTCTTGAGTCCATCTGAATAACTTCTTCAGCTCGGCTCAGGTCAATCCCATAGTTGGCAATGAATTGGTCAATCAGGTCAAATTCTTCTTTTGGTTTGCCGTCTAACTCAACCACTTTCCCATTTTGAATCTTGATACTGGGTTTAGGATCATTGGGGCTTTCCATAGCCACTAAACCTTCTTCAACCCATTCTTTTACAAATCCATCTTGGTTGATAGGGCGTTCGCTTAATACTTCAAAACGTTTGGATCTCATACCGTTTCCTCCCTCTCACTCTTAAATGTAAGATGGCTGTGAGTTGGTTGGCTCTTCACCCATACTGCCTAAAAGTGCCAGTCCAACTTCACGCGCTGAGATAACTGATTGTCTAACTGCTCCAGAATCCCCACTGATAAAGAGGATGGCTTCGTTTGAGTGGCTGGTACCACCATTTCCTGGAGAAGCATAGCCGACAACAGTAACGTTGGCAGCCTTAACAGCTGTATCCGCCATAACAACACCAATAGCTGCAGGTGCTCCGACAATCAAGCCAAAGGCACGACCGTATTCAGCACCAAAGGCAGTCTGACAAGCATAGCTAGCACGCGCAGTATACTGGAGTTCAATATGCCCTGCATCATTAGCATAAACATCACCAAAGGTTCGATCTACTTCCTTCAAGGTTACTTCTACAGCTCGTCTGACATCTGATACATCTTCGCCACCAAAGATAATCAAACTTCCGTGTCCAGCACCACCCTTAGTATCACGAGGCAGTTCGATTTTAACAATTTCTGTATTGGTTGCTTTGACCGCTTCATCAGCAGCCATGATATGAGGACCTGCACCGGTACGAGCACCGACCACACCGATTGAGCGATAGCTCTTTTCTAGCTTCATAGCATCCAGCACCTGCTGGTCCACATTGGCAATGACAAGTCCAATTGTATCGCCTATCGGATTAACACCGACAAATTCTGTAATATTGCATTTGTTTTCCATAAGACAGCTCCTTTCGCTGACATATATTTTGAAGCGCTTACAATTTTAGGGAATAAGGAAATCAGATAAGAGGAGCACCATAGCTATACGCCTCTTTCTGATTCTTTTTTTTTACTTTTTTGGGGTCAAAAGAATAGATTATTCTAAGGTTTTCTGTTAGAATGAGTATGGTTGTTTTTTAAAAAGGAAGATTTTTCCGCGTTCTCCAAAAAAGCCTAACCAACTTTTTTAGGAATGCCAAGCTAAGCCTACAAGAAATATACTTGACAGGCCTTTCCCTTCAGAAATAACAATCACAGAGACAGATAACAGATGATAAACTTTTCGCAGGGTTGCTCATCTTCTATCTGTTTTTTTATTTTCCATCATTACAGAATGGCAGGACAGCAGGCCGCTGTCCTGCCATTCTAGTAAATCTGATAGTTGAATCTTCCGACAAACTAGCCTTGCCAGTCAGCCGGATAGGTCACATAGATAAAGCGGGCCTTATCTCTGACAGAGAACTGAATGTCGCTGCCTTTAGGGATAAAGAGTACTTCGCCAGGGCCAGCTGTCATGACTTCGTCACCAACGATAATATCAAGACGCCCTTCAATAACATAGTCCACTTCATCATAGTCCAGATGCCAAGGGAAAGTTGTCTTTTCCATGGTCATCAGACCCAAGCCCAATCTTGGGCTTTCATCTAAGGTCAGCAAGTCTCGTGTATAAACTTGATGGCTCGCATCACCTGTATCCAAGCGATCTTCTGGACGAACATCCAGACCAGGCAGGGCGATAGAAGCTACGCCTGCCTTGCTGACTTTCTTCCCACCATCTTTGGTGGCTAATTCTTCCAATAAAATCTTACGAACCAATGTTTCTAGGTCAGAACGATTAATATCTGCCATACTTCATACCTCCAAGTCTAAGCTTCCTTTTTCGTTAAGAAGAAAGCCAGTAATACCGCTGTGATACCGCCGACAAATTTACCAATCATCATCGGCACAATCATTTCCGGTTTTTGACCAGCTGTGAAGCCTAGGTGATCTCCGATAACGAAGGAAGCAGATACGGCAAAGGCTACGTTGATAATCTTACCGCGTTTGTCCATATCCTTCATCATCTGGAACATGGCAATGTTATTAGCCAGAGAAGCTACCAAACCAGCTGCACCAACTTCGTTCATTCCTAGGGATTTTCCGATAGCAGAAAGCGGTTTGTTGGCTACCTTGGTAAAGACAGCTACCAGACCAAAGGCTCCAGCCAAGGTTACGGCAATCGTTCCGACAACTTCAAAGGCTTCCTTCAGTGTCTCAGCACCTTTTGGATAGAGGCTGATGAGCCATTCATTTCCAGTCAGAAGCTGCGCTGCACCAAAGGCCAAACCAAGCGTTGCCAAGATAACAATAATCTGACCAAATACTTCAAAACCTTTAATCATGGCATTAGGTGCCAAAAGCAAACCTATGAAAATCAGAGCAGATACAATGATAATCGGGATAAGATTGACAACCAAGGTTCCAAAAGGCAGACCTGGCACGAAAATTCCTCCAAGGAGACAGCCAATCGGAACAGTTACCAAACCATATAGGATTCCGCGAGCCAAAAGCGGACGGTCATCTTTTTCGATAATACCCAAGGCAACTGGAATCGTAAAGACGATGGTTGGCCCCATCATAGAACCCAGTACAAAGGCAGCAAAGTTTCCTACCGCCGGATCCTGAGCCAGACTGAGAGCCAGAGGAGCTCCTCCCATATCATTGGCAATGAAGGTTGTCGCAAAAATAGACGGGTCAGCGCCCACCAAGCCATACAAAGGCACGACAATTGGTTTCAAGACATCCGCCAAGAGGGGAGCGATTACCATAATCCCAGCCATAGACAGAGCCAAAGCTCCCATAGCCATGATTCCTTCTTCAAATTTTTCACTTAGTCCTAGTTTGCCACCGATACATTTATCCACTGCACCGATCAGCATGAATAGCACCATGATATAAATGATAATTTCATTGATACTCATAACATTACCTTAGTTTCTAATATTCTTCATCACTGTGATAGTCAACCTTGTCAATGATAGCCACAACGACCATATCCACAGGGATATTTGTCTTATTTAGGCTCATCCGGGCAGAACTGCCAGTGGTTACCATTACTTGGTCTCCTTCGCCTGCACCGATGCAGTCGGCCACAATAAGCAGAGCTGGGTCACTTTGATGTTCATTTAGCTGCCGTTCGACCACTAAAAATTTCAAACCATTTAAATTTTCGTCTTTTCTAGTCGCCCAAAGGCTTCCTTTTACTTTACCAACAAACATCTCTACCCACTCCTTTATTCTATGATTTCTATTTTTTGACGTTTTAGATAATCTCTCGCCAAGGCTGTCACAATCATTCCTTTTTCTATTTTAAAGCTTCCGCTTTCAGGTAAGCCCATCTCTCTCAGCCTCTTCTCTGTCAGCAAAACTGGCTTGCCCGGAGCCTTAGTCTTCGAGCTGACTTCTTCTGCCACCGCCCGTTTCACTTCCGGGCGAGGCTCTTCAGCCTGATCGTTTTCTAGGAGTGCTAAGAGTTGGCCTTCTTTATAAAATTGCAGACCGTAGCGAATCAGCTTTTCTCGCTGTCCCTGCAGTTCCTGATACAAGTACACTTTAGAAGATTGCTTGTACTGTTGAATAGCAAAGGCGCTGTCTGATACGAGGACTTTTTTGCCTTTCAAAAGACTCTTTAAAATGACTGCTTCCTCCACCGCTAAAGGGCAAAGGGATGAGAGTCTTAGAAAAGCATCAAAACCAAGCGACTCAACAACAACAATCTCTGCTGTGCAAGAATCTTTTACGACTTGAAAGCCTTCCCCTTCTAATAAGTCAGGAATCTTATCGCCTCCAATGACGTATACTGAGGGTTTCTGAGGCTTTTTCTTCAACTTTTCCATCAGGCGGTCTGTAATCAAATCTACTAAATGATCTAGATTTTCCATTCTTTACCTACCTTTTATTTGCTCATACGACTTATTTTTTAATAATCCGTCCGCGTGTTCCTTTTTTGAAACCACAGGCATTGGCTTCATCGTAGTCAATATGCATATAAGTCGCAAATTTAGGACTAACACGGATGACCACATCATCAAAAATCAGCGGACGAGCACCTTCTACTCTGACTTGTACAATCTCGTGATTTTTTACATTCAGACGTTCGGCATCTTCCGGTGTCATATGAACATGACGCTTAGCTACAATCAGGCCCTTATCCAGACAAACTGCCTTGTCTCCATGAGCCAAGATGACACCTGGTGTTCCTTCAATATCGCCACTTTCGCGAATGGGTGCCTTGGTACCCAGCTGCAAACAGTCTGTCAGGGAAACTTCTACCTGAGAATGTTTGCGAACAGGCCCCAGAATAACCACATTGTGAAAAGCGCCTTTTGGACCGACAACTGTCAGCCTTTCTTGACTAGCGAACTGGCCTGGCTGTGATAGGTCTTTTGCTTTTGTTAATTGATAGTTGGGACCAAACAAGGCTTCCAAATCTTCCTGACTCAAATGGACATGACGTCCGCTCGCTTCTACCTCAAATGACCCCTGCAATTCTTCCTGAACTTTATCAATTACTTTATTTACCAAATTTTCTAAAGTCATTGCTGTTCTTCTTTCTCTTGTTATTAGCTTGCTATCAACCAGAGCAAGACTTCAATTGATTTTAATAATTGAGAAACCTTACAAGCAAATTGATCTCTGTCACCATCAGCAGCCTGCTCCAATTCTTTGCGCAGGAGAGTCGTTTCGATATATGTTTCATAGCAATTCAGCTGCCAAGTCGGTTCTTGGTAACTCATCATAACCGTTTCTTGATCGAGCTGTCGACTGACCCGAATGGCCTGCAATTCTGCATTGCTAGGCAGGTCTGTCTGGTAATCAGAAATATCATCCAGAATATGATGGCCGACGATTTGTTCTACTATGTTCAATAGTTGGCCAACTTGCTCACACTTTTCATCCTGAAAAGCCTGATGCAATTCTCTCTGGTTCTTCAAAAAGCAAGTATAAAGTTTAGTCAGTCTAAATAGTCGTGGATACACAGCAGAGTCCTCAAGGTTTGTAATCGGCACCCTGATAGCATCAGCAGCTGAGGCTGTTTTCCCTTTGGTCTGACCTGAAGAAATAATTCGAATATGGTGATCATTGAGAAAACCTCTGGCTGCTGGCGTCAGTTTTTCATCTTTGTTTAATTCAAAGACACCGTTATCAGCGAGAACGGATTCTCTATAAAGCTTTCTGATCTTAGCTTCTGTAAAAACTGACATGTATTCACATCCTTCTACTCCGTTGATACTCTGTGAAAATCAATCTGATACTCTCCGAAAATCAACATTTCTGTCTAGTATCGGGCTGCTGCCCATAAGCTTCATTTTCACTGAGTATTCTATTTGCCTCAGGGCCTGTATCAGGCCTAAACGCTACAATACAGACCCTTTCAGCAAATATTTATCTGTCCCAGATTATTTGGGCAGAATAACTTCCACTTCAGCATGTGGACGTGGAATTACGTGAACTGAAATCAATTCACCAACATTTTCAGCTGCAGCTGCTCCAGCATCTGTCGCTGCTTTGACTGCACCGACATCACCACGAACCATTACAGTTACCAAACCAGCTCCGACTTGTTCTTTACCAATCAAAGTTACGTTAGCGGCTTTGACCATTGCATCAGCTGCTTCAATTGCGCCGACGAGTCCTTTTGTTTCTACCATTCCTAATGCATTTGCGTTTGCCATGTTTATTTCCTCCAATTATTTTCTTGTTTTTAATTTTATCCGAAAGTCTGTAATCTTATTCTTGATGAGGCAAGATTACTTCTACTTCAGCATGTGGACGTGGAATTACGTGAACTGAAATCAATTCACCAACGTTTTCAGCTGCAGCTGCTCCAGCATCTGTCGCTGCTTTGACTGCACCGACATCACCACGAACCATTACAGTTACCAAACCAGCTCCGACTTGTTCTTTACCAATCAAAGTTACGTTAGCGGCTTTGACCATTGCATCAGCTGCTTCAATTGCGCCGACGAGTCCTTTTGTTTCTACCATTCCTAATGCATTTGCGTTTGCCATGATTGTATCCTCCAATTATAATGTTTAATATTGACTATTTTAGTTTTTCCAATACGCGTTGAACCAACAAGGTTACCAGTTCTTCTTCGTTTGATCCGTCAACTGCTACTGCTTTTGGTTCTTCCACTGCCATATTTTCTGCTTGTCGCAGGTCTGACAGTTCTGATGTACCGTAAGCTACACGACGGATATTGAAGAGATTGAGCGGGCTGACATTATCAGATGTCGCGCTGCCTCCCACAGCTCCACAACCCAAAGTAAAGGCTGGGAAGAGACCAGTCGTTGCACCGACACCACCTAGAGCTGCTGGCGTATTAATCAGCAGACGAGATACTGGTTTTTTCAGTGCAAATTCACGAATAATTTCTTCGTTTTGACTGTGAATAGCAAGAGTGTGGCCTGCACCTTCATGATGCAAGATCTTAATACTCAGCTCACAAGCTTCCAACCAGTCCTTGACAGTGTAGAAGCCCAAGACCGGAGCCAGTTTTTCCATAGAATATGGATACTGCTTGCCGACGCCTGTTTCTTCTGCAATCAAGACCCGAGCATCTGCTGGAACTGAAATACCAGCTAACTCAGCAATCACTTGCGGTGTTTTACCAACCATCTTCGGATTCATCGCACCACTCGGCTGGATAATGAAGGAGCCTAGTTTCTTAGCATCTTCTGCTGGAACAAAGTAAGCACCTTGTTTCTTGAACTCTGCTACAACTTTTTCCTTCATATCTTCTTCGACGATGATAGACTGCTCAGATGCACAAATCACACCATTGTCAAAGGTTTTAGAATCCAAAATCTGACGAACTGCTTTTGGCACATCTGCTGTTCTTTCGATGAAGGCTGGACCATTACCAGGACCTACTCCGATTGCTGGTGTACCAGATGAGTATGCTGCTTTGACCATGGCATTTCCACCAGTCGCCAAAATCAGATTTGTATCCTTGTGTCGCATCAACTCATTTGTAGCTGCGATGGATACCCGATGAATCGCACTGATGGCTCCATCCGGACAGCCAGCTGATTTAGCAGCTTTCTTGATGATTTCCACCGTTTCCTCAATACTCTTAAGAGCATTTGGATGAGGAGAGAAGACGATACTGTTTCCTGCCTTCAAAGCGATCAAAGCCTTATACATAACCGTTGAGGTCGGGTTGGTTGATGGAATCAAGCCAGCAATGACACCGACTGGAACCCCAACTTCCAAGACTTTCTTTTCCTTGTCTTCGCTGAGAACCCCAACCGTTTTCATATCCTTGATTTCTTCAAGAATACCTTTGGAAGCAAGAGCATTTTTCAATACCTTGTCTTCCCAGCGGCCAAAGCCAGTTTCCTGAGCCGCCATTTTAGCTAGGCGTTCACGCTCATCATAACAAGCTTTCGCTACTACTTTTACAATGGTATCAATTTGCTCTTGGCTCATTTTAGCAAGTTCTGCTTGGGCTTTCTTTGCATCCCGAATCAAATTCCTTACTTCCTGAATTGATACCAAATCTTTATCTTCTAAAAACATCCGCAATTACTCCTCTCGTATTGTTTCCATCAAAGTCTCAACGAGAAGTTTCTTGTTGGCAAATTTGATTTCTTTCTTGCTGAGACGGATACCTTCTTGATGATAGGCAAGGCTGCGTAGTTCGACGACTTTTAGTTTTTCCAGTTCTTCTCTGGTGTAGGTCCTTGTCTCTCCTTCAAGCTTCTTTGCTGGTTCAGCCTTAGTTTCCTTTACAGGCTGAGGCTTTTCTTCGATTTTTTCTGAAGGGATTGTTTCCGCCGTAGAAGCAATCTCTTTTTTAGTTGTTTTACTGTTTCTCTTTGGTACAAAGAGAAGGTCTGTCTGATTATCCAGCCTAGAAATTACATGGCTGGCCAGATAGTAAGGTTTATCCTGTACCAACTCAACTGCTGCATCAACCGCTGAGCGGACTGCACTGACATCGCCTATTAATTGAACCGTATTCAAACCAGCTTTGACCGTTTCAATATTAAGCAATGATACATTGGCAGCCTTCAAAGCCGCATCTGCCGCAACTACAGCACCTAGATAACCTTTTACTTCAATTAAACCTAGTGCTCTATCTGCCATTTAATCAACTCCTAATCAATAACTTTTAGGATCATTTGCTACTGCGATGACTGCATTCGCAAATGCGTCGCAGGCAGCTCGGCATGCTGACTGTGATCCGACTAGAAGTCCGCCGGCAAAGTTGGTTTCACTCGGTGGTCCATAGAAGGCACCAACTTGCACATCTGCCGCTTTCAAAGCTGCATCCAGTGCCACCATAGCTTCACCCGGTGGAGCAATCAAGTAAGCAATTGCTGTTCCTTCTTCTGCATTAGCACCCTCTGACAGGTAAGAGCCCGCACGAGAGATACAATGTGCAAAATAAGGAATGCTGTCATCATCATTGGCACTGTAGAAGCTAGCCCCATTTTCGATTTCATAGACTGCTACATCCAGACCGCTGCGAACTTCTTCTGGGTTTGGACCAGCCAAGATACCGATGACTTCACCAGCCAGCTTAGTCGAAGCGTTACCTGCACCAGCATACATACTGCGAGCATAGACCACTTCAACATCTGCTGCCTTGGTTGCTTCATCCAAGGCTACATAAGTGACATCATCACAGTCAGAAGTGATAATTCCCAGGCTTCTGTGATGTGGTTTCAGCTCCAAAGAAGCTGCCAAACCTGCATCCACGTTTGAAATCAGAAGGGCACTTAATACATTTGCACCTAATCGATCATTTTTCAAAGCCACTACCTCCTATTATTTCAAATCAATTCCTGATTTCTTATTATCAAGAATCTTCTTAATGATTTCTGCTACATAGGCTCCAGCTTCAACGGCTGGTGTTCCGCCTTTATGAATATTGGAAACAACGGTCCGTTTCGCTTCTGGCATACCAACTGTTGGCTTGTAAGCCAGATAAGCACTCATAGACTCAGCTGTTACCAGACCTGGACGCTCACCGACCAGCATACAGATAACTTCTGCTCCAGTCAGTTCTGCGATTTGGTCCATAGCCGCAACACGAGCATGCTTGATAAAGAGTACTTCACCAAAGTCCAGTCCGAACATTTTCAGACCTTGCTTCAGAGCTGGCAGGAAGTCTTTGACGTTGGCCTCGATAGCTGATGAGCTAAGACCATCACCAACGACAATCTGAACTTTGGCATTAGGTTTGCATTTTTCCTTGATAATAGCCTGCTGATCTTCTGGGAAGACCCGGCCAAAATCTGGACGTGTCAAGTATTCATCTTTAGTAGTCGCCTTAGTCTGTACAGGAATGAAGCCCATTTCCTTGATAAAGTCATCTGAGACATAGGAGAAGACCGCATCCTGAGCTGCCGCATGGTCTGCACGGAAACGCAAAACACTTTGTGTTTTGTAGCGATCGCCTGCTCGCCATAAGCCCAGACGTGCCGGAGTAAATTTCTTAATCTTCCGGTAAGCTTCTTCATTGATGGCATTTGGAACCAAGAACTGCTCCTGAATATCTACTTCCGTTATATCCGGAATGATGCCATCTTCAATCACTGAAGTGTCTTGTTTGACTTCTTCCTGCAGAGAAACTGTAGGTTTGGCTTCCTCTGAAACAGGAGGTTTTTCAGCTTTATTTTGTTCAGTTGCTACCGTTTCTTTAGCAGCTGAGGCACCGCCCATCTCATTTAACAATGAGCGAATCATTTCTTTTAATTGCAATTCATCCACAATGATTTCCTCCTTGCTAATTTGATCTCATAAAGATGGAGCCATCGCCGCCGATTTCTGTCAGGTGGCCATCTTCCATCAAGCCCATCTTTTCCATCCACTCTTCAAATTCCTTGATCGGACGTTTATTGAGAAGTGAACGCATGGTTGCTGTTTCATGGTAACCAGTTGTTTGATAGTTAAGCATGATATCGTCACCATGAGGAATCGCCATGATGTAGTTAACATTAGCTGCTCCGAGAAGAACCAAGAGATTTTCAGCATCGTTTTGGTCAGCCTTCATGTGGTTGGTGTAACAAATATCACACCCCATTGAGATACCGGTCAGTTTGCCCATGAAGTGATCTTCCAAACCAGCACGGATAACCTGCTTAGAATCGTAGAGATACTCAGGTCCGATGAATCCAACAACGGTATTTACCAAGAATGGATCGAAGCGTTTAGCGAAACCATAACAACGAGCTTCCATAGTCACTTGGTCTGCTCCATGGTGAGCGTCAGACGAAAGTTCAGAACCTTGACCTGTTTCAAAGTACATGACATTCGGTCCAGCAGCTGTTCCCACTTTCAGTGCTGTATCCCAAGCTTCTTGAATGATCTTAGCATTAAATCCAAAAGCTTCATTCCCTTTTTCAGATCCGGCGATAGACTGGAAGACCAATCCTGTTGGAGCACCTTGATTCATGGCTTCAATCTGAGTGGTAACGTGAGCTAGCACACAGTGCTGAGTTGGAATCTTGTACTCTTCAATGAAGTCGTTAAACTTATGCAAGACCCGCTTAACGCTTTCTACTGAATCGTCTACCGGGTTCAAGCCCAAGAGAGCATCCCCACATCCATAAGCAAAACCTTCCATAGTAGACGCCATGATACCGTCTGGATCGTCTGTGGTGTGGTTAGGCTGAAGACGAGAGGAGAATGTTCCTGGCATACCAATCGTTGTATTAGCATGTTTGGTAATGATAATCTTATTGGCAGCGACAATCAAGTCCAAGTTGGTCATCAACTTAGCGACTGCTGCTACCATTTCAGAAGTCAACCCACGAGACAGCCACTGAATGTCTACGTTCTTAGTCTTGTTATCCAAGATCCATTCACGCAGCTCTTCTACTGTCCAATTCTTAATCTTTTCGTAAGTACGAAGATTGACATCATCAATGATAATCCGTGTTACCTCATCTTCTTCATAAGGAACTACTGGATTATTGAACAAATCAGATAATTTCAGCTGAGCTAGTACAACCTTAGCAGCAACGCGCTCTTCGGCAGATTCTGCTGCTACTCCCGCTAGCTGATCCCCTGATTTGTACTCATTGGCTTTGGCCAGCACTTCTTTTACGGATTTAAATTCGTAAAGCCGACCAAACAATTTTGTTTTCAAAATCATGGATTACTTCCTCCTTAGTGTAAATAAAAGTTTAATTAAACACCAATGTTTTCACGACAATTGGTAGGACCGATCCTTCAATGACTGGATTACCAATATCGATATAGTCGCCATTTTGAACATCCACTGAGTCAATGCAGACAAATGGATAATCCTTAGGCAACTGAGCAAAGAGACATTGACCTAGAACCTTGGCCATATCTTCTCTGACCACTACTAGCAGCGGAATTTTCTTTTCAATGCTTTCGCTCATTCCACTGACAATAGCCTCTGCGTATTCCAAAACCCGGGCGAAGCTTGGGCTTTTTTCTCCATTGATTGCCAAAGCCACCTGCTGGACTTCATTTTCCAGTGTGAACCAAGCTACCTTGTCCTTGATAATCTGCTGCAGCCCCTCCTTATCCTCATGCTCATCAGAAGCTGCCAGTTTGAGAACTGGAATGTTCTTAATAGGAAGGATATCGGAGATGTAGGTAATGGTACTGCCGCTGACATCGGTCGTATGGCTGCCGGCTCCAACAACGGTTGCCCGAATGGTCTCAGCTGACTGGATGACCTTCTTTTGTTCAAAAATCTTGGACTTTCTCAGCGCCCTGCCTAGCAGGATACCGATATCCCCATAGCGAAAATCATCCGCCGAGGTCGTTTCCAAGTATATTCCATCAGCTACACCACCAGAGAAAGATACGCAGTGGAGATCATAGTTCAACTTGAGACCGTGGTTGGTCTGTAGAAGCTCATAGTAAGGACTGTGATTGTCAATTCCTACAGACTGTTCTAATACGGAGACCATTTCTTGAATCAGCCGATCCAAATCAGCCCGATGGACCGTTTCACCAACTGCCAGCTGAAGCCCCTGCTCTGCAATGATCGTTTGCAGTTTTGGAGCAATATAGCTAATCCGCTGGGTCTGCGGATCGATTTTTATCAGCCGACCTCCGATATCAAAACATCCTGTATCAATCACATCTCCTTCTCGGAAGGCTGCCAGATTGGAAGTCCCCCCACCAATATCAATATTGACTACTGATGTATGATGCTCTTGAGAATATTGATGGCTGCAGGCCCCTTTACCAGCGATGATACTCTCAAGGTCTGGACCAGCAGTCGCAACAACAAAGTCCCCAGCGTAGCCACTCAGTGCTTGGAGCACCTGACTGGCATTTTCCTTGCGAGCTGTCTCACCAGTAATGATGACTGCTCCCATCTGAATATCTTTTTTCTGAATGCCTGCTTTCGCATACTCATTCAGAACAAAGTTTTTGATCTTATCTACCTCGATCAAAAGTTGATCCGAAATTGGTGTGAAGATAATTTCACTTTTATAAAGAACTTTTTTATCTGTAATATAGACACGAGGAATAGTAAACACAGAAGCAATATTCTCGATGGTAAGCTCTGACAAGATCAGCTGTGTAGTGGCTGTCCCGATATCGAGCCCCACACTCAAAATTTTATCTGACATACTAAAAACCTCCAAAAAAAGACGCTCAAAGCAATGCAAACAAACAGAGTTCATTTACATTCTTCAAGCGTCATTGCTTTTTTCGACTGACATCATTGTTAGTCTGGTAGTATTTATTTTTTAAAACGAATGGTCGTTGTTGTCCCCTCATGGTCTGAGTGGATAGACAAGGTTCCAAACAATTTTCCTTGGACAAAGCGCTCCACCAAGAGTAGACCCAGATGATTCTCAAAGGAATGCTCTTGATTGTAACCGCTACCATTATCCAGTGCTTTTAAAGTTATTATATCATTTTTAAGTCCAACCTGCAAATGGATTTGCGGTTTTTCTGGATTTTTTTTGTCCTTAAAAGCATGTTCATAGCTGTTTTGCAGTAATTCATTGACGATTAGCGCCAGTGAAGTGGCCCGGCTGCTATCGAGACAGAGTTCCGGTTCCAGGCTATAGGTAAGGGTTATTTCCCTATGCCCGGAAAAACAACGCTGAACATTTTCGATAACTCTCTTCAGCAGATGCTCAATCTGAATGCTGTCATCCTGCTGAGAAGACAGGAGCTCGTGAGTCGCCGCTATGGAGAGCACACGATTCATACTGTCATTAAGAGCTTTTTTGGTGTCTGCTCCTGGACTTTGCTGAGCCTGTAGTCGCAGCAAAGAAACAACGGTTTGCAAGTTATTCTTTACCCGATGGTTCATTTCACGAATGGTAGTTGTATGGGTTAAGAGCTGTGCTTCCTTTTCCTTGATGTCTGTAATATCCTTACAGATCATGACCACATTTTCACTCTCAGCCAGCAGATAGCGTTTGACCAAAAAGCAATAAGTGCCATAATGTACCTCAACTTGGTGAGGTTTTTCTTGAGGGGCTTGCGGTCCCAGTTGCTGGATTTCTTCAAAAGTCAGACTGTCTAAGACCAGATTGCTGTAGTGCATTCCCTCAATCGAGTCCATATAGCCCAGTTTATGGCGATAAGAGTCGGCAGCTGCTTGATTGAAATACTTGAGATAGCCCTGCCGGTCAAAGACCAGACAAGCTTCATCTATATGATCAAATAAAACAAACTGCTCTTGGGCTGAAATCTCAGGAGTGCTCCGTAACTCAAAACCGCCGTCCTCTTTATCTAAAGAAAAGTGGTCCGGTAAAGTCTGAGGAGCATTTCTTTCGATAATCAGCGTTCCGATGACGCGCTCTTCTCTCACTATCGGAAAGACCGTCTGATGGATGGCTAAGCCCTCCTGCGATCTGGCTGAAAGCCCAATCGAAGGAGCGCCCGTCTCCAAGGTCCGGATAACACCTGGCTCATTTTCCAGGTAAGCCATAGCACCTACGACCGAGTTTTCGTACAAGCTGAGCTTGCTTTCCGGTTTTTTGTGAAAGATAACAATGGCATGTTCTGAAAAGATATTCTTTACGTCAATGAAGACATCTTCATTGGCATAAGCTGAGTTTTTCAATAATTCATCAGCCTGTTGGACAAGATGCTCGATATCAGCCTCATCCAAATTTGTCTGTTCCTGACAAAGCTGCTTTATCTTATCTTTATACATCATTACACATCATCTTGGAGCACCAGCAATTTGGCAATCTCAATCATCGGCACTCTCTTTTGCATACTAATTGTCCGAATGCGTTTGAAAGCTTCTGGCTCTGACAAATGATCACGAGCCATCAGCAAGCCTTTAGCCTTTTCAATCACAATCCGATCGTCTATTTTTTTAGACAGCTTGACCATTTCATTGGACATCTGCTGAAGCTGACGGCCCTTCTCAATGCAGACCTCTACCATTGGAACCAAGGACTTGGCATCCAAAGGTTTAACCAAGTAAGCACTAATTCCATTGGTTTTAGCTTTTTGAACATAGTGTTCATCACTGTAGGCTGACAGTAGAATCACACTGTAGGCTAAAGCATCTTCGAGTATCTTCTTACCCGCTGTCAGGCCATCCAGAAGCGGAAGCTTGATGTCCATCATGACCAAGTCACAACGATATTTCTGACACAAATCAATAGCCTCAAAGCCATCGGATGCCTCAGCCACCACTTCATAATCAGCTTCTTCTAATATATTTCGGATATCTAATCTTACAATTGGATCATCATCAACAATTAGTATTCTGCCCTTCATACTTCCCCTCGACAGTTTGATTTTTTATGTCCGCGTTACGACAGTGCTGGAGAAGCCTAAAATCTCTTCCAGACCTTGTAAAACGGCAATGAGAGCTGCCTCAACAGAAGAAACGTCACCTGTCATCACGACAGAGCCGCTGAAACGATCCACAAAACCAATTTGAACATCTGCAGCCTTGGTCGCAATATCAACCGCAATGATAGCCGCTTCACTCGGAGTGATCGTCAAGATTCCAATCGCATTCTTGATTTCTGCCTGCAATCCCAATTTTTCAAAAATGACTTCATCAGGATTAGCGATAAGGTGCGCCAAGGTCACTTGTTTCCCAGGAACGTATTCCTGTATCATTCTTTGTTTTTCTTCCAATTTAGTAAACCTTCTTCATGATTTTAAACCTTCAGAAGTGTACTGCACGCTCTTAATCATTATACAATAATTTTGGCATAACAGCAATTCAGAGGATTAAAACGCTTTCTCTAATACTTTAAGCAGCTCTTCTGCCGTAGGGACACGAGGGTTAGTCGGAGTACAGCCATCATGCAGAGCAGCTTCTGAAATTTCTACCTTGTACTGAGCAAAAGCATCTGCTTTCACACCATATTCTCTTAGAGAAGTTGGCATCTCCAGCTTTCTTTGTAGTTTCTTGATGGCTTCAACCAGCTGTCTTACTCCTGACACAGGACTTGAAGCACTGCATCCCAGTAGTTTGGCAATATCCTGATAGCGGCTCGCTACAGTCTTGTCTGTCGCCTGCCGGTTCCGATTGTTGAATTCGATACCAGCATTATACTGAATGACATGGGGCATTAAAATACTGTTTAAACGACCATGAGGCACATGGAACTTAGCGCCTGCCGCATGTGCCAGACTGTGATTGATACCCAAAGAAGCTGTATTAAAGGCCATACCTGCCAGAGTGGATGCTGCATGCATCTTTTCACGCGCTTCTACATCCTGACCATTTTTGTAGGCTTTAGGCAGGTATTCAAAGACCAGCTTGATTGCCTTTTCAGCCAAGGCATCAGAGAAGTCCGTAGCCTTGGTCGATACATAAGCTTCAATGGCATGGGTCAGTACATCCATTCCAGTGTCAGCCGTGATGTTACCAGGAAGTGACAGAACCAAATCCGCATCTAAGATCGCAACATCCGGAAGGATTTCTTTGGTCACTAAAGGATATTTGGTACCTCTCTCTGCATCCGTGATGACAGAAAAGGACGTTACTTCAGATCCAGTTCCGCTTGTTGTAGGAATGGCGATGAGAATAGCCTCTGAGAAGGCACCCTGCTTCTTGGCAAAATAATACATAGCCTTGGAAGCATCAATGGCAGAGCCTCCGCCAATAGAAAGCACAATGCTGATTGGCTTGTCTCCTGCACTCTTGATACCAGCTACAACCGTTTCGATTGGCGGATCAGGCACAATGTCTGTGAAAACAACAATGTCATTGCTGTCATCAAAGTTGGCTAAAATAGCATCCAACGTGCCAGATGTCTTCAAAAAAGGATCGGCAACGACTAAAATATGCTCGTTTTTATAATGGCTTAATTGCTGCAGAGCGCCCTTGCCCACATGCAATTCAGTCTTATAGGAAATCTTATACATCTTTTCTCCTTTCTGTTGTATCTATTTTTAAACAAAAAGAAGCTATATGAAAATAAGACTGTTCCCCTACACACGTCACAGCATTTTCATATAGCTTCATTGCTTATTTATCTTCAGTACCCCTTTGTACTATATTGAATTATAACACAAAAGCGCTTTCATGGCAATGAAAAAGTCATTAATATAAGAAGTTTTTAGTGCCGCTTCTCTTTTCAAAAACAAGCTTGTTTGAAGGATTAAATTTTTATTAAAATTTGATTCGTTTTCCTTGTAATTACCTGTGAAAGGTGTTACAATCTAGTTACTAGGAAATTGATTTTAGTACTTTTAAGGATATGGAAGTCTGGTGCAAATCCAGCGCGGTCCCGCCACTGTGATAAGCTTTTCAGCTTTAAGTCAGGTCTTTATTCTTAAATTTTAGTAGATTTCATGCCTCGATGTAAGGTAGTGATGTCAGTTTGGAACAAACATTTTAGCTTAGTTTCCATTATTGACTCTACGTTTAAGTACGTTAATTTTCTAAAGATGAGGTTTCACTTGTCTTTCTGCAAAGGAGCAGAGTCAATAATTGGAAAGCTAGTGCTAATCAACGAAGCTTAGCATGAAGATACAATGATGTATAGGCGGCTTTCTTTTTTAGAAGATTAAAATAAGTTCTGTCCTTCCAAGACTCAGTAGGAGTCAATTTGGAAAGACAGAACTTTTTCTGTTTCTTTTTGTCACTGGCGTTTGCTTGCCCAACGCTCAACATCTGCCTTGGTGATATTGTGGAAGACCTTAGCACCTCTTTCATAGGCGATGTCTTCTTGGTTTTTAGTAAAGTTGATTACTCGAGCCAAGGCAAAGAAATAATCTGATAGACGATTGACAAAAATCAGGACATTATTGTTAATTTCTGTAGTCCACATAGCCCCTACGATATGGCGCTCTGCCCGTCTTGCAATGGTCCGAGCCACATGAATCATGGAAGCAATCTCGTCACCGCCTGGCAGGATAAATCTTTCCAGAGCCGGTGGAATTTCTGCGTAGGTATCAATCCTCTCCTCAATCCAGTCAATCAGCTGCTGATCGACCTTATAAGGGTAAACTCCCTTAGGAGTAGAGAGGTCTGAACCACAGTCAAAGAGATAATGCTGCAGCTGGAGCAGCTCATCTCTCAGCTTATCATCCTTGTCCAGCTTGGTAATGGTATAACCAATCCAAGAGTTCAGCTCATCAATGGTTCCGTAAGCATTAACTCGTTCTGCATCCTTGGCAACACTTTGACCGCCAACTAGCTTAGTCAAGCCCTTGTCACCTGTTTTTGTATAGAGTTGCATATTTTTCCTCCTTTAAGTCACATTTTTGCGAATATCAACATAATCTTCTTCTTTCAAGCTGCCTTCAGCAAAGGTTGGCATGTGCTCCATGGTATAAACAGCATTTTCCAGCAGAAAGAAAGCCAAAGGACAGCCTGAACCTTCACCTAGCCGCATGTCCAGCAAAAGCATGGGCTCCAGTCCTAGAAAGTCACTGACCAGTCTGTAAGCAGGCTCCGTCGAAGCATGGGAAGCAAAGGTATAGTCCAAGACATGAGGAGTCAGCTGATGGGCAATCAGAAGCCCCGTTAGAGAGATAAGGCCATCCACTACACAAGGCAGCTGATAGCGGGCACAGGCAAGATGAGTGCCTGCCATAGCCAGCATATCCAGCCCGCCAAGCTTAGCTGTCAGATCCAGAATATCTCCATAAGGAGCGTGACAATCCAAACACTGCTGGATAACAGCTGTTTTATGAGCCTTCATATCCTGAGTCAGACCGGCTCCATAGCCTGTGACATCTTCTGCTTTAAGACCGAGAACTGCCGCAATGACAGCAGCCGAGGTGGTGGTGTTGCCAATCCCCATTTCTCCAGTTCCAAAGAGACGATAGCCGTCTTTGATCAAGGCCTCTGTCTTCTTGTAGCCGACTAGAATTGCCGCTATAGCCTGCTCGCGAGTCATGGCCTGCTCCTTGAGCATGTTACGCGTCCCATGACAGACCTTGTCCTTATTTTCCTCAAAGATATCCTTCTTGCAGCCAATGTCTACCAGGCAGATGTCTGAACCTACATGTTTGGAAATAGCGCACAGGCCTGACTTCCCTGCTAGAATATTGCGAGCAACAGTATAGGTCGTTTCTTGAGGATTGGCAGAAACGCCTTCAGCCACAATGCCATTATCTGCCACGTAGACGAGAACAATCTTCTTCTCTAAATCAATGGGACCAGAAAACATGGCATGCAAGCGAGCATAGATGGTCTCGAGTTTCCCTAAGGAGCCTGGCGGCTTTCCTAGCTGATCACAGTAGCGCCGGCCTTCTTGAAGCTTGTCTTTGTCTATCGGAAGAATCTGCTCAATAATTTTTTCTAAGTCTTTCAAACTAGTCTGTCTCCTCCCTGACCGGCTGCACCCCTTCAAAAATAATCCTGCTCAAGGTCCGAGTCTGATAATAAGCCCCACTGGCTGAGCGAGCTAGTTCAGCCTCCAATTGAGGCAAGTTTTCTAGCTGTTCCCTGCTCAGCAGCAGACCAACCAATGTGCCACTATGGGCAACATTGAGCCCTAAGCATTGGTATTTTTTTACCAAATTCAGTAATTCTTCCAGATAGGGCTTGGGCAGCCGTTGGTTATTCAACAAAGCACTATAACTCGCTAAATGGCCAATCTTTTCCAGACTCTTCTCCTGACAAGCCTCCTGAAAGAGAGGAAGCAAGCGTTTGGACTCCTCAGCCGGATAGCTAGGACTGTCCTTCATCCGAACCAAGTCAAGGGTAGTCACCATCTCCACAGGCTCCAAGATATAAACATAGAGCTCCGGTTGCCAGTCTGTCTGCCAGACCACTTGACCAGTCAGGGGATTAATGACCGTCCAGTCCTCAAAAGCCACCGAGTCAGTAGGCTCAATCTTGGCACAGAGACGAGTTAAATCTGCTGCTCTTAGAGGCTGCTTCTGCCCCAGAGCAGCTGCCTGCAGGCAGCTAACCATATCTGCTGTGCTGCTAGAATAGCCCTTGCTGATAGGCAGGTCGGACTCCTGAACAAAAGAGAAAGCATTGGACTCAGGCAGGAGCTCCAAAGCTCGCCTTACCTTTTCACCTTGGTCTTGCCTTGCGAGAGACGAAGCTCCGTCCGATCTCACTCGACTGCTCTTCTCAATCCCATAGGAGAGCAGGACTTCCTGCTCTCCAACTAAACCTTGAAATAATTCACCGCAGGAACCTGGACAGGAAACCATTACCTTAGTCATAAGGAGCCTCTTTCGCTAAGACTTCTGTCAGACAAGCCAGAAGCTGTTCATTTTCCTGATGGCTGCGGATGGCTATGCGGTAATGCCGTTCTGACAGATCATGATAATTTTGACAGGAACGGATAAAAATCTTTCTCTGCCGAAGCTCCTGACGCAGGTCCAGCCGACCTAGATACTCAAAGAAGATATAATTGACACTAGGCTTGACCGGCCGAATCTGTGAAAATGCAGTTAGTCCTTGAAAAAGGAAATCTCTTTCTACTCGAAGCCACTGCTTGGTAGCTTGCTGATAGGCCTGATCTTCCAAAAGGACAGGCAGGGCGTGATCCGCCATAGCATTGACCGACCAAGGAGCGCGGCTCCCCTCTATCTCATCAAAGCAAGTTGGATGACAGCTGAGAGCATAGCCCAGTCTCAGACCGGGAATAGCATAAAACTTGGTCAGAGACCGCACCACTACTGCATTTGGATAGGTGGCCAGACGTGAGACGAAGCTATAGTCCTCCTCATCGTCCAGAAAGTCCATAAAAGCCTCATCCAGTATCAAAAAGATTTGCCGCTCCTGCAGGTCCTCAGCTAGCTTTTCTAGCTCAGTACGCCGAATCAAGGTACCCGTCGGATTATTAGGATTGCAGATGAGTACAGCGTCTCCAGCAGTTAGTGAATCCAAGGCCGGCATCATATCAGCTAGATTCCACTCATAGGATGGAGAAGGGAGGCTAAAGCGCTCCACCTTAGCCTGCACTTGCGAAAAGGCTTTTTCATATTCCATGAAAGTAGGGCTCAAAGTCAGGACAGTTTTTGGACGCAGGAAGCGGGCCAGCTCATAAAAGACTTCTACCGCACCATTTGCCAACAGGACCTTGTCCTTTTCTAGTCCATGATGATGTGCCAAAAGCTCTCTGGAGCGACTGTAGCTGATGTCTGGATAATGAACCAGCCAATCAATGGACTCGGTCAGACAAGCCCTCAGCCGCGGAGAAATCCCCAAAGGGTTGATATTGGCACTGAAATCCAGACAGTCTTCTAGAGAAAAACCAAATTCCTCAGCCAAAGCTGCCGCATTTCCACCGTGCTCTACTTTCATAAATAGACATTCCTTCCTCGTTTCCTTGTTAGAATCTAGTATACCATATTCGGCTTTTTCGTCCTTAGTCTGCCTCCAGATAAGCCTGGAGACGGTCAATTCCTTCGTTTTCCGTCGCTGATATTTCAAAAATTTCCTTAGCTCCAGCCGCTTTCAGCTGTCGCCGTGCTTTTTCAATCTGCTCTTCCTTATCAGCCATATCAATCTTGGTGACAATGCCAATCACTTCTTTATTGAAGAGAGAAGAAAATCCTTGAGGAAAGGTCTGCATCTGATTGGAAGCCGCCACCAAGAGACCAATCACATCAGCCTCCGTTGCTGTCACGTTCAGAGCATTATAATACTTACGATGCTGGAGAAATTCTCCAGGCGTGTCAATGATGGCATCATAGAACTCAATAGCCTGAGTCTTAAAGTAGCTTAGCTCCAAGCCTTTCAGTCGCTGGGTCAGAGTAGTCTTACCCACTCCGACTGGACCGACAAACATGATTTTTTTCATATTTTGCATCCATTCCTCTCTATGACAGGAGACTGCCTGCTATCTGCTTAGCTGGGCTTCCTTACTATCTAGTTTGATAGTTTCCCTGCCGTTGAGCAGTACACCTTTATTTTCATCGCGGCCTTGCAGGTAGTAAAGGGCATCTTCCTGACCGTAAGTTTCAATTGCCTTAGTTTGCAAAAGACCGATTCCCTTGCTAGGATCTCTCAAAAGATTGAAGATAATACCCATTTGCAGTTTAGGGAAGTCCTTGAGCATAGCATAGTCGCCATTACTGTCACCGGCAATCAGGATTGGTTCTTGATTGTCATGATTGACAGCAATCAGCTTCTTGATGGTCTCTGTCTTGCCCTCACCTTGAGTCTGAGCATAGTTGGTATCATATTCTGGCTGAATTACTCCCTTGTCATCCTTTTTCAGGCGCATAGCAGTAACATTTTCTTTAGGAATATTGTAGCCATACTTAGAATTGCTAGCATAAGGGATAATCACATCGATATAAGACGCTGAGCAGATATAGACATCAATGCCGTTAGCCATCAGAGTCTTATAGAGATTTTGCATTTCCTTGACTGAGCGAACACCACGCTTGAAGGTCACAGTGATTTGGCCTGACTCACCTTTCAAGCCTTCTGGACTTTCCCAAGTTTCAGAAGTTAGCTTGTCTTGAAGAGCCTGGTCAATAGACTTTTCAGATAGGGCTTGAACTTCTTCAGAAGTCATACCTGCATAGAGGTAGGTCACCCATGGATAGCTGATGTCAGAGCTGAAGGTGTCACCAATCGCTTCGTAAAGATAGCGGAGTTTAGCAGCAAAGTCTTGGTATTCATCGGTCTTTTTGACTTCTTCCAGAGACTTGTCTCCTTGCATTCCCTTATAGCTATTGTAAATAGCCGTGTAGTCAGAAAGCAAGTCAGCTGCAATCTTGTCAATGTTCACTGGTTCACCATCTTTGTTATGGAAATCCTCAACGAAATCGTCGCTTGGTATATTGGTCCGCACTGCTTGGTCAAATTCTTCCGGCGTCATCTTAAAGGCCAGATTTTCAATTTGATAGGTAAAGGTTGCTTCGCCAATGTCGTTAATGACTGTCGTATTGTCCCAGTCAAAGACGGCATAAGGCTTTTTATTTTTATCGTAGCTAGAGCTGGTGTTCCCATTTTCCTTGATGAGCTTGTTCAGACGGGCATAAAGCTTGTCTTCCCAGACGCCCTTATCCAAAGTCTTAGCCTTGTCCTTATCTGTTGTCTCCGTCTTAGCCGAGGATGACTCCGTCGTCGTCTTATTATTCCCCGCTTGACAAGCTCCCAGAAGCAAAGCCAAACTACAAAGCAGCACAATTCCTTTTGTCCGCATAGAAACAATCCTCCATAAAAAATAATAGTGCGCAAAAAAATGGCATAGAAAACCCCTTTGATTCTGAAACACTCGCTTCATTGCGATCAAATCAGGCTTCCTTGCCATTTTCTATACTGTTATTATATTATAAACTATCTGGCAGACTTTGTCAATGAAGCGCTTTCAGATTTGTAAAAAAATAAAGGCAGAGAAAAATTATTTCTCTACCTTACTGATTAAAATGCATATACTCTAATCTTCTCAATCAATGTGTTAGAGGAAACCTAACGTATTCAAGACTAGACAGACAATCCCCTTCAATTCTACCATTTTTCAGGCACTTGATTTCTCCAGCCTGTGAAAACTTGTGCATAGCCCAATAGATACAAGGGCGTCAATGCGATGCTCAAGCCTACCAAGGCAATAATCATATAAAGTCCTGACAGCATAAACAAGCGAGTGATGACTGCTACTCCTGCTGACAAGCAGCACAGGACGATGGCATGAATCTGCAAAATATTGATCTTTTGTTTCTGTTCAAAATATCTCAATTTTGAAACGATCACCATCTGATAGAGCAAATTAATCAACTGATAAGACAAGCTGAGTATGATAAAAATCATAAAAAATGCTAAGTGGTTCTCACCAAAAAAGATGGAGCCCCAAAAAAGCAATTCAAAATGCAGAAATAGGTAAGAGCTGGTCGGAATGAGCTGCAAGGCTTTAATATCAAAAAACTTTTGGAAGAGTAAAAAGGCCAGAAACAAAATAAGCGTGTGAACAATAGTAAAATTCATGACTATCATGCTCAGGTGATGCATCTCCCCGCGTAAGAAAATAGAAACGATAAATACCAGTGAGATAAAAAATAACTCAACTAAACCAGCCTTATAAAAATCTAAGTTTTTGATTGGATTACAATCCGTAACAAGAACATTCAAAAATTCATAATATCTCTTTTTCATTTTGTAAACTCCCATTGTTTAACTTTATAAAATTTCCCCTAAACTTTGCGAAATTTTCTATAAAAAATTCCACATTTCATTATATCATACAGTATATAGGCTAAGGAAGTCTTATAAAACTATAGGTATAGTTCTATAGGATAATTCCCTTTCTCAATCATTCGCCAAGTTGGCATTTTTCCGCTATAATAATAAGGATGAACATCAAAGAAGAAATTATTAACTTAGCAAAAGAAATTGGGATTTCTAAGATTGGCTTTACGACAGCGGATGATTTCGACTATCTGGAGAAGTCGCTGCGCTTGGCTGTAGAAGAAGGGCGAAATTCAGGATTTGAACATAAAAACATCGAAGAACGGATCAAGCCCAAGCTGAGCCTGGCTTCGGCCAAGACCATCATCTCCATCGCAGTCGCCTACCCCCACAAACTCAAGCAGCAACCTCAGAAAACGGCCTACAAGCGTGGGAAATTTACCCCTAACAGCTGGGGGCTGGACTACCACTATGTCCTGCAGGACAAGCTGGACCGGCTTGCCAAGGGAATCGAAGAGCTGACCGCTGATTTTGAATACAAGGGCATGGTGGACACGGGCGCCTTGGTCGATACCGCCGTAGCCCAAAGAGCAGGAATCGGATTTATCGGCAAGAACGGCTTGGTCATCTCCAAGGAATTTGGTTCTTATATGTTTTTAGGAGAGCTCATTACCAATCTGGACATCGAGCCTGATCAGCCTGTCGACTACGGCTGCGGAGACTGCAACCGCTGCGTGACAGCCTGCCCTACTTCCTGCCTGATTGGTGACGGCAGCATGAATGCCAAGCGCTGTCTGTCCTTTCAGACTCAGGACAAGGGCGTCATGGATCTGGAATTTCGTAAGAAGATTAAGACGGTCATCTATGGCTGTGATATCTGCCAAATCTGCTGCCCTTACAATAAAGGTTTGGATAATCCTCTGGCGACAGAAATTGACCCCGACCTTTCTCATCCCGAGCTCCTGCCTTTCTTGGAGCTTTCCAACGGTCAGTTTAAGGAGAAATTCGGCCATGTAGCCGGCAGCTGGCGGGGAAAAAACATCCTGCAGCGCAATGCCATTATGGCTCTGGCAAATGCCAATGATCGCTCTGCCATTCCCAAACTGCTGGAAATTATCGACAAGGGGCAAAATCCGATTCATGTCGCTACAGCTATCTGGGCTCTGTGTCAGCTGGTGCGTGAGGTCCATCCAGAGATGATAGAACTGGTCATGAACGTCAAAAATCCGACCCCTCAAATCCAAGAAGAGCAAGGCCGTTTCCTAGAGAAATTTGGCCTAAAAGAAAAACTTATGATAGAAAACTAAACCGCCGAGATTCTTCAATCTCAGCGGTTTCTTTATTTTTCTTCTTGTTTGCGGATTTCTTTGATAATGGAGCCCATCTTGACAGACTCGTCGCTGAAATAGCGGTAAAGCCGACCATCACCGTCTCCCATGTAGCTGATAGGGGAAAAGCGGTCGCTGCGGAAAGCGTCATTCTCATCAATCAAATTCTCATCAACCACGCGCCGGGTGACACGGGCGACGACATTGGTCAAGGCACCGCATTCGACCATATCCAGCACCTGACACTCAATGGATACAGGGCATTGGTCTACCAGCGGAGCATCCACAGTCTCGCCGATTGTGTAGCTGAGACCGGTCAGGGCAAACTTGTCCTTGCGGCTGTTGAAGCCAGCAATTTCAGACTCTTTGGTCAAATCCTTCTCAGGGACATTGACAGTGAATTGCTGGTGCTTGGTAATCTCTGTAATGGCATTTCCCTTGGTACGCATGGCAATAACCAGCATACTGCCCAAGGAATAAACCGAGCTTGAAGTCGAAATATTATAGCCGTGCACATCGTCCTTATAGCCTAAAAAGAAGACTGGAAAGCCGAAGTAAAGTTTTCTCGTTTCAAAAGTACGTTTCATATATGTTCCTTTATGTTAAATTTTAAAATAGTTTAGCTGGCTGGAGCATGCGTCAGCTGAAATGTCCCATGTCGCCTATCAACTTTTTTGTCACGGGGTGACGAGCCTGGATAGGAAGCTCAAAGTCCTTTATCTCATCAACGATTTCCCCGTCTGCCATGACTAAAATCCGATGGCAGAGAGCGTAGCTCAGCTTGAAATCATGCGAGATGAAAAGATAGGTCAGCTGGTATTTCTCCCACAAATCATATAGGAGGCGTAACAACCTTCCCTGAACAATGGGATCCAGACCGCTCAGAGCCTCATCAAAGATGAGAACATCTGGCTTTAAGAGTAAGCCGCGGGCGATACAAATCCGTTGAAGTTGGCCGCCACTGAGCTGGCGCGCTAGCTGATTCAGATAGCTTTTATCCAGACCGACGTCTTCTAGAATGGCTTCTACCTCTTCTCTAGCCACATTTTTTGGCAGGGCCTCTGTCAAGACCTGCTCGACTGTAAAATGCGGATTGACCGAATGGAGTGAGTCCTGAAAAACCAGCAAAATTCTCACGCCAGAATTTTTGACTGAGTAGGGCTGGCCATCCAGTAAGACCTGGCCTTGACTGGGCTTTTCTAGACCAATCAGCAATTTAGCCAGTGTACTCTTACCACTGCCGCTCTCGCCCATCAGACCGATCATTTCACCTTTCTGGACGGAGAAGTTACAGTCTTTGACAACCATTTTGCCATCGAATTTTTTAAAAACATGTCTACATTCCAGCATCTTGTCTCACCAACCGTTCGTATGGATTTCCTAAGATAAGGTCTTGGCTATAGGTCTGCGAAGGACTTTCGAGGAGCTTAGCAACCTGCCCTTCCTCCATGATAGCCCCCTGATACATGACAAGCATCTTGCCTCCCAGCTCCCGCGCCAAATGATAATCATGAGTCACTGTGATGAGGGTCTTTCCTTTAGCCAACTGCTCCTTTAAGATGAGGATAATCTGCTCGCGATTGTGGATGTCCAGCGCCGAAGTAGGCTCATCCAAAATGATGGTCTCTGGCTCTAGGCAAAGCAAGATAGCCAGCATGACCCTCTGCAACATACCGCCGCTGAGCTCAAAAGGATATTTCTTCAAAAGTTCTTCCGGCTCTCCCAGTCTGACTTCTTTCATAGAGGCTAGGGCCTTAGCCAGACAAGCTCTCTTTGAAATCTTGCTATGACTGCGCAGGGTTTCCCAAAAATGGCTTTGAATGGTCTGAAAGGGATTGAACATAGCCATCGGATTTTGAGACATATAGGCCACTCGTCTCCCCCGCAGCTGCTGCCAATTCTTGAGAGACTCGCGCTCCAGAGACAGAGAGCCATAGTGAACTTCTCCTTGCATGCTCAAGGATGAAGGCAGCTGGCCAATCAATATCTTGGTTAAGAGGGTTTTACCAGAACCACTCTCCCCAATGATGACCAGTGATTGACCCGCCTCCACTTCAAAGTTGATGTCCTGCAGAATGGTCTTTCCCTCAATCTGGGCTGTCAGTTGCTTTACAACTATTTTTTCCATATCTGTTTCCAGCCTTTCTCTTCAAAGCATTCGGCAAATAGATTAAAGGCGACCACAGTCAGAAAGATAGCCAGTCCGGGCGCCAGCATCATCCAAGTTGCCGTTTGAAAATGGCTTCTAGCATCATGCAGCATCATGCCCCACTCGGTAATGTTGGGCTGGACACCGATTCCCAGAAAGGAAAAGCCAGAAATCATGAGAATGATATTCCCAATATTCATCAGCACAATAATCAAAATAGGCTTGTATATAAAGGGCAGGATATGAGTTTTGAGGATATGAATCTGAGAGAGTCCCATGGTCTGGGCAGAAATGACATAGGCTTCCTCTTTGGCACTCTTGACCAGATTGGCCGTTACCCGAGCATAATAGACCCACTCTATGATAACAATGGCTAGAATCATATTGGTCATTCCCTGTCCCAATATCCCAACAGTAGCTAGCGATAGCAGGAAGCTAGGAAAGGCGGAAATAACATTTGCAAACCATAGGAAGGTAGCTTCCGCCTTTCCTTGGTACCATCCAATCAGTAAGCCGACTGTAACACCGATGACCACTTCCAGCAGACTGATGGTCAGGGATAAAAAGAGAGAATAACGAGCCCCGTGCAGCAGACGAGACAAGACATCTCTGCCCAGCTGATCGGTTCCCAGCAGATGAACAGTGTCAGGCGCCATTAGTTTGTTTGAGATCTCCACATGCTGGGGATCAAAAGAAGATAGATAGGGAGCAAAGAGAGCGCAGATGAAGAGGGTCAGCAAAATGACACTTGAAAAAATAAATCGTTTAGACATTGCTCCTCCTTTTTCTGACTCTAGGGTCTATCCAGAGCGGCAGCTGCTGGGTTAGAACATTATTTCCTAAGAACAATAGGCCAAATAAAAGCATGCAGCACTGGATAATGGGCAGGTCCACAGACTGCAGCGCATCTACAAAGAGGGAGCCGACACCATTCCAGGAGAAGACTTCTTCGACAATTAAGGAACCTGTCAAGAGATAGACCAAGGTCAGGCTCAGGCCTGTCGCAATGGCTGGCAGGGAATTTCTCAAGAGATGATTCTTGACCAGGAAGAACTTACTGACTCCGCGCAGGAGGGCATTTTCGACATGGACACTGTTCATCTGCTCCAGCACAGCCTTGCGGATCAAAGCAATATATTGACCAATCAATGACATGCTTAGGGTCAGACTAGGAAGAATCAAGCTGCTAAAATCCTGCTTGCCCGAAACTGGCAGCCATCTGAGCTGAACAGCAAAAATCACAATCAGCATGTAGCCTAGCCAAAAGCTGGGCATGGAAACGCTAGAAAAGGATAAAAAGCGAGTGACCTTATCAAAGAGAGAACCCTTGTAGACTGCACTAAAAATTCCCAAAGGAATGGACGTAAGCAAAATGAGAGCAAAGGATGTCAAGCCCAGAGAAAGGGTCGACTGGAAACGCTCCAGCACCAAGGGCAGGACAGGAACCTTTAATAGATAAGACGTTCCAAAATCCCCACGAAGGGCCTTGGTCAGCCAACTTAGATACTGCTGGGGCCAAGGTTGATTGAGGCCCAGATATTCTCTAGCTTTTTCCAAGGATTGAGGAGTCACTTGAATCTTAGATACCCTTAGATAATTTTCTGCTTGATCAGCCGAGGATAGCTTGGCCAAGAGAAAGGTCAATACTGATATCATCAACAGGGCAGCTAAGAAAGAAACTATTTTTTTTAATAAATCTTTTTTCATAGTCCTTAAAAGAAAAGGGGCGGCTGATAAGCTTTTCAACTCAGCAGCACTACTCCCTTTATATTAAAATTTGCAGTTATGAAGTCAGTTTTTATTTTTTCTCAATATAGCGCAGCGGGAAAGCATTTTCTTCTGGAGCAAAGCGCATGCCCTCGATTTCTCCCTTGCGGTAAACGGAAACAACGGATTGGTAAGTCAGAGGGATATAGATAGCTTCATCATGGAGCATGGTGAGGACTTTCTTGTAGCCTTCATCGACTTTTGCCTCGTCTGGTTCGACCAGAGTCGCCTTGATAATTTTATCAATTTCTGGCTTAGATGGCAGAGCTTCTAGGGAAACATTTTCTGGGTGGCCATGGTCAGCTGGTGAAGTCAGGGCAGTCATCCAAGCATGTGGATCCCACGGTGCTCCCCAAGAATACGTCAACATCAGGTCAAAGTTTCCTGTCTTGGCATTTTCCCAGTAGTCATCTTCTTCCATAGCTTTAAGCTGAACGTCAATTCCGATTTTCTTCCATTCGCCTTGGAAGTACTCAACCAAGTCCTTGTCTGTCGCCTTAGATGAAATATAAGGAACATTCAGGCTCAATTTCTTGCCATCTTTTTCACGGATACCGTCAGAACCTTTCTTCCAGCCTGCTTGATCCAGCATCTTTTCAGCCTGCTTGATGTCGTAGTCATAGGGAGTCAGATTGGCATCAGAGTGTGGGGTAGACTTAGAGAAGATGGTATCAGCTGGTGTTTCTGTTCCGCGGAAAATGTCTTTCGCGATAGACTTCTTATCAACCGCATGGTTCATAGCCTGACGGACAGTCTTGTCTTTGAAGATTTCCTGCTTGGCATTCAAGAGCATGAGGCGGCTGGACATTGGCTGAGATACGTCTGTCGTGTACTTGTCATCCTTGGCATACTTGGCAAAGTTATCCAGACCGATAACGCCATTTCCATAGATCAAGTCAACATTGCCAGACTCAAACTCAAGAGCACGAGTTTGTGGATCTGGAATAATCTTGACCGTTACTTCTTTCAGTTTAGGCTTTTCACCCCAGTAATTTTCGTTACGGGTAAAGGTAATGTACTCGTTTTGCTTCTTGTCTTTGACAACCCATTGACCGGTTCCGATTGGCTTTTTGAGGTTGTCCTTAGTCGTATCATCTCCATCAGGGAAGGCAGCATCAGCTATGAAGCGGATTGGACGAATCATTGATAAATCATAGAGGGTCGCACTATAGGCTTGTTTTAGCTTAATCTCAAAGGTATGCTCATCTACAACTCGATAGCTTTCCAGCTGGTTGGTGAAGTCAAACCAAGTATGGTTTTTCTTATTTTCTTCTGAAAAGACGGTATCGAAATTCCGTTTGACATTTTCTGCATTAAAGTCAGAGTCGTCTGAGAACTTTGCCTTTCTCAGCTTGAAGGTATAGGTTTTACCATCTTCGCTGATATCCCAGCTTTCAGCCAGGGCTGGCTCTATTTTCCCATTGTCACCGTAGCGGACTAGGCCTTCATAGACCATATCCTGAATGACAAATTGGTCTGGATTGTAGCGGTGAGGATTGACATCCCCAAAATCCTCTCCCCAGACCATAGTGAGTTTGTCTTTCTCATTGGCTTGTTTGGAAGAATTTGAGTTTTGCTGGCAGGCTACCAAGAATAAAGGCAGCAAGAGGACAACTAATAAAAATATTTTTTTTCTCATTTTTATTGAATCACTTTCTTGTATTCATATTTTTTTGTTTGCAGTCCCAAGAGATAGGGGCTATAGTTTATGTTTTTTGATGATCAATTCATGCGGTTGTACTTGCTATTCAGAGCGTCTCCGAACTCGGTAAAGAGGAGAATGGTCAGAATCAGCAAGATACAAGGGAAGACCACAATCCAAGGGGCTTCCTGAATGTAAATCCGGCCGTCATTAATCATGGCTCCCCACTCAGGCGATGGTGCCTGAGCTCCCAGACCGACAAAGCTGAGGCCAGCGATTTCCATGATAATGGTGCTAATATCAAAGCTCATGGTTGTCAGAATCTGAGGAAAAAGACTGGGGAAATAATAGTTTTTCAGGCTTGTCCAAAAACTATTGCCATACATTTTCGAGGACTGGATATAGGGTTCATTTTTCAGCTGCAGGGTCATGGAGCGCATCAGGTAGGCATACTTGGTCCAGGCCGTCAGGCAGATAGCGATGAGGGTTTGCTGGAGGCCGATGCCCAAGATACTGACGATGGCAATAACCAAAATGATAGAGGGGAAAGACTGAAATGCCGTGATAACTAACAAGATAAACTGGTCGAATTTCCCGCCGATAAAAGCGCTAGTCACCCCGATAAAGGAGCCCACCACCGCAATCAGCATCAGAATCATCAAGGCTGGCAGGACTGTTTCCGCACCTCCGCTCACAGCACGTGCAAAGACAGACCGGCCTAGAGCGTCCGTTCCGAACCACTCACTGCTGCTCGGCCCTTGCAGGGCTTGGCCCAGATTGACCTTGGTCAAACTGTCACCCAAGAGATGAGGGGCCAAGGAGGATAGGATCAGAGCCAGGACGATGAAACCGCCCAAGACCAGGAGTTTTCGATTGATTTTCTTATCCATACGAACCCTCCTTGCTTGCTTTTAATTTCTTCATACGCGGTAACAGTTTGGGATTTTCCTGAGCCAATCGGACGCGAGGATTGAGCCAAACCGTAAGCAGTTGAAAGACTAGATTTACAGTCAAGACCCCAGCTGTGATAAAGAGGACCGCACCCTGAATGAGGGGATAATCCCGCTTGGCAACTACGCCAATCAGCATCTTACCGATGCCCGGCCAGGAAAAGAGATGCTCAATAATAGCTACACCACCCAAGAGCGAGCCAAGAGAAAGGCTGACTAAGGTGAGAAGAAAGGGCAGGACATTGTAAATCACGTCATGCAGCAGGATATGCCCCTCTCGAATCCCCCGACCACGCGCACCTTCTACTTCTGGCGAATGCAACACTTCTATCAAAGCGGTTCGCAGCTGCGGAATATAGCGAGTGGACATGATCATGGCCAGTGTTATGACTGGCAAGACTAAGCCCAGCTCATTGGCCGTTGCCTGAATGGGAAACCAGTGCAGCTGAACAGAAAAGATCAGAATCAGGATAATCCCCATAACAAAGCTAGGAATGGCATTCAGAAAAGCCAGACCCGCCATCAGGAAGCGATCAACTGTCTTTCCAGCATGGTAGGATGTGTAGAGAGCTGTCGGCAGGGAAATTCCCAGAGTTGCTAGCAGGGTATAAAAAGCTAGGTAGACTGTATTGGGAAAATAGAAAACCAACTGCTCCCAAACCGAAGCTCCGGAATTATAGGTCACACCAAAGTCGCCATGGACAATCCTGCCCAGCCAGGCCAGATATTGCTCCATAAAGCTGCCATTCAGACCCATCTCAGCCCGCTTGATTTCCAGCAGTTCCTTGGTAAAAGGAATGCCCTGAGCGTTGAGGATGCTCTCAGCCGGATCTCCCGGTGCTAGATAAACCAGCAAAAAGGAGATAAAGCTGACGCAGAGCAGGATGAGGACGAATTGCAGAATTGTTTTGATAATAAATTTAATCATGCGCCTCCCTTTCAGATGTCTGGTAGCTTTCAGGCTTCTTGCTGGCAACGGCCAGCAGCACTTCGCCTTGGTGGACGACCAAGGTCGCTTTCTGATAGAGGACCAGACCGTCTTCCTTAGCAGTCACCTTTTCTAAAATATTGCCATAAATATCACAGATTTCACCGATGACCTGACCAGCCTGTACTGTTTGATTGGGCCGAACAAAGCACATCCAGCAGCCCGACCTCTGACAGGTCAGATAATAACTGTCGTCAAAGATCAGCGGAGTCTGCTTATAATAAGGCATAGTCCCTTCAAAAAGATAGCGGGCGACTTGCTTGACTGACTCTTTCATGGCCAGTACATCCTCTGGCAGACAGGTGCCGTTTTCTCCCCGCTCCAGCAGGATACTAGGCAGTCCATAATCTACCGAGGCAGCGTGATAAAGATTGCCACAGTCCTGAGATTGATAGATAATCGGTGTCCCAGAAGCCTGCAGCATCTGATAGGACTTTTCGACCACCTCGGGATTGGCCCGTAGAGAGTAGTAACCATGAGGTGTCAGCAGTTCTTCCCGATTGCCACTGTGCAGGTCAATCAAGAAATCACTGACGCTAAAGACCTGACTCTCAATCACAGACCGAATCTGATAGCTGAGGCTGGAAACTGGCTCTTGGTCCTGAAAGATCCTGTTTAGATTGAGGCCGTCCTCAGGTACAAGCGTCGTCTCCCGAGCCCAAAAGCCGCTGACATTGACGGCATGCAGGAGGAGGACAGAGCCCTGAAAGTTAAAGTCCCACTCATGCGCCAAGTCCATCAGCGCTTTAACCCCGACATACTCACAGCCATGGACTGCAGCACTGATGGTCAGCAAGGGCTGGGAGGCCTGTCCTTTGAGCAGAGTGTACTGGATAGCCAGCTCATCCGTGATGGGCAGACTTCCTTGATAGCTGCTGCATGGAGCCATAGAGTCTAGTTCTTGCTTAATCCTCATCTTTATCCTCCCTGTACTGACTGAGTAGGAGCTTGGTATAGTCACTCTTGGGAGCAGAGACGACCTCTCGCATGCTGCCCTTCTCCTGCACGATTCCGTCCTTGAGGACGACCAAATCTTCCGCAAAATTGCTGACCAGAGCGATGTCATGAGAGATGAAGAGAAAGGAGGTCTGCGAGCGCTCCTTGATGTCTGCCAGCAGCTGCATGACTTCATACTGAACGGTCACATCCAGAGCACTGGTGATTTCATCGCAGATGAGCACATCGGGATTAATCAGCAAGGCACGGGCAATAGCTGCCCGCTGACATTCTCCTCCACTCAGCTGGTGTGGCAGCCTCTGAGCAAGCTCAGGTGTCAGACCAACCGATCTCAGCAAGTCATGGATGACTTGCTTCCTATCAGACGGCTGCTGATAAAGAGAGAAGTTTCGACAGACCTCTTCTAGGCTCTGCTGAATGCTGCGCTTGGGATGAAAAGTCGACTGGGGCTGCTGGGCAATATACTGGACCCGAGCATAGTATTCCCTATCCTTGTAGTCATAGACTGGTTTGCCCAGTAGGGTTAGCTTCCCTTGGTCCGGCTTTAAAAAGCGGCAGATGAGTTTGGCAATGGTACTCTTACCAGAGCCTGACTCTCCGACCAGCCCTAAAGCCTGTCCCTTTTCCAAGCTAATGTCAATATCAAATACACCGATTCTCCGCTCACCTATCTGACTGTACTCGTAGGTCAGTTGGCGACCAACCAATACTTGATTCATAGCTGCCCCCCTTCTCTAAATGCTGCTAGCTTAGGCACGGCCTTCAGCAATTTCTGGGTGTAGGCCTGCTCAGGATGGCGAAGAACTTGATGGGCTGGACCACTTTCGACAATCTGCCCTTCTTTCATGACAACTACTTTTTGCGCTAGATGCTCAGCCACACTGATATCATGTGTAACAAAGAGAATGGCCATTTTTTCCTCCTGATGAAGCTTGCTCAAGAGATCAAGCAGCTTCATTTTCGACAGGACATCCAGAGCGCTAGTCGGCTCATCAGCCAGCAATAGTTTGGGTCTGCTAGCTAGAGCTAGCGCCACACCGACTAGCTGCATCATACCGCCACTAAGTTCGAAAGGATACTTATTGACGACTTTTTCAGGCAGCAGTCCCACCATTTCTAGACATTCTTCCAAGGGACGGAGATTTGCTGCTTTCTGGCCCTGATTTTTCACCAAGTCCTGATAATGCTTTTTGATCTTACGGCGGTTATTGAAGCTGAGACTGGCATGCTGACTAATCCAGGCCACTTCTCGGCCTACAAAAGGCAGATAAATGCGATGGTTCTGGGGATGAATCTTCTGCCCTTCAAAGACCATACTGCCCCCTGCTACTGTCAGCCCCCTGAGTGGGAGACCAAGCAGCATCTTGAGCAGGGTGGACTTGCCACTGCCACTCTCGCCCACAATCGAAAGGGACTCCCCCTCAGCAAGAGAGAGGGAGACCCGATCGAGAATGACTTTATCTGCTGACTGCACCAGCAGATCTTTCATTTCCAGCATGTTTTATTCCTTTGATAGTTTGTTGCTGACGTGATAGTAATCTGTCGGATGGGATTCCAAACCAGAGACGGACTTGTCCATCACCAGAGCGACCTTGAAGAAGCCGATAATAGTAAAGCCGTAGTCCTTATCCATGATTTCTTGGATTTCCTTGCTGAGCTGATTGCGCTTAGCTGGATCAGTTTCAGTCGCTAACTCTTCGATTTTCTTGTCTGCTTCTGGGTTGCTGTAGTGACCGATATTGGCTGTACCATTGGTCTTGACAGCACTGTTGAAGAAGGCATACGGGTCACCAATCGGAGCTGCTACCACAGCGTAAGGTGTGAAGGCATAGTCCTTTTCACTGGAAACGGCACTGACTTCAACTTTCTTAATAGTCGCTTCGATTCCGACTTCCTTGAGCTGTTGCTGGGTTGCTTCTACAGCCAGCGGCATTTCAGGCAGACGAGTAAAGGACAGCAGCTCAATGCTGACTTTTTGACCGTCTTTTTCACGGTAGCCATCGCCGTCAGTATCCTTGTAGCCAGCTTCATCCAAGAGTTTCTTAGCCTTGTCTACGTTAAATTCATGGACGCTCTTTTGCAGGGCAAAGGCAAACCCTTTAGGGAAAGGTCCAACAGCTGGTACAGCTGAGCCTTTAAAGAGGGATTCTGAGTAGGTCTTCTTGTCTACCAAGGTATCTAAAGCCTGACGGAACTTGTCATCTGCTACGTAAGGATTTTCAAAGTTATAGTAGTAAGCTAGGTAGCGGGAACCTTCTACTTCAGAAATTTTGTAGTTCTTATCGGAAGCATAGGTACTTAGATTTGCATAAGGCAGACCATAGACAGCGTCGACTTCTTTAGACTTGAGGGCTGCAGAAATAGCTGTCGGATCAGAGAAGTATTTAATCTTCAGATTAGCAACTTTTGGCTTACCATCCCAGTAGTCGTCATAAGCCTTGAGCTCTGCTCCGCTCTCAGGAGTGTACTTGGTCACCATGTAAGGTCCCGTTCCGACAGGAGCCTTGTCAGATGCACTCTTGCCAGTCGTATCGACAATAGCGGAGTAGGGCTCTGCCAAGAGATTCGCCATGATAGGCTGCACAGCCTTTGTCTTGATGGTCACGGTTTGACCCTCTGCAGAAATGCTGTCAATGCCCATATCTGATGCTGCCCGCTCGCTTGTCTTAATCAAGCGTTCCAGAGAAGCTTTGACCTTTTCACCGGTCATTTTTTCACCATTTTGGAAGGTCACCTTATCCTTGAGGGTAATTTTCCACTCTAGGTCTGAGACTGCTTCGATTTTCTCAGCCAGCCAAGGTTTTACCTCAAGTTTGTCGTCCATCTTAAAGAGGGTTTCTCCCACTCCGTAACGAACCGTGAACCAGCCATTGTATTCCGCTGCTGGATCTACATTTGCTGGAAATTGAGTGTAGCCAATGGTTACAGTCTTACTGCCACTATCGCCAGTAGGCTCACTGGTTTTACTAGGGTTTACACAGGAGGCTAGGGCTAGGCCTGCCAAGGCTAGAGCCATAATTTTTTTAAAATGTTTCATAAAATAATCAACTTCCTTTTCTATTTTGTAAACTACTTTAAGACGGTCTGTCCTAGTCAAATCTAAATACGCTTCGCTCTCTGTCTAAGGTGGTTCTATGTCCTGAAGATGAGAGAGCAGACGAGTGAAAAACAAGTGATTGCTCATTCTCTTTCCTCCTTGGGTATGTGCTTGTCTTAATCTTTTCCTTCCAGATAGCTTCGAGCATCTTCGACAAAGGCAGTTGGCAAAGCCAGGTCAGCCTGCAACTCATCGCGATAAGTTCGGATGACTTCTTCCTCTCGGCCGGAGACAACCTTTTCAGCCCAGTCTGGGTCTAGGAGCAGGGCCTTGCCGAGGGCAAAGAGCGGAATCCCCGCATCCAATACTCGCTGGGCATCCTGCTTGGTCTCTATCTGACCAACACCAATAAGGGGTACTCTATTATTAATTTTTTTGATAATTTTCTGAATCACTGGCTCTGAGTCCTGAGAATCTCTGATAGACGAGCGCCAGACATCAGAGGTCGAAATATGCAGATAGTCCACTTGATGATAGATGAGCTGCTCCAGCAACTGCAGGGTGTCATAAAGCTGGATACCTGGCTCTTCAACCTCTTCTGGAGAAAAGCGGTAGCCAATCAGGAAGGGGCGGTCGGCCTCTTCTTTGACTAGTTGCTTGGCTCTTTTCAGCAAGGTCTTTGGAAAGCGCAGGCGGTTGTTAAGACTGCCGCCCCACTTGTCCTGACGGACATTTGAATGAGGAGAGACAAACTGTTGGATCAGGTAGGTATTGGCGCCATGAAGCTCGACGCCATCAAAGCCAGCCTGAATCGCCCGTCTGATAGCTGACAGAAAGTCCTCTATCACCTGCTCCACTTCAGCGTTCTTGAGCGCCCTCGGCTCTGCCAGATAATCGCGCGGAGCCTTGACAGCACTGGGTGCTACTGGCTGACCGTCAATCAAATCAGGCAGAACCATGCGACCACCATGATAGAGCTGAACAATAGCCAGAGCCCCTTGGTCCTTAATGGCCTTGGCCAGACGGCTAAGCCCCTCAATCTTATCGTCCTCGGCGCCACTGAAGCTCTCCGCAAAGGACTTACCCAGAGGATGGACATAGGTACTGCCAGTAATGACCATACCAACCGACCTAGACCGGCGGGCAAAAAAGTCAATATCTGCCTGAGATACATAGCCACCGGGCTCACTCGCGCAGATGGTCATGGGCGCCAAGACAACGCGATTGCGCATGGTCTGACCATTTTTAAAAGTAAATTTATCCTGAATCTGTGTATTCATCTGGTCACCTCTTTCCCAAGATAAATCATTTTGATTATTTTACGTTCATTAAGTATTAGAGTAAGGTTGCTTTCCAAGTCTGGTCCTGCTCTTCCAAGAGTAGCACTCGGCCTTGGGGGACATCAATGTTCCAAAAAACAGCCTCTCCATCAACCAAATGCTGGTAAATCAAGCGAAGGACTCCCAAATGAGCCACTAGAGCCATTGACTCATCAGCACTATCTAGCAGGCGGTCCGTTGCTGCCCAAACTCTAGTCTGAAAGTCAGCAAAAACTTCTGCCTCAGGAGGCGTGACCTCAAAGGGGGCCTCCAGCCAAGCCTGCCAGACTTCTGGAAAAGCCGCTTCAATCTCATCAGCTGTCAAACCTTCCCATTGTCCAAAGCCCCGCTCATCAAAGTCGGCTATGAGCTGGACTTTCCTTTCTGGAAAAGCCAGCTGGGCTGTTTCCTGCGTCCGTTTGAGACAACTGGTGTAAATCACATCAACTGGGTGCTCCTGCATCAGAAAGTGCAGCTGCTTGGCATCCGCTTGGCCTTGCTCGTTGATAGAGACATCATAGCTGCCGTAGAAACAGCGCCTGCGGTTGTAGTCTGTCTGAGCGTGCCGCATCAGATACCATCGTTTCATCCTAGTACCACCAATCCTAATAGATAGAGGAGCTGGGCAATTTCGACATAGGCTCCTAAGGTATCGCCTGTGTGGCCGTCAATTTTCTTGTACACGAAACGGCGATAGCCGATTGCTCCCAGAAATACCAAGCCGTAAGCTAGAAGGCCTCTCCAGCTGAAAACCAGCAGAGACAGGAGCAAAGGCAAAAGCTGGGCAAGCAGGATATGACTAGTCTTGCTGCCACTGAAGAAATTCCCCGAGCCGCCGCCTTCTCTGGCGTAGGCCATCCGGTAGAGCTGTAGGCTCAGACCAGCCTTGCCAATCATGGTCAGACTAGCCATGATAAACCAGCGAGGCTCCGGCAGATAAGAGTAGAGAACCAGCATCAGAGCATAGTAGAGAATGAGTGCCAGAACGCCATTGCTGCCAATCCGACTGTCCTTCATAATCTCCAGCATCCGCTCCTTCTTACGAGAGGAGAAGAGCCCGTCTGCCGTATCCGCCAAGGCATCTAAGTGAAAACCACCTGTCAGCAAAACATCGAAAGCAAGGGTCAGAACCCAAGCAACCATTCCAGGCAGAACTAGACTTATCAGGAAATAAAATCCACCTGAAATCAAACCCAGCAAGAGACCAAAGAGGGTCAGAAAAGGAAGTCCCCGTCGCAAGTAGGAGATATCCACTGCCTTTGGAATCACAATCCGGCTAAAAAATTGGGTATAGATAATCAATGCCTTTATCATTTCAACTGCTGAGCGAGGCCGCAGATGACTAGATAAGCCTCACTCGCCTCCTTTGCAATCAGTTGGTTGACTTTGCCCTGCACATCACGGAAGAAGCGCCCTAGTCTGGTCTCTGGGACAATGCCCAGCCCAACCTCGTCCGTTACAATCCAGCACTCAGCATCTGTCTGACGGATTGTAGATAGGAGCTCTTGCCATTCTTCTTCCAAGAGCTGCAGCAGGAAAGACTGCTCCTGTCGACTGAGAAAGTGTTCCTCGGTCAGCTCCAGCTTGTCTGGAAAATGCTGGTCAATTAAATCAAAGAGGCGATTGCTGGTCAGAAGGGTGGCACAATCCAGCAGGTAAACTGGATGCGACTGCTCTCGCAGCCAGTCCGCCAGCCCTGCATACTGCTCCTGAGTCGTCCAGGAAGCCGGCCGCCGTTCTTGGTGCAGCCGAATCCGCTCCTGCCATTCTGGATCTTCTCCTCGGGGAAGACCAGTCGCAATGTAACAGACTCGCTCTCGATCCGCCAACTTCTCCTCCGCAAAAGCCGACTTGCCACTTCTGGCACCGCCTGTCACTAACACAATCTTAGCCATTTGCTTCTTCTTTCATTACTTGAAATGCCTGCTCAAAGGCCGCCAAGGTCTGGTCTAGGTCCACTCTAGTATGGGCACTGGACATAAAGTTGGTTTCATACTGAGATGGCGCCAGATAGATGCCCTCTTCCAGCAAGAGACCGTGCAGTCTTGCAAACTGAGCATGGTCAGCCGCCTTAGAATCCTCAAAATTGCGGACTGGCTTCTGGCTGAAGAAGAAACCAAACATAGTCCCTTTGGATACGACTTGCAAATCAATACTGTACTTGTCTGCTAGACTTCGTAAGCCATCACAGAGGTAGCTTGTTTTCTCTTCAATCTCAGCAAAGAGCTCCGGTGTCAGCTGTTTCAGCGTTTCGTAACCGGCCGTCATGGCGACTGGATTGCCCGACAAAGTGCCGGCCTGATAGATGCTGCCTAGAGGCGCTACCTGATCCATATAGATGGCCTTGCCGCCAAAGGCTGCGACTGGGAAGCCGCCACCGATAACCTTGCCCAAGCAGACCAGATCCGGCTCTGTCTGATAGAGGCCAACTGCCCCCTGATAATGAGCTCGGAAACCACTCATGACCTCGTCCACGATAAAGAGAGAGCCGTATTCCTGAGTGAGGGAGCGAATAGTACTGATAAAGTCCGCATCCGCTGGAATCAAGCCCATATTGCCAGCAACTGCTTCTAAAATGACACAGGCGATGTCATCTCCATGCTTTTCAAAGCAAGCCTTGAGAGCATCTGTATCATTGTAAGGCAAAGCCAGAGTTTCCCCAGCTACCTGAGCAATGACTCCGGCAGAATCAGCAATCCCAAAGCTGGCCAAGCCTGAACCAGCCTGAACCAAAAAGGAATCGCTGTGGCCATGATAGCAGCCGATAAATTTGACAATTTTAGAGCGCTTGGTCACTCCACGCGCTACCCGAATGGCGCTCATGGTCGCTTCCGTTCCCGAATTGACCATCCGCATTCTTTCCATGAAAGGCAGACGCTCCTGCACCAGCTGGCCAAGGGCAATCTCTCTGGGACTCGGAGCACCAAAGCTGGTCCCCTCCCAAATAGCTTCCTCAACTGCTGGTAACACATCCTTAGGAGCATGCCCCAAAATCATAGGCCCCCAAGACAGGACGTAGTCAATATAGCGGTTGCCATCGACATCATGCAGATAGGCTCCGCTGGCTTTTTCGATAAAAAGCGGATGGCCGCCCACAGCCTTAAAAGCCCTGACAGGACTATTAACCCCGCCTGGAAAGAGCTTTTGAGCCTCTGTGAAATATTGGTTGGAATGTTCTCTCTTCAAGTTCGTCCTCCTTATCTAGAAAACTGCTGATTTTCCGCAGTCTCTATCCTTCTTTCAGATAACCGGCCGCATCTTTGGCAAAATAAGTGATAATCAAGTCTGCACCAGCCCGCTTCATACTGGTCAAGGTTTCCATGACAATGGCTTTTTCATTGATCCAGCCCTGCTGAGCTGCTGCCTTGACCATGGCGTATTCTCCACTGACATTATAGGTCACCAGAGGCAGCCGGGTTTCCTGGCGTAGCTCTCTGAGGATATCCAGAAAGGCCAGAGCCGGCTTAACCATAAGAAAGTCTGCTCCCTGCTCCTCATCACTCTTAGCTTCTCTAAGAGCTTCCAAGCGATTGGCCGGATCCATCTGATAGGTCTTGCGGTCGCCAAAGGCCGGAGCACTCTCACCTGCATCTCGGAAAGGTCCATAAAAGCTAGAGGCAAACTTAATCGCATAGGACATGATGGGAATGTCTTCAAAGCCCGCCGCATCAAGCCCCTGACGGATAGCCACCACAAAACCGTCCATGGCATTGGAAGGCGCAATGACATCTGCTCCAGCCCTGGCTTGGCTGACAGCAACTTCTGTCAGTCTAGTCAGAGACAGATCATTGTCCACTTCCTCCCCTCGCAAAATACCGCAATGGCCATGACTGGTAAACTCACAGAGACAGGTGTCTGCAATGACGACCGTCTCAGGAAAATGCTTCTTGATTAGACGGATAGCTTCTTGGACAATGCCATTTTCAGCTGAAGCCTGACTGCCTATTTCGTCCTTTTCTGACGGAATGCCAAAGACGATAAAAGCCCGAATGCCCAAGTCTACACATTCCTGAACTTCTGGCAGCAAATCCTCGAGGGAGAACTGATAAACTCCCGGCATGGAGGCTACTTCTTGCTTTTCAGTCAAGCCTTCCTTGACAAACAAGGGTTGGATAAAATCATCCACAGACAGTTTGGTTTCTCGAACCAGCTGCCGCAGACCGCTACTTCTTCTTAGCCTGCGATGTCTATAAAATTCCATGCTTCTTCTCTTCTTTCTTGATTATTTCCTTGACCATTTCCTCAACAGAAGGACTCTGGGGCTGGTAGTCTACCCCATAGCCAGACTCCTTAACCGCCTGAGCCGTTGTCTGGCCAATCACTGCGATCTGATGACTGGATGCTAGATGGGGCTTAATAGCACAAAAACTCTGCCAAGCCGATGGACTGGCAAAGGTCCAAATCACATTCTCCTGGGACAGATAGGTCTGGAGCTGGTCCTGACCAGCAGGATTTGAGGTCGTTTCGTACATAGGCCAAGCCCAGACATCATGACCTGCTTCTTTTAATGTCTCAGCCAGACTGGGATTGGACAAGCTGCTCTGGGGCAGCAAGATCTTCTGCGTTGGCAGAGCCAAATCCAGCCACTCCTGAATAAAGTCAAGACCATAGTGGCTGCTGGCCTGAAAATCACAGGCTCTGCCTAGTTTGTCCAGCGCCTGACTGGTCTGCGGCCCAATGGTCGCAATCTGGTAGTCAGCTTTCAGATAGGGACTGAAAGCCTCCACTGCGACAGCACTGGTAAAAAAGACCCAGTCAGCTTCTGACAGAATTGCTTGGACAGCTTCTGGCAAGGGCAGAGACTGACAGCGAATGAGAGGAACATGATGCGTCTCAAATCCAGCCTGTCTGATCTTTTCTAGCCAGGCAGAGTCCGGCGCCTGCTCCCTGGTAAAGATTATTTTTTTAACCATGGCATTCCTACTGCTCCCTTATCGGCTAACTGGCGTACAGCCTGCTCAGCTAATTCCTGACCATCCTGCCCTTGAAGGCTGACAAAGATGCATTGGCCGTCCTCCTTAGCCAGCATGGCCTCTAGCTGATAGCCCTGACCGTTTTTCTGGGCAAAAGCAGCGATAGGGAAGGTACAGTCTGCATTCATCTGAGCCAAAACTGCTCGCTCAACTGCCACTTCAGCGGCTGTCTTCTCATCCTGAACAGCCGCTAATAGACTCCGCAGCTCCTCATCCTCTTCCCGGCATTCCACCGCCAAAGCGCCCTGAGAAATAGCCGGCAGACAAAGACTGGTCTCTAAAGTCTGAATGTGAAGTCGGCTTTGGTCCAGCCAGCCCAAGCGTTTAAGACCGGCCATAGCCAAGACAATCGCATCGTATTCACCCTCTTCCAGCTTCTTGATGCGTGTATCAATGTTGCCCCGAAGTGGCTTGAAAGTCAAATCCGGCCTCTGAGCCTGCAGCTGAACCTGCCGGCGAATGCTGCTGGTTCCTATAAGAGCGCCCTCAGGAAGATTAGCCAGCGTCTGGCCAGCTTGACGGAAAATCAAGCAATCTCGAACATCTTCTCGCTGACTAATCGCACCGAGCGCACAGCCCTCAGCTAGCTTAGCCGGCATGTCCTTGAGACTGTGGACCGCCATATCAATCTCACCAGCTAAGAGGGCTCGTTCGATTTCCTTGACAAAGACTCCCTTGCCGCCAATTTCCTGGAGGCTGACATGGGTCAAGCGATCTCCTTTTGTGGTATAGGGAACGAGGACAAAATCCCGCTCTGGATGGATCGCCTTGAGCTGGTCCACTAACTGCTGGGTCTGGGTCATAGCCAGCTTACTCTTGCGGGTTCCTACCTTAATGACCTTCATCTTTTCCCCTTTCTCTGTGCAAGCCAAATATCTTGGCAATCAAGGCAATGTCATAGTCTGAATGCTCTCCGACTGACAGCTCTTTGAGCTGCAAGATTGGCTCCTTCAAGACTTGGTTGATAATACTCTTCATGTGCTTGGAAATCTGCTTCTGCTCCCGCTCGGTCAAATCCGGAAACTTACGATTAAGGCTTTCCATGGCCGAAGCTTGAGCTTCCAAAGCCTTATCCCTGATTTCCTGAATCAGAGGAATAATGCCCAGTTGCTGACGCCAGTCAGCAAACTTGACCAGCTCCTCATCAATCTCCAAAGCAATCCGACCGGCAATCTCCTGCCGCTCCGCTTTGTATTGCTCCAGTTGATTGGTTAGATTTTCGATATTATAGAGCTTCAGAGACGAGCTCGGATGGCAGGAACGCGGCAGACAGAGGTCAAACACGATTGTATCCGCCTTAACCATAGAGGGAAAGATAATGTATTCTTCCGTTTTAACTGCCGAAAAAACCACATCCGCATCCGCCAGCACCGCTTCCAATTCATCCCAGCCATGGGCAGATACCCTGTCCTCTGTCAGAAATGCTTGGGCCTTGCTGACCGTCCGGTTGAGCAGCATGACGGATTCGAATGGCCGCTGCAGAGCATACTTGGTCACCAGCTGACCAATCTCTCCCATACCGATCACAGCTACCTTTTTAGTACTGTAATCCAGCCCCAGTCGATCCAATTCTTGGATGGCGGTCAGGCCGATAGAAATAGGCCGGTCATTGATTCGATAAGTATCATGCATGCGCTTGGCAAAGGTCAGCGCCTGCTTGAAAGCCTGATTGAGGACAATTCCAGTCGTACCAGCATCTTGCGCTGTCAGGAAAGCCTGCTTGAGCTGGCCCAAGACCTGACTTTCACCGACAATCTTGGATTCCAATCCGATAGAGACCCGCAGCAGATGCCGCAAGGCCTCATCCCCCTCACGAAAGACTAAATACTCTTCCAGCTCCTTGACAGGAATCTGAAACCAGTCAGCCAAAAAATGTTTAGAATAGTAGCGGCCAGTATGCAGCTGGTCCACCACCAGATAGAGCTCGGTCCGATTGCAGGTGGACAGGATGATATTTTCCAAGATACTTTTTTCTCTTTTCAGGAGCTTCAGAGCTTTAAGCCCCTCCTGATCTGAAAAATGCGCTCTTTCCAAAATTGTCAGCGGTGTTTCCCGATGGGTCAAACCCACATATAATAGGTGCATGTTTCTTTCCTTCTTTTAAAGTTGGTCTAAAATTGCTTCTATCTTCTTGCGAATCTCCTTGGAACGGCTGGGCGAGAGGCCGTTGGTCGAGATCATGACAGATACGTCCTTCTTTCTCGCAATGGCTACATTGTAGAAGTCAGAAAAGGTCTTGTCGCCCGTATTGTTTACCAGCTGACTGGGTGCCGCATCCTCCATAATCTGACGGTTGACTTCCGCCTGATCTGTACAGGCAAAGACTAGCTTTGCGCCTTCCAAATCGCCTGTCTGGTAGGGTCTAGCTAGCCATTGGATCTCCGCCTGAGGAATGTCAGCATGCAGAGTCGGACTGACCACTGTCACAGCAGCCTGCTCAGCCAGCAGGGTCTTAATCTTCCGCGCTGCGACCTTGCCGCCTCCCACTACCACGACTTTCTTCTCTCTGATATTAATCATGACTGGATACATGCTAGCTTCTCCTATTTCTTTTCCCGAAAGATTTTTGCGCTGCGTTTGTAGATTGTATCTGGCTCCTCTAAACGGTCATTGACCAATCGAGCCAGCACAAAAAAGTAATCTGACAGGCGGTTGATGTAGATCAAGCCTATCTCATTGACCGCTTCATCTGCCTCTATAACAGCCACCATCCGGCGCTCCAAGCGTCTGGTCATGGTGCGGGCCACATGCAGAAGACTCGCAATCCGATGGCCGCCCGGAATGATAAAGCGGTCGATTTTCGGAGGAATATGCATATACTCATCCATCCGCTCCTCCAGCCAGCTGACATTGGCTGGCTCTTGCTTGTAGGGGCGTAATTCCCTCGGTGTCGCCAAGTCGCTGCCACAGTCAAAGAGATGCTGCTGGATTTCCTCGCATTCCAGACGCAGGTCATCCAAGATGGGATAGTCACGCATCTCAGATACGACATAGCCTAGATGAGAGCATAGCTCATCCATCGTTCCATAAGCTTCGACCCGAATATGGGTCTTGGATACTCGGTCCCCACCGTAGAGCCGAGTAAAGCCCTTGTCACCGTATTTCGTATAAATTCTCATTTTTCTTCTCTGTTGATGATTTGATAAATCTGCTCCATATCCAAAGACTGGCGCAGGACGTCTGCCAACTTATCATACTCTCTATCTTTAAAGTCTTTGATACTGACAAGCTGGTCCTCTAGCGGCTCTAAGCCCTTAGCCAGCCGAAGTTCATTCAGGTACTGACGAGTCCATTCTAGATTGTCAAAGACTCCATGAAGGTAGGTCCCTTGCACCTGCCCGCCATAAGCCACAGCTCCATCTGGACGCTCGGTTGCCTCACCATTTTGCTCCTTGATGATGGAAAATGGATCCAGACTATCCGCAAGCTGGGTTTCTCCCATGTGAATCTCGTAGCCCTCTAGCTCTTGCCCCTCATGCAGGGCTCTGACCTGTGTCGTCCGTTTGACCGGCTGAAGCACCGTCTCTGTCTCTAAAATACCCAGCCCGCTAATCTCCTCTAAGTCAGACTCAAGGTGCAGCGGGTCGCTAATCTTCTGCCCCAGCAGCTGATAGCCGCCGCAGATTCCAAAGATTCGCACGCCCTGCTCCAGACACTCGAGAATCTCGGCTTCAAGACCAGACTCTCTCAGATAGTTCATGTCTTCGATGGTGTTTTTACTGCCCGGCAGAATCAAGAGATCTGGCCGACCGATTGCATCCCCAGGCTGGACATAGCGGACAGAAACATCTGGTTGGATTTCTAGACTATGAAAATCCGTAAAGTTGGACAGACGCTTGAGGCTGACAACTGCGATATCCAGACTCTTTCTGCTATCAAAGCGCCGGCTCTTCTGCACCAATGCCACACTGTCTTCGCTGTCAATATCCAGCTGGGCATAAGGCACGACTCCGATAACCGGCACCTGGGTCAGCTCCTCAATCATATCAATGCCGGATTGCAGCAGGGCCACATCGCCACGGAATTTATTGATAATAACACCCTTGATCCGCTTGCGGTCCTCAGGCGGCATGAGCTCAATCGTTCCGTAGATAGAGGCAAAGACGCCTCCCTTATCAATATCCGCCACTAAAATCACTGGCGCATCAACCAGCTTGGCCATGCCCATATTGACAATGTCTCGGTCATTGAGATTGATTTCAGCTGGACTGCCAGCGCCCTCAATGACGATGATATCATTCTCAGCACCTAGCTCATCATAGACTTCCTTAATCTTAGGCAGGAGCTGCTGCTTGTATTCATGGTATTCGACAGCATCCATATCCCGCAGTACACGGCCTAAAAAAACAACCTGAGACTTGCGGTCAGAGGTGGGTTTGAGCAGGACTGGATTCATGCGGACATCCGGCTCTTTGCCAGCTGCCTCAGCCTGAACGACCTGAGCCCGGCCCATTTCATCCCCTTTTTTGGTGATAAAGGAATTAAGCGCCATATTTTGCGACTTAAAAGGCACCACTTCTAGGCCATCCTGCTTGAAAATCCGGCAGAGACCCGCCGCTATAATGCTCTTCCCAGCATCAGAGGCAGTTCCCTGTACCATCAATGATTTGACCATTTTACATTTCCTCCTAGCTGCTCAAAGAAAGCAGCTTCATTTTCTGCCAGTGGCGTCTGGATAGTCTGATGAAGCTTGACAATCCAAGGCACAGCCAAGCCTGCCTCTACTAGCAGATTTCCCTGCTGGAAGAAATCAAACTTGCTGCCCTCCGCAATCAAATGCCCCTTCTGCAGCAGGTAGGCATAGTCACAGCAGTCATACATCAGATCCATGTCATGGCTGGATACGATGATGTTTGTCCCAGCCTGAACCAGCTTTTTCATGGTCGCTGCCATCTGGTCCCGCCCTTTGGGATCCAATCCTGCCGTAGGCTCATCAAGCAGCAGATACTTGGGCTGCAGGGCCAGCATGCCAGCAATAGCCACCCGCTTTTTCTGGCCATAGCTCAGATACTGCAGCGGTCTGTCCTGCAGATGAGAAATGTCCATCATCTCTAAAGCCGTCGCCACTCTGCTGGTTATCTCGTCTTCTTCATAGCCTAAGTTTTCCAAGGCCATGCCAATATCGTCCTTCACAATGGTATAAAAGAGCTGCTGCTCTGGATTCTGAAAGACCATATTGACATGCTGCCGATACTGGAACAAGGCCTTCTTAGAGTCGCCTACAGGCTGACCATCATATAAAACACTGCCCTTCTGCGGTTGGAGCAGTCGGGTGATGATTTTCATGATGGTAGACTTACCTGAACCGTTGACTCCCAGAATGCCAGTAATCCGGCCCTCTTCGAAGTCCATAGAAATATCGTGCAGCGTTGGATTTTCGTCATACGAAAAAGAAATATTCTTTACTTGTAACATCTATGTTTCCTATCTACTTTCCATTATAGTATAAAAGCAGTCTTATTGTAAATGCGCTTTCATTATTCACTGTGCTCTGCATCAAATCTTAGCGTCAGTACTTCATTTAAATGCTGATTATCATCTAGCAATTTAACAAAAAGAGTATTGGCTAATCTGCCCCAAGCTTGGTGTTGCTTCCTTTTATTGTAAAAGGAGAATTTCAAGTCCAAGGTATCCCGAATGGTCACAAACTCATAGAAGACCAGGAAAATGAAGCGATACATGAGGACAATCAAGTCTAGCAGTACCCGTGGAACATGCATAGCTTTAAACAGCCGCAGCATCTGAGCAAAAGGCACCGTCAGGACAAAGAAATAAGTCGAAACCAAGGATGAATAGATGCGCAAGAGGATAAAAATGGTCTGCTGGACAGAGGATTGGCTGATGCCCAGATAGCCCTGACCCAAAGGCAAGGCCAGCAAGAGCTGCTCCTGACTGTTCTGATAGGTCAAGACAAAGGTCAAGAGACTAATCAGGATAAAGATACTGGCATGCAGATACCACTTCAGATAGCGCAGCCACGGAAGCCGAGCCACATAGCAAGTCAGAGGCGCCATCAAGACGATAAGTCCTAGCTGCAGAATCCTGACACCAGAAAAGCTGACAGCTAACAAGAGCAGATAGATGACAAATTTATAAGCAACCGGTAGATTTTTCAGCCGATTTTGATAGGCGTATTTATCAATCGCAAACAAGTGGAGGTACTCCTTTCTAGCTTTGTTTTTACCATACCCCCAGTACAGAGCAGCTCCGGTCCCAAACAAGCTGAATCGCTATCAAGAACCAGAGCTCTCTCATACTGTTGAAGGCTTTTATTTATGTTCAGAGTTTTCCTTTTGTTGGCCTTGCTTTTTCCCTTTGTGGTAGCCAATAACATAGAAGATGATACCCGCTCCGATACTGCCTTGCAGGGTGAAGAGCAGACTTTCTACTTCCGGACCTGCTGGCTCAAAAATTGGTGAAAACCAAGGCTCATAGTCCTTTTGGATAGAGCTAATGGTTTTTTCAGCAGCGTCATCTGTTCCACTGTATTCCACACCCTTAGGTGCAAAGATAAAGGCAGCTAGAGTGACTGCTACTGCAGCCAAGATTAAGATGATATTCTTGTATTTTTTCATTTGAACAGACCTGCTCTTTCTTTGACATTTTCTGAGATTAAGTTATAGAGGACAACTGTCAGCAATCCTTCTACGATAGCGATTGGGATTTGAGTAGTCAAGAAGACACCCATGAATTTCAGTGCAGAACCAACAAAGCCGCTGTTAGCATCTGGGAAGACCAAACCGAGCTGGATAGAAGTTGTCGCATAAGTTGCCAAGTCCGCAATCACAGCACAGATAAAAATAGAAACCGGTGTAGAAAGCTTGATGGATTTAGCAAACTTGTAGACGAAATAACCAACAAATGGACCAACCACTGCCATCGAGAATGCATTGGCACCCAGAGTTGTCAAGCCGCCGTGAGCCAAGAGAAGGGCTTGGAAGAGCAAGCAGATGGTTCCCAAAACGCTGATAACGGATGGGCCAAACATAGCTGTCCCCAGACCAACCCCGGTCGGATGCGAACTAGATCCTGTAACAGACGGAATCTTCAAAGAAGACAGGATAAAGATAAAGGCACCGGACAAGGCCAGCATAGTCTTGGAATTTGGATCCTCTGCAACGATTTTCTTGATGCGCATCAAGCCTACTACAAAGAAAGGCAGGAATACGGCGAACCAGAAGATACACCAAAAGAGCGGAAGATAGCCTTCCATGATATGCATAGCTGACACAGACTGGGTACTCAGTACCGCCAAAATAGCCAGCAAGGCAACAAAAGTTACTTTTTTATTTTTCAATAGTTTCATGTTTTTTTCCTTTTCTAAGAGCCTGAGCTCACAAGAATGAATCTTCATCCTTGAACATAGACTCTGATTTTAAAAAATCTTCTTTTTCACGAGGAAGGTAGTAAAATAAGGCAGCTTGGTTTCTGGTGTGATTCCATCGAGGCCCAGCAGAGTCTGCTGCTTATCCGTCGAAGAATTGCTAACCATAAAAGTCTGCTGCAAGAGACCGAGCTTTTCGAGCAGGGGCAGGACGGTGTCTAGGTGATTGGCCACCTTCATGATCACAATCGAGTCATGCAGCTCAAGCGCCGCCTCGATCTTCTCAGCAGAAGCTGTAGCCGGCATGACCGCCAGAGACTCCTCATCCATGATCAGGGGCTGACCTAGCTCAGAAGCCATGCTGCAGAAAGAGGTGATACCAGGGATAGTCTGACAGTCGATTTCCTTTTCCAGCAGGGCCAGCAGGTAACTGTAAGTGCTATAGACCATGGGATCCCCCAGTGTGATAAAACCGACATTCTTGCCAGACCTCACATCCTCTGCGATTTCAGCAGAGATAGCCTGCCACTGGACTTCCTTGGTCGAATTGGAAAGGACCATAGGGAAATGCCGCTGCTTGATTTCCAGATGCTCTTTCAGATAGGGTTCTGCAATGCCTAATGCAAAGCTCTTGCTTCCCTTCTTAGCCTCTGGTGTATAGAGAATATCTAAGTCTTCCAAAAGCCGACTGGCCTTGACCGTGACTAGCTCACTATCACCCGGTCCCACACCAATTCCGTAAAATTTCGCCATTCCTTCCTCCTATTCGATGATTTCTTCTAAATGCTGGATGTAGAGCTGCTGAACTTCAGGATATTCGCCCAGACCAACTAGATGGGCCTTAACCTCATATCCCTGCTCCTTAAAGAAGCGATACCAAGAACCTTCCTCATCTGAGCTCATATCATTGGTCGCATGGTCGCCTGCTACCAGCATGAACGGTGCCAGATGCACTTCTCGGACGCCATCTTTCTTCAGTTCCTGCTCAATCAGCTCAACCGGAGGATAGCTCTCTACACAGCCGACATAGACTGAGCTTCCCTTCAGCATATGATCCAAGGCTGCATAAGCTGTAAAAGCATAATGCTGGCTGCCGTGGCCCATCAAAACTGTTGCTGCATCCTGACCCTCATGGCCATACCGTTCCAGCAGAATATCCTTGACAGCCTCATAGTCTTCCTGACTGTTGAGCAGAGGCTTGGCAACGACTAGCTTTTTAAAAGCCGATTCAAACTCTTTGGCTTGGGTAAGAATCTTCTCATACTCGCTGCCCAAAATGACATGGAGAGGCTGGATATAGACCTCTTCAGTACCCGCTTCCAGGAGCTGCTCCAAAACCTCTTTGACCGTAGGAATATCCAGTCCTTCCTGCTTCTTAATCCGCCGTCTAACGACATTGGATGTAAAAGCTCGGTGGACCGGATAGTCTGGAAAACGCTCCTGAATAGCCTGCTCACAGGCCTCGATTGTTTTGCGTCTGGTCTCGGGATAGGTCGTTCCGAAACTGACTACTACTATAGCTTTACTCATGATTCACCTCCTTTCAGAGAATTTCCCGACATTTGTCAACGATGGAAGCAATAGTCGCTTCATCCGTCTCAACAATCTTGCTAAAGCCTGCTTCTGCTAAAACAGCCCGCGTGCTAGCACCCATGACAACGATTGGAACATCCTTCCAGTCATATCCAGCTTCTTGACTAGCTGCTACAAAGTTCATGGCTGCAGCAGAGTTCGGGAGACAGACTACTTCAATCTCTGACCAATTGTCACTGTTAATCTGACTGTCAAAGGTCAACCTGTGGCTAGCAATAATCGGCAGCGAATAGAGTTCTGCTAGACTGGCTTTTTTATGCTCGGCTGTCAGAATATACCAGTTGCCGCCTTCTTTTTCAAGAGCAGCTGCAAAATCCCTATCCGACTGCTGTGGCGTCATCCGATCCAGCACAATGCCGCTCGCTTCGATAGATTTAGCCGTATGATGACCAATAGCTGCAAAGCGGATGTGCGGCAGACTGCGCAAATCTTTGCCTGCCTTGCGGAGGGCTTTCAAGAAGAGCGGCCAGCTCTGCATATCTGCAAAGAGGAGGCCATCTACCTGCTCCAAATCCGGCAGAGGCAATTCTAACTCTTCAACCAAATCTCGAGCTGGGAAAGTGGTCAGCGCAGCTCCAGCATCCTTGAGCAAGCGAGGAAGTCTGCCAGTCTCTGACTGTTGGATAAGGATTTTCCGACCGAAAAGCGGCAGATTCTCATGGAAATTCAGCTGCTGTCTATAGGCTACGACATCACCTACCACGATGACACTCGGTGCCTTAAAGTCCTTAGCTTCTGCTAGTTCGACTATGTTGCCCAAGGTTCCGTCTACCGAGCGCTGCTGAGGATGGGTTCCCCATTCAACGATGGCGGCTGGCTTGTCCTTGCCATAGCCTCTAGCCGTCAGCTCTTGGACGATGGTAGGCAGATTTTTCATGCCCATGAGGAAGACCAGAGTTCCTTTGAGCTTAGAAATTGCTTCCCAGTTGAGCATTTCTGTCTCATCCTTGAGATGGGCTGTAAAGACATGGAAGCTAGTCGCTACATCCCGATAAGTCATAGGAATCCCTGCATAGGTCAGACCAGCCACAGCAGAGGTGATACCTGGCACCACTTCAAAGTCCACGCCAGCTTCCACCAGCTTGACTCCTTCTTCTCCGCCTCGGCCAAAGATATAGGGATCACCGCTCTTGAGGCGGACTACCCGCTTGCCCTGACGGGCTTTTTCGATGAGAATCTTTTCAATCTCTTCCTGTCGGATGCAGGGCTGGCCTGGCTTTTTACCCACATCTATCTTTTCGCAGTCAGACTTTAGATGCTGAAAGAGCTCTTGATTGACCAAGCGGTCAAAGACCAAGACATCTGCTTCTTGAAGCCGTCTCTTGCCTTTGAGACTCAACAACTCCGCATCGCCTGGACCTGCTCCCAGTAATGTTACTAAACCGGACATTTTTTCTCCTTTTTTTAGCTATTTTGTCAGATAAGCTTCTAGCTCTTCTAAACTAGAAACCATCTGCGGATAGGACACAATTGGCCGAGAGATGATAATGCAGTCCATCCCCAGCTCTTGGCAGCCGTCAATCTTTTCACGAATACCGCCAACAGTACCGCTTTCCTTGGAAACAAAGACGTCTGCTCCCGAGCGCAGCAAGAGCTCTTTATTGCACTCTTTGGAAAATGGAGCCTTGATCGCATCAATCTGATCCGCTACCAGTCCCAGCTGCTCACAAGCCAGAAGCACTTCCGAAGTCGGCAGAACGCGAACAACAATCCGCTGCTCTGGCAGACCATTGACAAAGAGCGGCAAGGTCTTGCTGCCTGTTCCCAGATAGACTGTCTTGTAGCCGCGCTTGGCAATCTCATCAATTGCTTCTTGGGTCGAATGCACCACGATGGCCCCGCTCAAATCCAAGGTCGCCTGACGCTCAAAGCGCAGGTAAGATACACCGGCCATCTCTGCCGCCCGAATGGCTTCCTTGGACACAATGTCCGCAAAAGGATGGGTCGCATCAATGATTTCATCCACATCATTCTCTTTGATAAAGGCAACCATGTCTTCGGCTGTCAGCCGGCCCTGAATGACCGGCTGGCCGTATTTGGAAGCCAAGTGCCGGCCGTAGTCTGTGACAACAGAGCTGGTCACATCAATCTTTAATCGGTCAAGCACTTCTAAAATAGCGGTGCTGTCGGATGTCCCTCCCAGCAGTAATTTCATCATAAAGTATATCCTCGAGGTGTGATCATGCGTCCGTTTTTAACATAAGTTTCTTTGTTACCAACGATAACGATTGTCGTCATATCTACTAAAGTCTCATCCAAGTCTTTGATAGTCGTCAAGATGATTTCCTCATCCTTACGGCCAATGTCCTTACCGATACCGACAATGGTATCCTCTGACTTGTACTCAGACATGATAGAAAGTGCTTTTGTCAGATGGTCTGGACGTCCCTTACTCCGAGGGTTGTAAAGGCAGACTACAAAGTCACCTTGAGCTGCGGCATGCAGACGCTTCTCAATCATTTCCCAAGGCGTCATCAAGTCACTCAGACTGATATGACAGAAGTCGTTCATGAGGGGAGCACCCATAACTGCAGCAGCACCCAGACTAGCTGTAATACCTGGAACCACCTTAACTTCTACATCACTGGCATCTCCCAGCAATTCTAAAATCAAGCCAGCCATTCCATAGACTCCGGCATCTCCACTGGAAACAACTCCGACATTTTTGCCAGTCTCTCTAGCCAAATCAATGGCCTTTTGACAACGGTCGATTTCCTGGCGCATTCCATTCGCTACGAGCTCCTTGTCCTTGACCAAATCAAGAATCAACCTCATATAAGTCGAGTAGCCGACGATAATTTCACAATCTGCTATAGCAGCCAATGCTTCTTGTGACATCAATTCTTCTTTACCTGGGCCTAATCCGATAACGTATAACATATATTTTTTCTCCTTTATAGGTATGATAAAATTTTATAAGAACAGTTAGATCATAAGACCGTCTGCTCTTTTTGATTTACTTTTTGGTTATTGCTTTTGCAAGCGCATAGGTACAGCCGTTCTTGGCAAAGCGCTCAGTCAGGACTTGACCCTGACTGGCCAGATCTGCGCTGGCCAAGGCGACACTGCCGACTCCGACTGTCTTTTTGACAAATTCTGACTGAGGGTAGCGATCTGCTACGACAGACAGCTCCTCCTTGCTAAAGGTCTCAAAGGGACAGCCCAATTCCTCAGCTAAGGCTAGAATAGCTGCTTCATCCTTCTTGACATCAATGCTGACGATTTTGGAAATCTCGCTGGCAGAAATCCCCTGCTGCTGACAAAATTCCTCAAAGCCTTCTCGGAAGACAGCAGGAGCCACATCCTTTCTAGCACCAACTCCTAAGATATAAGGTTGAGGATAGATGAGAGCCAGATTTTCTCTTTGAATGTCCTTTTTTTCTGCAGTCAGCAGAATCAACGGTTCCGTTCCCTTGAGAACAGCTGCAAGTCCTTCCTCATCCACCAGAGTCAGACCTCGAAGGTCGGTAACCCAGTCCTTTTCCTGATAGAAATAGACGGTTCGGCCGCTGCCTAGATAGCTGTTGAAAGGTTTGATGAATTCTCTCAATTCCGGCCTCCAGCCATTGACTGATTGGGCCAGACTGTCCAGAGCTGTTACATTCTGCACATCTGTCGCTGTCGTGATAACAGGATTGGAACCGAGCAATTCTGCGATGTCTCGCGTCACTTGATTGGCTCCGCCTAGATGTCCGCTCAGCAGGCTGATGACATTCGTCGCTTTCTCATCCATGACAACCACAGCGGGGTCGCTCGCCTTGTCTTTCAAGACTGGTGCAATAGCTCGTACAACTGCCCCGATAGCCATGATACAAATGAGAACATCCACTTCCTGAAAGAGCTGACCAAGCGCCTCAACCACTCGTCCTTCGATGGCGATGACCCTGTCATCTGCCAATCGAGGCGTCGTATAGATAGGGATTTCCTTGCCCAGCTTCTCCCGCAGAGTCAGAGCCAAGTCCTTGCCAACCGCTGTCACTGTTGCGATTGCGTAGCGGGCTTGAGAATCACTTAGCATGGCTGCTCTTCCCCCGTCTGAACTCATGCTGAAAATCTGCATGGTAGAGCTTAGAATAGTAGAATTCCTGACCTAAAAAGTCACCGACCAAAATCAAAGCTGTCTTTCTAATCTTAGCTTCCTTGACCTTCTCAGCAATATTTGTCAAATCGCCAAAGACCTTCTTTTCATCCGGCCAAGTAGCCTTGTAAATGACAGCCACAGGCGTTTCTGGAGGATAGCCACCCTCTATCAGCTCACTGACGACCTTTTCAATGCCTTGAACGGATAGGAAGATGGCCATAGAGGTCCGATGCTGAGCATAGCTTTTCAGGGATTCCCGATCTGGCACAGGCGTCCGGCCAGCCATCCGAGTGATGATGAGGCTTTGAGAAACCTCTGGTACAGTATACTCCGCCCCGATACTGGAAGCAGCTCCCAGAAAAGAGCTGACGCCCGGCGTACAGTCAAACTCAATGTCGCGCTTCTTCATTTCTTCGATCTGCTCTCGAATGGAGCCGTAGATGGAGAAATCTCCCGTCTGCAGGCGAACCACATCTTTACCAGCCTTGACTCCAGCCTCCATGACATCGATGATTTCCATCAAGTGCATGCTGGCGCTATCATGAATCTCAGCCCCTTCCTTACAGTAGTTCAGCAAGTCTGGATTGACCAAGGAGCCTGCGTAAATGACCACATCAGCCTCAGACAGCTGCTTGTAACCTTTGAGCGTAATCAGCTCCACATCACCTGGGCCTGCTCCAACAAAATGTACTTTGGACATCAATTAGCCTCTCTTTCTTTTTTCTTACAGGAAACGATAATAGTCGGATTTTGGGGCTTGAAGTAGTGCCCCTTGCCTATAGCTGTCCAGCGACTAGCCTGAACCGAGACAATCTCTAAATCCTCCCAGTCCATCTGCTCCGCTATTTGAGCTGCTTCCAGAGCATTCTCCAGCAGGATAAAGTTCAAGACCAGCCGGCCGCCCGGCTCCATGAGCTGGGCACACCAGTCGAAAATCTCCTGCATATTGCCCCCGGTTCCTCCGACAAAAATGGCATCAAAGCTGCCTTCCAGCTCAATCGGAGCCAGTCCTTGATGGAGACGGACATTGTGGCAGCCAAAGTGCTGGATATTCTCCTGCGTCAAGGCCACCGCATCTTCATTGCGCTCCACTGCCACCACTTCCAGTTCTGGATAGGTTCGGGCTGCCTGAATCGTGACACTGCCAGTTCCAGAGCCGACATCCAGCATGCGCTTGGCTCGATGCAGCTCCAACTTATCCAAACTGATGGCTCTGACTTCTTCCTTAGTCATAGGGACTTTAGCCCTGATAAATTCCGAATCCCTCATCTAACACCACCACCACATTCATTTCATATTCTCTATCTTCTACCTCACTCGCAGGCAGAATGGTAATACGCTCGTCTTCATAACTCAGCTGCTCACCAATGACCAGCACCTTATCCAAACCTCTTTTAACGGCCTCTTGAGCAATCTCGTAGGGGCCAACTTTCTGATCCGTCACCATAAAGACTTTTGACAAACTCATAATCAAGTCAAAGTTAGGCACCTTAGCATGACTGCTCGTCAGGTAAGCATCGTTCATAGGCAGGGCAATTCTGCTGGCCAGATACTGCATGGCGCTGATACCCGGCGAGATAACCACACGCCCCTTGAACTTCTCTGACAGCCATTTGCCCAAGCCGTAAATCAGCGGGTCGCCTGAGGCCAGATATAGAATTTCCTCATCCTCACCAAAGCTTTCCAGCAATTCTGCTAACGCAGCCAATTTTTTAGGAGGGACCAGGCCCTTATCCCGATAAGCAGGTGGTAAAATTTCCAGATGGCGTTCACTGCCCAAAATACGGTCAGCCTTCTCAAAATAGGCTTCCTGTCCCAGAAGACCATAGCTCGGATCTCCCGGACCAATTCCGATAACATAAATCATGTCCATTCCTCCTTTATCTGCTCTAAAGGCTGAGTTGATGCCAAATAGCCTTCCTCAGTCCCAAAGACGACCACTTCAATATTGACTTCTGGCTTACGATAGCGAAGCAGACGCTCACTTCTAGCCTTAATCTTATCCGCCAATACCTGATAGACACCCTCATAAGAAAATTCCTTAATGGCTGTTCCAGCTGCCTCTGTCGTCAAGCACTTGTCAACCTTTTCCAGCAGCTCAATAGGCGCCCCCATCAGGGCTAGATTGGCCACCAGCGTTTCCATACGAGCATCCGAGTCCTTGCTGTGGGTAGAGAAAATCCCAGCCGCCACTTTGACAAACTTGCCCATGTGACCGATCATCAAAACCTTGGTAAAGCCGATGCGCTGCACTTCTTTGAGGACATGGCCGACAAAGTTACTCATATTGACGATGCGCCCAGCTGGAATCCCCACAGTATTAGTAGCAAAATCTTCACCGTAATTCCCCGGTACCAAGACGACTGAGCGATGCCCTTGATTGTAGAGCATGGTTAACTCGATCGTGATGGATGCCTTCCAGCTATCCTCGGACATAGGATTGACAATCCCTGTCGTTCCTAAAATTGAAATGCCACCGACAATACCTAGTCTGGAATTATAGGTCAGCTTGGCCGTTTCTTCCCCACCAGGAACAGAAATGATGACCCTCGCCCCACAGTTGGGACCGATAATCTCACGGACATGCTGCTCAATCATCCGTCTAGGAGTCGGATTGATGGCTGCCATGCCGACATCACAGGCCAGCCCCTTCTCGGTCACGCGCCCAACGCCCTGACCGCCGTCAATCTCAATTTCCGTCTGATCTGGCAGAAGGGTCACGGTCGAATAAATCAAGAGACCGTGTGTCGCATCCGCATCATCACCGCCATCTTTTTCAATGGCCGCTGTCGCTTCTTCTGGTCCAAAGGAAGGATTATGGACATCCATGGTCACTTCCACACCTGAAGCCGTATGAACAGTGACCTTTTCTTCCCTTTCCTGATTTAGAATCATACTCAAGGCTGCAACAGTCGCTGCCGTCGCACAAGTACCAGTTGTAAAACCTTTTCTTAATTTCTTTCCATTGACATAAGCGTATTCATCCATCATTAGCCCTCTCCTTTCTCCGGAGTCTGCTTTTTATCTGAAACACTATAACGCTCATAGTCTGTAGTGTCGAGCTTGAGCTGGTAGAGAATGGCATTGACCACAGCTGCTGCGATGGTACTGCCGCCCTTTTGACCCAGTGCTGCGATAGAAGGCACCGAACTTTCATGCAGTTTGAGCTTGGATTCTGCCGCTCCGACAAAGCCGACTGGAACTCCGACAACCGCATCCGGCTGCAAGCTCCCCTCTTCGACCATATCCAAAACCTTGAAGATAGACGTTGGAGCATTCCCAAAGACAAATAGCTTTGGACCATCCACTTTAGCCGAATATTCCACAGCAGCCATGGAGCGAGTGATTCCTTTCTCCTTAGCTTCCTTAAAGATTGCTGGCTCATTGACCAGACAGCGATAAGAAACACCTAGATCATCCAGCAATTTCTTATTAAAACCGCCCAAGACCATGGTTGTATCTGTAAAAATGGTGCCCTTGTTTCGGAGGACGTAGAGAATCTTCTCAATAACCTGATTGGAAAACTTGATATTGTAGAGGTAGTCAAAGTCTGCACTGGTAAAGACAACCCGCTTGAGCACTGCCTCTTCAAAAGGATCCGAAAAATGAATATCTGGATGCTCTTGGTCAATAATTTCCTGAATCTTGCTGAAACTAGCTTCTTCAATCTTATGCGCTGCTTTTAGATAGGACATCTAGTTCTTTCCTCCTTCTTTACTGGATGGTGTAGAGTAGCGGACATAGTCGTCCGTCACCACTTCTCTCAGCTGATAGATAATGGCATTGATAATGGCTACTACAATCGTGCTGCCACCTTTTCTGCCGAGATTGACAAGGGCAGGAAGACCTGACTGAAGCAGTTCTTCTTTGGATTCTTCGACATTGATAAAGCCGACTGGAACCCCAATCACTGCATCCGCTTCTACCAGTCCCTGCTCCGCCAGCTCAATCAGATAAGACAGAGCCGTAGGAGCACCACCGAAGGCAAACACTTTAGGTCCTTCAATCTTGGCTGCTATCTCAACAGCCGCCATAGCTCTGGTAATCTGCTTTTCCTTGGCAAGCGCAACCACTTCTTCATCGCTAATCAAACAGCGGTAGCCCACACCCAGCTGGTCCAGCACGCGCTTGTTAATCCCATTGAGTGAGATATTAGAGTCTAGCAGGATAGTCCCCTTAGCTCTGATTACCTCTTCAATTTTTTTAAGGACATCGTGCTCAAAGCGCATGGTATAGAGATAATCAAAATCTCCCGTCGTATGGATAGCCCTCTTGATAATAGATTCTTCCATTTCCGAATGGAAGACATAATCAGGATCTTTTTCAGTAATCATAGACTGAATAATTTGAAAGCTCTTTTCCTCAATAGAGGAAGGGTTTTGGATATATGTCATAGTATACTCCTAGAAATATGCTTGCATTACTAAATAAAAAAGAGTGAACAAGATTAAACCTGTCATGGTACTTGTATAAAGCAGAGAGATCGCCGTCTGAATATCATCCGCCTCAACCGGTCTGGAAGCCTCTCCAATGGTCGGCTTCTCGATTAGCTCTCCGTGATAGACGTGCGGTCCGCCCAGCTGAATCCCCAGAGCTCCAGCTACAACTGCCTCCGAAAAAGCACTGTTGGGACTGGCATGCTGGTAGCGATCCCGCCAGCCAATCCGCAGAGCTCCCTTGAAATCCAGCAGTAAAATCTGACTGCTGAGAATCAAGAAAAACCAAGTCAAACGCGTAGGAATCAGATTGGCCAGATCATCCATCTTGGCAGATATAAAGCCGATTTTGCGGTATTTTTCCGTCTTATAGCCTACCATGGAGTCCAAGGTATTGATGGCCTTATATGTCATAGCTAGAATAGGGCCGCCCAGAAAGAGGCAGAGCAGTGGTCCGATAACCCCGTCACTGGTATTTTCGGCCACCGTCTCAATCGTCGCCTTGCTGATTTCCTCTGGTGTCAGCTGGGAAGTTTCACGGCCGACAATCATACCAACTTGCTTTCTAGCTTCTTCCAAAGTGCCAAACTTGAGCGTATGGTAAACCTTTTGGGCCTCAAAAGCTAGACTCTTAGCCGCCAGACTAGCATAGGCCAGATAGATCCAGACGAGCCAGTAGAGGACGGGATGAACCAGACCAGCCAACCAGAGCAACCCGTAGCTCACTCCCATCGCCAGTCCAACTGTTGTCAGCCAGAGGAAAAAGCCAAACAGATAGGGCGAAAACTGCCTTTTCTCCTGCGAGCGCATACATAAATAAATGTAGGAACCCATCCACTTGACTGGATGAGGCCAGCTATAGGGGTCGCCAATGAGCCAGTCCAGTAAGACAGCCAAAAAAATTGCAATGAGTGTCATATCAGTTCGCCTCTTTGATATAGTTCAGCCAGTTGGCCAGCAGCTGCTCATCCTGATAAAAATGAACATGCAGGTAGCTAGCAAAGGTCCGGCCCTTTTGATAACCGCCTGTCCAGGCAGCTACGACCTGACCGTCTCTGGCCTTCTCTAGCTTGAGGACCGTATCTTCCTCCGTCTCAAAGACCGAATGATGAAACTCATGTCCCCTGACCGCTGTACCTTTAGGACCAAAAAGACTGTCTACCTGCGTTTCTGCTTGGCAGTAACCAAAGCTTTTCAGGCCGGGGGTCATCAGGCTCTTGCCCTCGAAAATGCCGACCATTTCATAGACCTGACCCTCTACTTCCAGCAGCTCTCCCAGATACATGAGGCCGCCGCATTCTGCGTAGATTGGCCGGCCCTGCTCGTGAGCTTTCTTAACCGAAGTTCGGAAATCAGTATTTGCCATCAGATCCTGAGCGTAGACTTCTGGAAAACCGCCGCCAAAATAATATGCATCTGCTGCTGGCAGTTCCTTATCTTTCAGGGGGCTGAAAGGTACCAGCTGGACATTGAGCTCTCTTAGAAAGTCCAGATTGTCTTCGTAGTAAAAGTGGAAAGCATCATCCAAAGCATAAGCCAAAGTTAAGGGCTGGTCGTTTCGAATATGAAAAGGATTGGCCATCTGCTTATCGGGCAGTTCTGCCTTTTCCAGCAGCCTGTCTAGATTTATATGCTTGGCTGCTGCCGCTCCCAAGTCCTCAAATCGATGGTCTAAATCATCCATTTCTACGTCAGGGATTAGACCCAGGTGACGTGATGGCAGCTCTGCTGTCGCATTTTTAGGCAGATAGCCCAGCACCTCCACATCCGTGTAGCGCTCAATGGCGCCCTTGATGAGTTCAAAGTGAGTCTGTGAAGCCACCCGATTGATAATGACCCCAGCAATATCCAAATCCGGATCAAAAGTCGCAAAGCCATGGACCATAGCAGCTGCTGAGGTGGATGTCGCCTTCCCATCAATAATCAAGACAACCGGAATGCCCAACTTCTTAGCAACAGAAGCAGAAGACGCACAGTCCTTGTCCGTTCCCAGACCATCAAAGAGCCCCATGACTCCTTCGACTACTGCCACATCCGCGTCTCCATGCCATTTATAGTAGGACCAAGCCAGACTCTGATCGTCCGGTATCATAAAGCTGTCCACATTCCGCGACGGTCGCTTGGTAATCCGACTATGATAAGCTGTATCAATATAATCAGGTCCTACCTTATAAGGCTGAACCTGATAACCTCTGTCTGCCAGAGCTTTCAAAATCCCTAGGGTAACTGTAGTCTTTCCAACACCGCTGGAAACACCAGCCAGCATAAATTGCTTCATCGCTTTACTCCAGATTCGCTGATAAAAAAAGTACTACAAAAAAAATAAGGAATTTTTATTTTTTTGTAGCACCGTTGCTCACTTATATGTAGAGCAAACACCCCGTTGTGTTCGCTTCCAGTTCTTATATTAAATTTATTTTAATATAAAGCATAAAAACTGTCAAGTTTTTGATAGAGCATCTGCGAAAAAAGTCAGGATTTTAGAGCGTCTTCACTGAAAATTGAGCATTTTTTACAATTCTGTTAAATTTAAAAAAACATCAGAAAAACGAACATTCCTGATGTTTTATTTGAGCATCAACCTGCATCTTCCTCTACAAACTGACTATTATAGAGGTCCGCATAGAAGCCATTCTGCTCCATGAGTTCATCGTGGTTGCCCTGCTCGATGATATTCCCATCGCGCATGACCAAGATAAGATCTGCATTACGGATAGTGGACAGGCGGTGAGCAATGACAAAGGAAGTCCGGCCCTCCATGAGTTTGTCCATAGCCTTTTGAATGAGCTCCTCCGTCCGCGTATCGACTGACGAAGTTGCCTCATCCAAGATCAAGAGCGGTGCATCTTTCAGCAGAGCACGAGCGATGGTCAGCAGCTGCTTCTGACCAACCGATAAGTTGACCGTGTCATCCAGCACTGTATCATAGCCCTGCGGCAGAGTCATAATAAAGTGATGAACACCGACCGCCTTCGCTGCGGCAACAACTGCTTCATCTGTCACATGCTCCTGATTGTAAATTAAGTTCTCCCGAATCGTCCCCTCAAAGAGCCAGGTATCCTGCAAGACCATTGAAAAGGCATCGTGAACCTCGGAGCGTTTCATATCCTTAATATCTATACCATCAATGCTGATACGCCCTTTATTAATTTCATAGAACTTCATGAGCAGATTAACGATGGTCGTCTTACCAGCACCCGTCGGGCCGACAATGGCAATCTTCTGTCCGGCTTTGGCCCGAGCTGAGAAATCATGAATAATCGTCTGGTCTGGCTTGTAACCGAAGAAGACATCTTCAAAGGCAACATCTCCCTTGACAGCAGCAAGCTGCTGCTCTTTATGCTGGTCGTCTTCCATCTCAGGCTCAGCCAGAAATTCAAGGACACGAACCAGTGCTGCACCAGCCTGCTGCAAGACAGCGATACCTTGGGCAATCTGTGACAACGGCTGAGAGAAGGTCCGCACATAAACCATAAAGGCGACAATAATTCCGATACTAATAGAGCCATTAATCGCCAGAGCAGCACCGACCAAAATAACCAGCACATAGGCAAAATTCCCCGTAAAGAACATGAGCGGCATCATCATGCCAGAGATAAATTGAGACTTCCAAATACTGTTATAGAGATTGTGATTAAGAACTGCAAAGCGCTCCTTAGACTGCTCAATAGCATTATAGCTGGTAACGACATTATGGCCGGAGTACATCTCCTCCACATAACCGTTGACAGCAGCCAGATCGTTTTGCTGGGCGGTGAAATAGCCCTGGGACTTGCCCATGATGAGGCCGACAAAGACAAAGCCGAGTATAGTAGCCAAGATGGTTACCAAGGCCAAGATCCAGTTCATAAAGAACATGGTCAAAACCACAGCCACCAAGAGCAGGCTGGCAGAGATAACATTACCCAAACTCTGGTTGAGGGATTGGCCGACTGTATCCACGTCATTGGTCACGCGCGACAGAGTATCCCCCTGAGAATGACCATCGAAATAGCCCAACGGCAGCTTGTTTATCTTCTCTGCAATGGCTGTCCGCAGCCGCTTGGAGAAATACTGGATAACCGTACTGATGATAAAGGACTGGCCGTAGTTGAGCAAGGCTCCGATTGCATAGAGCACGGTCAGCAGAAGGGCAATCTGAGACACAGCTTTCAAATCAATACTGGTAGCCAGACCATCAGAGATGAGGTTGGTAATTTCTTTTAATTTATTTGGCCCATAGACCGTGATAATGTTTGACAAGACAGCTCCCACAAATGCCAAAGCAAGAGGAAGCTGGAAGCCTTTGAGATAAGGCCGTATCTGGCTAAATAATGAAGGCTTCTTATTTTCCATTTTCTAATTCCTCCTTGGATAGTTGTGAGTAGGCAATTTCTTGATAGACTTCGTTGCTGGCCAAAAGCTCTCTGTGGGTACCTTGACCGACTACCTTACCAGCATCCAAGACCAAGATTTGATCCGCATCCATGATAGTAGAAATCCGCTGCGCCACGATCAGCTTGGTCATATCCTGCGTCCGCTCAGCCAGTTCCTTGCGCAAAATGCGGTCTGTCTTATAGTCTAGGGCTGAGAAAGAATCATCAAAGATGAGGATTTCTGGCTTACGAGCCAATGCTCTGGCAATAGCCAAACGCTGACGCTGGCCACCAGAGAAGTTGGTTCCGCTTTGAGCCACTTCAGCTTTCAGCCCCTTTTCCTTCTCTTGGACAAAGGGCTTAGCCTGTGCCAGGTCAAGAGCATCCCACATTTTCTGCTCATCCAGCGGGCTTTCTTTGCTTTGACCGAAGTCCAGATTGCTCTCAATATCGCCAGAGAAAAGCACAGCCTTTTGCGGGATGTAGCCGACCTTATTATGCAGATCTTCCAGCTGGTAATCCTGAACATTGACACCATCTACCAAAATCTCTCCTTCAGTCACATCGTAGAAACGAGGGATGAGATTGACTAACGTGGATTTCCCTGAACCAGTTGAACCGATAAAGGCCACGGTATCACCAGCCTGCGCTGTAAAGCTAACATGCTCAATGACCGCTTCAGAATTCTTAGCATAGCGGAAGGACACATCTCGAAAGACCACTTCTCCCTTGCTATCTGCTGCTGCCTTAGGCTGTTCTGGACTTGTGATAGAAGAATGCAGGTCCAGTACTTCATTAATCCGGCCAGCGGATACAATGGTCCGAGGCAGGACGATGAAGAGAGCGCCCATGAGCAAGAACCCAATCACAATCTGCATAGCATAGGACATAAAGACGACCATATCGCTGAAGAGTGGTAGGCGCTCCTGCAGTCCAGACTCCTGAATCAAATAAGCACCAATCCAGTAAATCGCCAGTGTCAAACCGCTAGAAATGCCCATCATAACTGGATTCATCATGGCCATCAGACGACCAATGAAAAGATTGAGCCGGGTTACTTCATCATTGGCCGCCGCAAACTTCTCATCCTGATAATCCTCAGCATTGTAAGCCCGGACCACGCGAATCCCAGTCAGACTCTCTCTAGTGACGCTATTTAGCTTATCGACCAAGCGCTGCGCCACTGACTGCTTGGGAAAGGCCAGTGTAACCAAAACTACTGTCATCAGGATATTAACAAGAACAGCAATAAGAACTGCTGTCAGCCAGTTCTCGGACTTGCCAATAATCTTAGTCATAGCCCAAATCGCCATAATCGGTCCCCTGGTCACGACCTGCAGCCCCATGGTAATTAAGGTCTGTACCTGGGTAATGTCATTCGTCGTCCGAGTCAGCAGACTAGGGATTGAAAATTTCTTAATCTCCGTCTGCGAATAGTCCAGCACACGGTTGAAAATATCGCTCCGCAAGCTCTGGGTAAAGCTGGCAGCTAAACGAGCCGCAAAAAAGCCAACCGAGATAGCTGACAGCAAGCTAGCAAAAGACAGGCCGATCATTTTCAGACCTGGCTCCCACAAATCCGCCAAACCAGTTCCTGATGTTTGCAATAGCTCTGTAATCGTCGAAATATAGGTCGGAACTTCTAATTCCAAATATACCGTCAGGAAGGTGAAGAGCACACTAAGAACAATCATGCTCACTTCCCTTGCCGTCAGCCGTTTAAATAACTTAAACATCTTTTCCTCCATTTTCTAAACTTTCGATATTCTGATAAAACTTGGCCATGACTTGTGAAAAAATCAGCAGTTCTTGCTCAGAAACACCATTCAAAATAGCACGATCCATTTCATCAAAAAAGTCACGGATTTTCTTCATTCTTTCCTGCGACTGCGGAGTAAGGCGGATATACTTAGCCCGCTTGTCTGTCTTGCTCGTTTCCAGTTGGATAAAGCCGTTCTTCTCCATCCTTTTCATTAAGTTAGAGGCCACCGATTTAGAAATATCCAACTTCTGCTCAATATCCTTGATAAGAGTATCCTTCCCTTCTTCCGTACGACAGGCGACAATATGCAAGACCTGCCCCTGAGGCCCAGCCATGGACTCAATCCCGTGCTCCTTAGCAAGCTTTTCCACTATGAGGTGAATCTTTCGTCCAAAACGCTTCATTTCTAACAAAGGCTTTTCCATCAAAATTTCCTTCCTAGATTGGTTCTCGTGAGAACTAATTAGTTTTCATGAGAACTATTTTATCACATAGAAGAAAGATGTCAAGAAAAAAGTTTCTATGAGAACTATTTTTTAGATAAAAAAATTCAGCCTTTCCCATGCTGAATTACTTTCTTAAATCAAGATTCCTTCCAAATGATCCAATTCGTGCTGGCAGATTTGGGCAGGCAGGCCTTTCAAAGTCATAGTCTGCTGCTGCCAATTTTTGTCCAGATAATCGACTGTGATTTCCTGATAACGTTGGGTAGGACGGCTTCCAGTCAAGGACAAGCAGCCCTCTTCTGTCTGATAAGGCCCTGATTTAGAGCGCAGCACCGGATTAAACATGACTACTGGCACCAAGCCATATAGAAAGATAATGACTCGCTTACGCACGCCAACCATATTGGCTGCGAGCCCTATACAATTTTCTCGATTGGCCTGCAGAGTATCCTGCAAGTCTTGAGCCAGATAAAGGTCTTCTCTACTTGCTTGCTCTGATGGTTGCCGCAGGAAGAAAATATCTTTGACAATTGCTTTTTCCATTGTTTTTCCTCATAGAGAAGGGCCTGATAAATCAGACCCTATAAGCTTATTTTGCGTAACGTTCACTAACTTCTTTAGCCAGTACAAAGTTGCCCAGCGTTGCGGAGCCATTTCCAGCCACAGCCGGTGTCACGATATAGTCACGGACATCAGGAACCGGTAAATAACCATTCAGAAGAACTGTAAATTTCTCACGAACCCGATCCAGCATGTGCTGCTGAGCCATAACCCCGCCACCAAAGACGATGACATCTGGACGGAAAGTCACTGTCGCCTGAATAGCCGCCTGAGCGATATAGTAAGCTTGAATATCCCAAACTGAACTATTGAGTTTAATGTTTTCCCCACGAACTCCAGTCCGCGCCTCTAAACTTGGCCCAGCCGCCAATCCTTCCAAACAGCCATTATGGAAAGGACAAACGCCATTGAACTCTTTTTCCACATCCATAGGGTGCTTAGCTACATAATAATGCCCCATCTCTGGGTGACCTGTCCCCCCTACAAATTCGCCTCGCTGGATAGCACCAGCACCGATTCCTGTCCCAATCGTATAATAGACCAGATTTTCAATACGGCCACCAGCATTATTGCGGGCTACTACTTCACCATAAGCTGAACTATTAACATCCGTCGTGAAGTAAATAGGCACATTGAGAGCACGGCGCAGAGCTCCAACAATGTCCACATTAGCCCAGTGTGGCTTAGGCGTAGTCGTGATAAAGCCGTAAGTCTTTGAGTTGGGATCAATATCAATCGGCCCAAAAGATCCAACAGCCAGCCCAGCTAGATTATCAAAACGAGAAAAGAACTCAATCGTCTTGTCTAGGGTTTCAATAGGCGTGGTCGTTGGAAACTGTGTCTTTTCAACAACTTCAAACCGTTCATCGCCCACAGCACAGACAAACTTAGTGCCGCCCGCTTCCAAACTTCCATACAATTTTGTCATTATAAATCCTCTTTTAACATTTGATTTCTACTCTATTCATTATAGCATATCTCTTGCAGACTTCTTGCCAAAAACTTTCTTTGGAACACTCTTATAGATAGACTTACGTTATTAGAAAAAACGAACAAATCAACTTTTGTTCGTTTTCTAAATTCCATTAGGCTTTCACTTCGATAATTGCGTCGCCTTTAGCAAGAGCTCCTTCCGCTACTGGAGTCACAGAAGCGTAGTCAGCTGTGTTGGTAACGATGACCATAGTCGTATCATCCAGACCAGCGGCTGCAATTTTCTCAGCTTCAAATGTTCCCAGAACATCGCCAGCTTTGACCTTGTCACCTTGAGCAACCTTTTGGTCAAAGCCTTCGCCGCCCATAGATACTGTGTCGATTCCGACGTGAATCAGAATTTCAGCACCATTAGTTGTCTTCAAACCATAAGCATGGCCAGTCGCGAATGCAATCGTCACTTCAGCATCAGCCGGAGCATAAACCACACCTTCGCTAGGCTTGATAGCAATTCCTCGTCCCATCGCTCCGCTAGAGAAAACAGGATCATCAACATCGCTCAAAGCTACTGCCTGACCAACAATTGGAGAAATAATTGTTTCGTCTTGGAGGGAAGCTGGCACATTACCAGTTGTTTCTTCTTCGGCCAGTTTTTCAGTTTCAGCTTTTTCTTCAACAGTTTCTTCGTCTTTGTAACCAAACATATAAGTCAGAACAAAACTCAAACCAGTTGTCAAAACAACCATAAAGATATATTGCAACAATTGACCATTCAGGTAAAGGAGAGTACCTGGAATAATTGTGATACCGAAACTTGTACCTGCAAGCCCCATAATAGAAGCTAACCAACCACCAACGGCACCAGCACCCAGTCCAATTACAAAAGGTTTAACAAAGCGCAAGTTAACCCCGAAGATAGCTGGCTCAGTAATACCCAATCCTGCAGAAAGTGCTGCTGGGAAGGCAAGAGCCTTGAGTTTTTTAGATTTTGTCTTCACAGCTACAGCCAAAGTCGCACCAGCTTGAGCTGTCATAGCAGCAGTGATAATCGCATTAAATGGATCTTTCCCAGTTTGAGATACCAACTGAGATTCTAGTAAGTTGAAGATGTGATGAACACCAGTTACGACAATCAGCTGATGCACAGCACCGATAATCAATCCAGCAAGACCAAACGGAAGGCTAAGAAGGAACTCTGTTCCATTTAAAACATATGACTCTACAATGTGGAAAACTGGACCAATCACAAAGAGTCCCAGAATAGACATGACAAGGAAAGTAAGGAATGGAACAAGAAGAAGATCCAAAACATCTGGAATTTTCTTGTGCAGCCATTTTTCAAATTTTGCACCAAACAAACCTACAAAGAAGGCTGGAAGCACAGAGTTTTGGTAGCCAACTACTGGAATAAAACCAAAGAAGTAAATTGGGTGAACTTTTGTTGCTGTAACTTCGCTGGTAAATTTCAAACTTCCTAGAACATCCATATTAGCAATTTTGTCTAAAATGTCCTTAGAAGGATCAACAGCAAATTTAGTAGCCTGACCAGCTACCTCCCAAGCATTTGGAAGTGCTGAGTTAACCATCATTAGACCAAGAACCAAACCAATGATTGGGTTTCCGCCAAAAACTCTAAAAGCCGACCAGCAAATCAAAGCAGGGAAGAAAGCAAAGGCAGTATCAGTTAAGACTACTGTATAAGTATAGAAGTCAGTTGCTTTGAAAGCATCCGCAGTAGTACCAAACAAAGCTAAAACTTGATCCTGAGCAATTGCTCCACGAACTCCCATGAAAAGTCCTGTCGCAACAATAGCTGGAAGAATTGGTACAAATACATCACCAAATGTACGGATGGCGCGTTGGAACCAATTCCCTTGCTTAGCAGCTTCTGCTTTCATGTCATCTTTTGATGAAGTTGGCAATCCTAAGGCTACAACTTCGTCATAGATTTTATTAACCGTACCGGTACCAAAGATAATCTGGTACTGGCCTGAGTTAAAGAAGGCACCCTGAACTTTTTCCAGATTTTCGACAGTATTTTTGTCGATTTTACCTTCATCTTTAACCATCACGCGCAAGCGAGTCGCACAGTGAGCCACACTGTTGACATTCTCACGTCCGCCAAGGGCTTCGATGACTTTTTTTGCAATTTCAGTATTATCCATTTGCAAAAATCTCCTTATAAATATTTTTAACTTTTGAAAGCGATTTTATCGCCTTTACGAATATTATTTTACCATGATTCAAAAATATGTCAAGCGTTTTGCAGAAAAAATATTTTTTCACTGTTAAATGTTGATTTTTCATCGGAAAACGTTTACTATAGTAATAAGAAATAATATGATTCGGAGGATAAAAGATTGGCTTGGACGACTGAAAAACGCTACAAACGCTATGAAGACTGGACTCAGGAAGAGCTACAGCACATCAAAGACAATATCGCTAAATCTCCTTGGCGGGCTAATTACCATGTAGAGCCTCAAACAGGTCTGCTCAATGACCCCAATGGCTTTTCTTATTTTGACGGCAAGTGGGTGGTTTTCTACCAAAACTTTCCTTTCGGAGCAGCTCACGGTCTCAAGTGCTGGGTCCAGATGGAAAGTGACGACCTAGTTCACTTCACGGAAACTGGTCTTCGAGTGCTGCCAGATACTGCTCTAGACAGCCACGGCGCCTATTCTGGCTCTGCCATGCAGTTTGATGACAAGCTCTTTCTCTTCTATACTGGCAATGTTCGTGATGAAAACTGGGTGCGTCATCCTTATCAAATCGGTGCCTTGTTAGATAAATCAGGCAATCTCAAAAAAATTGACAAGGTCTTGATTGAGCAGCCTACTGAAGCGACCGACCACTTCCGCGATCCGCAGATTTTCAACTACAAAGGGCAATTCTATGCTATTGTCGGCGGACAAAACCTAGATAAGCAAGGCTATGTCAAGCTTTACAAGGCTGTTGATAACGACTATACCAACTGGGAAGTCGTCGGCAATTTGGACTTCGCCAACGACAAGACAGCCTATATGATGGAGTGTCCTAATCTAGTCTTTATCAACGACCAACCAGTCCTGCTCTATTGCCCTCAAGGTTTGTCTAAGGATGTACAGGATTATGGCAATATTTATCCAAACATGTATAAAATAGGTCAATCGTTTGACACAAACAAAGTTGCTATGATTGATCCTAGCCCTATCCAAAATCTGGACTACGGCTTCGACTGCTACGCGACCCAAGCTTTTAACGCACCTGACGGTCGTGCACTCGCTGTCAGCTGGCTAGGCTTGCCTGATGTAGAATACCCATCTGACCGCTTCGACCATCAAGGGGCCTTCTCTCTCGTCAAGGAATTAAGTCTAAAAGATGGCAAGCTCTACCAGTACCCAGTGCCTGCTATCAAGAATTTGCGAGCAGAGGAACAGCCTTTCGCTGCTTTGGCAGAAAGCAAGAACAGCTACGAACTAGATCTGAATCTCACTGCAGACACCGAGCATGAAATCGTCCTCTTTGCAGACAAGGATGGCAAGGGACTACGCATCAACTTCGACCTCAAGGCAGGGAAAGTGATCGTTGACCGCAGTCAGGCAGGTGAGCCATTTGCTCTAGACTTTGGAACCAGCCGAAGCTGTGATATTGACAAAGAAGCCACAAGTGCTACTATCTTCATCGATAAATCAATTTTTGAAATTTTCATCAATAAAGGAGAGAAAGTATTTTCCGGCCGCGTCTTCCCGAGAGAAGACCAGACAGGTATTGCTATTACCAAGGGCAATCCAACCGGTACTTACTATGAATTAGATTATGGTCGCAAAGCTAACTGACGTAGCAAAACTTGCAGGAGTAAGCCCCACAACTGTTTCCCGCGTCATCAACAGAAAAGGCTACTTGTCCGACAAAACGATTTCCAAGGTTGAGGCAGCCATGCGAGAGTTGGCCTACAAGCCCAACAATCTGGCGCGCAGCCTCCAAGGAAAATCAGCCAAGCTAATTGGACTCATTTTCCCTAATATCAGCAATGTCTTTTATGCAGAATTGATTGACAAGCTGGAGCATGAGCTCTTTAAACAGGGCTATAAAACCATCATCTGCAATAGTGAGCATGACTCTGATAAGGAACGCGAATACCTTGAGATGCTGGAAGCCAATCAGGTGGACGGCATCATATCTGGCAGCCACAATCTAGGCATCGAGGACTACAATCGCGTGACCGCGCCTATCATTGCCTTTGACCGCAATCTCTCGCCGGATATCCCAGTTGTTTCCTCAGACAACTATGGTGGCGGAGTGCTAGCGGCTCAGACCTTGGTCAAGGCTGGAGCTCAAAACATCATCATGATTACTGGTAATGACAATTCCAACTCACCAACCGGCCTGCGCCATGCTGGCTTTGCTTCCGTCCTGCCAGACGCACCGATTATCAATGTATCCAGTGATTTTTCACCCGTCCGAAAGGAAATGGAAATCAAGCAAATCCTGAGTCAAACTAAGCCCAATGCTATTTTTGCTTCAGATGATTTGACAGCCATCTTAATTATGAAAGTCGCTCAGGAGCTAGACATCCAGATTCCCAAAGATTTGAAAATCATCGGCTACGACGGCACCTACTTTGTAGAGAACTACTACCCACAGCTAGCAACGATCAAACAGCCACTGAAAGATATCGCCCGTCTCTCTGTAGACCTACTCCTCAAAAAAATTGCCGGCCAAGAAGTCCAAACAACTGGCTATTTCCTGCCAGTCAGCCTCTTGCCCGGTAAGAGTGTTTAAAACTTATACAAACAAGGAAAGACGACCTCCATTATTGGAAGTCGTCTTTATTAGCCATAGTCTAAAAATTTCTCACAGGGCATTAATCAAATTACTACTCTTTCTTTCTAAAGGTTAACAGACCGGCCAAGAAAGCAAGGAAGCCACCTAAAAGTGCCAGCAGGGAAGTACTTGTTCCAGTTTTTGGCAAGGCTTTTTCTGTTTGGCTAGCCACTTCTTTTACTTCTGAAGCCTGAGTTTTTTGCCCATCCAAGGATAAAGCCGGAGGCTGAGCGTTGGCTACAGAAGATGCAGACAGCTGCTCTTCTTGAGCTACTGGAGCTTGGGATTTTTCTTCCTGAGCTGGGTTCACTTTTCGAAGTCGCAAAATAGTCGCTGTCAGCGGAGCTAAGGCTAAACCATTGCCGTTTCTGGTGACACCTGCAAGATCAGAAATGGCTGTCACTCCTGCGGTATTGCCATCTGCCACAACTTCTGCACCTGCCAGATGCTTGTAGGCTTCACCAAAGTTGAATTGTCGTTCCTTGGTGTCTGCATTGACAAAGATAGCATAAATATCGCCATTCGACGCAACCACTTGGTAACCGAGCACGAGGTCTTCTTTCTCAACACCATCCTTGCCAGGCTGGGTGATGAGGGTCACATTTTGCTCCACTTCATCTTTGGAACTGCGGGTAAAGGCATCCGTTGATTTCCGCAAGGCAATCAAGCCTTTCATATAGGTCCGACTCTTGGCATTTTCAGGGAACTTCTCTGAATCAGTCGCCTTGGTCCAGTCAAAATGATTGACCGCGTCGCTCGAATCATAAGAATCATGAATGAAATACGGATAGTCAAACGGCGTGCCATCCTCATTGGTCAACAAATGCGCTTTGTTTGGAACCTTGTCTTCTGAGACAGGATATTTATAGGCAGGATCGCGGAATTGCTTGGTCCGACCGTACTCTTGACCAGAGTGGATAAATGGTGTTCCTTGCGAAGTCAGAATCATCAGATTTCCCAGACGCAGGCGGCGATGAATCTCTTGATTATTGGCAGCCACTGCCGGATCTTTCTTGATCGACTGGGCAATGATATCAAAGAGCGTCAGATTATCATGGGCTGCGATGTATTGGATCACATCCCCTGGGCTATCCGCCTCAAAATTGGTTGGCTGCGCCTTGATGTTTTTGAAGACATTATCCACACTGCGTTTGCCACCAGTGATGAAGGCTGGTGTCCCCTCATTTGGATAACCTGATTTCAAGGTATTGCGAATATCATCTGAGAAGACCGCTACCGTGTCTGTTGACTTCATCCAAGATTGGTCAGCAGGCTGGACAGCTTTATTTTCATCACCTGTATAGGTCTTCCAGCCCTCACCCAGCATAATGAGATTTGGATTCAGCTTCTTGGCTTCTTCAAAGGCTTTTTGGATGGACTCAGCATCGTGGTCCCCCATCATATCAAAGCGGAAGCCATCTACCTTGTACTGCTCTGTCAGGTACTTGATCGAATCAACCAAGACCCGTCTGCTCATATAGTGAGTAGTACCCAAGCGGCCGCCGCCAAAGCTGGATCTCGGTGTACCATCCGCATCCATAAAGTGGTAGTAATTGGGCTCCAAATCCTCAAAGATAGAGGTCTTAGCCGTATGATTATAGACCACATCCATGATAACGCCCATGCCACGCTTATGAATTTCGTTGACAAGGTTTTTAAATTCCTCAATACGCTTGGCTGGATCTGTCGGCGCGCTGGAGTACATACCTGTCAGCGAGAAGTAGTTTTGCGGATCATAGCCCCAGTTATAGTTGCTGTTGCTGGAAGCGTACTTGTCCATGCGCTCAGCATTTTTCAACTCATTTACAAAGTAATAACTTAGAACTGGCAAGAGCTGAACGTGGGTCACTCCCAAGTCTTTCAAATAATCCAATTTCTCAATGAAAGCTGAGAAGGTTCCAAATTGAGATTTCAAATCCTTTGAGATAGCTGGATCAGAGGTGAAATCACGAACGTGTGCCTCATAAATCAAGGCATCTTCCCGCTTCTTGAAGTTCGGAATAGTAGCATAGGTCAGGTCTTTCGGTCCGTATTCACTTGGATCTACAAAGGCTGCCTTGGCAATCTTGTAGGCATCCCCCTTATCCGCATCTTCACTGTTCCAAGCCGCTAAAGACTTGGCATAGGGATCCAGTACAAGAACTTTTTTACCACCGCGAGTAATTTCATAATGATAGAAATACCCTCGATAGTCTGAAATCCCCAGACCGCTCTCAGGCGTCAACCTGCTCGTCCATGTGCCAGACTCACCTTTCTGCATAGCTATGCGTCCAACAACCTTATTCCGATCTTCTTTGTCATAGACCACCAAATCAACTTGGTCCGCACTTGGTGACCAGAAGGTTAGATCCACTTGTTTGCCCGCTTGAGAAACACGTGCTCCCAAATCACCATCATACTTGTAAAGGCTGTCCTTCAGTTGCCAGTTCATGCTGGTTTTGAATTGATCATTACCGTATTTGATAAGATAAGGTGACTGAGCTTGGTTAAAATCACCAATGAATTTGGCACTTTTGGTCTTAGGATCCAGAACCACATCTTTAACAACGACTTCATTGCCATCTTTGTCCGTAATCCTTAAGTTCTTTAAAATATCCTCTTTTTTGGCATTTTCTAAGGTAGAAAAGCTGGCCTCAATCTCGGTCAAGCCAATATGCTGGGCTGCCGTCATACGAATATCATTGACAAAGTAAGGGTTGGTATAAACTGTCGGATCTGTATCACGCAAGAAAATTTGACTGTTTTTCTCCAAATCCGTGAAATTATAATCCTGATTCTGAATCTTCACATCATCTCCTGATTTGCTTTCGTCTAAAAGCAAAAAGCCAATCATCTTAGCAGCATCTTTCAAGGGAACATCTACATAGCGACCATATTTCCCAGTATTTTCAAAATCCACTCCGTCAGGCCAATTCTTGCTCGGGTTTTGGACATCTCCCCAGAGCCAGAGCGACTTCTTATCATACTGGCCATCCGTACGATAGTAGTTGATTCGAACCATCCCTTTTTTCAAAGGCTCGTAAGTATGAGGTTGATAGTCTGTGTCAAACCAAACCTCATTCATCTGAGGACTGAGGAGCTCAACTGTCTTGTCACCTGTAATATTTTGCCCTGCTGTATTATTGATGAGAAGGCTGATCTTGCTTCTTTTCTCAGCCATCTTGACATCAAGATAATAGCCGTAGTCATCTTCTTTAGCAGTCGCAAAGCTAGTCGCTCCGGTCGGCCAAGCTCCCTTTTGGCTAGAAGGCGTCTCAACATCATCCCAAGTCCACAGGCCCAAGCTGTCTAGATTTTGTGAAGGCAGGGTTTTGAAATGAAAGCGAATATTGCCCTCTTCGATAGCGTCTTTCGCCGAAGCCTGCGGCTGACTAACTGGTTCTTGCTTGTCTTTTTCAATTGGATTTGCAGCTTCTTGACCAGCTGCTTCTGAAACTGCACTAGCTGGAGCTTGATCTGCTAGCACACCAGTTGGAGCAGCCTGCTCTGTGGCTCCCGCTCCTGAACTACCTGCCTCTCCAGTTTTTTCTTCATCTGCTGACTTAGGTTGGGCTGCCGCATTTATATCAGAGACTGCTTCTGTTGCTGGGCTGGTAGCTGTGCTCGTCTCATCCGCTCGGACTAATTGGGCATTTCCCAGTAGGAAACCTGAGGCAATGACAACAGATGCTACTCCTACTTTTAAACGACGGATGCCAAAATAATGACGCTTTTCGCCCATCCGAGACTGTAGGTGATCGTTATTTTTCATAAACAGAAAACTCCTTTATTTTTTCTTATAGAGAACATCTATGCAAACGTTTTCTGTATTTATTATACCGATTCTTTTTAAACTTGTAAAGGCTTTCAAGAAGAGTTTTTTCACTCAGATACTTCATGCTCTCTGAGCGGATTTTGATGATTTGATAAGGATAAGCTATTTGCGATTAAAACAACAATTAATAAGCAAAAAGGCCAAGACACTTGTCTCGACCTTCATTTTATTCAACGATAAATTGACTCAAAATCCCATTAATGAACTTACTGGACTTTTCGTCAGAGAATTGCTTGGAAAGCTCAATGGCTTCGTTGACTGCTACCAACTGTGGTGTGTCAAACTCTGTAATCTCAAAGATACCCAGACGCAGGATATTTTTCTCTACTAGCGTCAGACGATCCACTGTCCAGCCCTTTTTGAGATGCTGGGCAATTTTCTTATCCAAGTCGTCCTTGGACTGGACCACACCAGAGACCAGATTGAGCAGAAAAGCTGGAATATCAGCTTCCGCCGCTTTGTCTGCCTCTTCGTCCTTATCATAAGAATAAGCAAAGCGACAAGCTTCTACAAGTTCCCCTTCATACTCTAGGCTCATCAGGGCCTGAAAAGCCCGCTGGCGCAGACCTCTTCTGGATTCCAACAGTATATCAGTCATTGAGGAAGTCCTCATCAAATAGATCTTTCAAATCTGGCTTCGGTGCCTTTTCTGGAACAATGCCTGCCACATGGATATTGACAGCAGACAGCTCTACCTCAGCCATGTCAAAAACAGCACTTTTTACAGCCTTCTGGATTGCTACTGCAACAGTTGGAACGCTGACACCGTATTCCAAATACAGATAGATGTCTACAGTCACATCACCTGTCTCATCAGTATGGAGCGATACTCCGCGACCGAGTGAGCGCATAGAAAGACTGTCTGACATACTCTTATTTGCGAAGGAATAAACACCTTCTACCTTTGCCGTTGCAATGGCAATGATTTTTTCCAAAACACGTGGCGCAATGACGATTTCACCTAATTGTTCAGCTGCCATAGTTATTACCTCTTCTATATTATGCGCGAGAAACGTAAGTTCCTTCTGCAGTATTGATGATTAATTTTTGTCCAACTTCGATGAAGTCTGGTACGTTGACAACAAGACCTGTCTCAAGTGTCGCTGGCTTACCAGATCCGGTAACAGTAGCTCCCTTGATAGACGGCTGAGTATCTGTCACGACCAATTCAACTGTTGTCGGTACTGTCACACCAATCACTTCTGTTCCGTAGAACTGGATTTTCACATCAGAGTTTTCAAGGATGAATTTCAATTCTTCTTCTACATTGACTACTGGAATTTCATATTGATCGTAAGTCTCAGTATTCATGAAATAAGCAGTGTCATCCATTTGGTACAAGTATTGAGCTGGAACAGTTTCAATAATGGCTTGTTCAAATTTTTCTTCTGGGCGGTAGCTTGTGTCAAATGTAGAACCAGTACGAACGTCACGCAATTTCATACGCATAATCGTATTTCCCTTACCTGGTTTGTGGTGGCTCGCTTCCAAAACTCGGATGAGTTTTCCATCAGCTGTTTCGAAGGTCATTCCAGCTTTCAGCTTACTTGCTTCAATCATTCTATATTACCTCTTTTTAAAATTATATTTCTACTTATTCTATCATAAAGCCTGATAATTCTCAAATAACAATCAACTCTTTCGGCGCAAGAGTTAGGACTTCGCAGCCTGTTTCTGTGATGAGGAGATCATCTTCAATACGGACGCCGTATTTGCCGTCCAGATAAATACCAGGCTCATCAGTCAGGACCATGCCGGCCTCAATCGGCTCTTCTGACTTGCCGAAGTAAGGAATCTCATGGATGTCCAGGCCGATACCGTGGCCAATCCCGTGGCTAAAGTAAGGACCGTAGCCAGCATCGTTAATAATCTGACGCGGAATCCGGTCAAAATCAATTCGGCTAAGCCCAGCCTTGGCTGCTTCTATCAGGGCTTGATTGCTGCGCAGGACAATATCATAAATCTGCCGCTCCTCATCCGTCACCTGCCCCACATGAACAGTCCGCGTCATATCACTGACATAGTGATTGTAGTAGCAGCCAAAGTCCATGGTCAGGGTTTCCCCTTTTTGAATGACCTTGTCACTAGCCACACCATGCGGCATAGCAGAGCGGTAACCCGAAGCGATGATGAAGTCAAAAGAGGCACCTGAAGCACCTAGCTGGCGCATACGGGCATCTAAAAAGTTCATAACAGCCAGCTCAGTCGTCTCACCAGGCTTGATAAAATCCAGCACATCTAGGAAAGCTTGATCCGAAATCTGACAGGCCTTGCGAATGGTCGCGATTTCTTGCTCATCTTTAATCATGCGTAGATTTTCAATAAAGGCTGTCATGGGAACCAGCTCGTAGGCTGAGAAGGCACTTTCCAGCATTTTGAAGTAGGCATAGGAAATCTCGTCGTCAAAACCGATTTTTTGCAGCTTGTCATCCGCAATAATCTTGACAATCTCCCCAATCGCGTCGCGCGTTTCGACAATATCAAAACCTTGGACTACTCCCTTAGCAATCAGTGTATAGCGCGCATCCGTCAGGAAAATTCGGCGCTTTTTACTGATGAAAACCGTCGCTTCTGTCCCGCTGAAACCAGTCAGATAGTAAATATTTTTTAGATTGGTTACTAAAACAGCATCGCAGTCTGTCTGAACTAATGCTGCTTCAAACTTCTCAACTCTTGATAACATGAGCCACCTCCGTGAAATAACTAAACTTATTATATCAAAAAACCAGTCAAATAGGACATTTTTTTGACAAACCGTATCTAGGACTTAGAATCCAACGAGCATTCTCTGACACGAAAAATCCCTGTTTTTAATATCTAACAGGGATTTGATGTATTATTTCACACGCAGCTTGCCTTTCAAGTACTGGCCGGTATAGCTGGCTGGACTAGCTGCGACTTCTTCCGGTGTACCCGTCGCAATAATCGTACCCCCACCGACACCGCCTTCTGGTCCCAAATCGATAATATGGTCGGCCGTCTTGATAACATCCAGATTGTGCTCGATAACGAGGACTGTATTGCCATCGTCCACAAAGCGTGATAGCACTTGAAGGAGCTTGGCAATATCTTCAGAATGCAGACCCGTGGTCGGCTCATCCAAGATATAGAAGGACTTACCAGTCGAGCGCTTGTGAAGTTCGCTGGCCAGTTTCATCCGCTGGGCTTCACCACCTGACAAAGTTGTGGCTGGCTGCCCTAGAGTCACATAGCCTAGCCCCACATCCTTGATGGTCTGGAGTTTGCGGGCAATCTTGGGAATATACTGGAAGAACTCTACCGCATCATTGACCGTCATGTCCAGAACCTGAGCTATATTCTTCTCCTTGTAGTGAACCTCTAGAGTTTCGCTATTATAGCGGGTGCCGTGGCAGACCTCACAGGCCACATAGACGTCAGGCAGGAAGTGCATCTCAATCTTGATAATTCCATCACCCGAGCAAGCCTCACAGCGGCCACCCTTGACGTTAAAGCTGAAACGGCCCTTTTTATAGCCGCGAATCTTGGCTTCATTGGTCTTGGCAAACAGATCGCGAATATCGTCAAAAACTCCAGTATAAGTAGCCGGATTAGAGCGTGGTGTCCGGCCAATCGGACTTTGATCGATATCAATCAGTCTGTCCACATGCTCAATACCGCTAATTTTCTTGAACTTACCTGGCTTAGCAGAGTTGCGGTTGAGTTTTTGGGCGATGGCCTTTTTAAGGATAGAATTGACCAGCGTTGACTTACCGGATCCAGAAACTCCCGTCACAGCGATAAATTTGCCCAAGGGGAATCTGGCCGTGATATTCTGCAGGTTATTTTCCTGAGCACCTGTCACTTCGATAAAGCGGCCATTGCCTACACGGCGGTCCAATGGCACTGGGATTTCGCGCTTACCTGACAGGTATTGGCCAGTGATAGATTTCTTGCTCTTGGCCACTTGTGCAGGAGTGCCCGCTGCAACGATTTCACCTCCGAAAACACCAGCTCCTGGTCCCACGTCAATCAGCCAGTCAGCCTCCCGCATGGTGTCCTCATCGTGCTCAACCACGATGAGGGTATTGCCCAGGTCGCGCATCTTCTTGAGGCTGGCAATCAGGCGGTCATTGTCACGCTGGTGCAAGCCAATAGAGGGCTCGTCCAGGATATAGAGGACGCCACTTAGATTGGAACCAATCTGAGTCGCCAGACGAATCCGCTGGCTCTCGCCTCCTGATAGAGTCCCAGCCGAGCGAGACAAAGTCAGGTAATTAAGACCAACATTATTAAGGAAGGTCAAACGGTCATGAATTTCTTTGAGAATAGGCCGAGCAATAGTAGCTTCATTGTCAGTCAAGCTAAGCTTGTCTAACTGGACCAGATGATCTGCAATGGACAAGTCTGAAATCTCACCGATATGCAAGCCGTCTTCGCCACCAACCTTGACAGACAAGGCCTGAGAGCTAAGTCGATAACCATGACAAGCTGCACAAGTCAGCTCATTCATGTAAGCCCGCATCTGCGTCCGAGTAAAATCACTATTGGTCTCATGGTAGCGACGGTTGATATTGGTGACAACCCCCTCAAAAGGAATATCAATATCGCGCACGCCGCCAAACTCATTTTCATAGTGGAAATGGAACTCCCGCCCATCTGAGCCAAAGAAAATCAACTGCTTTTCTTCCTCCGTCAGCTCCTCAAATGGCTTGTCCATATCAATGCCAAAGGCAGCCATCGCCTGCTCCAGCATCTGCGGATAGTAGTTGGAGGAGATGGGATTCCAAGGCGCTAGTGCTCCTTCGCGCAAGGTCTTGCCAGCTTCTGGCACAACGACATCTAGATCCACCTCCAGCTTAACCCCCAGACCATCACAGTCCGGGCAGGAGCCAAAGGGCGCATTAAAAGAAAAGAGTCGTGGCTCTAACTCCGGCACTGTAAAGCCGCAAACTGGGCAGGCATAATGCTCAGAAAAGAGCAGCTCTTGACCGTCCATGGTATCAATCACCACATAGCCCTCAGCAATCCGCAGAGCCGCTTCGACCGAGTCAAAGAGGCGGCTGCGCACCCCTTCCTTGATGACAATTCTGTCTACTACGACCTCAATATCATGTTGCTTGCTCTTAGAAAGCTCTGGCACTTCCGTCACATCGTAAATATCTCCATCCACGCGCACACGGACATAGCCGTCCTTCTGAATCTTATCAAAAACGGTCTTATGCTGGCCCTTTTTCTTACGAATGACCGGCGCTAAAATCTGCAGCCGCTGACGCTCTGGCAATTCTAAAACCTTGTCAACAATCTGCTCGACAGACGAAGCCGTAATAGCTCCATGACCGTTGATACAGTATGGCGTCCCAACACGAGCATAGAGCAGACGCAGGTAGTCATTGATTTCGGTAGCTGTTCCCACTGTTGAGCGCGGATTTTTGCTGGTCGTCTTCTGGTCGATGGAAATAGCTGGACTGAGACCATCAATCGAGTCCACATCCGGCTTTTCCATATTGCCCAAAAACTGCCGAGCATAGGCCGACAGACTTTCTACATAACGACGTTGCCCTTCAGCATAGAGGGTATCAAAAGCTAGGCTGGACTTACCCGAACCGGACAGACCGGTCACCACAACTAGCTTGTCCCGTGGAATTTCTACATCAATATTTTTTAAATTATGAGCTCGCGCTCCATGAATCACAATTTTATCTTGCATCTTGACCTCGTTTCACTTATAAACCTTCTCCATTATAACAAATTTTTCTGCAAACTTTTGCCCCAAAAGCCCGAATTTGTAGTATAATAGTACGGTATGCAAAAAACACTCTGGGAAGGAAAAAGATCATGAAGCAAGTCTTTTTATCTACTACGACAGAATTCAAAGAGATTGATGCGCTCGAATCAGGCACTTGGATCAATCTTGTCAATCCTTCCCAGAGCGAATCAATCGAAATCGCCAACGCCTTTGGCATTGACATCACTGACCTGCGAGCGCCGCTTGATGCGGAAGAAATGTCTCGGGTCACCATCGAAGATGAGTACACACTGATCATCGTTGACGTGCCCATCACTGAGGAGCGGAATAACCAGACTTACTATGTCACGATTCCCCTTGGTATTATCATCACGGAAGAGGCGATTATTACCACTTGTTTGGAAAAATTACCTCTGCTGGATATCTTCATCCACCGGCGCTTGCGTAACTTCTATACTTTTATGAAGTCACGTTTTATCTTTCAGATTCTCTACCACAATGCCGAGCTATATCTGACAGCCCTGCGCTCCATTGACCGTAAGAGTGAGCAGATTGAAAGCCAACTGCACAAGTCCACACGAAATGAAGAACTGATTGAGCTCATGGAGTTGGAAAAGACCATCGTCTATTTCAAGGCCTCTCTTAAGACAAATGAGCGCGTGATTAAGAAGCTGACCAGCTCCACTAGCAATATCAAGAAATACCTAGAAGACGAGGACTTGCTGGAAGATACCTTGATTGAGACCCAGCAGGCCATTGAGATGGCTGATATCTACGGCAACATCCTCCACAGTATGACAGAGACCTTTGCCTCTATCATTTCTAATAACCAGAACAATATCATGAAAGCCTTGGCTCTGGTGACCATCGTCATGTCTATCCCGACCATGATTTTCTCGGCCTATGGGATGAACTTCAAAAATAACGAACTTCCTCTCAACGGTGAACCACATGCCTTCTGGATTATCATGTTCATCGCCTTTGCCATGAGTGCTTCGGTCATGGCCTATCTCATGCACAAAAAACTATTTTAACCTTTAGAAAGAACGCCTATGTCACAAGTATCCCTCGACAAACTCAGCAAAAAAAACAAAGAATTTATCCATATCGCGACTAACCAACTCCTACAAGACGGCAAATCCGATCAGGAAATCCAGACTATCTTAGAAGGCATTCTGCCGGAAATCCTGGAAAATCAAGCCAAGGGAATCACTGCCCGCGGCCTCTACGGAGCCCCAACTACTTGGGCAGCTTCTCTGACCGCAAAAGAGCGCTATGATGCCGAACATCCAAAAGAAAATGACGATCCTAAATGGATGATGCTGGACTCTGTCCTCTTTATCTTTGGTTTCTTTACCCTCCTGACCTCAATCGTCAATCTGGCTTCCTCTCAGCCATCTGTCTATGGACTGACGACTCTCGTACTCGGAAGCATCGTCGGCGGCCTTTCTTTCTATGCCCTCTACCACTTTATCTACCGTTTCTACGGACCAGATAAGGACCGCAGCCAGCGCCCTAAGCTGCTCAAGTCTATCCTTACCATGGCAGCGGCTATTCTCCTATGGAGCATGTCCATCGTCTTAACCAGCCTCCTGCCTGAATTCCTCAATCCCCGCCTGTCCAATGTCGTAGTTGCTATTGTCGGCGCTATCACTCTAGCCCTTCGCTTCTATCTCAAAAAGCGCTTCAACATCAAGAGTGCGACTATGGGACCGACGAGATATTAATATCACACAAAAAGAGGTCAGTGACCTCTTTTTGATTTGCTTCGAAAATATTTCCAATAAAGAGAGTAGGGAATGGGCAAACCGAGAATCAACCAAAAGCGATTGACAACAATGTCCGCCTTTCCTGCGCTGTTAAAATGAATGGGAACCTGCTCTGGCAGCAGGCAGATAAGCAGAAATAAGGTTACTGCTAAGAGAAACAAAACGAATAAATCTTTCTTTTTCATTAGCCATGGACCTCCTTAAAATATCCTTGTTTTATTAAATGCCTATAAAGGACAACTGCCAAAAGCAAAAGTCCAAGAGCTGAGATTCGCAGCGATATCTCCAAGTCCATACCAAAGAGCAAGGAAAAGCAAATAGGGAACACAAGAACCAAGATGCTTATCCCTCCAGACAAGATAGCCGCAAAACTTTGCTTAATAACAATCATTTCATTGTCCCAGATGAACTTAGGATAATGAAAATTAACCACAAGTCCTTGGAGAGCTGTAAATAGAGAATAAGCCAGTGAAATAAGGACCAAATCCACTACTTGCAAGCCTCCTAGCGAGAAATGCCAAACCAGAACAGGCAAGCCAAGCAGCAAGGCTGTGAAGTGTAAGGACACCGTCAAGGCCAGCTTCGCCATTATTATCTGCCTCATAGAAACCGGGAATGTCTGAAGCAGCCAAATCTCTTCCCCCTCTAAGGAAATACTGACAGCTGCAGGATTGGAAATACTAAGACATCCAGCCAGTAATAGGGGTAAAAATTCTCGGCTATTCCTGAGTCCTATCGAAGAAAAGAGGGCATCAGGGCTCATAAAACAAAGCGAGATGGCTAAAACGATGATTAAAATAGTTCCCAGTCCACTATTGAGCATATAAAGATAGGAACTCATAAAATTCGCAATTTCTCTCCTATAAAGAGCCATAAAGGGAGACTTCTGCCTGCTTCTATAGACTTTGCTTTCTGACTTCACCCCTGTTATCATCTGATTCATTTTTAAATAATTTCTACTTAAATACCTTAGAAAAAGTCCTGTCAGCGCAAACGATATAAACATCAACAGAAGACTTGCCCACAAAAAATGCTGAGGGTTAAAAAATAAGCTTGCCGGAGGATAGAGAGAAGCCAGCTGCTTGGTAAGCAAGAGACTAACATTTTCCGCTGACATTCCAGCTCTCATAGCCCACATACTACCTGTTGCCAGCCCCAAAAGCAAGAGGAGAGAAAAAAGGAAGGCAACTAGATTTTTATGAGGGGTCTTTGAGGCCAAATAGGCTACGCACAAGCCGAGCAAAGAAGCTAAACAGAGAGGTAAAAGAGGAACAAATCCCATTAAAAGCAGATAAAGAAGCAACTCCAACAAGGACGCACCATAGCCAAACCAAACGAGGCCTGCTGGAAGCATGAGAAGGACGGAAAACACACTGTTCAAAAGATAAAGAAAAGCATATTTCTCATAGACGATTTCTCTAATACTGAGCGGCAATACAATGAGCCTGTCAAGTTCCTCTTGGTCAAACAAGATACCATTTGACTGCATCAGACTAAAAAAGAAAATAATAAAACTAACCAAGGCAATCATATAGGCTGGAATCAAATTTGCCTGCCCCAACTTGACTAAACTCAAAGCCGTCAAAAGGTTATAGCCTGAAAATAGAAAAACAAGCAAGAAGAGCAGGCCAAGCTTAAAATACTTGCCCAACCCTCGTCCTTTCCTTAAATCATTAAGCGAAAATGTGCTGTATAATTGTACTTTTAAAAGCAAAAGAATATTAGTCATCATCCTGTAACTCCATAAATACTTGTTCCAAACTGGATGTCCCCTTAACTTCAGAGGTCCTTCCATTAGCCACTAAACGTCCCTTTTGCAGAATTGCCACCTTATTGCAGAGTTCTTCCGCAACCTCTAAAACGTGAGTAGAAAAGAAAATCGCATGCCCTTGACTAGCTAGCTCTCTCATGATCTGCTTAAAATAATATGCGCCTTTCGGATCTAAACCGACAAAAGGTTCATCTAAAATCAATAGTTCTGGCTCATGTGAGAGAGCCGCTATTAGTGCCAATCGCTGCTTCATCCCATGTGAATAAGCCGATACCAACTGATCCAAAGACGTATCCAGCTCAAACATTTTAGAATACTTTTCTATAGCTGCTTGCCTCTTTTCCATAGAAACCCTATAAACGTCTGCTACAAAATCCAAAAACTGCCTTGCTGTCAGATTTTTATAAAGATCTGGGTTATCCGGCAGAAACGCCATCTTTTTCTTACAAAGCAAGGGCTCCTTCCTGATAGAGTGCCCACAGATATAAATCTCTCCTTTATCAAAATCATGAATCCCCACAATGGACTTAATGGTGGATGTCTTACCTGCTCCATTGGCGCCGATGAAGCCATAAATATCTCCAGGCTCCACCACCAGACTAAGATCATCCACTGCCTTTTTACCGTTGCTATATACTTTTGTTAAATGTTCTATTTTTAACATGAATTTCTCCTTTTATTTAAACTGACATCTTGTCAGTGTTGGCGTAAAATTTTTTAAATATCAGGATTAAAAGATTGAAGATTCGAACTGACATTTTGTCAGTGCAGTCTCTAAATAAAAGGCAGAAAACTGCCGATTATTCTAAAAAATAGATTCTTCTAATCCTAAGCTTCTTTCTAGGATTGCCTGGAAGCTGGTGAGATAATCCTGCAAAGTTTCTGGTTTTTCCTGACTCATCTTGATATCATTGGACACAAATACGTAGGCAGTCATGAGAAAAGAAGCTGTCTCATGCGGATATTTCAAATGAAAATCTCCAGATTTCTGACCTTTCTCCAAGATATGAGTGAAGAAAACAATCATCCGCTCACAGAGTCTATGATAAAAGCGATCCAAGACATAGCGATTCGTTTCTAAATTGACTGTTTCCTGCAAGACTTGATTTTCCTGTGTTCTGCTTTCCTCTGGGATAAGGGTTGCCTCAATAAAAGTTCTGATTTTTTCTTTGGCTCCGACATTTGGCTGATAGCTGATTGTTTCGAGCTTTCTCAGCAAGGGCTCAGAGTTCTTTTCAATCAGACAATAAAGAATATCTTCCTTATCCTTAAAATGATAGTAAAGCAGGCCTCGAGAAATTCCAAGCTTATCAATAATATCTTGAGTTCTAGTCTTTAGATAGCCTTTTTGGGCAAAGAGCTGCAAGGCTGCAGACATAATCTCTGCCCGCCGCACCTCTACTTCCTTGACATCACGCATGATTTCTGCCTCCTTGTGGTCAGTATAGCACTTAACTGACATTTTGTCAATGATAAAATAAAAAAACAGCAAGCTAGAGCCTGCTGTCAATTTAATTAGTCTTCATTTACGAAAGGCATCAAAGCCATTACGCGAGCGCGTTTGATAGCTGTTGTTACTTTACGTTGGTTTTTAGCTGAAGTTCCTGTTACACGACGAGGAAGGATTTTCCCACGTTCTGAAACGAAACGGCTAAGAAGCTCAGTATCTTTGTAATCAACATATTCAATTTTGTTCGCTGCGATGTAATCAACTTTTTTACGGCGTTTGAATCCGCCACGACGTTGTTGAGCCATGTGTTTTCTCCTTTATATTATAGTTAGATTCGGTCCTTAGAAAGGTAAATCGTCGTCTGAGATATCCATTGGGTTAGAATTTCCAAATGGGCTCTCATCACGAGAAAAGTTCGGTACTTGGTTAGACGAGTCTGCACTGCCATAACTTGGAGCAGAGCTGCCGCCGAAGCTGTTTCCACCGTAACCGCCAGATGACTGACCTTCACGATTAGAGCGGCTTTCCAAAAGTTGGAAATTGTCCGCAACAACTTCTGTGACATAGACACGCTGGCCTTGCTGGTTCTCGTAGTTACGCGTTTGAATACGGCCTGTAATTCCGATCAGGGCTCCTTTTTTAGCCCAATTTGCAAGATTTTCTGCCTGCTGACGCCAGATGACAACATTGATAAAGTCTGCTTCTCGCTCGCCACTTTGATTTTTAAAGTTGCGATTGACAGCCAGAGTAAATGTTGCGACCGCTTGATTCTGCGGAGTATAGCGAAGCTCGGCATCACGGGTCATACGACCCACCAGTACAACGTTATTAATCATAGTCTACCTTCTTAAGCGTCAAGTTTGACGATCATGTGACGAAGAATGTCAGCGTTGATTTTTGAAAGACGGTCAAACTCTTTAAGAGCTGCATCGTCGTTTGCTTCAACGTTAACGATGTGGTAAAGTCCTTCACGGAAATCTTGGATTTCGTATGCAAGACGACGTTTTTCCCAGTCTTTTGATTCAACAACAGTTGCACCATTGTCAGTCAAGATAGAGTCAAAGCGTGCTACCAAAGCGTTTTTAGCTTCTTCTTCAATGTTTGGACGAATAATATAAAGAATTTCGTATTTAGCCATTGATTTTTCCTCCTTTTGGTCTAATGACCCCAAGACTTTGCAAGGGGTAAGTGAGGTTTGCTCACAAATAACTATTATAGCAGACTTCCAGCAGAATGGCAAGGGAAAGTTTTGATATAAAGAAAACTCTCCCTGTCACCAGAGAGAGTCCGAAAAATACGATTCGTTTTTAGAAAGCCTAGACAATTCTACCTTGATCGACAACTAGTTTTCCAGCCTTGTAGACCTGATGGGTCAGATTGGTCGCAAAGAAATAAAGTGGATAGTCAATGTTCTTAGCGTCTAGGATGGTAATGTCCGCCTGCTTACCAGTATCAAAGCTGCCAATCTTATCTTGACGGTTAACTGAATAGGCCGCATTGATGGTTACAGCGTTAAGGACTTCTACTGGTGTCAGGCGCATCATAAAGCAGCCCAACTGCATGACGAACTGCAGGTTAGCTGTTGGACAAGAGCCTGGATTGCTGTCGGTGGTCAGGGTAATAGCCATACCAGCTTCCAGCATCTTGCGGGCTGGTGCATAGGTATCTTCCATCAGACTGAAGGTAGTTGCTGGCAGGAGATTACCGATAACCTTGGCTTCTGCCATCTTGCGAATGCCCTCATCGGTCGCTACCATCAAGTGCTCTGCACTCGTTGCTCCCAGTTCAGCCGCTACATCCACCCCGCCGATAGATTCGATTTCATCAGCATGGATACGAAGCTTGAAGCCCATTTCCTTAGCCTTAGAAAGCAAGTAGCGTGACTCGTCAGCTGTAAAGACGCCTTTTTCACAGAAAATATCACAAAACTCAGCTAGATTTTCTGCTTTTACCCGAGGCAGCATTTCCTCGACGATAAGCTCCAGATATTCCTGAGAGCGTCCCTTGTATTCTGGTGGAACGGCGTGGGCAGCCATAAAGGTCGAAACGAGATCAATCTCGTGGTCACGGTCCAGAGCTCCAACGACATCCAGCTGGCGCTTCTCTGTTTCCCAGTCCAAACCATAGCCACTTTTGGCCTCAACTGTTGTCACCCCATGCAGCAGCATATAGTCTAGCAGCCTCTTGGACTTATCATAGAGAGTGTCAAAAGAAGCTTCTCGTGTCGCCCGAACCGTACTGAGAATACCACCGCCTTGGGCAAGAATTTCCAGATAAGGGACACCAGCTAATTTCTTAGCAAATTCATGCTCCCGGCTGCCACCGTAGACTAAGTGAGTGTGGCAGTCAATCAAGCCAGGTGTGGCAATCTTGCCTTCATAAGACTGAATCTTAGTATCTGGTCCGACCAGACTGGCATCCGGCTCTCCGCTGCCGACTGCTAGGATTTTGCCGTCTTTGACTGCAATGTAGCCGTCCTCCAAGACCTGAGCTTCCTTCATCTCCTCACCAAAAAGTGGATGACCGAGATCCTTGGGACAGAAGACTTGATTAAAGTGAGTTAATAGTAAATCAGCAGTCATGCTTGTTCCTCCATTTCATTTTCCGACATATTTGCTTTTCATCATAATACACTATCGTCAAATTATAGTCAAAAGCTTGTAAAAGATAGGAGCCCCACTTTTTTTACTGTTTTTATCATTTTCTTGACTCTTTATGGACGGGAATCTTATAGAATGTAAGAGAAAGATATTTTACACTTGACTAAAAGGAGGATTTTCCATGTCATACTTTAGTGAAAATGAAATTGCAGCAGCAATGACCGTCAAATTAGACGATGTACTGCCTGAAAAAACAGTTTTCCAAGAAGGCATCCGCCGAGCACCTGACCGGGGCTTCCGTTTGACTCAAGCTCAAACCGAAATTGCTCTTAAAAATGCCCTTCGCTATATTCCAAAGAGATTCCATGAGGAAGTAATTCCAGAATTCTTAGAAGAACTGAAGACTCGCGGACGGATTTATGGCTACCGCTGGCGTCCAAAAGAACGCATCTACGGCAAACCAATTGACGAGTACAAAGGGAACTGTACTGCAGCCAAAGCTATGCAGGTCATGATTGACAACAACCTGAGCTTTGAAATCGCCCTTTATCCATATGAATTGGTTACCTACGGAGAAACTGGATCTGTCTGCGCTAACTGGATGCAGTACAACCTGATCAAGAAATACTTGGAAATCATGACCGACCATCAAACCTTGGTCGTAGAATCTGGCCACCCACTCGGACTCTTCAAGTCCAAACCAGAAGCACCTCGTGTTATCATCACCAACGGCCTCTTGGTCGGTGAATATGACAATATGAAGGACTGGGAAATTGCGGAAGAAATGGGCGTGACCAACTATGGTCAAATGACAGCTGGCGGCTGGATGTACATCGGCCCTCAAGGTATCGTCCATGGTACTTTCAACACCCTCCTCAATGCTGGGCGCTTGAAACTGGGTGTAGCTGATGATGGCGACCTGACTGGCAAACTCTTCATCTCTTCTGGTCTGGGCGGCATGAGTGGAGCTCAAGGGAAAGCGGCCGAAATTGCTAAAGCTGTGGCAATCGTAGCTGAAGTAGACCAATCTCGGATTGAAACTCGTCATTCCCAAGGCTGGATTAGCCAATTAGCCGAAAGTCCAAAAGAAGCAATCGAGCTAGCTCAAAAAGCTCTGGAAGCTGGCGAATCCACTTCTATCGCCTATCATGGTAACATTGTAGATCTCTTGGAATATGTCAACGAGAATAACATCCATGTTGATTTGCTGTCTGACCAAACTTCTTGCCATAATGTCTATGACGGCGGCTACTGTCCAGCTGGTATCAGCTTTGAAGAGCGGACTCGCCTCTTGGCTGAAGACAAGGAAAGCTTTGCTAAGCTGGTTGACCAAACATTGGAACGTCACTTCAAGGCAATCAAGACCCTGACTAGCAACGGCACCTACTTCTTTGACTACGGTAATGCCTTTATGAAGGCAGTCTATGACTCTGGCATCAAGGAAATTTCTAAGAATGGCTTTGACGACAAAGACGGCTTTATCTGGCCATCTTATGTAGAAGATATCATGGGCCCAATGCTCTTTGACTATGGTTACGGTCCTTTCCGTTGGGTATGTCTGAGCGGTAAGCATGAAGATCTAGTTGCTACTGACCATGCAGCTATGGAAGTGATTGATCCTAACCGTCGCTACCAAGACCGTGACAACTACAACTGGATCCGCGATGCAGAAAAGAACCAGTTGGTTGTTGGAACTCAGGCTCGGATCCTCTACCAAGACTGTATGGGACGCGTCAATATCGCCCTCAAGTTCAATGAATTAGTCCGCGAAGGAAAGATTGGTCCTGTCATGATCGGCCGTGACCACCACGACGTATCTGGTACTGACTCTCCATTCCGCGAAACTTCCAATATCAAGGATGGTTCAAATGTTACTTGCGACATGGCTGTGCAATGTTACGCTGGTAATGCCGCTCGTGGTATGAGTCTGGTAGCTCTCCACAACGGTGGTGGAACTGGTATCGGTAAAGCGATCAACGGTGGTTTTGGCTTGGTACTGGACGGCAGCGAACGCATCGATGAAATCATCAAATCTGCTATCGCTTGGGATACGATCGGCGGAGTTGCACGTCGGAACTGGGCTCGCAATGAGCATGCTATCGAAACAGCTATCGAGTACAACCGTCTCCATGAAGGCACAGACCACATCACTATTCCGTACTTAACTGATGAAGATTTGGTCAAAGAATCTGTTAAGAAGTTGTTCGAATAGGAAAAACTTGTCTCCCAACTTCCGGCCTGAGCTGGGTATCAATCTGGCTCAGGAGGAGGTTCTGCTTTATTAAGTTCATATTATAAATTAAAATTATTGATATCACGAGGTAATATCTTATGACAAAAATTGTTGAATGTATTCCTAACTTTTCTGAAGGCCGCAATCAAGCGGTTATTGACGGTCTAGTTGAAGTAGCTAAGAGCGTGCCAGGCGTAACACTTTTGGACCACTCTTCTGATGCCAGCCACAACCGCAGCGTCTTTACTTTGGTCGGTGATGACCAAAATATTCAGGAAGTTGCTTTCCGTTTGGTTAAATACGCTTCTGAAAATATTGACTTGACCAAGCACCAAGGTGAACACCCTCGTATGGGCGCAACTGATGTCCTGCCTTTTGTACCTATCAAGGACATCACAAGTGAGGAATGCGTAGAAATTGCGAAGACAGTATCTGAGCGAATCAATCGTGAGCTCGGTATCCCTATCTTCCTCTATGAAGATGCAGCGACTCGTCCTGAGCGTAAGAACTTGGCTAAGGTTCGTAAAGGACAATTTGAAGGCATGCCTGAAAAACTCTTGGAACCTGACTGGGCTCCTGACTATGGTGAAAGAAAGATTCACCCAACTGCTGGTGTTACTGCTGTTGGTGCCAGAATGCCACTCATCGCCTACAATATCAACTTGGATACAGACAATCTGGAAATTGCCAACAATATTGCCAAAATCATCCGTGGATCAAGCGGTGGCTACAAATACTGTAAAGCGATTGGCGTTATGCTGGAAGACCGCAACATTGCTCAGGTTTCTATCAACATGGTCAATCTGGAAAAATTCCCACTCTATCGTGTTTTTGAAACTGTTCGCTTTGAAGCTAAGCGCTACGGAGTTGGAATCCTCGGCTCAGAAGTCATTGGCTTGGCACCAGCTAAGGCTTTGATTGACGCAGCAGAATACTATCTGCAAATCGAAGACTTTGACTACGGCAAGCAAGTTCTGGAAAACCATTTGCTGGGCTAGGAGGACAGAAACCTATGAAATTAGTAGATTTAAGTTTGACAGAATTTGCCCAAGTCCTAGGCTCAGATGCTCCTGCACCAGGAGGTGGCTCTGCCGCTGCTCTTTCCGCAGCGAACGGTATTTCCCTGACTAAGATGGTCTGCGAATTGACCCTTGGCAAGAAAAAATACGCAGAATTTGAAGCAGAAATTACTCAAGTGCACGCAGAAAGTGCCCGCCTGCAAGAAAGCCTACTTGCAGCTATTGACAAGGACACTGAAGCCTTCAATCTGGTCTCCGCCGTCTTTGATATGCCTAAGGAGACAGAGGAAGACAAGGCTGCCCGTCGGGAAGCTATGCAACAAGCCCTCAAGGAAGCGACCAAGTCACCTTATGGCATGATGGAAGACATCTTTGCTGCCCTGCAAACAACTCAAAAAGCTGTTGGCAAGTCCAATACCAATGCTGCCAGCGACCTGGGGGTAGCAGCTCTTAACCTTAAGGCTGGTCTGCAAGGGGCTTGGCTCAATGTCCTCATCAACCTGTCAGGCGTCAAGGATGAAGCATTCGTCGCAGACTACCGCAGCAAGGGTGAAGAGCTACTGCAAAAAGGCTGCGCCCTAGCCGATGAAATTTATCAAGAAATTTTGAAAGTTGTCTAATAGATAAACGGAAGAGAAACCCACTCTTTCCCATGAATGGACTTTCTTTTCTCAAGAGGTAACAATATGGTTTTATCAGATATTGAAATTGCGAATTCGGTTCAAATGAAGCCCATCAAAGAAGTGGCAGAAAAACTAGGAATTGCTGAAGACGCTTTGTCTCTTTATGGAAATCACAAGGCAAAAATCAGTGCCGGCCAACTAGAAGCCTTAAAAGACAAGCCAGACGGCAAACTGATTCTCGTGACCGCTATTTCTCCGACACCAGCTGGAGAAGGCAAGACCACGACTTCTGTCGGATTGGTCGATGCTTTGGCTGCTATCGGTAAAAAAGCCGTTATCGCTCTGCGGGAACCTTCACTCGGACCTGTCTTTGGTATCAAGGGCGGAGCTGCTGGTGGTGGTCACGCTCAGGTGGTGCCCATGGAGGACATCAACCTCCACTTCACTGGTGACTTTCATGCCATCGGTGTTGCCAACAACCTGCTGGCAGCCCTCATTGATAACCACATTCACCATGGCAATGCCTTAGGTATCGACTCTCGCCGCATCACTTGGAAGCGGGCGGTGGATATGAATGACCGGCAACTGCGTCACATCGTGGACGGCTTGCAGGGCAAGGTCAATGGTGTTCCGCGTGAAGATGGATTTGACATTACAGTTGCTTCTGAGGTTATGGCTATTCTCTGTCTGTCAGAAAATATCACTGACCTCAAGAACCGTTTGGAAAAAATCATCATTGGTTACAGCTTTGAAGGTAAGCCAATAACTGCCAAGGATCTGAAAGCTGGTGGCGCTATGGCTGCTGTGCTCAAAGACGCTATCCATCCAAACTTGGTTCAAACTCTGGAACACACACCAGCCTTGATTCACGGTGGACCTTTTGCCAACATTGCCCATGGCTGTAACAGTGTCCTAGCTACCAAGCTGGCTCTCAAATATGCCGACTATGCAGTCACAGAAGCTGGTTTTGGTGCTGACCTAGGTGCTGAAAAATTCATTGATATCAAGTGTCGTACATCTGGACTTCGTCCATCGGCTGTAGTTCTGGTTGCTACTATCCGCGCTCTCAAGATGCATGGTGGTGTTGCTAAGAGCGACCTGGCTGAAGAAAATGTCCAAGCCGTTGTAGATGGTCTGCCAAACTTGGAAAAACATCTGGAAAACATTCAAGATGTTTATGGATTGCCAGCAGTCGTTGCCATCAATAAATTCCCGCTGGATACCGAAGCAGAATTGAAAGCAGTTTATGACGCCTGCCAAAAACGCGGCGTTGACGTCGTGATTTCTGACGTCTGGGCCAATGGCGGAGCTGGCGGTAAAGAGTTGGCTGAAAAAGTCGTTGAACTGGCCGAAGGAGACAATCACTTCCAATTTGTATATAATGAAGAGGACTCCATCGAGACTAAGCTGAACAAAATTGTTACTAAGGTTTATGGAGGCAAGGGTGTTCGCCTGACTCCTGCTGCTAAACGCGAGCTCAAACAACTGGAAGAACTGGGCTTCTCCAACTATCCTATCTGTATGGCCAAGACTCAGTACTCCTTCTCAGACGATGCTAAAAAACTGGGCGCACCTAAAGACTTTGTTGTGACAATCAGCCAGCTCAAAGTTTCTGCTGGTGCAGGTTTTATCGTTGCTCTGACGGGTGCAATCATGACCATGCCAGGGCTGCCTAAAGTACCAGCCAGCGAAAAGATTGATGTTGACAAAGATGGCAATATCAGCGGTTTGTTCTAATAAATACCAAAAATGACAAATGTAACCCTTTTAAGAGTAAATGATTTTCAAGTTTCCGATTGGTCGGGGGGAAAGACAAAACAGCTTTATCTTTCCCCGCCAACTGGCCACTATAGCAAGCGTGACTTTGACTATCGACTCTCAACAGCGACTGTGGAGTTGGCTGAAAGTCAGTTTTCTGACCTCAGCGGCTTTCACCGTATTCTCATGAGCCTGGACCACACACTTCATCTCCACAATGCCAGCCGGCAGGAGGAAACGGTTCTAGCTCCCTTTACTCCCTATGTCTTTGAAGGGAGTGATTCTATCACAAGTCGGGGGACTTGTACCGACTTTAACTTAATCTACAGCGACCATTATCAGGGACAGATGATTGCCATCTCGAATGGGCAAGAGCTTAGCCGAGATGACGAAATTCAATTTATCTATGCCTTAGAGGATCTGACGGTGACGGTAACAAACCTGCCAGTGCTTAACCTAGAGGCAGAGCAGCTTCTGATAGTGGAAAAAGAGACTCAGGAAACTGAGCTGCATATAATGTTTTCGAGTAACCAGCCAAAGGGTGCTCCCCTTGCTATATGGGCTGGTTTGACCCACATCCCTACTAAGTAAAGATACCATGATGTCTTGTCACCATTCTATCTTTACTTGGAAAGGATCCCATATCTCTAAAGGAGAAACATTATTATGGATGCAACTAAACTCACTGCACAAGAACAAGAACAGGAAAAAGCGAAATTCAGCTTTTCCGGTGCAACCCTCTACGGTATCAATGCCGTTATCGGATCAGGGATTTTCCTCCTACCGCAAAAGATTTATAAAGGACTTGGTCCTGCCTCTCTAGCTGTCATGCTTGGAACTGCCCTTCTCGTTATTCTCCTAGCCGTCTGCTTGGCAGAAACTGCTGGTTATTTTAATAAAAATGGCGGAGCCTTCCAATATTCCAAAGCAGCCTTTGGAGACTTTGTCGGCTTTAATGTAGGTTTCCTAGGCTGGGCGGTTACCATCATCGCTTGGGCCGCTATGGCAGCAGCATTTGCAAGACTTTTTGTCATCACTTTTAAAGCCTTTGAACCTTATGAACTTTTGCTCAGTGTGAGCCTGATTATTTTGCTCAGCTTGATGAATATATCTGGTCTTAAGACTTCAAAAATATTCACCTTGACTGCTACTGTAGCTAAACTCATTCCAATCGTTGCCTTTAGTTTATGCGCAATTTTCTTTATTAAATCGGGAATTGATAAAGGAAACTTCACTCCGTTTCTACAACTAGATCCTAAAGTAGATATCATGAAGGCTATCTCAAGCACAGCCATTTATATCTTCTATGGATTTATCGGATTTGAAACCATGTCTATCGTTGCTGGTGAAATGCGCAACCCAGAAAAGAATGTACCTCGGGCTATCTTGGGCTCTATCAGTATTGTCTCTGTTCTCTATATGCTGATTATCGCAGGAACTATCGCCATGTTAGGCAGCCGTATCCTGCAAACAGATGCTTCTGTACAAGACGCCTTTGTTGAGATGATTGGCCCTGCTGGTGCTTGGATTATTTCCATTGGAGCACTCATCTCTATCACTGGTCTTAATATCGGGGAGTCCGTCATGGTTCCGCGTTATGGTGCAGCTATCGCAAATGAAGGCCTGCTTCCTAAGAAAATTGCAGAAACCAACTCTAAAAATGCCCCTATAGTTGCCATTATTATTTCAGGAATCCTGGCCATCGCCCTGCTCTTCTCTGGTAAATTTGAAGAATTAGCAGCTCTCAGTGTGGTCTTCCGCTTCTTCCAATACATCCCAACTGCTCTAGCTGTACTAGTATTAAGAAAGAAATATCCGGATAAAAAAGTGGTCTTCCGCGTTCCATTTGGTCCAGTAATTCCAATTTTGGCGGTTCTAGTCAGCCTCGTCATGATTTGGGGTGAAAACCCAATGAACTATGTGTACGGCCTCATCGGTGTCCTTATCGCCAGCGCAGTATACTTTATCTATATAGTACTGATTTGTAAAAATAAAGTTCTTAAACAAGAAGGAGAATGAATCTTATGACACATGTAATCAATTTGGATGGCGAACACCTTACTTTAGAAGACGTCATCGCAGTAGCCCGTCATGGAGCCACCTGCGAAATTGACCAAGAAGCTAAAAAAGCAGTAGAAGCTTCCCGTAAAATCGTGGATGACATCGTCCGCGAAAAGCGGGTAGTCTACGGTGTTACAACCGGATTCGGCTCTCTCTGCAATGTCAGCATCTCACCAGAAGATACGACTCAACTGCAAGAAAACCTAATCCGTACGCACTCTTCAGGCTTTGGTGATCCCCTACCTGAAGATGCAGTCCGTGCGATTATGTTAATTCGGATTAATTCTTTGGTCAAGGGCTATTCTGGTATCCGTCTCTCTACTGTCGAAAAACTTCTGGAATTGCTCAATAAAGGCGTTGTCCCTTACATTCCGGAAAAAGGCTCTTTGGGAGCTTCTGGTGACTTGGCACCGCTGGCTCACATGGTTCTGCCTATGTTAGGACTTGGCCGCGCTTACTATCAAGGCCAATTGCTCTCTGGACAAGAAGCTTTGGACAAGGCCGGTATCGAGAAAATTGCTCTAGCAGCCAAGGAAGGGCTGGCGCTGATTAACGGAACAACTGTCCTGACAGGTATCGGAGCTCTGGCTACTTACGATGCCATCCAGTTACTTAAGCTATCAGACGTTGCAGGCGCTCTTTCCATGGAAGTGCACAATGGTATCACCAGTCCTTTCGAAGAAGACTTGCATACCATCCGACCTCAAAGCGGACAGCTGGCTACAGCACGCAATATCCGCAACCTTCTAGAAGGCAGTGGCAACACAACCGTAGCTACTCAACAGCGGGTCCAAGACCCTTACACCCTGCGTTGTATTCCGCAGATTCACGGCGCCAGCAAGGACTCTATCGCTTATGTCAAGACCAAGGTTGAGATTGAGATCAACTCTGTTACAGACAACCCTATCATCACCAAGGAAGGCCATGTTATCTCAGGCGGTAACTTCCACGGTGAACCAATGGCTCAGCCATTTGACTTCCTCGGCATCGCTATTTCTGAAATCGGAAATGTATCCGAGCGTCGTGTAGAACGTCTGGTCAACAGCCAACTAAGTAAGCTCCCATCCTTCTTGGTCAAACACCCCGGCCTCAACTCTGGCTTTATGATTACCCAGTATGCTTGTGCTTCGCTTGCTTCTGAGAACAAGGTCTTGTCTCATCCAGCCAGCGTAGACTCTATCCCATCTTGTGAAAACCAAGAAGACTTTGTCAGCATGGGAACTACTGCAGCACGCAAGGCAGCTGAAATTCTCAAGAATTCTCGCCGCATCGTGGCAACAGAAATCATGGCAGCCTGCCAAGCTCTGGATCTGAAACCAGGAAACCATGAACTTGGTAAAGGAACCAAGCCAGCCTACGACCTCTTCCGTCAGCATGTCCGCTTTATCGAGTTTGATAAGGATATCGAAATCTATGAAGAACTCAACAAGGCTTCTGAGCTGATTGAAAACGAAGAATTCCTAGCAGCCGTTGAAAAGGCTGTGGACTTGAGCATTCACTTCTAAAGCTGATGCCTCTGTAAAAAGCTAACCTAAGAAGCCCGCTCTCATGCAGCTGGGCTTCTTTTCCCGCCAAAAGTCATTGACAGGCTTGGCGGAAACTCTTATAATAAAGTCGCAAGTATCGTTATGGAAAAGGACAAAATCATGTTAGAAGATTACTATCAGCTAGATAACAGCTACTATCATAAGAGACTAGACGATGATTTATATGCTGCCAAGTGGGGCATGGTTATTGAGTTTTTGGACTTAAATGACCCTAACTTAAAACCCTTTGACGGCGTCAACTTTGCCCTAATTGGCTTCAAGAGTGACAAGGGCGTTTATATCAACCACGGCCGAGTGGGGGCTGTCGAAGGGCCACAAGCTATCCGAACCCAGCTGGCCAAACTTCCTTGGCATCTTGGCAGAAACGTCCGCGTCTTTGATGTTGGCGATATTGACGGCCCTAACCGCTCTCTGGAGCAGCTACAGCAAAGCTTGGCTCGAGCAGTCAAACGCCTGCGAGAGCTCAATCTCCGGCCTATTGTCCTAGGGGGTGGCCACGAAACAGCCTACGGCCACTATCTGGGCCTTAAGTCGTCACTAGCTCCTGACCAAGACTTGGCCGTTATCAATATGGATGCTCACTTTGATTTGCGTCCCTATGACCAGACTGGTCCTAACTCTGGCACCGGCTTTCGCCAGATGTTCGATGACACTCTGACTCAGAAGCAGGCCTTTAACTACCTTATCCTAGGGATTCAGGAGCACAATAACAATCTCTTTCTCTTTGACTTTGTGGCAAAATCCAAGGCTATCCAGTTTCTGACTGGAATGGATATTTACCAAATGGGTTACAAGGAAGTCTGTAAAGTGGTCGATGCCTTTTTGGCCGGCAAGGAGCAGGTCTATTTGACCATTGATATTGACTGCTTTGCAGCTGGCGCCGCTCCTGGTGTCAGTGCCATTCAGTCACTGGGTGTGGATCCCAATCTAGCTGTTCTGGTCTTCCAGCACATCGCCGCGTCAGGCAAACTGATAGGCTTTGATATCGTCGAAGTCTCTCCGCCTCACGATATAGACAACCATACGGCTAATCTGGCTGCCAGCTTTGTCTTTTACCTGACCCAAGTCTGGGCACAAGCACATGACTGATAGGCATTTAAAAACTTCATTACAAACATCAAAAGAGGATGAAGATAGCTTTCATCCTCTCTTATTTTTTGTTCAAGCCCTGACGCAAGTTTTCCAATTCCTTTAGCTGGTGCCGGTCTCGGTAGGGATTGAGCTGGCTTTTGGCTGTTTCATAGTAGGTCTCAAAGTCCTGATCCAGCAAGACTTCAAAGCCTGCTCCCTGCAAGTTTCCAGTCAGCAGTCCATACTTAATCACAGCCATCAGATAGTAGATCAGCCCCTTGTCCCTCGGATTGCCATAGCGACTGATGAGACTATCCTTTTTCCGCAGCAGATCAAGCATCGGCTGGTAATCTCTCTTCTCACAGCCAATCAAGGCCAAATAAACTTCCAACTGGGTCTCTTTCCAAGGGAAGCTAAGGGACTTCAGAGCTGTTTTGGCTTTGAGGAAAATCCGCTCCGCCTGCTCATAATCTTTCAGCTGATAGTAAGTCATACCCAAGCCGATATAGAAAGCAAAAATCGAAGGCTCTGCTGTTTTATTTTCCGTCAACTTAATGGCCTCCTTCTGATGAGCCAGAGCTGTCGTGAAATTCCCGCGAATCTGCTCAATCTCCGCCAGATAGTCTAGAGCCGCCGCAATCTGAATTGAATACTTGGAACGCAGCGAAGACGTCAGGCTGAAACAATCAATAGACTGGTAGAGATGGTGAAGCGACTGCTCCTCATCTCCAATCATGAGATGATAGAGCCCCTTGAGTCGGAGATTGATAGCAATGGCCTCGTGATTGTTGGCCTGGACCGAAGCATCTAGAGCCAACTCCGTATAGTAACGCATCTCAGAGATATTCTCCGTCTGGATGCAGTAATAAATCATCTGCCGATAGCCTTCTAGGAGAAAATCCATCTGCTGCAGCTCCTTGGCTGAAATAATCACCTGCTGGATATTGTCCATTCCCTGCTGGTAATTCCCCGTCCGGATAGCATAGCGCCCTTCTAGATAGAGAAAGCGGAGAACCAATAGCTGAAAATCCTTGTGATTCTGATGATTTCTCTCTAAGCCCTCTATCTCCCGACGGATACGGTCAAACTGGCCTAAAACCGCTGACTGATTGCTATCATCCGTCTTTTCGATAAAACCAAACTCCCGCGAATAAATTGGAAAGAGCTCGTGATGAAACTGCAGAGTAGCCTCGAGATAATGCAGTTCGTACTCCAGAGACTTAATCGGCTGCTTGGACATCTTGTAGTGATAGGCGATTTCATTGAGCAGCTGAGCTTGATAGAGAGAGTCTCCCAGCTGGTCTTCCATGCTCTGGGCTATCTGATGATGCAGCATTCGCTTCTTGGCAAGTGACAAGCGCTCATAGGCGTAGAGTCTCAAAAGCTCCTGACTGAATCGCACTACCAATTCCTCACTCTGCTCCTCTTCCATCAATAGCTGCTTCTGTCCAAAATCCTCAGTGATTTCGACCACTTCTTCCATCGGCAGGCCTAATAACCTAGCTAAGAGCGAAACCGACGCAGGAGCCCTAAAGCAAGCCAGATAATCTACCAACTCTTCCTCTTGACTGCTCAGATAATCCAGCTTAAGAGACAGCTTGGCCTTGATGGCCGGAGTCAGCGGATGAAACTTCTCTCCTCGCAGGAGTTGCTCAGCATATTCCGACAGGAAGAAAGGGATGCCTTGACTGACCCGATAAATATCTCCTAACCTATCCTCAGGGATGGCTATCTGACCTGTCTGGGCTTGCAAGTAAGTCGCACTATCCTTAAAATTCAGCGGCTGCAGCTCGATAAAGCCCAGCTTATTGCGTACCAGCAGGTGATTGAAAAAATGTTCCAAATAAGAAGGGGTGCTCAGATGCTTGGTCAGCACAAAGGCCACAGGATAGCCGGTTAAATGATTCATGACTTGCTCTAAGACAGCAACACTGGCCTTATCCATCCAGTGACAGTCCTCAATCAAGATTATCAAAGCTTTTTTCTTAGAAATCTTCTGCAGAATATCCACCACAAACTGAGCCAGCTTGTCCGCATCCAACTGAAGACCAGAAGTGCCGCCTGTCAAAATGGGAAAATAACTCTCCAAAATGACCTGCCACTGACTGATAGAGAGAATCTGGTGCTGAATAACCAAGTCCCCCAGACCATCCAACAAACCACGCCAAGGCTGGAGCTCTGCCTTCATCTCTTCCTTGAAGCACTCCGCCATGACAATCTGGAAATACTTGGTCTGATTGGCCAAAACTTGACGAGTCACTGTCCGCTTTCCGATACCAGTACCACCGACTAGGACCAGAGCACGCGCCTCCTGAGTCTCTATCACCTTAGAAAAGTAAGATTCCAAACGCTTGATTTCATCGACCCGCCCGAAAAAGTGATCCGTATTGCGCAGAAACTGCTTAGTCTTGCGCTCGCTACGGTCCTTGGCAAGCACCTCATGATATAGTTGCTGGATAGGTTCCGTAGGACTAATGCCCAGTTCCTTATCCAAAATATTGACCAATTTGTAGTAGGTCTCTATCACCTTACCTGGCCGATCATGATCCTGATAGAGCTTCATGAGCAGATGGTAGTTCTTCTCATCAAACTCATCAATGCTGATCAAGCGGCGCAAATTCCGCTCAGCTTCTTCCAAATCCAGATGATCTTTTTCTGTTTCCAGCTGTTGGTAGCAGGCTTGGATATAAAGCTGCTCATATCGCGTCCGCATCTTAGACACCCAGTAATCAAAAGCCTCGCTGTCCTTGAGATAGAAGCCCTGCAGAAAATCCCCCTGATAGAGAGACAGATGCTCCGCAGGATGATCCGTAAAAAGTTCTACATCACTTTCAATCGCACACTCGGGATTAAGCGACAGCACAGTCCGGTTGGGAGCGACAATCCATTCCCCACCTAGTAGCTTGTTAGCCTGATAAATCGTGTTGCGCAGATTCTTTTTGGCGGTCTGATTATCCTTGTTTTCCCAGAGGATTCCTGCAATCTCCTCCCGATTGACTGCTCCATTGATGTGGAGATAGTAAAGCAGAGCATTGATTTTGGCAAAAGGAAAAAAGACTTCCTCTTGATTGAGAAAGACACTCGGACTTCCCAGTAATTTCAACCTCAACAGATTTTTCGTCATGCAAACGCCTCCAAGAAACCTTATAGAACTAATATAAACAAAAAGAGACAGTTTGGCAAGTAAAGTATTATACTAACCCTTAATTTCCAGTTTTTAAATTGGTTTTATTTAGGATTTTTTTGTTATACTAGGATGAAAATAAAATTTTAGAAAGTTACTTATGAAGAAAAATATTGTTCTTTTCATTTTTCTCCTTCTGAGCGCGATTGGCTTAGAATACGAGACACAAGCCTATACCACAGGCAGTATGTCAGGCACTTCCTATGGGATAGTCGGACTATCAGCCCTCTTAGCCCTGCTCTATATCATCCCCGCCCTGCTCTTGATTCGCCAACTGGGTAAAAAATGGCAAACTCCTGCACTTAGCCTTGGGGTAGCTCTGCTAGGCGGCCTTTTCATTTCCGGCTGGACCTCTGGCTTAGCTAACACCTATATCCACGAGTGGGTCAGCACCAGCTTCCCAAATACTCTGCTCAGTGACCTAGAAAATGCTATCGCAGCTCCGCTGGTTGAAGAACCACTCAAGCTGTTGGCAGTTGCCTTCGCTGTCTACCTAGTCCCCGTCAAAAAGCTCAAATCCTTCTTGATGCTAGGGATTACAGCTGGCATGGGCTTTCAGATTAGTGAGGACTTCTCCTATATCCTCTCTGACCTGCCCGAAGGCTTCTCCTTCACTATCTCTGGTATCCTAGGACGCATCACTGGCGGTGTCGCCTCTCACTGGCTCTACACCGCCCTGACCACTCTCGGTCTGGCACTCATGCTGCGTTATGCCAAGACTCAGAAAAACTACTTCCGAGTGGGGCTCTTCTACTTCCTAGCAGCCTTCGTTCTCCACTTCTTCTGGAACTCACCTCTGACTGCTATCGAAACAGATATCCCAATCATTGTACCGGCTATGACGGCTCTGGCTGTCTTTATCTTTTACCAAGCCTACCGAACAGCCCATAAAATTGATCAGGAAGAATTGGAAGTGGAGTAAGATCAAAAAAACGACCGTTATGGCCGTTTTTTTGTTGCAGGAAAATATTTTCCCAATATTTATATTTGAATCATAGTAATAGATTGCCAACATTTGAATTTTCTAGTTTTTATAAGTATATACATAAATCACCTTTCATACTCTATAATTCATCCCACAACTTCACCTCAACCCCTCTTCCCATCGCATTTCTACCACATTCTACCTCTGCTCTTTCCTTAAAGAAATGTTAACATTTTCTTAAAACTAACTTATATCAGGAACTTTTAAGCCGCAGTCTGTATACTTTCTACAAATCATCTAAGAAAGAGGTATGGATATGGATTATCTAGTGATTCCGGCCTATGAGCCTGATTATAATCTTATTAAGCTGATAAAAAAAATTCACCATAAAAGTGATTTTCATATCATTGTTATCGATGACGGCAGCTCTTCCAAATGCCAGATAGTCTTTGAGCAGGCAGAGCAGTACGCGACCGTGCTCCGTCATCAGGTCAATCAAGGCAAGGGGCAAGCTCTGAAGACTGCTTTTACCTTTATCCAGACACTGAAGAACTATGGAACGGTTGTAACAGCAGATGCGGATGGCCAGCACAAGGCCTGGGATATTTTCCGTGTAGCGAGCAAGGCTTCTGAAAATCCTAATCGGCTGATTCTGGGAGCACGCGCCTTTACTGGCAAGGTGCCCCTACGCAGTCGCTTCGGTAACAGTCTGACTCGGGCTCTCTTCAAGCTTCAGACTGGCGTGGGTGTCTCCGATACTCAGACAGGCTTGCGAGCCTTTACGACCAACATGATTCCATTTATGCTAAAGGTAGAGGGCCAGCGCTATGAGTATGAAATGAACATGCTTTTAGAAGCTAGCAAGGAATATCCCATTTTGGAAGTGCCCATTGAGACGGTCTATATCAATGACAATCAAGGCTCGCACTTCCGACCAATTCGGGATGGCCTCATGATTTATAAAAATATTTTTAAATTCGCCCTGACTTCTCTCAGCAGCTTCGTCGTGGACTACATCGTCTACGCCCTGGCTCTCTTGTTTTTAGCTGCTGTGCCGACCAGCCTGAGAATTCTTCTCGCAAATGGGATTGCCCGCGTGACCAGCTCAATCTTTAACTATTCGACCAATAAAAGGCTAGTCTTTAAGAACGACGACAGTATACTCAAGACAGGAACTGGCTATTTCAGCCTAGCTGTAGTGCTCTTTATCCTAGACACACTGCTGATTCGCCTCTTCTACGCTGTCTTTGGTCTCAATCTTCTGATTGTCAAAATCATCGTCGGCATCTTGCTCTTTACCGTCTCTTGGATGGTGCAAAAGAGATTTATTTTTAAGGAAAGGACACACACCGCATCATGAAATTTTTAAAGAAACGCTATGCCTACGCCTCCATTTTCGGGCTGCTTCTGATAGCTTCTTTCAGCTACTCCATGCTGAAAACCTTTGTCATCGCAGAGACCATTTCCACGGTTTCAAGTACGAGTTCGTCGTCCAATGCCAAGGCTGCCAGCAAGGCTGCCGAAACAGCGACTGTGACGGATACCAGCTATTCAGACGACAACATCTCGGTTACGCTAACTAAAAAGACCGTCAGCAACACCCAAGTCTACATCGCTGATGTGACTGTCAGCTCATCGGAATACCTGAAAACAGCCTTTGCCCAAAACACTTACGGAAACAATGTCACAGCAAAGACCTCGGAAACGGCTGCCAACAACAATGCTATCCTAGCGGTTAACGGCGACTACTACGGGGCCAACACAACTGGCTATGTCATCCGCAATGGCGTCGTCTACCGCGATACCGTCCGAGAAGACTCCAGCAATGGGGATTTAGCTATTTACAAAGACGGATCCTTCAAGATTATCTATGAAGACCAAATCTCTGCTGATCAACTAGTCAAAGACGGTGTGGTCAATCTCTTGGCCTTCGGCCCATCTCTTGTAGAAAATGGTGAGATTGCCGTTGATACCAACTCCGAAGTCGGCCAGTCTATGTCTTCCAATCCCCGGACTGCTATCGGTATCATTGATGAAAACCACTACATCATCATCGTCTCAGACGGACGCACCTCAGAAAGCGAAGGGCTTTCCCTCTACCAAATGGCAGAAATTATGAAATCTTACGGTGTCAAGACCGCTTACAACCTTGATGGCGGCGGCTCCTCTACACTTTACTTTAACGGTCAGGTCATTAACAAGCCTACAACCAACGGAAATACTATCTCAGAAAGGTCGGTGAGTGATATTGTCTACATCGGTTACTAATCCCAGTAAAAAACGTTTTAGAAAAACAGCCCTTATCTACGCCCTATTAACTATTTTCTTCTTTGCTTTCAGCAGAATCTATGAATCCTTCAGTTTCGGCGAAACATCTAGCCACATGCACTATCTCTTTACCATTCCTCTAGCGGGCGGCATCCTACTCCTGCTCTTTATGAAGGTCATCCCTAATCTCTCTCGGCTCAGCCTCAACCTTTGGAACTCAGCTGTAGCCATCATGACAGCCGGCATGCTCTTCCGTGGCATCGTCAACCTATCTGGCCGCTCCACGACGCTGGATATGCCTTATTGGTACGTAGGAACGGCCTTTGCAGCTCTGGCACTACTCTCCATGGTCTTTACTCGAAGTGTGTGGAAGGCGGAAGAGCAAGCTCAACCAATACCCAGCAAAAAAGAAGAAGCAAAACTAAGTCGTCGTAAAACCTACAGTCAAGTATAAACCAAAAACCTCAGAAAAATCTGAGGTTTTTAATGTAGGGATCATTCTTCTGATCATTTATCTCTATGAACAGTTAGGTAAATTTGCATTTTTCATTCACACTCATACACATCACCCGTCAGCGGGTCAATGACTTCTGCTAGCTTAAAATATCCCTGCTCATAATGGTAATGACAGATAGCGCAGTTGCCAAAGCGCACCTTGGGATCCAGAGCTTGAGCTGCAATCTTGAGATAGAAGGCCCACATGGCACCGCCGTGGCTAACAGCCAAGACTGGCTCTGCTCCTGCCTGCTCCATGACCTCAGTCAGAGTGACCAGCATGCGCTCACCGACTTGGTTCACACCTTCTCCGCCATAGGGAACGAAGAGGTCTTCAAAAGAGGTAGCTCCTGGTCGAAATTTCGGTTGCAGGCGTTCGGGCTGGGCTTCAAAAAGACCGAAGTTCCATTCTTTAATGCCCTTGAGGCGAGTGTAGTCGGTCCGGCCAGAGACAAGTTCCAGCGTATCGGAAGCCCGCTCCTGAGTGGACGAATAGAGCTGACCAAAATGAATGCCCTGCTCTTTCAAATAATCTCCTGCCTGCCGGGCCTGTTCCTGCCCCAGTTCTGTCAAAGGAGAGTCGCAAGCTCCCTGCACCAAGCCTTCTTGATTGAAAAAAGTCTGTCCATGCCGCATCAAATATAAATCTTTCATTTATTTTTCCTCCCAGCTGCTAAAATCGTGACCGATGGCCTCTTCTAGATAGAATTGGTCATTTTCAAAAGTAAACTTCAAAATCCCGCAGTTGGTCATGTGACCTAGGTCATCCAGACGCCAGTTTTTCTGCCAAGCTCTGGCAAAATTGGCCATAGCTCCGCCATGTGAAACCATGAGCACAGACTGACCGTTTGTCTCTTGCATGAGCTGAAGAATGGTCGCTGCCATACGCTCCTGCACCTGATCTTGTGATTCACCGCCATAGGTCACAAAGAAATCTTTATAAGGCAGGGGTGGATTGAGGTCTTCGCTTTCCCCTTCAAAGGTGCCAAAGTTCCACTCCTTGAGTCCCTTGACACGCTTATAGGGAATCTTACCGTCTGTTACCAATTCCAAGGTATCACAGGCCCGCTCTTGAGTAGAGCTATAAGCATCATCAAATGTAATACCGGCATCCTTAAAATATTGCCCTGCCACCTTGGCCTGATAGATGCCAAAATCGGTCAGAGGAGCATCACACCAGCCCTGCACCTTATGGCGCAGATTGAAAAGCGTCTGCCCATGCCGCATCAGATAAAGAGTTTTTGCCATCATTCACATCTCCTTTAGATGAGTTCTAACTTTTCAAAGGCCTTGTAGAGACCGTCTTGGCTGACCGAGTCTGTCACCAGATCTGCTATGGCCTTGATTTCCGCTCCGCCATTTCCCATAGCAACCCCAACCTGACAATAGTCCAGCATAGGAATATCAACCTTGGCATCACCGAAAGCCAGAGTATCTGCCCTGTCAGCATGAAGATGCTTCAGCAGAACCTCAATGGCATGCGCCTTGGTAATATCTTTGACTCCTAAGTCACCAAAGAGAGCATGCTCGCCCTTGCCTCCCCAAGTACCCGCCTTGAGCTCAGGAAAAGCAGCCTTAGAGTCTAGATGGTCTTGGTAGCTCTTTAGAATGAAGCTGACTTTGTTCAGGTCGTCTCGGTAGAGCTCCCCACCATAAACCAGGCCATGAAGAGCTTCTTCTGCCTCCATATTTACGACTTCTTCTGGATTGGCTCCTTTTCCAAGGATGTAGGTCTGAAGCACTGGTCGCGCTGCTTCGCGGAAGCCCCTGCTTGCAAAGAGACCGTTATTACTCTCCAGGTAAAACTCTAGCCCTCTCTCCTGAAGCCAGTCGACTAGCCTTTTAGCGACATCTCGCGGAATCAGCTGGTACAAAATAACCTGCCCCTCATGCTCCACATAAGAACCGTTGCCACCAATCATGCCATCAAAGCCAATATCCCAAATTTCCGGCGGCATCTCAGCCTTGCTGCGACCTGTACATACATAAACCAAATGGCCCTTTTCCCGTGCCTTCCGAATGGCAACCACAGCAGACTCCGGTATATGATTGTCATAGTCGATGATGGTACCGTCCACGTCCAGAAAGATGATTTTTCTCGTCATAATGCTCCCTTCTTTCTCTTTTTTTCCTGGCATTTGCTGAATGCTTTCCTCATTTTTTACAAATTCTCCCATTCTGACCCAGCTCTATTTTATAAAAGCTTCACCCTATTATATACCTTTTTGAAAGCCTTTTCCTATAGGATTATCAGAGATAATAGTACTATCCTTTTTTCAGAGAAAAAAAGCAAGAAGGACAGCTTTTAATCAGCTTGTTCCTTCTGTTCTTTTTATTTCCCAGCTTATCTACTCATCTTCTGCTTCAAACAGCCAGAGTTTGGAATCAAAGTCATAACTTGGCTTTTGCTCAGAAGCCTCCAGTAGCTGACCGCTAGAAGCGTCCGTGGTGACCAGTCCAACTCGCATAAGCTCAGCCCCAGTATAGCTACGCCCCTCTAGCCGATAGACCTTATCCACAGCCAGTCCTTTCAGTTGCAAACGCTGATGAGAGCGATTGACTTGATTGAGGCCCTTGAAAGTGCCTAAAAGTGCGGTGTTCTGATCCTGACTGACAAGCATCCAAGCTGTCTGTCCATCTCTCTTAAATGGCGACTGCAGTCGATAAAAAGTTCCATTATGAATCAGCTCTCGATGGCGCTTGTAAAAAGCTATCTGTTTCCTGACTTCAGCCAATTCTTCTGGGCTTAGCTGATTAAGATCCAGCTCATAGCCAAAGGAACCGAAAAAGGCGACATTGCCCCGTGTCTTCAACGGAGTCAGACGATTGGTCTGGTGATTGGGCACGATGGAGACATGGGCTCCCATGGATGAAAGCGGATAGAGAAGGCTAGTCCCGTACTGGATCTTCAAGCGCTCAATCGCATCCGAATCATCGCTGGTCCAAGCTTGAGGAGCATAGTAGAGCATACCCGGATCAAAGCGGCCTCCACCTGAAGAGCAGGACTCAAATAACAAGCTTGGATAGCGACTGATTAAACGCTCATACAAGTCATAAACCCCCAAGACATAGCGGTGAAAAATCTCTCCTTGCTGATCGGCTGGCCAGGCATCCGAGAAGACATCTGTCAGAGGGCGATTCATATCCCATTTGATATAATCAAGCTGCGCTTCCTCGATAATCGCTGATAGACGCTCAAAGATCTCATCCACTACTTCCGGCCGAGAATAGTCCAAAACAAACTGATTCCGACCATGGTGGGGCTGTCTATCCGGCACTGCAAGCAACCAATCAGGATGAGTTCGGTAGAGTTGGCTGTCCTTATTGACCATTTCCGGCTCAAACCAAAGACCAAACTGCATGCCCAAACCATGAATACGCCCTGCTAGCGAGCCCAGCCCCCGCGGCAGCCTTTCTGGATTGGCAAACCAATCCCCCAGTCCAGCGCGATCGTTAGTCCGCTGGCCAAACCAGCCGTCATCTAGCACAAAGAGCTCCACTCCTACAGCCTGAGCCTTTTCAGCAAGTTCCAGCAGTTGATTCTCACTAAAGTCAAAATAGGTAGCTTCCCAGTTATTGATGAGAACAGGACGCGCTCGCTCGCGCCAGTAGCCCCTAGCTAGACGTCGACGAAATAGCTGATGAAAGACTTGACTCATGCCGTTGAGGCCTCGCTCAGAATAAACCAGCAGAGCTTCTGGACTGGTAAAGGACTGGCCCGGAGCCAGCTTCCACTCAAAGCCGAAAGGATTAATGCCTAGCTGCAGCCGTGTCACATCATAGGTGTCCACCTCGGCCTGAATGAGAAAATTACCTGAATACACCAAGGCTGCTCCTAGCACTGGACCTGAAAATTCAGTCGTTTCCGGTCGCTTAAGAGCCACAAAGGGATTGTGGTGGGGACTGGAAATGCCGCGGGTTGACTCAATAGACTGAATCCCCTGCTGAAGCGGGCGCTCCTTGATATGGCGTTCCCGGGCCCATGCTCCTGATAGCTGCAGCCAGTTATAATCAGCATCTGGCAGATCCAGCGACAGACTAGCTAGGGATTCCAAATAGCAAGCTTCCCTGCCTTGATTAATCACTTTGCTAGAGCGAGCGATAACCGGCCAATCAGCAAAAATCGTATAAAACAGCTGAACTTCCACTTCTGTCAACTCATCTTGCAGGGTCAAGATAAGAGTCTTAGCCTCCGTTTGAGTCTCTGTATAAGTAGCGGGCAGCCCCTCTAAAGCTGGCTTACCATCTGTTATCTGATGACTGACATAGACAAAATCAGTAATACGCGAGCCATTTTCCTGCCGCAGACAGATAGCGGGATGGCGAAAATCTGTCGTGCCGTATTCTGGAAATTCCTGCCGCACATGCTCCAAAGAATAGCGTAAATCTCCTTCTTTCCGATAGGTTGTCATGGGCCGATGCTGCATCTCCACCAAATAAGAATAATCCCGCTCTGGTACCACCGCTCCGTAGTAAAGCTGCAAGAGTTTACCATCCTCATAAACCCGAAAGATATAAGAAATCTCACCGTTAGTCAGATGAAATTGCCTGCACTCTTCGTTAAACCAAATACTCGCCTTATTCATGGTCTTCTCCTTTCACAGTCTGCAGTCAAACTTCCACTTTCATTATAAAAAAGGCCACCCCTTTTGGTAAGCCTCTCTTTCTAGTATTATTTATCCAAATGTGACTTTTTACAGCTCCTGCCCCAGATGAGAGCTAGCCTTGCGAAAATTTAAGGGTGACTGGCCACGCGCCTTCTTGAAGGCTTTTGAAAAGCTCTGTGTTCCGGCAAAGCCTGTCTTACTAGCAATCTCTTCCACCGAAAGCTGGCTGCCCGTCAGCAAATCAGCTGCCATATTGAGTCGCAAGTCATTGCTGTACTCCTTAATCCCCTTTCCTACTTCATCCTTGAAAAGCCGAGATAGGTAGGAAGGGTGCAGCGCCAATTTCTGCGCCAGCTCCTGCACAGATAGACTTTCTGGCAGATGACTTCTCAGCAACTCCAAGACCTGCTGGACATAGGGATTGACCCGACGACTTTCCGTGATTAAAGAGGTCTGCTTGAGACGCTGGGACAAGAGTTCTAAAAAGCGATAAACTTGCCTTTGCAGAGCTAGTTCAGCTGTTATTCCGCTGCCCTCATAGGCCAGACTTTCAAAGACCAAGGCCTTAAATTCCTGCAAAGAGGTCAGCTCAAAAGACCACTGGCCCGACTGTAAGCCCAGTGCCTGCAGATAAGGAGGCAAGAGGCGCCCACCCAGTCCCATCCAGACATAAGACCAAGGCTCTTCTCCATCAGCCTGATAAAAGACCGACTGACCCGGCGGCACCACAAAGCCCTGCCCTTCCTGCAAATCATAGCGCTGATTGCCCACGGAGTAAGTCCCCCGTCCCTCCAGTACGATATGAATGACATAAACATCCCGGACAGCCGGCCCAAAGCTATGATGGGCTTCCGTTTTTGAATAACCGCAGAAGGCAAAAAAACAATCTTCTTGGCCAATCTGCATAGACTTAACCAAGGTCAGCGAATGCTCCATCAGCTCCTCCTTAGATTTGGATAAAATTTTTATCCTTATTATAAAACAAAAACCACTAAACAGCAACTGAATCTGATTAGTGGTTTCTTCATTCATCTTAAAAAGATTGAACGGATGGGTTATGATTAAAGAGGGCGTGAGTAGCCTTATAGATATGGTAGGCTGTTGCAGCGTTATTCATAGTGTAAAGGTGTATGCCCGCTACATCTTGGGTCACCAAGTCAACAATTTGATCCACAGCATAAGCCAGACCTGCTGCTCTCAGAGACTCTGGATCATGTTCGTACTTATCCAGAATAGCCCGGAATTTTCTCGGCAGCTTGATATTCTCACAGGTCTTGAGCAGGCGCAGAGCCTGATTGCGGTTGAGAATCGGCATAATCCCAGCATGGATAGGCACTTCAATACCCGCTAAAATACACTTGTCCTGAAAGTCGTAAAAGCGCTCATTGTCAAAGAAAAGCTGGGTGACCAGACTAGAACAGCCAGCATCGACCTTTTTCTTCAGATTTTGAATATCCGAAATCTGATTAGGCGAATCCGGATGGCCCTCTGGATAGCAGGCTCCGATGATGTCAAAATGCGGTGCTTCTGTCTTGATGTATTCGATCAAGTCAGTCGCATAGGTAAAATCATCCTTAGGTGCTACATCTGGAAAAATATCCCCTCGCAAAGCTAAAATCTGATGGACACCAACCCGATCTAGAGACTGCAAAATATTGGACACCATGTCCTTGGTCAGATAAACCGCGGGCAAGTGAGCAATCGTCGGAATCTTGAGATCGTTGGCGATAAACTCCGTCAAACGAACCGTCGTCTCCTCAATGTCAAACTTATTATTGCTGGCTGTCACACTGATAAAGTGAGGAGCCAGATCTTGCATCTCTCTCAACGCCTGAAAAATCTTATCATTGCCTACTGCCGGATTGGGAGGAAATACTTCAAATGAGAGACTGGGTGTGTGACGACGAACCATATAACAAAAAGTTCCTTTCAATGATGGTAGTGATAGCCGAGGACAATCCTAGAAGAACAGATTCGGCAGGATTGTCAGCTCTGCTTCAATTTTGGGGTATCCTCCATCAAGATCAACTGTTGAGGTTCGAGGAGGATTATTTCAAGTGTTGTCTAGCTGCTTTGGCTGCTTCTACTAAGCGCTCCAAGCTAGCCTTAGTTTCTGGGATACCACGAGTTTTAAGACCGCAGTCAGGGTTGATCCAAACCTTGCTGCTTGGCACCTTAGCCAAGATAGCTTCAATCGTATGGTCGATTTCCCCTTCGTTTGGCACACGAGGCGAGTGGATATCGTAAACCCCAGGTCCCACTTCTGTTTGGAAGTTTTTCGCTTTGAGTTCGTCCAAAATTTCAAGGTTTGAACGGCTTGCTTCAAAGGAAATCACGTCCGCATCCATGTTGTCGATAGCAGGGATGATATCTGTAAATTCTGAGTAACACATGTGAGTGTGGATTTGTGTATCTGGCGCTACTGTAGAGTGTACCAAGCGGAAGGCAGGGATTGCCCAGTCAAGGTAATCTTCATACCAGTCGCTGCGGCGGAGTGGCAATTTCTCACGAAGAGCAGCCTCGTCGATTTGGATAATCTTCACGCCTGCTGCTTCAAGGTCAAGAACTTCATCCTTGATAGCAAGAGCGATTTGAAGGGTAGAATCCTTGATAGAGATGTCTTCACGTGGGAATGACCAGTTGAGGATGGTAACAGGTCCAGTCAACATACCTTTGACAGGTTTGTCAGTACGGCTTTGTGCGTAGCTAGACCATTTGACAGTGATTGGGTTGAGACGAGTCACATCACCCCAGATGATTGGTGGTTTAACCCCACGCATACCGTATGATTGTACCCAACCATTCTTAGAGAAGAGGTAACCTGACAAGTTTTGACCGAAGTACTCAACCATGTCATTACGCTCGAACTCACCGTGCACCAGCACGTCAAAGCCAACTTCTTCTTGCCACTTGATCCATTCATCAATTTGCTCAGCCAAGAACTTGTCATAGTCTTCTGCTGACAGCTCACCCTTACGGAAGGCCAAGCGTTTGGCACGAACTTCCTTAGTTTGAGGGAAGGATCCAATTGTCGTAGTTGGCAACGGTGGCAGATTGAGTGTCTTGTGTTGGATTTCCTCACGCTCTGCAAAGGCTGGCAAACGAGTGTAGTCAGCGTCTGTCAAGCCAGCGATACGAGCACGAAGTTCCGCATTTTCACCCACACGTTCAGTCGCAAAGAGTTCTTTGTTAGCAGCAAGTGCTTCTGCACCACCGCCATTGCGGATAGCATCCAAGTCACGGATTTCATCCAATTTTTCCACCGCAAAGGCAAAGTGGTTCAAGATTGCTGGTTCAAATTCTTCATTAGCAGTCGTAAATGGCACATGGAGAAGTGAGCATGAGCTTGTCAAAACAAGATTTTCAGCTGGAATTTGCTCAAGCACTGCCAAGCTCTTTTCATAGTTGTTGCGCCAGATATTTTTACCATTGACAATCCCTGCATAAAGTGTCTTATCAGCTGGGAAGCCACCTTTTACAAGGTCAAGAGTTTTCTTGCCTTCTACAAAGTCCAGACCAATCGCATCTACTGGCAGCTCTACAAGGTCTGCATAGATGTCACGAACATCCCCAAAGTAGGTTTGAATCAAAACTTCAAGACTTTTCTTGTCCGCCAAAAGCTTCTTATAAAGGTCCAAGAAGAGAGCTTTTTCTTCTGCTGACAGGTCCTTGACCAGACTTGGCTCATCCAGCTGGATACGCTCTGCGCCAAGCTCTGCTAATTTGGCAAAAACTTCTTGATAAGCTGCAGCTAGTGCATCTACAAAGTCAGCCGGCGCTACACCGTCTTCAAAGTCAGATACTTGCAGGAGGGTGAATGGACCAACCACAACTGGACGGGTTACCAAGCCCAACTCTTTAGCTTCTGCAAATTCATCAAAAATCTTATGCCCAGCCAGCTTGACTTGAGTTTCTTTTTCAAATTTAGGAACGATATAGTGGTAGTTGGTGTTGAACCATTTCTTCATCGGAAGGGCACGGACATCCCCTTTTTCGCCCTGATAGCCACGAGCCAAGGCAAAATACCGCTCCAAGTCAGTCAACTCCAAGCCTTGCACAGATGATGGCACCACGTTAAAGAGAAAAGCCGCATCCAGGACATTGTCATAATGAGAAAAGTCATTTGATGGAATCTCTGAAATTCCTTTTTCCTTAACAATATTCCAGTGCTTAGCGCGCAGATCCTTAGCTGCAGCCAGAAGCTCTTCTGCTGAGATTTCATGTCTAAAGTATTTTTCAGTTGTAAATTTCAATTCGCGGAATTCGCCCAATCGTGGGAAACCAATGATAGTCGTTGACATAAACGTCCTCCAAAATTTTTCTTGATTTTATCTTATCAGAAAATCCCCCCTCTGTATAATTGGAATTTCCCAGAGTTTGATATAGTCTAAAACTATAACCTATCTCGCCAACCAGTCCAACCCCCCCATTTTAGAAGCACCATTGACTGAAATTATTGTTTGCTATAGGTAGAAATTATAACCTTGGAAAAAGAAAAACCAGCGAGAATAAAATCTCGTTGGTTTCTATAATATCTTGTCTTGTTTACTCTGTTTCATGATACAGCTTTTTAGCCTTTTCAATATCATAGTATCGGTCAAACTCTTCTTTGGAGTTGATAATGTGTTCCTGGCTGTCAACAGACAGTTCTGGGGGAATGTTTACAGCTTCATATACATTCACCGTAGACGGCAAAAATAAGCTGTAGACGGTTGCCTCACGCTCAAATTGAACTGCACTATTTTTAGAATTCAAAATAAATACAGTCGCATTTCCTTTTTCTAAGAGCTTATAGGGCTTTGAGCTCTTAGAAAACTGAGTCTGTTCCAAAAAAGCTTTATCTATCGAGAACTCCCCACCAACAGAAACAGTTTTAATACCATTAGCTTTATCATCCCAAGATGTTGATGTTGTTACTCCCAACTTTCTGTTAAAGTCTTGAGCTAGAATTTCATTTTCCTCAATCTTCTTATTTTGCAAATTAAGAAAAAGTGGTTTAGTATTTTGATAATTCTTTAAATCCCGTATCTGAATCTTTAAATATTCCTGTCCTTTCCAAGTATAAATATCCCCTAGCTCTGCTGGTATATAATCCACATTGTAATCTTCTACCACCTTGTAAAGATCCAACTCCGTCTCCTCCTCAAGCTTCATGCCCTTAACTTGGTAAATACTCAAAGTCCAGTAAGCTCCATCAATTGGCCGCTCCTGTAAATAATAAGGAGTATCTTTTAATTTCATATTCTGACGCAATATATATCGAGAACCTACACGAGTATTTTGTACAAATCCGTAACTCCCAAACTCTTCCATTTTTTTGTCTTCGTCCGGAGTCGTTGAAGTCCAATGGACAATAGCGCCTGCACCATCCGCAATGATTTCATAGTCATCAATTTCAGCTTTACCAGTATACTGGCTGTACTGCCTATAGTATTGTTCATTATAGTAACGATAGAGAGTCCAAGATACCAAAGATAAACCCGCTAATACTAACAATGTAATAAAAATCTTTGTTTTGCTCCATTTCATAATTAAGCTCCTATTTTGCAAATTTATCGTCTAAGTAATTAGGCAACTTCTCCACTTTCATTCCTCTCCTCCTTCTCTACAACAAACTCTCTAACTAAGCGGTAGATAACTGCGAAGATAGGCGTGAAGAAAATCATGCCAACCAAGCCAAAGAGGTTGCCCCCAATCAGGGCGGCGGCTAGGGTAAAGAGAGTTGGGAGACCGACGGACTGGCCGACCACGCGCGGATAGATGACATTGCCCTCAATCAGCTGCACTCCCTGAAAGACTGCGATAGAAAGAAGGGCTTTCCAAGGGCTGTCGGTGAAGATAAAGATAGCGCCCAGAGCACAAGCTGAGAAAGGCCCGATGTATGGAATGAAAGAGAGCACTCCAGCCAAAACTCCTGTCAAGGCTGCATAAGGCAGGCCTGTCAGAGAATAGGCGATAAAGACTAAAATCCCAACAATGACGGCCTCTATCATCTGCCCCATCAGGAACTTATCATAGGTCTCAACAATGACAGAACCGACGTAGGATAGGCGTTTGACAGCCTTCTCAGGAAGCAGAACCTGCAAGAGACGGCTAGTGATTGTCTGCAAATGCTCCTTGCTGCTCAAGAAGGCAAACATGAGAAAAATAGACATGATGACAGAGAAGAAATTGCCAAAGATGGCAGAGATATTGCCCGTCAGACTGCCCAGAAGAGAGATGGCTCGGTTGACAATGTCGCTATTTTGCAGCTGCTTGGTCAAATCTTTCAGCTGGCTAGAAGAAAGCAAGCCAGACTGCTGCAGCCACTTGGCTACCTGAGGCGCTACCTTGCCGATTGTTTCGCTCAGCTGATTGACCGCTGTGGTCAGGGTCGGCACGACAATAGAAACAATCCCTGTCATAATGAGAGCTAAAATCAGCACCTCTAAAATCAAGGCCAAACCGCGCTGCAACTTCTGAGGGACTCGGCATTTGTCCAAGAAATCTTCCAGTTTTTTCATTGGAACATTAAAGATAAAGGCTAGGACTCCACCTAGTATAATGGGTGAAAAAACCGAAGTCAGACTCTGCAGACCAGACCAGATGTTCCCGATATAGAGAACCAGAGCCAGAGCGAGCGCCGCAAACATGATTAGTTTATAGGATTCATTTATTTTTTTCATAAGGCTTCCTTTTAAGGTTTTGTCATTTCCTTATTTTATCATAATTTTCGAGGGCTTTCGAGCAAGAGGAAGCAGAGCGACACATAGGTCAGTCTGCTTTGTCATCGCTCTTGAATTTGGATACATCTAGAAGATAGAAACTTCCTGAGATGAGAGCCAGAAAGCCGGCCAAGTCCCCCAAAAATGGAATGATTCCAGCAAGAAAGGCGAAAAAGAGAAGCTTACGGCTCATCTTATTAACTCTTGGCTCTTCACTATAATGAGCCATCCCAGCTAAGGAAAGACAAAGAAACAGCAAGCTGATCAGTATGATCAGGACGCCCCAGTCAGAATTTTCGATTAGTTTAGGAACTAAAGCAACTATTTCCCAGTGCCATCTATTCGAAAAAGCGTAAAGGATTATCAGACCTCCTAAGATACCGGCAATTCCATTTACCAATAACAATTTATTTGACTTCATAGCAATCTCGTTCTTTCTTTTTTTAAAATAGTATACCTAGCCACTTTCTAATCTGTCAACCTTTATAAAAGAATGACTGTCTCATCTGATAAATCCGTTTTCATTCATATTATCTTATGATAAAATAAGCTTATGCACAAGAAAACGATTATTGATTTTAAGCAGTTGGGTCAACGCCTGATTTTTACGAATCCCATCAAGGAGCTAAAGACTCGCCGCCTGGACCAAGTGGAGGAACTTTTGACAGAGATTGAGGGCTGGCAGGAGAAAGGATACTATGCTGTCGGCTATGTCAGCTATGAAGCAGCGCCAGCCTTCGAGGAAAAGTTCCAAGTTCATGCGGCCCCACTCCAGAAGGAATACCTCCTCTACTTTACTATCCACGATAAGGCTGAGGAGGCTTCCATTCCCTTGACCTATGAAGAAGTGGAAATGCCAGCAGCTTGGCGAGGGCTGACTTCTGAGCAAGAATACCAGAAGTCTATAGAGACCATTCATCATCATATCCGCCAAGGCGATACCTATCAGGTCAACTACACGGTACAGCTGTGCGCGGAGCTAAATCCTGAGGACAGTTTGGCTATTTACAACCGGCTAGTCGTCGAGCAAAATGCGGCCTACAATGCTTATGTAGAGCATGACGAGACTGCCATCTTGTCCATTAGCCCTGAGCTCTTTTTCGAGGAGCACCGAGGTCAACTGACAACTCGTCCTATGAAAGGAACCACCAATCGGGGACTGACCTTAGAGCAGGATAGAGAGCAGGCTGCATGGTTAGCACAAGATGCCAAAAACCGAGCTGAAAATATGATGATTGTCGATTTACTCCGCAATGATATGAACCGCATTTCTCAGACAGGCAGCGAGCACGTTGAGCGTCTCTGCAGCGTCGAACAATACTCTACAGTCTGGCAGATGACCTCTACCATTAAAAGCCTGCTGCAGGAGGGAATCGGACTGGCAGGGCTTTTCAAGGCGCTCTTTCCTTGCGGATCCATTACAGGTGCTCCTAAGATTTCGACCATGGCTATCATCAAGGCGACAGAAAAAGCTGCCCGCGGGGTCTACTGCGGTACAGTAGGTATCTGCCTGCCAGACCAGAGACGGATTTTTAACGTCGCCATCCGTACCATTCAGCTGGAGGGAAGGAAAGCTATCTATGGCGTTGGCGGCGGCATCACTTGGGACAGCACGTGGAAAAATGAATACATCGAAACCCAGCAAAAATCTGCCGTTCTCTATCGAAAGAATCCACGATTCGACCTGATTTCTACAGGAAAAGTGACGGACGGAAAGCTAACCTTGCAAGACCAACACCTGCAAAGACTGACAGAAGCAGCCAGCTACTTCGCCTATCCTTTTGACCAAGACAAACTAGAGCAAGAGCTAGAAGAAACCTGCACTCAGCTAGACAAAGAAAAAGATTATAGGCTACGTATAGCTCTAAAAAAAGACGGCAGCATTGAGCTAGAAACGACTCCTCTACTGCCACTGACGGATACTTTCAGAAAGGCAAAACTGCTCGAGCAGACAGCCAATCTAGCCCAGCCTTTCACCTATTTCAAAACCAGTCATCGGCCACATTTGACCTTGGAGCAGCAAGAGCATATTTACTACAATGCCCAAGGCCAACTGCTGGAAACCTCTATCGGCAATCTGCTGCTGGAGCTAGACGGCAAGCTCTACACGCCTCCAGCTGAACTGGGCCTGCTCAAGGGCATCTACCGCCAGCAGCTACTGGATAAGGGACAAGCTACTGAGAAAGTTTTAACGCTGGCTGATCTGGCTCAAGCAGAGAAAATCTACGCCTGCAACGCAGTCAGGGGATTGTACGAGCTAGAGATTGAGGATGAAGAATTCCACAATTTGCCACTTGCTTTTAATCCTCATCAAAAACTTTAGAAATATTTGAGAAATTCTTTATAAATATTTGAAGGTTTGGCGCTATACTAATTAATAAGAAGAGGAGTTTTCTCTCCTAACATCATGAAAAGGAGACTTGATCATGGAAAATGTTTTGGTTTTACAGCAAGTCAGCAAGAAATTCGGCCGGCAGTACGCTCTGACCGATGTGAGTCTGACGATAAAAAAAGGAGATATTTACGGTTTGATTGGCAAGAACGGGGCCGGAAAGACCACTCTGATCAAGGTCATCACCCAGCTCTTGGAAGCAAGCAGTGGCAATGTCTCCCTCTTTGGCTCTCAGACCTATCAAGAATGGACGCAGAGCCTCAAGCGGGTCGGATCGGTCATCGAAACACCGGTCGCTCACAACCACCTGACAGCCTATGAAAATCTCAGCTACTACTGCAAGCTCCGCCATATTCCCCATGCAGATAAGGTCATCCGTGAAACCTTGGAATACGTGGACTTGACGGATACGGGCAAGAAGAAATTCCGCGACTTCTCACTCGGGATGAAACAGCGGCTGGGTCTGGCTATCGCGCTTCTTACCAGACCCGACCTGATGATACTGGACGAGCCTATCAATGGCCTGGATCCAGTCGGCATCAAGGAATTCCGCCAGCTGGTGCAGCGGCTCAACGAGGAGTTGGGCATGACCTTTATCATCTCCAGCCATATCCTGTCTGAACTCTACTTGGTGGGGACCCAGTTCGGCATTATAGAGGAAGGACGGCTGATTCGCGAGATTTCCAAGGCGGAGTTTGAAGAACAGAGTGAAGACTATATCGTGCTTAAAACGTCGCAGTTAGAAGAAGCCAGCCGGCTGATTCACGACCAGCTCATGCATCGCATCAAGGTGGTCAATGCTTCTGACGAGATTCATATCTTTACCCATTCGCATGAGATTAGCAAGATAGTCAAGGAACTTGCGGCTGCAAATATACCGGTGCAGGAGATTTACTATGCACGACAAAACCTAGAAAACTTCTTTACAGACTTGGTCGAATGAAAAAGGGAGGCTTATCATGATGGATTTCATTCGAGCCGATTTATACCGGCTCATGCGCTCAAAAGGCTTTTGGATTACTGAGTTTTTATTATTCTGTGCGATTATCTCAACAACCTTCTTCCATGCAAATATTCATTTTGGAGCAAATATCTCAAGTAATGCGTCTGCTAGTCAATCTCTAGGAAAACTAACCGGCCTTCAAGCTCTGGACTATTTTGCAGGCAATACAGACAGTCTGCTCTTTTTCACCATCATTGGTATCAGTATAGTTCTTGGAGTGGACCTGTCTCGGAAACTTTATAAAAACTGTCTGAGCTACGGTATCTCTAAACTCAGCTATTATTTTTCTAAATTCTTTGTCTGCGTTAGCATTGCAGCCTTTCACTTCCTGATGATTTTATCTATCTCCTTTGTGACCGCTAGTCTGTCCAACGGAATTGGCAGCGCCCCCAGCTCTTTTTTGCCTCAGTTGGGAGCTGCTCTCTTCATTCAATTTCTCAGCACGGTTGCATGGATTGCCATCATTTCTTTTATACTCTATGCCAGCCACTCGATTGTATCTAGCTTTCTGACCTATTTCCTTGGCGGTACCTTACTGACTATTCCCCTCATCTTTTACCCTGACAATGAATGGCTGCTCTATCTGACCATGCGTTTTAACACAGATATGGCAGCAGATAGCGGAGCTGTTATCAAAGCTATCCTGACAGTGGTAACGGTCACCTTGCTCTTTATGGGTGGCGGGCTGATGGTTTTCAAAAAGAAAGATTTATAAAAAGCAGGAACAATCTTAAACATTCAGAGGAGATTTCATGTTACATACTATCCAGGCGGAGCTCTACCAGCTTGTCCGCTCTAAGCTTTTTTGGCTAATAGAAGGGCTGCTCTTTTTTCTCATTTTCATCAGCTCTCTTGGTGAAAGAAACTTTAATTTTTATATCTCTACATCTTCTGATCCAGAAGAAATAGTCATCCAAGGTTGGACAGGATTTGAAGCTCTAGGGCAGCTTGCTAAAGACTTCCTGCCCTTTGTCATGATTACTGTCCTTGTGCTTATCATCTTTCTGTTAGGTCGCGACCTGACTAGAAAGCTATACAAAAATATATTAGCTGGCGGGATTTCTCGAAAAGAATTTTACTTATCCAAAATAGCTGTTCTTGTCGCAATTATCATCTTTCAACTAGTGGCAGCCTTTGCTGTAGCCTTTATCTTTGGAAGCCTCTTCCACGGACTTGGGACTATGCCAAAGAACTTTTTCTGGAGCTTTTCCTTGTCTTTCTTTCGCTCCTTTCTCTTTATCATGACCTGCAGTTCTGTAGTTACCTGTCTCCTCTACCTGACCCACTCCACCCTAGCCAGCTATCTCGTCTTTTTCGCCCTGATCATGCTTCAGTCTAGCCTCGTCATCGTTTTCCCTCAGATAAATTCTGAACTATTCTTATTCCTTATCCTAGCTGGTTCTCTCTTAGGTGGTTACCAAGCCTTTCAGCACAGGGACTTATAAATCTAAGCAGTCAGCTCTTTGGCTGCTTTTTTATTGCTTTTGGATTGGTTCTGCATTTCTTTAGAAATATTTTAGAATTTCTTGAGAAATATTTGAAATCTAGCTTGTATACTAAAATCAAACCTAAGAAAGCGAGAATATACCATGCAAACTGTTTTAGAAGTAAAGCAAGTTACCAAACAATATGGCCAGCAATATGCCCTTGATCATGTGAGTCTTTCGATCCAGAAGGGCGAAATTTACGGTTTAATCGGCAAGAACGGAGCTGGCAAAACCACTCTTCTCAAGACCATTAGCCGGCTTATTCATGCCAACAGCGGAACCGTGTCTGTCTTTGGTTCGCAGAACTCTAAGGAGTGGAATGAAGCCCTGCGCAAGATAGGTACTGTCATCGAAACACCAGTCGCTTACAATCAGATGACTGCTTATCAAAACCTCAACTACTACTGCAAGGTCCACCAGATTGCCCAGCCCGACCAGCTCATCAAGGAAACTCTGGCCTATGTCGGATTGAGCAATACTGGTAAAAAGAAATTCCGAAACTTTTCGCTAGGAATGAAGCAGCGCTTGGGGATCGCAATTGCCCTTATAAGCAAGCCTGAACTCATGATTTTAGATGAGCCCATCAACGGCCTAGATCCGCTTGGCATCAAGGAATTTCGACTGATGATTCAGCGACTCAATCAAGAATTGGGAATCACTTTTATCATTTCCAGCCACATCTTGTCCGAGCTTTATCTGGTAGCCACCAAGTTTGGAGTGATTGACCAAGGACAGCTTGTCGCAGAATTCACCAAAGACGATTTTGACCGAGCCAGCGAAGATTATATCGTCCTCAAGACTAGCGATAAAGAACAGGCTGCCAATCTCATCCAAGGCAAGCTCCACTATCAGCTCAAGGACGCTGATAAATCTGACGAACTGCACATTGTCGCCCAAGAGCAGGAACTAAATGACATCAACAGGGAGTTGGTTCTATCAAACATTCATGTCAATGGTATCTATACAGCTCACAAAGATTTAGAAAAATACTTTACAGATTTAGTCCAGTAAGGAGAAAAAAACATGTTACATACTTTTCAAGCAGATTTTTACCGCTTCTTTCGTTCCAAGGCTGTTTGGATTACCGAATTCATTTTTCTACTGACGACCTTGAGCGCAGTCTTTGGCAAATTAAATGCTGTCCAGCTTATACAAGCGGTGTCCAACGCTATCGGTAATAATACTTTTATCATCATTATCCTCTCTATGGTCGTCATCGGGACAGATCTGAACAAGCAGCTTTACAAGAATACTTTAACCAGCGGCGTTTCCCGTACCAGTTTCTTCGTCTCTAAAGCCCTAGTCATGGTCTGCGTAACGTTCCTGCAGTTGACTCTCTATTATAGCATCAACTTTATCCTAGCAGCCATTCTAAACGGTATTGGTGATTTATCCGCCACCTTCCTGCTTCAGTTTATTCTTCTATTCTTTGTGCAGTGCCTGACTGTCATTGCTTGGACAGCCATTATTTCCTTTATTCTTTATCTGAGCAAATCTATGATTGCTGCTCTGGGAGGTTACCTTTTCTGCGCATCCTTAACCGGAGCTCTTGCTCAATTTTATCCCAAATCTCTATGGCTGCAGCATTTCACCATGAGCTTTGACTTTGAGACGCTCCAAAGCAACGGTGTAACCTTAAGAATTATTCTAATCGCCTTGGTCTTAGGAACAATCTTCACTGTAGCAAGTCTCTATACTTTCCACAAAAAGGATTTATAGTAAAAAATGAGCTGGTTCTCGACTGGCTCATTTTAATCTTTTCAATTTTAAATTTCTTTAGAAATATTTTAGAATTTCTTGAGAAATATTTGAAATTTAGTTTGTATACTCAAAGTATAAACAAAGGAATTAAAGGAGAAACATCATGCAAAATGTTTTAGAAGTGAAAGGACTCACTAAAAAATACGGTGATCAGTATGCTCTGAAAGATGTCAGTCTTTCCATCAAGAAAGGAGAGATCTACGGTCTCATCGGAAAAAACGGTGCTGGTAAGACCACACTGATCAAAATCATCACGCAAGTCATCTATCCTAGCGGAGGGACCGTATCTGTCCTGGGCTCTCAGAACCAACAAGAATGGACCAGAGCCCTCGGCCATACTGGATCTGTTATCGAGACCCCTGTAGCTCATGCCCACATGTCGGCCTATGAAAATCTACGCTACTACTGTACCGACCGGGGCATTCCAAATGCTGACAAAGTCATCAAAGAAACCCTGCAATATGTCGGCCTGACCGATACTGGAAAGAAAAAATTTCGCAATTTCTCTCTAGGGATGAAACAGCGGTTGGGCATTGCCATTGCCATTTTGGGGCGTCCCGACTTGCTCATCCTGGACGAGCCCATTAATGGTTTAGATCCAGTTGGGATTCAGGAATTTAGAGAAATGGTCAAGCGCCTCAATCAAGAATTAGGCATCACCATCATCATTTCCAGCCATATCCTGTCCGAGCTTTATCTAGTCGCAACTCGCTTTGGTTTTATCAATCAAGGGCATTTCATCAAGGAGCTGTCTAAGGAAGAATTTGACCGAGAAAGCGGCGACTATATCATCCTCAAAACGGATAATATCAAGCAAGCTGCTCATTTAGTGCAAGACAAGCTAGGCTACCAGCTCAGACCGACCAACAAGGAAGATGAGCTGCATATTTCCGGTAAGGTACAAGAAATTCGCAAGATTGCCAAGGAACTAGTCCTAGCCGACATCCCAATCGGGGAAATCTACTACGCCCACAAAGACTTAGAAAAATACTTTACAGACTTAATCAACCAACAAGGAGGAAACACTCATGTTTAATAGTATCAAGGCGGATTACTACCGTCTCTTCCGCTCCGTAGGATTCTGGGGAGTGCAGGCTTTCTGCATCTTTGGAATTCTCCTCGGCATTTTCACTTCCAAAGTTGTCAGTTCCGACAACGGTATCTTTTTTGCCATAGATGTCGTCTCCTACAACAGCGGCATGCTCTTTATTGCCTGCAATGTCATGACTAGCTTGCTTCTCGGTGTTGATCTCAATGACAAACTTTATCACAATAACCTGACTACAGGCAAGACTCGGACCCAGTATTACTTCTCTAAATCACTGACTATCGGTAGCTTACTTCCTATGCAGTTCATACTGCTCTACATTTTTGGTATTGTCATCGAATTTGTCCGAACCGGTGGTAATATGGGAACCCTGCCAGCTAATTTCTGGGGACAATTCGCAATACTCTTTGTCATGCAGGTCATCTGTACCTATGCTTGGTACTGCATTACCAGCTTTGTCCTCTACTTGACTCGAAACTATAGTGTCGTCTTTATCACCTATATCATGACCTACATCTTACTCGGCCTCCCTAGTCAAATGGTTGATGCCAATAATGAATGGTTCAAGGCTATCAAGATGGAGTTCGTCTACGGAGACGCTTCAATACCAAGTGTCATCATCAAAACAGCTATCTTTGCTCTCAGTCTGATCACGGTCTTTAGCTTAGCAGGACTGGCTACACTGAAAAAGAGAGATTTGTAAAATAAAAACTCAGCTAATCACTAAATTAGCTGAGTTTTTTTGAGCGGATTTTAATTGGATGATGAGCGGATTTCACCCTTTCTGGTCTAGCCGGCTTTATCGGCTTTCTTTCACTGCTTCCAATCTTGCTTTTTCAAGAACAGACTGATGCAGACTCCTAGGATAAGGTAGAAAGTGACAAAGGTAAGACTAGCTGCCAAACTGGTCGGATATGGAAAGATCTTGCCCAGAGGAAAAAGAATATTAGATAGAAATCCAAGGGGAACAAAGATCAAGAATAAAATCAAGGCTAGCTTAACCTGAAAAGAAGGTCTTACCTCGGATAGATTGCGGCCCGTTCCCCACACCAGCAGCCCTACTCCCTGAACAATCAGCACCGGCGTTAGCAAGACACTAATCTTGAGAAAATCAGCTAGGATAATGGAGAGGATGATGCCCAGACCGATAAAGCCAAGAGAGAGCTGATAGCAAATATTGCTGGCTATTCTCCTGTACTTGATTGACTGCTCTTCCTCTTTCTGGACTACAGGCTCAATTCCCTTGAGCAGATAGTCTGTGGTCACATCAAAATAGTCACTCATGGAAATGATCTTATCCAAATCAGGCATACTCTGCTCGCTCTCCCACTTGGAAACGGCCTGTCTAGACACACCGAGTTGGTCGGCTAGCCCCTCCTGAGAAATGCCCCGCGCTTTTCGCAGGTACTGGATTCTGTCTGATAGATTCATGGATTGTTTTACCTATTCTTTCTTATTTTTTATACTTTCTTTCATTGACACTTATTATAGCACAAGGCGGAGAGACTGCAAAGTCTGATTGTCATCTCTTCATAAAATGCTAGACTTCTTCTTTAGATGGAAGAGCTTTTTCCTCCCTATCCGCCCGATACCAGAGATAGATACTATAAAGTGTCAGGATAATCACACCTCCAAAGTAAAGGAAGGGATTGACTTGAGAGAAATCCAATTGATTGTTAGCTTGAGCTATTCCAACAAAAGTCGGGATGAGGGTGTTGGAGAGCGCATGAAAGATGTTACAAGCAAGGCCAGACTGGGTCTTCTTATACAGAGCTGCAAGCCAAAAAGATAGAAGGATACAGAAAATGATATAAACTGAGAAAAGATCCTGGCTTCTATCATAAAAGCGATCGTAAAACCAGAGAGGAATATGCCAGATGGACCAAATAATACCGGTCATCAAGGTAGAGACAAAGAAAGAAAACTTTTTCTCTAAGGCCGGCTGTAGGAAGCCGCGCCAGCCAAATTCTTCAATCCCGCCCGATAGGACAATACAATAGATAAAAAACCAAGGAAATCTTACTAAAGCGCCGTCTACCAGCTTGCCGCCAGAAGCTAGGGCATAGAAGGTGGTCAGACCGCCACCATAGATTAGCAAGTAGAGCCAGGTCTCTTTCTTGCCTGAAAAGAGATAGGAGCAAATGGCCTTGAAGCCTTTCTTTTTCAGTACGATTAGACTGGCCAGCATAGGCCCAAACATAGCAATACCATTTAGAATAGCTTCAAGAGCTAGATAGGCTGTGGGTGGACTGTCTGGCCAAAGGTTTTTGAGGATAATGTCCAATAGCCAGAATCCCCATGTCCAGCCGAAGTTCCAAGCCAGGAACGGCAAAATTAGTTTTGGTTGTGGTTTGATAGTTGTTTCTGTATTCATGAGAATACCTCCTTATAATATAATTAAACTCAAGTTTTTGATCCAAATCTTCAAAGACAGCGACTCGTTCATTCCGAAATCAAAAACTTGGCTTCTACTTTCAGATTAACAAAAAAGCCAGTTGCCTTTCTAGCGACTGGACTTGGAATAAAGAAAACATCTAGTTGCTTTTTGAGTGATTGAACTTGGAATCATTGTCAACTGTCAGTTGCAAGTCAGTTATATCAAGGGTTTAGAGCAGTTGGCTGATTTTTCACTTTGACTGTTAAAATGACCTCGCTGATATGACTTGCTTTTCAAATCACAAAACAAAAAGGCATCTTTATCATGCCTTTCTTCGACTTAATCTAAAAACAAACCTCCGCCAATTCGAAAATTAACTGAGGTTTTTGAGCGGATTTTGAGACTAGCTGATAGAGCTGAGCCTTCCTTGTTTTGCTTTTTCAAGTCTTTTTTACAAAGTCACAACCAGTTCAAACCAGTCGTCCTCTGCTTTCATTGTCAAGTCCCCGCCTAGGATTTCGACTAACTGCTGGGTGATGTAGAGCCCCAGCCCTGAAGACTCCTCGCTGCTGGATAGGTTTTCTGAGTAAAAGCGATTAGTCAGCTTATCCAGATATTGGATAGGCTGCTGGACGATATTTTTGACGGTAAAGATACAATGCTCGCCCTCTTTTTTCAGAGAAATGCTGGCGGCCTTACGGCCGTGCTTGAGGACATTGCTTATCATATTTTGGACAATGCGCTCTAGAATTTCTGGGTCTGTCTCTAGCTCTAGACCTTCAGCCAGCTCTACCTGCAGGTCCATCTGGGCTTTCTGGAAGGCGTCATAATAGGTAAAAAGCTGCTGGGTTACCAGCTGAGATATATCTGTCGGCTGGACATTGGCTCGTATGGCTCCCTCCATCAGCCGGCGGTACTCCATCAAGGCTTCCAGCCGTTTGGATACCATTCCCAGACTATCTGCAATTTTGATTAGCTGCTGACTTTCCTGACTATCATCCTTCAGCAGCTGCTGGGTGTAGCCACTGGCAATGGTCAGAGGGGTACGGATATCATGGGCGATATTACTGATAGCCATATCCAGCGTCTTCTTTTCCTGCTGGACGACAAAGGTCGTCTTATCTAGCTCCCGAAAGAGCAGCTCTGCTTCCTCTGTCAGCTCCAAAATACTGGGGGCATGGGCAGCAGGAGCCAGACGATTCTGGCTCCCTGTCTGCCGCTTCCGACGAATCTGCTGAGCCACATCCTTGACCGCCAGATGATAGCGTATGAAACCAATGGCCAAAAACAGGCTGATAAGGGCAAATAAAATGACTAACACCAACATATCAGTCCTCCTTGAGCCGGACACCTAGTCCCCAAACAGTCTCTATGTATTCCTCTGTTGGATCCAACTGAGCCAGTTTCTTACGTAGATTGCTGAGGTGGGTATTCAGGGTATTATCCCCAGGCAGATAGCTCTCTTCCCAGACCTGCTCAAAGAGCTCTTCCTTGGTGTAGATCTTCTTGGGATGACGGAGCAAGAGCTGGAGGATATGATATTCTTTCTTGCTCAGACGTACGCTTTTCTCTCCACAGACCGCCTCAAAGGTAGCCTTGAGCAGACGAATATTTTTAAAGGACTGGCCTTCTTCTTCGCCAGTCAAAGCCTGCTGGCTGCGCAGCTGCACGGTGATACGGGCAAAAACCTCATCCAGATTGAAGGGTTTGACGATATAATCATTAGCACCATTCAGCAGGTACTGACTAACCAGCGCTTTCTCCCCAAGGGCCGTCAGCATAACCACTGGCACCGTAGCATTGCTGCTGCGAATTTCCCTCAACACTTCATCACCGTTCTTCCCCGGTAGCATGATATCCAAAAGGACCAAATCAATCTCCTCCCGCTCAAACAGCGAAATGCCCTCCGTCCCCGAATAGGCGGAATAAACCGTGTGTTCCTTCTGAAAAAGTTCTTTTAGAATTTCATGAATATCACTGTTGTCTTCGATGAGTAAAATATGAGCCATAAACACTCGCCTCCAGAAATTTCCTATCACTAGTGTAGCAAGGATAAGAGGCTAAGTCAATAAAAGATGGACTATTCGAAAAACTTTAGAAATATTTTAGAATTACTTGAAGGATATTTGAGAATCGAACTTTAAAATAGAAAGAAATAAGAAATGCATGTGCTATAAAAAGGAGGCTCAAAATGTTTAAAATTTTTTGCAAAATCATTTTTAGAAGTATTACTTTCGCCCTTGAGGGCTAAGGAAAAAGGCTGAGACATTCATATCTCAGCCTTAGTTTATTTCACAGATGCTCCGTTAGTCGCGATAACTTCCTTGTACCAATCAAAGGATTTTTTCTTGGAACGTTTGAGTGTCCCCTTACCTTCATTGTCCCGGTCCACGTAGATAAAGCCATAGCGCTTCTTCATCTCGCCAGTGCCGGCTGATACTAGGTCGATACAGCCCCAGGTCGTGTAGCCCCACAGCACCACGCCGTCCTCATTGATGGCTTCCCGCATGGCCTTGACATGGGCCGCCAAGTAGTCAATCCGGTAATCATCAGCCACATAGCCATTTTCATCTGGAGTATCCACTGCACCCAGACCATTTTCCACGATAAACATGGGCTTTTGATAGCGATCCCAGATGGTATTTAGCGTAATACGCAAGCCCAGCGGATCAATCTGCCAGCCCCACTCAGAAGCTTCCAAATAAGGGTTCTTGAGAGAAGCAAAGATATTGCCCTCGGTCAGCTCATTGACCTTAGAATCGCCCGAAGCTACCCGGCTAGAGTAGTAAGAGAAGGAAATGAAGTCCACCGTATGCTCCTTGAGCAGCTGCAGGTCTTCTTCTGTCATTTCGACAGTGATGCCCTCGCGCTCCCAAGCTTTCTTGGCATAGTTGGGATATTCGCCACGCGCCTGCACATCAATGAAGAAATAGTTTTTCCTGTCTTCCTCCATACCAGCCCATACATCGCGTGGATGACAGGTGTTAGGATAATTTTGACCCGCCGCTAACATACAGCCGACCTTATTTTCCGGATCAATCTCATGAGCCAGCTTGGTGGCAATGGCTGACGCGACTAGCTCATGATGGGCTGCTTGATACTTGACCTGCTCCTCATTTTCCCCTTCTTCAAAGCAGAGCCCAGCCCCCATAAAGGGTGCATGGAGGATCATGTTAATTTCATTGAAGGTCAGCCAGTACTTGACCAATCCCTTGTAGCGGGTAAAGAGAGTGCGGCAGAGACGCTCGTAAAATTCCAGCATGAGACGATTTCGCCAACCACCATATTGCTCAATCAAGTGCATGGGACAGTCAAAGTGAGTAATGGTCACCAAGGGCTCAATACCGTACTTGTGGCATTCCTTAAAGAGGTCTTCGTAAAATTTCAGGCCAGCTTCATTGGGCTCCAGCTCATCCCCCTTAGGGAAAATCCGGCTCCAAGCAATGGACAGACGATAGGTCTTAAAACCCATCTCGCCAAAGAGAGCAATATCCTCCTTGAAGCGATGGTACATGTCAATAGCTTCCTTAGCTGGGTAGAAATAGCCTTCCTCAAAGTCAAACATCTTTTTCTTACCCGTGATGATGGCCAGACGGTCCTCACCAATCGGCACCACGTCTACATTGGCCAGCCCGCGACCATCCGCATCGTAAGCGCCCTCGCATTGGTTGGCAGCTGTCGCTCCACCCCACAAAAAACCATCCGGAAAAGTCAGTTTTTCAGTCATATTTCTACTCGCTTTCTTATTTGCTTGTTCATTTACTTATATTATAGCTCATTATGTAAACCTTTTCTTATAAAATATTGTTACATACTGATACTATTCTACTATTTAAGTTGATCAGATCATTTTTTAAAAATTATCCTCTCAAAAAAAGCAATTGCCCTCTCCTTAAACAAAAAAAGAAGACTGAAAACCAGTCTTCTCTGTTCCTTTTAAATCAAAGCCGTGATAGCCGTTACTAGGCCAAAAACAATCCCGGGTGCATTGGCTGCTGCAAGAGGGATATCTCTTTCCTTTTTGAAAAGTCCATAGTAGACCCAGAGACTGCAGTTAATCGCTGCAACCAAGGGCTGGATGAAGTTTCCTTTTTGACCAGCCAAGTTGTTCATGATTTGTGGGAAGTAAGACACATACATCATAACAGACATGAAGGTCGCTACCCAACCCAAAACTTTCATTTGTTTTTCAGACATTTTCAAAGCCTCTTTCATTTTTGCTGAATCTTATTTTATAATCTTCTTTCAAAACAATCAAGTCTTTAAAACTTTTGTTATAAAGATGTAAACTATCACAATCTTGTGATAAGAAATAAGAGTGAAGTTAGGAAAAATAGTTATAAGCAGAAAAACAAATATTTTTATGTGCTGAAAAATCTTGATACTGGGTCTTTTATTGCTGAAATATTTACTTCTTTTTATGATAAAACTGACTTTTGGGCCAGAATCAATATTTTCCTAAATCTACAACTTGTTGATATCTACTTTCATCATCAATATGATGGGCAATTTCTAACATCATAACAGGAAGAGAAAATAGTAGTTCACGTACCATGAGGGCGTTTTCTTTATCTAGGGTTGCTGTTACTTCATCAGCCAACAACAGATTTTTTCTACGAAGAAGAAAGCGTGCCAATTCAATCCGCACCCTTTGTCCCCCAGAAATATTCTCCCCGTTATTCTTGATAATAAAATCCAGCCCACCCGTCAATTCAAAATCCAGTTTGACTTGTTTCAAAACAGCAAGCAGCTCTTCCTCAGAAAATTCTTGTCCTAAGGTCAAATTGTAACGCACTGTATCATTAAAGAGAAATGGGTGTTGGTTAATAATTCCTATACTGGATACAAAACTTGATGTACATTCATTAACAGTTGTCACGCCGATAATTTCTCCCTCATCTGCTATTTCTTCTCCAGTAATGAGTCGGAACAAGGTTGACTTACCACAACCACTCGGTCCTTTGATTAAAACTTTCTGACCTGCTTGAACATCCAAGTTTAAGTGAGTAAAAAGCTGTCTGTCACCATAAGATTTACTTAAATTTTTAATGTGCAGGGCATGCAATTCTTGCGCATCTTTTTTATCTATCTGTTTTACATCTCCAATTTCTAATATTCCAAAAATCTTATCAGCTGTCGTTTTGGCCCCTTGTATATCTACAGCATCATACATAATAGTCTGAATAGGGCTCACTAGTTGACCTGCTGCGATGTACATGGCAACAAGACTTGCCACTGACACTTTCTGCCCAGCCATAGCAAAGTAAAAACCTAAAACAAGTGGTAAAACTTGGCTCAAAAAGACCATGAAACCGTTGCAAAAGAAAATAATATTATGGGTAAAGCAAAATTTTTGAATTGCTCGTTGATAATTTAGATTAATCTTCCAAAATCTGTTCTGATTTTCAGAAATTGCTTGGTTCATGAGTAGAGTATGTGCTCCTCGGATACTATCAGATACTTGATTATGAACATCTACTCTGCCTTGCGCCATGTCATCACCAGTATGTTTGAGTCTTTTATTCATCAAGAACTGAGGAATAGGACGCAAAATAGTGAAAAAGACAAAAATGCTACCTAGCAACAAATTTTGCGAAATAATATAAATCGCTGTTAGTAATGCAACAAAGCTCCAGCAAATGATATTGACGTATTTTTCTAAGTAATTATCCCCCAAATACTCCATATCTTGTGTGAGCATGGTGATTTTTTCATCTTCGCTAAAATCTTTATTTGTCATCAGCTTGCCAAATAAATCTGCCCTCATATTCATTTGAATTTCACGACGAAAAACATTATGTGTATGATTACAAAAGAGCATTAAGCTATACAGGACAAAGTATACTGTAAAGCCAAAAACAGCAAACTGTATAATTTTAGAATAAGTCAATTCTCCTTGATTTAAGGACAAGGCTTGTGATACGACTAAGGGTTGAGCAAGAGCCAAACCTCCATTTGCCAGTGCGCCAATGATAGTATAAAACTTCGTTTTCTTGTCCAGATAGTGAAATATTTTATTCACAATGCCCTCCTAGAAAAAGAGAGTGGCTAGCACTCCTCTCCATTTTTATTATATAAATTTAACAAATATTACAATCTCATTATTCCTATCTTCTATCTGTTTTAAATATTTGTTTACCTCATTTTCTTCAAGTAAATGTTTATTCTCTTCCAAAATAGGCAATATATTCACTTTCCGTTGTTTTATTTTCTTGTATATTCTTCTTCAATTCATTCGTAATCAAAAATGAATGATTATTTTTGATATTAAAATATACACTACCATCTTCAGTATCATACCTTAAGATATATCGTGATAACTTTCATATTACCATCTCTTTATCTTTGCTTTATTTTAAATACATTGTATAACTATTAAAATAATAATTCAAGAAAAATCAGAATATTAGAAAAGTTCTACATTTTAATAATTTTTAATCGAGTACAAACTAATTTCAAATTCCCTTATCTACTACTATACATGCCGTACTATCACATTTCTGTTCGTCGAGACACAATCTCGCTATTCCTTCCTCTAAGGTTAACTTCAAATGACTACGCATCCTATTTCATTCGATAAAAATCAATCACTAGACCAGCAGGGCCTTTAACTAGCAGCGATTCCGTACCCCAATCAGTTACAGCTGGGCCGTGTAAAATCTCAGCACCAAGCTCTTTCAACCGCTGGTAATTCTGGTCTACATCCTCAATCTCGATATGAAGAATGATTCCTGTCTGGAAATTTTCCAAAGGAATCAAATGATTTTGGGACAACATGAGGCAATGACTGCCAATCGTGAACTGAGCAAAACTGTCGTCAACATAGTCTGCCTTTTTATCAAAAATACGCTCCAAGTCAGCACAGACTTGAGGAACATCTGAAACGATGATATCTAATTGATTTAAATTCATTTACTATCCTCCATAAAAAGACCGGATTGCTCCGATCTTTTCAAGTTCCGCTCTAAGAAAATCAAGTTATAAACAAGACATCGAACCGCAGGCAGTACTGCTGTACGGCAAGGTTAAGATGACACAGTTTACATTTGATTTTCGGCGAGAGGAATTATTTAATTGCGCGTGATTGCAATCCTTCTTCTTCCAAGAAGAGGCGGAATGGTACGAGTTCTTCTGCTTCGTATTTTTCCTTGAAGGCTTTGATAGCTTCTTCTGAGTGAAGTTTTGGATCGAGTTCAAGTACTTCTACTGGAAGCGGACGGTGTTGAGTGATGCGGGCATCGATGACAACTGTCTTGCCTTCCTTGTTGAGTTTTACAGCTTCTGCAACGACTGCATCGATGTCTTCGATACGGTCAACTGTAAATCCAACAGCACCTTGTGCTTCGGCAATTTTCGCATAATCAGCGTTTGTGAAGTCTACACCAAACAAGTGTTTGTTAGTATCTTCGTATTTGTTCTTGATGAAGCCATACTCAGCATTTGAGAAAACCAAGTTGATAACTGGAAGGTCATATTGAACATTTGTAATGACGTCTGGGTAGCACATGTTGAATGCACCGTCACCCATGATGTTCCATACTTGACGGTCTGGATTGTCTTTCTTAGCAGCAATACCACCAGGAAGGGCGATACCCATTGTCGCAAAGAGTGGAGATGTACGCCACATGTTCTTAGGTGTCATGTGAAGGTGACGAGTTGATGTTTGAGTAGAGTTACCAACGTCGATTGAGTAGATAGCGTCTTGGTCAGCATGTTTGTTGATAGCATTGTAAACTTGGTACAATTGCAATTCACCCTCAGTTTTACCTTCGAGTTTGTTCATGTAATCGCGCCAGTTTTGGTTGTTCTTAACGTTTGCACGCCACCATGGAGTAGACTCAACTGCGTCTACCTTATCAAGAATCGCTTTCGCCGCTTGACCTGCATCACCAAGGATAGAAGCGTCAAGAGCATGGCGTTTACCAAGTTTGTAAGGGTCGATATCTACTTGGATGAATTTTTCAGTGTTCTTGAAGGCTTCGTATACTTCAGCAAATGGGAAGTTTGAACCAAGGAAAAGAACGGTGTCTGCTTCAAAGACCACTTCGTTGGCTGGTTTCCAACCAACACGGTAAGCAGAACCTGTCAAACCTTCGTAGTTCCACTCAAAAGCTTCAAAGTTTTTACCAGTTGTGATGATTGGCGCTTTGATTTTACGTGACAATTCAGTAATCACTTCACCAGCTTTGACACCACCAAATCCAGCGTAGATAACTGGGCGCTCAGCCTTGTTCAAGATTTCAACAGCTTTGTCGATTTCAGTTTCGTTCAAGGCAGGAGCGATGAATGAGCGCTCGTAAGAACCTGAACCGTAGTATGAGTTTTCGTCGATTTCTTGGAAACCAAAGTTTACTGGGATTTCAACAACAGCTGGCCCTTTTTTAGAAACAGCAGCACGGCAAGCTTCGTCGATTACTTTTGGCAATTGCTCAGCGTAAGCTACACGTTTGTTGTATACAGCGATACCGTTGTACATTGGGTTTTGGTTGAGCTCTTGGAAGGCATCCATGTTGAGTTCGTTGACTGGACGTGATCCAAGGATAGCAAGGAATGGAGTATTATCCATAGCTGCATCGTAAACACCGTTAATCAAGTGAGTCGCACCTGGACCACCTGAACCAACTGCAACCCCGATTGAGCCGCCGAATTTAGCTTGCATGACCGCTGCAAGAGCACCTGTTTCTTCGTGGCGAACTTGCAAGAAGCGGATATCTTTGTCTTCAGCCAAAGCATCCATCAATGAGCTGAGTGTTCCTGATGGGATACCGTAGATAGTGTCTACGCCCCATGTTTTCAATACGTTGAGCATTGCTGCAGATGCAGTAATTTTTCCTTGAGTCATAATAACTCTCCTTCAATAAAATAAATTTTCAGTTGTTGAAAATATTTCCATTTGTGAATGAAAACGCTTCAAGAAACTTTACTCTATCAATTTATCATGTTTTTTCGCTCTTGTATAAGAATATGCTCAAAGATGATATAGAACTATTACATAACACCAAGCCCTGATTTTTTTCACAAAGTCCAATGTGTTTTATAATAATTTTCATAATCCCTTTGAAATCAAGTATTGTTCACAGAAAAAATTTGTAAGTTAAGGAAAATAAAAAAGGCTCTGTTCCGGTAAAACAGAGCTGTGTTCTTTCGAAGAAACTACAAATATTCCTGCAAAGCCTTGGACAGGACTGCATAGCCAGGAATGGTCAGATGGAGACCATCTGTTGTGTAGTCTGGGCGCAGCTGGCCTCCCTCGTCCAGAAAGGTATCGTAGAGATCAATAAACTGGACATTCATGTAGGCGCTAGCCAGCTGGCGATAGGCCTGATTGAGAGCCTGAATCTTTTCATTGCTGCGGACATAGACCGTGCTCTTGTAGGCGGGAGCTTCATTGACCGGCAGGACCGACAGCAATTGGATCTGAGCCAGAGGATAGTCACGAGAAATCTCCTGAATAACGGCTTCCAAATTAGCCAGCGTTTCTGTCTGAGGCATCTCCTTGCCAATATCGTTGGTACCTATCAGGATAAAGACCTTATCCAAAGCCTGCCCAAAGAGATGGGCATCTAGGTTTTCTAAAAGCAAATCAGTCTTATAGCCCCGAATGCCACGGTTAATCAGTCTTTTATCCGTCTGTAAGAGCTCCTGAAGCGGATAGTATTCTACGATGGAGTCTCCAATAAAGATGATGTCTGGCTCCTTGACAGAGAGTTGATTGAGCTCTCTGTAGTTTTGCTGCAATTTTGCCTGCTCCTTGAGAAGCCATTCTTCTAGTAATTGTACTGCCATTATTCCCTTTCCTCTTCTAAGTATTGCTCAAGTATCTGTAAAACACCGGCTTCTGTATTTGCTGGCGCTAGGTAGTCCGCTATCTTTTTGACCCGCTCATCGCCATTCTCCATAGCGTAAGAAATACCTGCTAATTCAAGCATTTCTATGTCATTTTCACTATCCCCAAAAGCCATTATTTCTGAGCTTTGAATCTGCCACTTAGCCATCAGCTGCTGCAAGCCCCAAGCCTTGTGCATCCCATCTTGGAGGATGTCAATCGCACCGTAACCACTGGCAACAGCGCTCAATCGGCCAGCAAAATGCTGATTAATCAGACGAGCATGCTCTGCTGCTGCAGCCTCTTCTACCATCATACTCATTTTTAAGACCTTGTCAAAGGGATAATCCTGAAGGCTTGGCACAAAGTTCATCCGCTTGTGGAAAAACTGGGCTATTTCCTTGGTCATGACTTTTTCAATCAAGGGAAACTCTGTACCCTCCTGGACAAAGCCACCTCTTTCAGAAGTCACAACCAGCTGAAGCTCCTTTTCACGCCCAGCAAAGTAAGCCAGCGCATCCCTAATCAATCCAGGTTCCCAGAAGCTGCTCATGCTTAGCTGGTTCTTTTCAAAAATCCGGGCTCCGTTGGCGACTACCAAGGTCATTCGTTCTACCAAATCTCCTAATAGCAGACGCATCCGTGGAATTTCATTGCCAGTAGCCACCACAAAGCGAATGTCTCTCTTATCCAGCTCATCTAAAATAGTAGCCAGACGTGGCAAATCCAGCTGTCCCTGTCCGTCCAGCAAGGTTCCATCCATGTCTGTCGCTATCATCTTTACAGTCATCTTTTTATCCATTTCTATCTTTGTCATCCAATTTGGACTGTCCCTTTCCCAGCAAGCTCCAGTTGCCGCTGGCTTCGTAGGCGGTGATTATCTCCCTGGCTGTATCCGTGATCTCTTCTGGATAGTTCAGGCTCTCTAGTGTATTAACCGCATTCTTGGTCAAAGCGCTGCCTTGCTTAATCTTATAGTCAAAGACAATCTCTCCTGCTATATATTGACTGTCAAAGTGATATTGAGCATTGAGCTGACCAGAGGCTGCTACCAACTCCACATCATGGCTCGAAATCATGTAAAGACAGGGCTTCTGGGCTAGCCAATCAATGATTGCTAGTCCTGCACCAATCCGCTCAACAGTATTGGTTCCCTTAAAAAGCTCATCGATGAAAAAGTAGTGCAAGCCCTCTTCTTCCAAGGAATCTATCATGCGCTCAATAGCCCTGCTCTCGGCGATAAAGTAACTATCCCCAGAGCCGATGTCATCGGTCACATCCATTGAGCTCAAGACATGACCATGCTGCAAGGTCAAGTTCTCTGCACAAGCAAAGCCTAGCCCCTGAGCCAAGATAGCATTGATAGCTGCTATTCTCAGGTAAGTCGATTTTCCAGAAGCATTATCGCCACTAATCATCATATTCTTAGAAAAGTCCAAATCATTGCTAACAGGTCGCTCTAAGAGTGGATGATAGAGACCCTTGCCCTTCATCCCAGCTGAGCTTGTAAAGCTAGGTTTCGCATAAATCGGCAGGCTTTCCTTGTAGTTAAGTACAGCAATCGCTGCCTCTAAGCGACCTAGAATCTCCAGCACTTGCCTAGCCTGTTGATTGGCCTTGACCAGACGATTGGAGATATAGGCCTGAGCCAACTGAGGTATCAGCAAGACGGAGTTGATATAGAGATAGAAAATCTCCAGCTCAGAGGCACCCGACTGGGGCCGAAAGACTTCTCCAAAAAGCCGTGTTCGGCTAAAAGAAGCCACCGCTTCTTTTAGAGAAGCTTGCTGGGGCAAGGGCAGGCGGGCGATCTTTTCACCAATATAGAAGATCCGTACCAGATAGCCCATGCTGTCTAACTTCATCTCTAGAGACCAGCGCGTGGCCATGGAATAAACGATATTAAAGGCCATGCTGATGATGGGAACTATATATCCCAGACTAGGATTGATAAAATAGAGTAAAGGGGAAAGTAGCGGAATCGCAGCCAAAAACAGGTAAAAACTTCCCTTGTGATTCGCCTGAGCTGGTTTATAGATCAGTTTCTTAGCTTGATTGTGATTTTTCTTGCCAAGCTCAGAAAAAAGCAGCTGCAGCTGAATGCGCACCTCTGGATGCTGGGTCAAATTGGCCTGCAAATCATCAAATTCCTGATCTGCCTCGAAATGCAACAGGCGAAGTTTGCTGTAAAGGTACTCTGAACCTAGACTGGATTGGGCTGCTGTATCAATATCCTGAAAAACATCAAAAAAGTCCAAATCTCCCCAAGTCTGGTCGTCCACCAGACTATCATAGGTTCCAGCTTCTTCGTCTAGCAAAAAAGACTCATACAGACTGGACTCACTGTCTGGCCGGCAATCCACCCGCTCACGACTTCCCCAAGCAGTAGCTAAACGCTTCTTAAAGCGAAGCTTTCTCCGAATAGCAGAGACTATGACAAGCACTAGCACCGCCAAAAAGCCCAGTAATACCAAGATAAATTGTGACATAAATATCCTCACCCCTTCCAGAAAACCTCTGACTTTTAGACATATTATACTACTTAAAAAAGTAAAAAGAAAGGTAAGAAGAGGCGGATAGGACAGTCGATTTTACAAAGAGCACTTTTCAATCTTCCAGTTTTATATTATAATCATAGCTATATTTCTGTTGTAAATTGGAGGTCCTCATGAGCAAAAAAGAAGTCGCATTCCCACGCTACCAGCAGATTGCCGTCGCCATTGCCGAGCGAATCGTTGACGGCAAATATCCCATCGGAAGCAAGATCTATGCCCGCTCTACCCTAGCCAGCAACTTCAATGTCTCACCTGAGACAGCCCGCAAGGCTATTAATGTGCTGGTAGACCTGGAAATCATGGAAGTCCGCCACGGCAGTGGAGCCTTCATTTCTTCCAAGGAAAAAGCCCAGCAGTTCCTTGAGACCTATAAAGATGTCAACTCTCTGCAGGACCTCAAAAGCAAGCTCCACCAGAGCATCCAACGCCAAGAGGAAGAATTTGCCAACTTTTCCCAGCTGCTCAATCAGCTTCTCAGCCGAACTAAAGATGTCCAGCAGCGCTTCCCTTTCAATCCCTACGAGCTCCAGCTCTCAGCAGACGCCATCAACCTAGGAAAATCTATCAATGAGCTCAATATCTGGCACTCGACTGGCGCTACCATTGTCGCAGTCCAGCAGGGAGACCAACTCCTAATCTCGCCTGGTCCTTATACCAAGCTGGAAGCCGGCAATACCATCTACTTTGTTGGCAACGAATTATCAGTCGGTTTGATGCATAATTTATTTTTTAATGAAATTGAAACAAACAAGTGAAACAGCGCTTGTTTTTTCTTTGTCAAAAAGCAGAATAGACAGGCGAATCCGCTGTCTGACAAGCCTTTTGCGACTTTCAGAAATATTCTAGAAAATCATCCTCCTTTTTTATAATAGTCGAAAAATGCCGGTCTGACGGTCTTTTGGGTTTGACAAAGTGACCACACGATGTTATACTGTGATGGTCTTTTAAGTGACAACTTATCAAAATAAACATGTAGTCACTTTTGTAAAAGGAGAAATACGTTGAATAAACTAGAAGTAAAACATTTGACTAAAATTTTCGGTAAAAGGCAAAAGCAGGCACTGGAAATGGTGCAGCAAGCCAAAAGCAAAACGGAAATTTTAGAAAAAACCGGTGCTACTGTCGGAGTTTACGATGTAAACTTTGAAGTTCAGATCGGAGAAATTTTTGTCATCATGGGACTGTCCGGTAGTGGGAAATCTACCCTTATCCGCCTGCTCAACCGATTGATTGACCCGACATCAGGCGACATTTACATCGACGGCCAAGATGTGGCCAAGATGAACGAAGAAGAGCTGCGTGACGTTCGCCGCCACAAGCTCAATATGGTCTTTCAGAACTTCGGCCTCTTTCCACATCGGACCATTCTGGAAAATACTGAGTTCGGTCTGGAAGTTCGAGGTGTTGATAAGGAAGAGCGCACGCGCCTAGCTGAACAAGCTCTAGACAATGCCGGTCTCCTGTCCTTCAAGGACCAATACCCCGATCAGCTCTCCGGTGGGATGCAGCAGCGGGTTGGCTTAGCTCGAGCTTTGGCCAACAATCCTGATATTCTGCTCATGGACGAAGCCTTCTCAGCTTTAGACCCCCTCATCCGCCGCGAAATGCAGGATGAGCTGCTGGATCTGCAGGCAGAGCATGAGCGTACCATTATCTTTATCACCCACGATCTCAATGAGGCCCTGCGTATCGGTGACCGTATTGCTATTATGGCTGACGGTCAGATTATGCAGATTGGCACCGGTGAGGAAATCCTGACCAATCCAGCCAACGACTTCGTTCGAGAGTTCGTTGAAGATGTGGACCGCTCCAAGGTCTTGACTGCTCAGAATATCATGACAACGCCACTGACTACCAACATTGACATCGACGGACCAACTGTGGCTCTTAATCGGATGAAAAAAGAAGAGGTCAGTATGCTGCTGGCTGTGGATAGGAAGCGGCATCTCAAGGGCAGTCTGACTGCCGAAGGCGCCCGAGATGCCCGTAAGCAACATCAAGCTCTGGCTGAAGTGATTGATAAGAACGTCCGCAAGGTCACTCAGGAAACCCTGATTACTGATATTTTCCCGCTGATTTACGATTCACCAGCACCTCTGGCCGTTGTAGATGATAAGGACAAGTTAGTCGGCGTTATTATCAAAGGTCGAGTCATCGAAGCCTTGGCCAATACTACTGAATCTGAAGAATAAGGGAGGTTCGCATTTTGGATATTTTACAACAGCCAATCCCCGTTTCTCAATGGGTTGAGGCCTTTACTAACTGGGTAACTGATACCTTCTCCGGGCTTTTCTCGGTCCTTCAGGCTATCGGAAATGCCATCATGAATGGAATGACAGACACCCTGCTCTTCATTCCACCCCTGCTCTTTATCGCAGTCATCACTATTTTTACCTATTTGATTTCCAAGCGTAAGCTAGGACTGCCCCTGCTCACCCTCCTAGGCTTGCTCTTTGTTTACAACCAAGGCCTCTGGGAAAATCTCATGAACACTGTGACCTTGGTCATCGTCTCCAGTGCCATTTCCATTATCATCGGTATTCCACTGGGGATTTGGATGGCTAAGAGCAATCGTGTCGAAGCAGTTATCAAGCCCTTGCTGGACTTTATGCAGACCATGCCAGCCTTTGTCTACCTGATACCTGCCGTGGCTTTCTTCGGTATCGGTATGGTGCCTGGGGTCTTTGCCTCTGTCATCTTTGCCCTGCCACCGACTGTCCGCTTTACCAATCTAGCCATTCGTCAGATTCCGACCGAGCTGATTGAAGCGTCAGACTCCTTCGGGGGTACTGGCAAGCAGAAGCTCTTCAAAGTTGAGCTGCCTCTGGCTAAAAATACTATCCTAGCTGGGGTCAATCAGACCATCATGTTAGCTCTGTCTATGGTCGTTACTGCCTCTATGATTGGGGCGCCAGGACTGGGCCGCGGCGTTCTCTCTGCCTTGCAGCATGCCGACATCGGTTCCGGATTTGTCAATGGGGTATCTCTGGTTATCCTGGCCATTATCATTGACCGCCTGACTCAGAAGCTCAACCAGCCTCTGGCTAAAAAATCACCGGTCACTACTAAGGAAAAACGTAACAAGATTATGCTCTGGTCTGCTCTAGCTGCTGTCATCCTGACAGCCTTTGTCGGAAATCAAGTGACCAAGCTCCAGCAAAGCAAAAAAGAAAAGGTCAACCTTGCCTATGTTGAATGGGACTCCGAAGTTGCCTCAACCAATGTCATAGCGGAAGCTCTCAAGGAAATGGGCTACGATGTCACCATCACACCGCTGGACAATGCCGTTATGTGGAAGTCCGTTGCTAATGGCGAAGCCGATGCCATGGTTTCTGCCTGGTTGCCGACTACCCATGCTGCTCTCTATAAAGAGTACAAGGACAAGTTAGTGGACTTGGGACCAAACCTTGAGGGCGTTAAGACAGGGCTAGTCGTACCAAGCTATATGGATGCTGACTCTATCGAAGACCTATCAGACCAAGCCAAGAAAACCATCACAGGTATTGAGCCCGGCGCTGGTATCATGACCGCGACTGAGAAGACTATGCAAGAATACAGTAATCTCAGTGGCTGGAATCTTTCTTCTTCCTCAACAGGAGCCATGACTACTGCTCTGGATCAGGCTATTAAGAATAAAGAAGATATCATCGTAACCGGCTGGTCACCACACTGGATGTTCTCCAAATACGACCTCAAATACCTCAAGGATCCTAAGGGAACCATGGGCGGCAAGGAAGCTATCCACACTATTACTCGAAAAAATCTAGATAAGGACTTGCCAGAAGTCAACAAGGTCCTAGACAACTTCAACTGGACTCAAAAGGACATGGAAGAAGTCATGCTTAAGATTAACGAAGGCAGCTCACCAGAAGCTGCAGCCAAAGAGTGGATCAAAAACCACCAGAAAGAAGTCGAAAGCTGGAAGAAATAAAAGTATAGAAAAAACCCTGAGATACTGTTATCTCAGGGTTTTTGATTGGCTTCTTCCTTGTCTTACAAGACTTAGGCATCTTTTAAAGATTGCTTCTATTTGGATCATCATTCTTTAATAGCATCTTCGTATCTGTCAAAGGCATAGTGGCTCTGTGCGTAGAGTGGATTGTCCATGGCCAATAGCAAGTATTCATTTTCTTTTTTAGTGCTGTCTCCATCAGAGTCATTCCAGGTAACATCTAAAGCCAGCCACTGACCATCTACTTTTGCGAAGTTCCAAGCATGCGGGTCAAAATCATCTGTATTTCCACTCACATACATGGTTTCGAGACCAGCTTCCTGAGCAAGAGCCTGGAAAGTTACAGCGTAAGCTTGACAGACTCCCTTGCCCTCAAATAGCGGACCAGTAATATCAAAACTAGATTCATACTTGCGAATACCGTCTTGCATATCTTTAAACGCTTTTGAAATAGCTTCTTCTGATTCTTTATTCTCAATAGATGTTTTGTAATTCAAAAAGCCTTGGTAAGCAACCTTATCATAGCTAATATGCTCAATCATATACTGATTAATTGCCTCAATCTTTTCTCGGTCGCTCATCTGATCTTTGATGATGTCTTTGACAATCTCTTTGACCTTTTTGCGGGCCTTCTTATATTTGGCTGTTTCATCAGCATCGTATTTAAAACTTACCACATGTTTCTTAGCATCAATGGCAGGAACCACTCCCTGCTGAATGACTGGATTTTGCTCTAAAACATCGTGAAGCAATTCACTGACATCTCCTTCACTCAGCTCTGGAAACTCACTGTAATCAACATATTCTGCATCGGACAGAAGGGCCTTGGCAAAATATTCCTGCGCTGCACTTCTGGCTGCCACTCTTTCCTCAATATCACTAACATCATGAACGACTGTTTTACCCTTGAGATCCAAGTCAGCCTGCTCTACGCTGATATATTTCTCTGAAACACCAGACTTGCTTTCCTCTTTATTGACCTTTTCATTATGCTTATCTACAACAGGCTGCACTTCTTCTACACTGGCCTGTTCAATGAAAAAGTCCGTTTTGACAGTAGGCATGCCCTTGATAGAGACCAGACATCTGACATCCCGGCCTTCTTTTTCAATTTTTTCATAGACGATTGGAAAGTTCTGAATCTGGCCATCCATCATCTGCAGCGGTGCTTCTTCAGGAATGTTTCCTTTCTGCCTCAGGGCGGAAACCTGGTCAGAAAAAGTCCGAAAATCGATTTGATTCGGCATCAGTTTCGCAAAGCTATCAGATGAGATAGGATTGCTGATAGTTCCTAAAGCTTCTTTGTCTTTAAGGGGAACAACAAGGAGTTCATAAGGCTTTTTCTCAACCGTTTTCTTACTGTAATCCTGGTCGTAAGCCTGCAGCAACCGTTGTCTGGCAAGAATTGGATCATCACCAGAACGGCCTCCGTTGCGGCTATCATAGTGGGTAGGCAAATCTGTCCGATACACTGTCGAAGTGACCCGATCGACCTCTTTATAGTTATAAAGGCCTGTCTTCGTATCACTGCCAGGCATGGTCACATACTCTCTTTTTATAATGGAATAAGAGTCCGCTCCCGGTACTTCCGTCCATTCCAGCTGCAAGCGTCCATCTCCGAGCAGACTGCTCTTGGTTTTCAGAGTTAGCTTGTCGCGCCCTTTCTTATCTATCTTAACGATCCAAAGTTTTGGCTTTTTAAGCTTTTTACCCGTTCGCTCATCATCCCGTTGCAGCAAATAGAGCGTATCAAAAACACCCCAGCTCTCACCTTGCTTGGCTAGACCATATTCTGTATGCTCTCCATTTGCCTCTACTCTAGTCGCAGAGAAATGATAAGCTGGCTCAATCACTATCTGCCGCTTATCATTCATCTTGAAGTCACCCCCTAAAATAGCTCGTAAGTTGCTGTCCCCATAAATTTCAAAGGAAGAAATCAACTCAGTCTGTCCTGCATGGGGCAGTGTCTCAAAATCGTTAGGCTTTTGTACCTCTGTCGGAAATGTAATAGGCTCATTTTCCTTGATCTCAATGACCTTTTCTTGGACATCATAAGGAGTATTTTTGCTGTATTTTTCTCTCAGCTTACGAACACTTTCCGAAAATTTGCCGCCTTGCTCTCCCGGACCTCCACCGTTCTTTTGAAAAAGACTGCAGCCCATCAGAAAACAAATCAACAGAGTAAGCAGAGAAATGAAACGGATTTTCCTACTCATGATTTCCCCTCCTGAAATAGATATTCTTAACATATTATACCATATTTTATTTGAGGCGTCTTTGTTTTTTTGTAAACGGATTCAAACAGCTGTAATTTTGCGAATAAATTCTTACTTTTTTATAGAAACAGCTTCCCTCAAACTACTGCATTTCCTCATCTTGCTTTCAAAATCAAGAGGCTTCAGCCAATTACCTCCTTAAAACATAGAAAAACCAAGCCAGATAGGACTTGGTTTATTTTATAAGGAGCCATTTTGTTTAAGTCATTCAATCCTGATAGAGACTGTCTCCATTCGTCGCGATGACTTCTTTGTACCAATCAAAAGATTTTTTCTTATAGCGGGCTAGAGTTCCGCTACCGTCATCGTTGCGGTCAACGTAGATAAAGCCGTAACGCTTGCTGAGTTCTGCCGTGCTGGCTGAAACCAGGTCAATACAGCCCCAAGTTGTGTAACCTAGCAGTTCTACGCCATCTTCCAGCGCTTCTCCTACCTGTTGCAAATGCTGTTTAAGATAATCAATGCGGTAGTCATCTTCAACCGTTGGGCCAGTTGGACCATCCACCAAGACATCCTTGGCACCGAGACCATTTTCCACGATGAAGAGAGGCAGCTGATAGCGGTCATAAAAGCTATTTAGAACCAAGCGCAAGCCGACTGGGTCAATCTGCCAGCCCCATTCTGAGCTAGCCAGATGAGGATTTAGGATGCCACCTAGAAGATTGCCTCGGCCGGAAGAATAATTTTCCGGATCATGGGCCGCAACCACACTCATGTAGTAGGAGAAGGAAATGAAGTCTACAGTATTTTCAGCCAAAAGCTCTTTGTCTCCCGGCGCAAACTGAATCTCAATCCCATTCTCCTTGAAGAAACGATTAATATAGGCTGGATATTTTCCACGCGCATGGATATCAGAGAAGAGGTAGTTTTGATTTTCAAATTCTCGTGCTGCCAGCACATCTTCAGGCTTAGGTGTCATGGGATAGGCTGGCATAGCCAGGACCATACAACCAATCTTAAAATCAGGATTGATCTCATGACCGATTTTCGTTGCCAAGGCAGAAGCTACCAGCTCATGATAGACCGCTTGATAGAGGTCTTGTTTGGACAACTCTTCAGCTGGCGTGGCAATACCGCCGCTCATAAAGGGCGCATGGAGAACAGAGTTGATTTCATTAAAAGTCAGCCAATACTTGACCTTATCCTTGTAGCGAGTAAAAACCGTGCGGACATAGCGCTCGTAGAAACCAATCAAATCGCGGTTGGCCCAGCCATTGTACTGACGCGCTAAATGCAGGGGCGTTTCATAGTGAGACAAGGTAATCAGAGGCTCAATGCCATATTTGGCCAGTTCATCAAAAAGATTGTCATAAAATTGCAAACCAGCTTCATTGGGCTCCAGCTCGTCCCCATTTGGAAAAATCCGAGACCAGGCAATGGAAGTCCGGTAGACCTTGAATCCCATCTCCGCAAAGAGGGCAATGTCCTCCTTATAGCGATGGTAGAAATCAATTCCTTTCAGCTTGAGATTATCTGGTGTCGGCTCCTCGGTAATCAAAGGATTGCAATCACCTGGCGTAGCTGGCACACCGCCTTTTGGAGTCACATCCTGAACAGACAGGCCTTTTCCATCCAGATTATAGGCGCCTTCATACTGGTTGGCTGCAGTTGCACCGCCCCAGAGGAAATTCTGCGGAAATTTACCCATTTGCATTTTCTCACTTTCGTTTTTTTTGTATTTATATTATAATAGTTGTCAAACATATTTTCTAACACAATTATCTTAATAAATTGTACTATTCTATGAAAGAGTGTCCCCATGATTGATTTAGGCCAACTACATAAAAATACCGTTTTTAAAAACCAAGGAACCCCTTATTCTCTGACCCGCACCATCACTGAAAATGGTCATCCAGATATTCTTTTCCACTGGCATACCGATGTTGAAATGATTTATGTCCACGAAGGAAAAGCACAATTTCATATTGACGACGACTACTTTAACAGCGAAAAAGGTGATATTATCCTGATTCGTCCCAATGCCCTGCACTCCATCCACCCCATCAACGACGAGCGCCATTATATGGACGCTATTAATTTCCATCTGGATCTGATGGGCTACTCTGCCATGGATCAGGCCAGCATCAACTATCTGCAGCCCCTCTACAATGGTCAGCTAGACTTGACTCATGTTATCAAGCCTACGGATACAGCCTATGCCGAGATTCGCCAGTGCCTCTTAGCAGCTATGGAAACAGGCTATTTCCGCAAATCTCACTACGAGTTTCAGCTCAAAGCCCAGCTTAACCAGCTCTTCTACCTGCTCTTTGAGAATGGCTATGTCATTTCCAAAGACCTGTCACCAGAAGGCTATCGCAAGGAAGAAAAGATTCGCTCCATCATCGACTACATCAATGCCCACTACCAAGAAGACCTGAATATTGACCAACTGGCTGGCATTTGCGGCTACAGCTCTACCCATTTCATGAACTTCTTCAAGAAGCATCTGGGCGTTTCCTGCATTGAGTACTTGATCCAATTCCGCCTTCGCAAGGCAGCCGAACTCCTGCAGCACTCTAATCTCTCTGTACTGGAAATCTCCAGCCAAGCAGGCTTTAATAACCTGTCCAACTTTAACCGCCAGTTCAAAAAATACTACCAAATGACACCAAGTCAGTATCGGAAGAAATGAAGCTCTAAAATGGAAAATAAAAAAACGAATACCTGCTAAGCTAAATGAACTTTGTGGTATTCGTTTTTTTGTAACGCTAATATTATAAGAAGGATAGAAACAGCACCATGTTTTGTAAGATATTATTCTAGATCTCGGTCCCTGCCTTCTGAGCCATAGACTCTGTGATAAGCTTTGACATAAAAAGATATGGGTTTATCTGATTCGTTTTGGACAGTGATATCTTGATCACTGTCGCTTACACTAAAAACAAACGTTCTATTTTGGGTAAAGTTGACATCAATGCTATAGTTTTCGTTAAACTCAACACCTAAATCGGATAAAGCCTGTTCGTTTGGGATTGTTATCCCCCCCTTCCTTTTCATTATAGTAGTGAACAGACTTTTTTTCTGCATCATAGATATACTCATTTTCACCTATCTGCTCTCTCAAATAAGAATCATAAATTCTAATTTTCCCATCTGTTTTATCTTTAAATTTTAAAACACTGACTCCTGAACCCTTTATTAGCTCAAAATTAGGCTTTTTAATCTTTACATAAACAGCTTCGCCTGGCCTTAATTTTACTAATTGGTAAGAGCCACCATGATCTTCTCCGCCAAAATAAACAAGATTCCAAATCAAAGTTCCCAAAAAGAGTAGACTAATCACTTTCCCATAAATGCTTTTGTAGAAAGGCTTCTTTATACAGATATAAACTATCCATGAAACGATAAAAACAACAAAGATAAATAAGAGTGGTAAAAAGTGAATTAAAAAGTCTATTAAAAGAAAAAGTTGTTCAAAAAAATACATATTTAGCCTTTCCTTAATTCTCAATCAATATTTAGTTTCAACGAACAAGGATAAAGCTAGTCCCTATCATTTCATTTGGACTGTTCTCCTTACGAACTCATCATTTCTATACTAGCAAGTTCAGCAGAAGATTGAAGAGCCCCAGCCAAAAGATAGCTAGCAGCAAATTGCGCCCCTGCTTTTCCTTGAAGAGATTTCTTCTCAGAAACAGGCAGAAAATCAACAAGACCAGGGAGCACACTAGCAACAAAAACAAGATAAACATGGGTATAAAATACAAAAGCAGCCTCAAACCAAAATACATTTCATTTTCTTTCCAATAAAATAATAGACGAGCTCGAAAGCGGTCAGTTTCATTCATTAACAGCTCATAAACCTTTTTAATTATAACAAAGTCCTCATTTTTAAAACAGCAAAAACCAGATTGGCAAATCCAATCTGGCTAAAATCATATTCAAGCAATTTATTGCCCCGGCCAATTCAGTCCAACATGAGAATTCATTTCCTGATAGGCGGTATCAATCCGTGCTCTGGTTTCTTGATCCAGTTTGTCTCGATACTTGCCACCTTCGACAAAATCGTCCAAAATCCTGGTCTGGTAAGTGTATAAAGGTAGACCGTCTGCCGAAGTAGTGCCCTTTTCAACTCTGCTGACCCAACTCGGATGAGCCTGAGCACTTTTTATCTGCGTGCCCTTTGTTGTCTTTTCAATGGTAACATCCATCAGCACTCCGCGCTCGGTCCAATGAGCATTTTCAATTCCCTCCATGGTTTCGATGCGCTGATTGGAAATGAAATTTCCCATAGAATACATGATCAGCTTCTTCTGACCATCTTTCTCTAAAATCTCCGCCGGCTCAACCACATGCGGATGCCCTCCAAAGACGATATCCGCTCCCCAGTCAACCATTTTATGGTAGAGGGTCATCTGCTCCTCGGTTGGCTCCAGCTGGTACTCTATCCCCATCTGAGGCATGACGACTGTAATATCTGCTTCCTTTTCTGCCCGCTCAATCTCGGCTCGCATCTTTTCTTCATCCAGATCGGACAGTCGATTGTCATAGTCTTCCTGACTGAGAAGCCCCTCCATGCCATTGTAGCCATAAGAGTAGGCTAGCAGTGCAATCCTAATGCCTTTTACTTCCTTTATCAAGAGCGGTGCCTGACTGCGGCTTTCATGCGGATAAACACCGACGGGAGTGATTCCCTCTTTTTCAAAAGCCTGAGCTGTAGTGAAAACTCCCTCCAAGCCAGAGTCTAAAATGTGATTATGAGCCAGATCCATCACCTGATAGCCAGCATCCTTGATTGCTGGAACTACGGCTTCTGGAGCATTAAAGAGCGGATAGCCATTCAAGGGATAGTCCGGCCGAATCGTGCCTTCAAAGTCTCCTAAGACCAAATCCCCCTGCCGAAGCCATTCCTTAGCATAGTGGAAATTCTCAGAAAAATCATAAGTTCCATCTTCTTTCTGAGCACTCAGATAAAGGCCATCGTGATAAAGCAAATCCCCAGTCGCCATGATACGAACCGTCTGATTCTGAGAAGAACCTGACTGCTGCTCTTTCTTACTAGGAGACAGTAAGGTAAAATCCTGCACATGCTCCGACAGAAGAATTAATCCGGCTGACAGCCCTACTACGGTCAAAAGCACTCCGACAAACTGGCGATTACTAAGCTGTTTTTGAAAGATTTTGGGACGAGGAAATGGAAGTCCCTTAAACCAGTCTCGCCAAGCATGGTAAGCATCTGCCAGCAGACTATGTTCCGCAGCAAAACCCGATATCTTTTTCCAAAGTTCCTGAAAAAAAGTCTGAATTTTCTCCCAAAGAATTTTTTTATCCATCACATCTCTCCGCTTTTTCTTGCTTGATAATAGTGCATCAACATTTACTATATTGTACTATTTTTACCGCCAAAAGGAAAGAAAAGCAAAAAGCAGGAGAGGGAGAAGCATGCTACTCTCCAAATTGCGGCATGCTTCCACCATTCTCCTGCTTCATTTTCTATTTTTTCAAATCTAAGAGCTGATCGCCGAGCTGAACTTCTCCTTTTGCAAGGACTTCAATCTGCTTATAATTAGCTGTGTTAGTAACAATGATTGGAGTTGTCACTGGATAACCAGCCTCCTTGATAGTATCGATATCAAAGCTAAGCAAAAGCTGGCCTTTCTTGACTTTAGAGCCTTGGACAACATGGGCTGTAAAGCCTTTTCCGTCAAGGGCTACTGTATCCATACCGACGTGAATCAACAGTTCTGCTCCATCATCCGTAGCCAAACCAATAGCATGGTTGGTAGGGAAGAGCAGGCGAATGACCCCATCAGCAGGCGCTACTACTTCACCCACACTAGGCTCAATGGCAACTCCTTTGCCCATAGCTCCGCTGGCAAAGACTGCGTCCGGAGTGTCCTCAAGAGCGATTATCTCGCCAGCTAATGGACTGGTTACGACTTTCTCTGTAATTCCCGCTGAGACTCTTTCGTTTTCAACATTTAAAGACGGAGTAGCATCTTTTTCAGACGGAGCACCGAAAAGGTTTGGAATCTTGACCAGCTGAGTCAGGCCAAAACCTAGTACAAAGTTTGCTACAATAGCGACGAGGAAGTGAATCAAGGTCATGCTGTTGCCAGCTTCAATAAAGGATGGAATGGCAAAAAGTCCCATACCTCCCATAACCTGCATTTTGACATCAAAGAAAGCTAGATACGCACCAGTCAGCGCTCCAGAAATACAGGTCATGATAAATGGCAAGCGCATAGGGAGCGTGATCCCATAAATAGCTGGCTCCGTTACACCAAAGAGAGCTGAGATGAAAGCTGGAATCGAAAGCTGACGAACCTTCTCTTCTTTAGTACGCATCATGATATTGAGTAGGGCACCTGCCTGAGCAAAACAGATAGCAATAGAGGCAACAAGAATAACTCCTGGACCTTTTTGCAGTTCCAAGATTGCTAGCGGCACCAGGCCCCAGCGAAGACCGAACATAACTAGAACCTGCCAAGCAGCACCAAGAACGATACCATACAGCACCGGACTAAAATCATAGATACCTGTAAAGAGAGCACCTACCAAATCAGACGCCCAGCTCATGACCGGACCGATAAGCAAAAAAGCCAGTGGCACTGTAATCAAAAGGGTAAAGAATGGTACGATAAAGACTTTGACAACATCTGGAATGATTTTTTTAAAGCCTTTTTCAATCTTGGCTCCAGCCCAAACAGCTGCAATCACTGGAAGGACCGTTGACAAATAGCTCGATGCTGGAAAGATAATTGGAAGACCGAAGAAAGTCGAAAAAATTGGAGACTCAATCGGTGTACCAGCAAAAAGTGTATAAAGCGGTTTTTCCGCCGTAAAGCTAGCTGCGATATTTGGATAAACCAAAGCAAAACCGATAGCCAAAGCCGTGAACTGATTCATCTTGAAACGTTTAGCAGCTGTAATAGCCAAAATCAATGGAAGAAACTGGAAGAGGCCATCTCCCGCTGCATTGAGAACCACATAAGCACCATCTGTTTTGGCGACACCTAAGGCTGCCATAATGGCTACCACACCTTTGATCATACCTGCTGCTGACAAGGTACCTAGCATCGGCTGGAAGAGGCCAGATACGAGCGCAATGAAGCGATCAAACAGATTTCCTTCTACAGCATCATCATCTGCTTCAACACTGCCCTCACCAGAAATACCTGCAACCTTAAGCACTGTTTCATAAACATCTGGCACATGATTGCCAATAACAACTTGATATTGACCACCAGCCTTGACAACCGTTACAACTCCGTCGCGCTTCATCAGATAGTCTGTATCTGCTTTAGATTCATCCTTTAGAGAAAAACGCAAGCGTGTCACGCAGTGTACCAGTTTGGTAATATTGTCCTTGCCCCCAACATGGGCAACAATGTCCTTAGCTAATTCAGTATAGTCTTTAGCCATAATGGATCCTCCTTGTATTTTTTAGGTTAGCAGTTTGTTCCTATTTCCGGAAAATAGGGCACGAAAAAAACCTAAACACACACCAAATAGAAAGCAAGAAACTGCTTTATATCTCGTATTTGCTTAGGTTTTGCCTGCTTGACCAGTAACAATCCATAAGTTTATTATACCAGAAGCTGGAGAAATTGCAAGCGTTTTCCGAATAAATTGTCGAATTTTATAAAAACAAATGGAAGCTAGGCTAATTTCTCGCTTCCATTTTAAACTTTTACACTTACACAAAACTTCCTACATCAATAGTCAGCACTTGGCCGTCTCGGACAACCTGCTGCCCTGCAATGTAGACATCCTGAACATCGCTGCCCTTGACTGCGTACACTAGGTGCGACAGCATATTTTCCAAAGGATAGAGGTGAAGTCGTCCCTTAGGTTGAATGACAATGAAATCGGCTTGCTTGCCCGTTTCCAGACTACCAATTTTGTTATCCAATCCCAGCGCTTTAGCTCCTTCAATAGTCAAAGCTTTCAAAGCCTGCTCAATCGTAAACTGGGTCGCATCGCCTGCCCGCATTTTCTGAAGAAGAGCAGCTGTCCGACCTTCTTCAAACATATCCAGATTATTATTGGAAGCGACAGAGTCTGTCGCTAGGCCAACGGTCACCCCAGCGGCTAGTAAGTCGGTCACCGGAGCTACTCCAGAAGCTAGCTTGAGGTTGCTGATAGGATTGTGGGCGATGCTGACTGGTGAAGCCGCCAAATCCGCAATCTCTGACGGATTCAGTTCAACTCCGTGAGCAAAAATTGCTGGCTGCTCCAAGTAACCCAAACCCTTTAAGAAAGCCAGAGGCCGTTTGCCATAGCGCTCCAGTATGATTTTATTTTCATCCTGTGTCTCCGCCACATGGATATGAAGCTTCAAATCCAGTTCACGCGCTAGCTCAAGACTGCCCTTGAGCAACTCTTCGTCACAGGCATAAGGCGAATGAGGCGCCACCATAACCTGAAAATCTTCATCGTCATAGGAGAGGATTTTCTCAATAATGGTCCGAGTACGAGCCAGAGTCTCTTCTGCCGTTTCTACCTCTGAGCTAAAGAGTGTTGGTGAGAAATAGCAACGCATACCGGACTGCCGCACAGTTTGATAAATCCGGTCAATCTCTACTCCCTGAGGATTATACATGTCGTTAAAAGTTGTTGTTCCTGACAGCAGCATTTCAGCCAGAGCCAGCTGGACAGCCTCGGTCGTTAGATCCGATGTGAACTGACTTTCTGCCGGCCAGATATAGTCCTCTAGCCATTCATGCAGATTACTGTCATCACGAATCCCGCGTAGCAAGGTCATGGCGGAGTGAGTATGACAGTTGACCAGCCCTGGCATGATCCAAGTACCTTCATAATCCACTGTTTCACTACATTTCCCTAGCCAGCTTTCATCATAGGGACCACAGTAGGCAATGCGGTCATCTTCCACGACCAACAGCCCTTCCCGGTAAACATGAAATGCGCTGTCACAGGTCACTAGATTGACATTTGTATAAGCTTTCATCCGCCATATCCTCACTTTCCCAATACTTGGCTTCAAGAGATTTTAGCTATTATAACAAGCCTAATCTAATTGCGCAAGTCTTTTAATACAATTATGGCATAAAAAAGAGCCCCAGCTGAGGCCCTAGTTGTCAATCATTATCTATGACTAATCTTCCGTGTCAGGAAATCCCCAACAAACTGAATAAAGAAGATGAGCAGCAAAATAAGAATGGTCGCAAGAATAGTTACATCATGGTTGAAACGCTGATAACCATAAGTCAGGGCAACATTTCCCAGTCCACCAGCTCCAATCGCTCCGGCCATAGCGGTCTCACCAACCAGAGAAATGAGCGTAACAGTCGTCACCCGAATCAAGTCCGGCATACCTTCCCGCAAGTAAACACCGACAATGTCCCAGAAGGTTGCTCCACTAGCCTGCGCCGCCTCAATGACTCCTCGGTCTAGTTCGGATAAGACCACCTGAACCTGACGGGCAAAGAAAGGAAAAACAGCCAGCGAAAGAGGGACCAAGGCCGCAGTCGGTCCAATCCCAGTTCCCACAATAATCCGAGTAAAGGGATTAATAAGGGCTAGGAGAATGATGAACGGAATAGCCCGGAAGATAGAGGTAACCTTGTCCAAGACGAAAAAGACAAGTCTATTTTCCAAAATACCTCTCGGCCCTGTCAAGACGAGCAAGAGACCAGCGATAAAGCCTAGAATCCCTCCGATAAAGAAAGGAATGATAGTCATATACAGAGTCAGGTAAATAGCTGTTCCCCAGCCAGCCTGCCCAGACCATCCCATTCTATAAACATTGGGCATAAATTGTTGAATCAGCTGTAGCATTAGTTACTCCCTTCTTTCAGAACATGCAGCTCTACTCCTGCTTCGCGCAGACTTTCCTGGACCGCCGCCAGTTGCTTGGTCTCTCCAGATAAGATAACGACCATTTCTCCGACCGGTACATGATCTAAAATCTCAATATTGGCGTGAAGAATATTGGCAGATATATGATACTGCTTGTAAATGTCGTTTATAATGGCTGTGTCCGTTACCACACCTGAGTATTTCAAGTGGGCCAGAATGGAATTTTCCGGCAGGTTTTGCACAATCTTTTGCTGGTTGATTTTAATCATAGCCTCATTGATACCGGTTGCGGTCGTAATGAAGTCTTGGGTCAGCTCATTCTTGGGATTAGAGAAAATATCCAGAACTGAGCCTTCCTCAATCAGCCGGCCATTTTGCATAACTGCCACCCGGTTAGCAATGTCCTTGACAATCTGCATTTCGTGGGTAATGAGGACAATAGTCAGACCCAATTTTTGATTCAAATCCTGCAATAGAGCCAGAATCTGCTTGGTGGTCTTAGGATCCAGAGCGGATGTGGACTCGTCCGAGATTAGGATTTTGGGATCATTGGCTAAGGCCCGTGCAATGGCCACCCGCTGCTTCTGACCGCCAGACAGCTGGGCAGGATAATTGTCCGCCCGATCTGCTAAGCCTACCAAGTCCAAAAGAGTGTGAACTTTCTTCTCTTTTTCAGCAGCTGATAAAGGTGAATGCTTAAGCGCAAAAGCAACATTTTCCTTGGCTGTCATCTGAGCCATGAGGTTAAAATGCTGGAAAATCATCCCGATATCCTTACGCTTTTGACGTAGCTGAGCCGCAGTAAGCTGAACCTGATGATGATCATAGAAAACCGTATCATCCACCGTAATCTTACCGGCAGACGGCACCTGCAGCAAGTTAATGACACGAACCAGAGTAGATTTTCCGGCACCAGAATAACCTACAATTCCATAAATATCTCCCTGATTAATATGAATGGTCACATCTTCTACGGCCTTAATGTCTTGCTTTTTTTGATTAAAAACGACATCAATGTGATCCAATTTGATAATTTCTTTGCCCATAATTTCCGATTCACTCCTTGATTTGTCCAATATGTGATTTATCCTCTGTAGCCTTTTAGTTTGATTTCCGTCTGTCACTTGACTAGGGAAATGTGATGCCATAAGCCGCAATCTTTACCGACTTAACCCAAAGCCAGATACTGTTCAAACTAAATGACCATAATAGCAGATAAAGGGCTGGAGAAGCTAATCTCCGCCCTTCTTAATCATTTCATTTATTCAATACAATGACCTTCTGCTGGAAAAAAATTACCAAACTGGCTGATCCATACCATCTGATGATTCTTCAATAACTTTTTTCACTTCATCAGTGTGGTAAGCCTTGATAATTTTTTCAATTGCGTCAGCCTTGTCTGATTTCTTCCAATCTGGTTTCGCTGCAATCAGGTTATACCATTGTTTTGAGTTTTCATTGGCTTCTTCTTTGAAGAGGGCCTTCTTGTAGTCAATGCCTGCTTCGCGGACGAAAGTATTATTGACAACTGCAGCATCTGCTGAAGTCAGAGAAGCTGGCGTTTGAGAAGCATCCAACTCAGAAATGGTCAGATTCTTCTTGTTTTCTTTGATGTTGGCAACAGTCGCAAGTTCCTTACCTTTAACATCAAGCTTGATCAAGCCAGCTGATTCAAGAAGATAAAGAGCGCGGCTCTCGTTTGTCGCATCATTTGGAACAGCAATTGTACCATTTTCTGGGATGTCTTTCACATCTGTATATTTATTTTTGCCGTCCTTTGTACCAGAGTAGAGACGAATAGGAGCGATATAGGTATCCGCAACAGACACAAGGTCTGCTCCCTTCTCTTTGTTCCAGTTTTCAAGGAAGTTGTAATGTTGGAAAGCGTTGATATCCACATCACCGTCAAGCAGAGCTTGGTTAGGCTGAGAGTAGTCGGTAAACTGTGTATACTCTAATTTAACGCCTGCATTTTCTTTGTCAAGAATCTCTTGAACCTTGTTCCAGCGCGCTTCTTCTGTATCACTCAGGCTCATTACCCCAACCTTGACGGTTACAGGTCCGTCTGCTGATTTGCTCTCCTTACTAGAAGAGCCTCCGCAAGCTGCCAAACCCAAGGCTGCAAGGCCGACTAAGCCGACTGAAAAGATTTTTTTCAAATTCATCATTTATTCTCCTTTAATGGATAAAATTCTAAATCTTCTATTTTATAAGATTACTTCTCATTTTACCATGTTAAAGGAGACTTGGCTTATATAAATAATTTATCGCCGTGATAAAAAAAATATATGACTGATTGAAGCATTTGAGTTGATTTTATGCCCTTTTACTGCATGAAGGTCAGCAGATAGCCATATCCTTCTGCTTCCATTTTTTCTTTTGGAATAAATCGCAGAGCTGCTGAGTTGATGCAGTAGCGCAAGCCGCCTGCTGCTTCTGGGCCGTCTGTGAAGACATGCCCCAGATGGGCGTTCCCTGAACGGCTGCGCACTTCGATCCGCTCCATGCCATGGCTCTTGTCTTCATAGTATCTCAGAACTTCTCTGGCAATGGGCCGGCTAAAGCTAGGCCAGCCGCAACCAGACTCAAACTTGTCTCCAGCAAAAAAGAGGGGCTCCCCAGTCGTCACATCTACATAAATTCCTTCCTCAAAAGTGGCATTATAGGCATTATGGAAAGGGCGCTCTGTCGCACTGTTCTGGGTCACCTGGTACTGCTCTTCCGTCAGCTGCTCTTTTAGTTCCACATCTGTAGGCTTCTCGTATTGGCCTGGATCGACCAAGGGCTGATAGGCATCATTGACATTGATATGGCAGTAGCCACCAGGATTTTTCTTGAGATAATCCTGATGATAGTCCTCAGCTAGAACATAATGGCGCAAAGGTTCTAGCTCAACAACAATCTTTTGTCCCAGTTGTTTTTCCTGTTCAGCAAAGACCTGCTCAATGACCGCCTTATCGGCTTGATTGGTATAGTAAACGCCCGTCCGATACTGACGTCCTACATCATTTCCCTGCTTATTGACCGACAGAGGATCAATGACTCGGAAATAATAGAGCAGGATTTCCCGCAGGCTAATCCGCTTTTCATCATAGACCAGATGAACCGTCTCTGCATGATCCGTCTGGTGAATCAGCTGGTAGTTGGTTGATTCTACTTGTCCATTGGCGTAGCCCACTGTCGTTTCCTCCACACCCTCAATGCGGGAAAAATACTCTTCCAAGCCCCAGAAGCATCCGCCAGCTAAATAAATTTCTGCCATAAAAGCACCTCATTTCTTTGCGACTATTCTCTCATAAAAGAAGTTGAAATTATAGCAATTTGATTGGAACTTTCTTCAAATTGATATGAAAAGCTGGGTCTTAATGACAATCAACCCAGCCATGTTCTTCATTTCAAATCACTACAACTCTTGTATAGAAGATTACTCCTCAATATACTTCAATTTTCCTCGGAAATCTTCCAGACTTTCATAGCCTTTTTCTTCCATAATAGTCTTGAGTTCTGCGGTGATGCGCTTGAAGACTGCCACTCCTTCTTTATGAAGGGTTGTTCCTACTTGCACCATACTGGCACCACAGAGGATATGCTCAAAGGCATCGCGCCCCGTCAGGACACCACCAGTTCCAATGATTTGGATTTCCGGTTTCAGACGTTGGTAAAAGGCATGGACATTGGCCAGAGCAGTCGGCTTGATATACTGACCTCCGATACCTCCAAAACCATTTTTCGGACGAATGACCACTGACTCATCTTCTATGTAAAGGCCGTTTCCGATTGAGTTTACACAATTGACAAACTTGAGCGGATATTTGTTAAAAATCGTAGCGGCTTGATCAAAATGCACGATGTCAAAATAAGGAGGCAGCTTGATACCCAGCGGCTTGGTGAAATAAGCAAAAGCCTCTGCCAAGATTTTTTCCGTCGTTTCAAAGTCATAGGCAATCTGTGGCTTACCAGGGACATTGGGACAGGAGAGATTGAGCTCAGTAATGCCTTTAAAGTCACTTGCCTGCACTTTCTTAAGAATAGTGTGGGTTTCTTCTGGCGACATACCGACCAAAGAGAGGAAGAAAGTCCGATTTGCTTCGCTTTCCTGGAGTTCCAGCAGGTAGTCAAGATAGTAGTCCAAACCATTGTTGGGCAGGCCCATGGAGTTGATAGACCCCAGCGGAACATCCTGATAGCGCGGTTCTGGGTTTCCCTGACGAAATTCGAGCGTCGCTGTCTTGGTCACAAAGGTTCCTGCAGCAGAATCTTTGACTTCCGCCAGTTCCTCTTTTGTCATGCAGGCAACCCCAGCTGCATTCATCAGGCAGTTGTCAAATGCAAAACCAGCAATCTGTGTAGATGTCGAAACCATAGTAAAACGCTCCTTTTTCTTTTGAAGGCGAGTGCCTTTAGCTCATTTCCTCTATTATATCACCAAACTCCACTTTTTCGTTTTTTTAACCGGCAATTCCTGACTAACGTTCGGAAAACATCCCGTTCGCTTGACTATTTTCTGGAATGTTTCAGAAAATAAATTGTGGAAATTTTTAGAAAATTCAACTTTTTTCTTTACAAGAGAAAAAAAGTCTGCTATAATGTTCCATGTAATAAAATATGACATCTAAAAGATGCCTGTTTTAAAAATTTAAACACATCCTCGTCACACAAGCTGCAAGCAGCTTCCGACAGGATGGTTTACTATTTTATTTAAAGGAGAATGACAGATGACAACTGCTAAAGAATATATCCAAAGCACTTTCGAGACCGTAAAAGCCCGCAACGGACACGAGGCAGAATTCCTCCAAGCTGTTGAAGAGTTTCTCAATACTCTGGAGCCCGTTTTCGAAAAACACCCAGAATACATTGAAGAAAACATCCTAGCACGTATTACTGAGCCTGAACGTGTAATCAGCTTCCGTGTTCCTTGGGTAGACCGCGAAGGTAACGTACAAGTCAACCGCGGTTACCGCGTGCAATTTAACTCAGCAGTTGGTCCTTATAAAGGCGGACTTCGTTTCCACCCAACTGTAAACCAAGGTATCTTGAAATTCCTCGGATTTGAGCAAATCTTTAAAAACGTCTTGACTGGCCTGCCAATCGGCGGTGGTAAAGGTGGATCTGACTTTAATCCCAAAGGTAAGACTGATGCTGAAGTGATGCGCTTCTGCCAAAGCTTTATGACAGAATTGCAAAAGCACATCGGCCCATCTCTTGACGTTCCAGCTGGTGATATCGGTGTCGGCGGACGTGAAATCGGATACCTCTATGGCCAATACAAACGCCTTAACCAATTCGACGCTGGTGTCTTGACTGGTAAACCCCTTGGATTTGGTGGTAGCTTGATTCGCCCAGAAGCAACTGGTTACGGCTTGGTTTACTACACAGAAGAAATGCTCAAGGCTAACGGCCAAAGCTTTGCTGGCAAAAAAGTGGTTATTTCCGGTTCTGGTAACGTAGCCCAATACGCTCTTCAAAAAGCAACTGAGCTTGGTGCAACTGTTATCTCTGTATCTGACTCAAACGGTTATGTGATCGATGAAAACGGTATTGACTTTGATCTTTTGGTTGATGTTAAAGAAAAACGCCGTGCTCGTTTGACTGAGTATGCTGCTGAAAAAGCAACTGCTACTTACCATGAAGGTTCTGTCTGGACTTACGCTGAGAAATATGACATCGCTCTGCCATGTGCGACACAAAATGAAATCAATGGCGAAGCTGCCAAACGTTTGGTTGCTCAAGGCGTTATCTGTGTATCTGAAGGTGCCAACATGCCGAGCAATCTGGATGCTATCGCAGTCTACAAAGAGAACGGTATCTTCTACGGACCTGCCAAAGCTGCCAATGCTGGTGGTGTAGCAGTATCCGCTCTGGAAATGAGCCAAAACAGCCTTCGTATGTCATGGACTCGCGAAGAAGTTGACGGCCGTCTCAAAGACATCATGACAAATATCTTCAACACAGCTAAAGCAACTGCTGAAACATACGGACTTGGTACTGACTACCTTGCAGGAGCAAATATCGCCGCCTTCGAAAACGTAGCAAACGCTATGATTGCGCAAGGTATTGTTTAACTAATCGATACATCCTATCGGAGGACAAATCATGAACTTGCGGCCAATGGAAGTGAGAGACAATCCAGCTGTAGCGCAGCTCATTCGAGCTAGCCTAGAAGAATTCGGGCTTGACAAACCAGGAACTGTCTACTTTGATTCTCATCTAGATCATTTGGCCGACTATTATCAACAGCAAGAGAGGGCAGCTTACTTTGTTCTGGAAGATGAAGGTCAACTCGTTGGCTGTGGTGGCTTTGCACCTGTGTCTGATAAGATTGCCGAATTACAAAAACTGTATGTCACTAAAAACAGTCGTGGCAAGGGGTATTCCAGTCGGCTGATAAAGCAGATATTCCAGGAAGCCCGTCTAGCAAGTTATGAACAGCTTTATCTAGAAACCACTACTGAACTGGCTACAGCCGTGGCCGTCTATCAACACTATGGTTTTACATCACTGCAACAACCACTTTCTAACGCTGCCGGCCACCCAGCTATGAATATCTGGATGATAAAATCCCTCTCATCAGATGAATAGATGTCAGTATACTCTGGCCGCCTCAAGGACATCATGACTAACATCTTCAACACAGCTGAAACTTACGGACTTGGCAAAGACTACCTGGCTGGTGCTAATATCGCTTCCTTCGAAAACGTAGCCAAAGCTATGATTGCTCAAGGTATTTGTTTAAGCACTATCAAACTAGAATAAATCCGACTGCTTTTATAAGCAGCCGGATTTTTATATATCTAATTTTTCAAAAAATTTGCCTGCTGACTGCTTTTCTTTTAGCTTCTCAAGCAGCTCATTCTCCAGAAAAGGGCTTAGCTCGTCAAAATCTTGGCAAACCTTAAAAACAGTCTCTCTGTCCAACTGGCCATAAGTTAGTTCATAATAATCCTTCTTATGATGCCAGTTCTGGTCATAGTTGACATCTGTCCGTTGATAGTAAATAATGTTTTGCTTCGGTGTCAGGTAAAGCTTCTGCGTCAGAATGCTTTTCTGATCTTTGGACAGCTTACTGCGGCTGAAAATTTTAACACCTTGAAAAATCTTGCGCTCATGGATACCTTGATTTGTGACTTTCAATTCTATTCTTTTATAATGCATACTGATACCTCCAGAAATCACCTACATTATATCAGGTTCTGGCAGATTTTCAAGCAAAAGTGTCATTTCCAAAAGTCTTTAGTCGCCTCTAAAATTTCTTCTGTCGGTGTTACTGTGGCCTCAATAATGCTCTTGCCAGTCTTTTTCAGATAGGCTTGTATCAGATAATAGCCATAAGCATAGCCTGCAGCATAGGGCATACCAACTGGAATTTGACCCTGTATCTCAGCGATTTCATCACCGTATAGATAAGGAGCCATTTCCGCCATCCCCGTTAGCTGAAGCTGACTTGAGATGATGGGCTTAATCTCTTCTAACTGCTCGGAACTAGTCGAAGTGACCCAAGGTCCGATGAGCTCCTTGCTATAGAGTTCAGCTGCAAAAGACTCTGCCAATCCTTCACTAACTACCCAGTCTGCCAATGTCGTCTGCTGGTTCCATTTGATAAATTGGAAGCGGACATTATGATTGCACTCGTGGGCTAGCGCCGCCTGTACACGTGGCAAAGTATAGTCATTCGGTAGCAGGCTAAGCATGAGGTAGCCTGGAATTCCTCCATCTCCGCTGTAACCCTTATTGAGCTGTAGCATGGGTTTTTCAGGATTTCCTAATAAAATAGTAAAATGGTAATCCTCAACCTCTAAGTCATAGCCAGCTTGCTCAAAAAGACCGATACTCCTCTTGATGGTATCTTGACAATTTTGCCAGAGTTGATCAGAGCTCAGAGCATCAATAGCCGGTCTATCCTTTTCTGACAGAGTACTGGGTAGCTGATTCATAAAGCCAAGTAGGAAAAGAGAATCAAATCCTCCGGGATACTTCGCTTTCAGAGGAATGTGTTGAGTTTGATATTTTGTTGCAAAAGGTGCTAAAATCTTAGCTCGAAAACAACCTTCTCTCTTTTCTACAGGCAGCTCGAGCATCTCTTGATAAACTTTATCCGAACGAATCATATTGATTTTCATGGTAATCTCCTTTTCTAATTTTCACCAGTATACACCCTCCTCTAAGGTCAGAGTCAAGAAAAAGATTTGAAACTTTCGCCTCAAATCCTCTTTTATCTATAACATTTGCTGCCTCCACTTTCAAATCTAGTGAGGAAAGTAGCAAAGGTATTAGAGTAATAGGATAGTTTTCCCTATTGCTCCTTCTTTTTCTCTTGCTTTGGCTTGCTTTTCTCCTTTTGCCACTTAGCATTTTCGTAGGTCACGGTATAGGTATCCTCATCGCCGCCTTCCCCGTCAAAAACCAAGTCAAAGCGGATAGACTTGCCTGGCGCTAGATTGGTGCCGATTTGTGTATTGTCAAAGGTTGAGCCGTCCAAAATATAAACATTTTCCTTCTTGTCATAAAGTCCAAAGTCATAAGGACTGACAAGAATGGGCTTTTTAGAAGTATTTTCAACCGTGATAGTCGCAACGACAGCTACCCCTGTTGACTCATCGCTCATGACTCTCTTGCTATCTTCCACTGCCGAATGAACTGTCACCTTGAGTCCGCTGGAAAATTCAACTGTTTTCTCAAAAGCATGGCTGGAATAGGTCTCTAAAGGCGAGTTATGGTAGCCTGTGAGAGACTTGAGATGGTCATTTTCCTCCATAAGGCCAATCGTAGTAATGACGAGGAGAATGCTGAGCAAGGCCAGAAGAAAGATGATAATACCAGACACTAGAGCTGCCCAAAAGAGACCCTGCTTGTGGAGAGGACGTTTTAAACGGTAAACAAGATTGTCCTCACTGACAATCTCCTGCTGAATTCGCTGATTCATATGGACCTTTCTAATCAATAATTACTTGCCTTTTGAAAGAGGCCCAAGCGTTGGGAGCTCAATCCCCTCTCGTAAAAGCGCCTCATGGTAAAGACGGTAGAAGATATGGTAAATAGAAATCTGCATGCCTCCCTGCACTATCATGCTGATACGGAAGTTGAACTGGCCATTTGAAGCCATCTGCGGCCCCAAGATATTCGGCTCTTTAAGAATCTCTGGATGTTCTGGCACGGCTTCTTCATTGACCTTGGCAATGATGCGGTAAATCTCGTCCAAATCCGTCTGGGCATAAATGGGGATATCAATCAGGACCCGCATATCTCCACGAGACAGATTACTGACAACCATGATATTGCGGTTGGGCACAAAATGAAGCGTTCCGTCCGCGTCCCGTACCTGCGTCGTCCGAATCCCGACACTGATTACTGTTCCAGCGATGTTGATAGGGCCGTTAGTCAGGCGGACATTGTCACCGACATCTAACTGTCGCTCGAGAAGAATAAAGAAGCCATTGACCAGATCCGACAAGAAGCCCTGGGCTCCCATCCCGATGGCCACCCCGGCAATTCCGGCACCAGCTAAAAGGCTGGAAACCGGCAGTCCCAAGATGGATAAAACCCAGTAAATCAAGAGGAAATACAAGACATAATTAAGCAGATTCTCAATGAGACGGGTAATGGTTTTCTGTCTGGCTACATCCTGCTTGGATAGCTTGAGAGAGGGAGCAATGATCTTGGTCACTGACAAATGCAGGATTTTCTTAACGATGTAAAATAAGATAAAAAGCAGAAGTAAAGAGACCAGCTTGGAAAAAAGGTCATCTGCAATCTTGCTCCAGTCAAACTGCTGGATATAACGGGAAAAGACATTTCCGGTCTTAGACATAGGCTACCTCCAAAAAGATTACTACCATTATACCACAAAGACCAATCTGCATGGACATAGAATGGTTAGCATGACCTAGCATTGCTTTCACCCCCTTCCTATCGTATAATAAAATAAGTATCTAAGACAAGAAAGGAACTTACATGGTCCATCGCTTCATCACTATTTGGAATAAAACCAATCTAATCAAGCGGATTTCCATTGGTATTGGCATTGGTGTCCTGCTGGCTGTCATCTTCCCCCAAGCACAGGCCATTGGACTTCTGGGCCAAATCTTCGTTGGCGGCCTCAAGGCCATTGCTCCGCTCCTAGTCTTCGCTCTGGTGGCAAACGCCCTGTCTCAACAGCAGAAAGGGCAAAAGAGCAATATGAAGACAGTCATCTTGCTCTATCTTCTGGGAACCTTTGCGGCTGCCCTGGTCGCGGTTCTGGTCAACTTCTTCTTTCCCATTCGCATAGAGTTGGCTTCGTCCTCCCAAAAGGTTTCTCCGCCAGACGGAATCGGACAAGTCCTCAGCAATCTTCTGCTTCAGCTGGTGGACAATCCCGTCAACGCACTCATCACCGCTAACTATATCGGTATCCTTTCCTGGGCTGTCATCTTTGGGATTGCCATGCGAGAAGCTAGCCACCACAGCAAGGAACTGCTGCAGACCTTGGCAGATATCACTTCTAAGATTGTCGAGTGGATTATCAATCTAGCCCCTCTCGGTATTCTAGGCCTGGTCTACACGACCATTTCCGGGAAAGGCTTCCAGGCTCTAAAAAGCTATGGTGTCCTGCTGCTAGCCTTGATAGCCAGCATGCTGATTGTCGTTCTGATTATCAATCCTTTGATTACCTTTATCATGCTGCGGAAAAATCCCTATCCCTTGGTCTGGCGCTGTTTGCGAGTCAGTGGTGTGACTGCCTTTTTCACGCGCAGCTCAGCGGCTAACATCCCTGTCAATATGAAGCTTTGTCGGGATCTGGGACTCAATCCAGAAACCTTCTCAGTTTCTATCCCTCTGGGAGCCACTATCAACATGGCAGGGGCTGCTATTACGATCAATACCCTGACCTTGGCTGCTGTCAACACGCTAGGTATCAGGGTTGACTTTGGAACGGCTCTCGTTCTCAGTGTCGTAGCGGCAATTTCTGCTTGCGGGGCTTCCGGCGTAGCTGGCGGTTCTCTTTTGCTCATTCCAGTCGCCTGCAGCCTCTTTGGGATTTCCAATGATTTGGCCATGCAGGTAGTCAGCGTCGGCTTCGTTATCGGTGTCATTCAGGACTCCTGCGAGACCGCCCTCAACTCTTCTACTGACGTTCTCTTTACAGCTGTGGCCGAGATGAGCAGCTGGCCAAAAGAAAAACGCTATTAATTTCGACAAAAAACCTCTAGACTTCCATCATTACAGAAAACTAGAGGCTTTTTTATGTGCGAAAATTAGTTCTTTCGATGCTTGGCAAAGTATTTCTTTGTTTCACTGATAACAATAGGAGAAAGCACCAGAAGAGCGATTAAGTTTGGCAAGGCCATGAGGGCATTGACAATATCTGCAAGAATCCAAACCGCCTCTAGACCCACAAAGCCACCGAGTACAATCATAAGGACAAATAGCAAGCGATAAACGCGGATATAGCGCACCCCAAAGAGAAATTCAAAACAGCGCTCACCATAGTAATTCCAGCCCAAGATAGTCGTAAAGGCAAACAGAACTAGAAAGACTGAAAGCAGAACCGGACCAAAATTAGCAAAAACCCTCGCAAAGGCTGCCTGAGTCAGGGACACACCGTTGAGATTGCCATCCCAGACCCCTGTGATTAAAATCGTCAATCCTGTCAGGCTACAGATAATCAGGGTGTCTATGAAGGTTCCGGTCATAGAAATCAAGCCCTGTTCTACCGGTTCCTTAGTCCGAGCTGCCGCCGCTGCAATGGGCGCTGATCCCAAACCAGATTCATTGGAGAAAACTCCACGCGCGACCCCGTTTTGAATTGCCATCTGGATGGTCGCACCGGCAAAGCCACCGACAGCAGCCGTCTGGCTAAATGCTGAGCTAAAGACCAGTTGGAGAGTTGGCAGCAATCGATCTAGATTGACCGCTAAAACAGTCACAGTCCCCAAGATATAAATCGCTGCCATAAAGGGCACAACCTTGGTCGATACTCGAGCAATAGATTGGATGCCACTGAAAATAACCAGAGCCACCAAAATAGCCAAGATAGAAGCTGTCACAGCTGGAGGCAGCTGAATGGTATTCTGCATGGCCTCTGTGATGGAATTGACCTGCGTAAAGGTCCCAATCCCCAGGAGAGCCACCAAGATACCAGCTATCGCAAAAAAGATGGCCAGCGGGCGCCACTTCTCGCCCATTCCTAGTAAGATATAGTGCATGGGTCCGCCCGCCATAGCACCATGAGCATCCTTGCGGCGGTACTTGATAGCTAAGAGGCCTTCGGCATACTTCGTCGCCATCCCAAAGAAAGCAGCTACCCACATCCAGAAGAGGGCACCCGGTCCACCGGTTTTAATGGCCGTTGCCACTCCGATGATATTTCCCGTTCCCACAGTCGCAGCCAGAGCCGTACAGAGAGCCGCAAAGCTAGAGACATCGCCCTGATGCTCCTCGTCTGATACAAAGATTAATCGAAAGGCACGCGGAAGACGAAAAATCTGCAGCAAGCCCAGACGCAGACTGAGATAAATACCGGTACCAACCAGCAAAATGAGCAGGGGCGGACCCCAAACAAAAGAATCTAATTGATTCAATATTTCCAACATGATATAAGCTCCTTTTCACACCGAGAAAAAGAAAGAGCACATGCAAAACATGTACTCTGGATGTGCTGGAGTAGGGAAATCCCTGCCTCTTCGCTCTGTCCTTTTACCTGAGAGTTTGAGCGGTTCTAAACCGCCTTGCCCCTTCGGTGCCATTCATGGTCTCTCCAGAGTTCCGTCCATTTCACAGTCAGAAGCGTCCGCCTCTTTCTGAAAAACTTCGTTCGGTGTTGATTATTAATTTTCTATTATTCTAAAAGAACATTCGCCTTTTGTCAATATTTTATGAAAAATTTTAAGGATGTAAACGTTTTTTGATACAAAAAAAGAAGCCCAAAGGCTTCTTGCTTAGCTTAATCCGGCAATAATAGCCTTGAGCTGGTCTTTGGTGTGAACACCTGCGACTTGCTTAACGACTTGACCGTCTTTCTTGAACAAAAGGGTCGGAATGGACATAATGCCAAATTCGCGGGCAGTATTTGGATTTTCATCCACATCCATTTTGAGGATTTTCAGTTCGTCCTCATGAACTTCTCCTGCCAACTGCTCCAAGATAGGCGCCTGCATGCGGCATGGACCGCACCAAGTTGCCCAAAAGTCAATCAGAACCAATCCATCTTTTGTTTCTTCTGCGAATGTTGCATCTGTAACTGCTGCTACCATAAATTTTCTCCTTTGAATAGCTTACTTTTGATAACATTTTACACCAAAAGCTAGAGAAAGAAAAATATTTGCTACGGGTAGACCTTAGTCGCTCAGTGAGAAATGGTTAATCATGAGATTGCTGGCATCCAAGAGTACTTTCTCCAAGAGCTGGTCTGTCGCTTCTTGCACCTTGTCGCTCATGGCTTGATTTTCAGCTTCAAAGTCCACATCCTCCCCCTTAGCCAGAGCTTGGTCTACCCGACCAATCATTTCATGGCCCCAAGCCATGGTCTTTTCCTGATAGTCATCCAAGTCTCCGACATGACTGCTAAAATGAGCATCAGCCAACCCAGCAATGAGTCGATTAGCCCAGTAGAAAGAATCTGTCGAAACCTTGTCCGTCGTATTGGCAAAGTAGTCTGGCGTTGTTGAGACTTGAGTAAAGAAAGGAACGGCTGTATTGTAAGGCATGGAGCCGTAGGATAGCCATTGGATACCAGTCGTTTCCTGCGGTTGATTAGGGCGCAGCTGCAAGATGGCTGTCTGACTGGTCCGATTGATCCCAATAGTCCGAAAGGCCCGTCTGCTGTGGTGGTCCCCCTCTGCTCCGTAAGGATCATAAGGTGAATCCTGATAGTGACTGCTCAGGACATACTTGACATCTTCGATCGTGATCTTGCGGTATGGCTTGCGGCACCATGGGATGAAGAAGCTCCTTGGATCTTGCTCCACTTCTGGATTGAGAAAACGCTGGATATCCCAAGCACGCGGTGTATTGTAATGACGGTCCTTATCCTTCTGGCTGCCAAAAGCATAGCGTGGATTGAAACCCTCGTCCGAGTAATTCAGATTGAGATGGTTTTCCTTGATAAAGTTTTGGAGATTTGGATGACAGAGGAAGTGCTCAGGATTGTCAAATTCAAAATAATCGCTGCCCAGCTGATTGGGATTGGTCACATAGGCATCATCCGGCACGCGCCGCGCCATCCAATGGTGGCCGCCAATGGTTTCCAGCCACCAGATTTCGTTGACATCTGAGATTGCAATCCCATTGGACTCATAAGTGCCGTACTCCTCTAGGATTTTCCCTAGACGAAGAACCCCTTCGCGAGCTGTCTTGATATAGGGAAGAACCAGCGTAAGGATATCTTCCTCGCTGATACCTGACTCTACCAAAGGGTCAGCCCCCAGTACGCGGCTGTTGGTCGTAATCGTTTCCGTTGCGCTGACAGCAACATTGTAGCTGTTAATCCCAGCAGCTCCCCAAATCCCATCTTTGGGAACTGCATCTGGCACTGCCGTATAGCGGACTGGATTGTCCGGCAAATCCATCTCAAAAGACGTCAAAACAGACTGATAATGACGGGGCTGGTCTTGTGGCTCCACTACGACAAATTTCTTGGGTGTAAAGACCCCGTTTTGTGAATCCTCCGTACGAGCCACAATGGTTGAACCGTCGTAACTGGCCTTCTTGCCCACCAAAATAGTCGTGCAGGAATCTGATACGTGTTTTAATCTCATTATTTTCCCTCCAATGCTCTTTATGCTGCTTACATTATATCAAAAAAATGGCTTAACCAGCCATTTTTCTTTATCCTTCTTACTTAAAGATCACAATCGTCGCACCGCTGCCACCGGCATTTTGCGGAGCATAGCCGAAGGACTTGACGTGCTTGTTGCGGCGGAGGTATTTTGTCACCCCTTCACGGATGACCCCGATCCCGATACCGTGGATAATATCCACCTGAGCCATGTTATTGAGGAGGGCCTGATCGATAAAGGCATCCAGCTCTTCCATAGCCTCTTCATAGCGTTTGCCCCGTAGATCCAGTCTGGCTTTCGGTCCAGCAGTATTGGTCCGCTTGACCACATTGACCTGCTTGCGCTTAGGTTGCTGCTCCTTTTCAGCCTTGAGTAAGTTAAACTCCTGCTCTTCTAGAGTCATCTTGATAAGACCGACCTGAGCTTCCCAACGGCCGTCCTTGAGCTGCTTGACCAAGGTTCCCCGTTGACCATAGCTTGTCACCAGAATATCATCTCCCACCTTGGGCGCCCGATTTTTCTTGGCCTGCTTGAGCACCTTATTCTTTGATAAATCAACCGTTTCTGGTGCCAACTTTTTAAGCTGAGACTTGGCTTCAATAATCTCATGCGGTTTGAGACTGGACTTGTCATGAAGATTTTTGAGAATGCTCTCACTCTCTGACAAAGCCAAATCAACGATTTCCTGAGCTTCCAACCGTGCCTTATTCAGCTCGGTTTCCTTTTCTCGGTTAAACTCATTGTAAAGTTTTTTGAGGGCTCGGTTAAATTTGAGATTTTCTTGCTCCACCTCGCGGATATTATCCAAGCGCTTGCGACTTTCTAGAGTTTGCTCCTCTAGGCGCTCAATAATCCGATTGACATCACTGTCTGTGTCGGTCTGCTCTTGGGCATGACCAACGATAACTTCCGACAAGCCCAAACGTCGAGCAATTTCAAAGGCATTGGAGCGGCCAGGCACTCCCTGCATAAAGCGATAGGTCGGCCGTAAACTATCTGTATCAAATTCCATGCTAGCATTTTCCACCCAGTCCGTCTCAATCCCATAGGCTTTGAGCTCAGGATAATGGGTCGTTGCCATGGTTTTAATCTGCCTTAGCCGCAAATCTTCCAAGATAGCAATAGCCAGAGCTGCACCCTCTTGCGGGTCAGTCCCAGCTCCTAGCTCATCCAGCAGAACCAAACTCTCGCTATCAACCTGCTCTAAAATAGAGACGATATTGGTCATGTGACTGGAGAAAGTCGACAGACTCTGCTCAATGGACTGCTCATCACCAATGTCTGCAAAAATCTGACTGAAAATCCCGACACGGCTCCCCTTGTCCGCCAGAATCGGCAATCCTGACTGGGCCATGATCTGAGCCAAGCCTAAGGTCTTCAGCATGATGGTCTTACCACCGGTATTAGGCCCAGTAATGACAATCTCTGTCAAATCAGGCCCGAAATACAAGTCATTAGCCACTGCATTTTCAATCAGGGGATGGCGGACACTAAGCAGTTGGATATCCTGCTCTTCTGACAGATCTGGCACCACCGCTCCCGTCTCCTGCATGAAGCGGACCTTGGCACGCACCAGATCCAGATGTCCGATAATCCAAGCATTGTTGGCAATTTCAGCTGCATGGGGACGGAAGAGGTCTGATAATTCTTGCAAAATCCGCTGAATTTCATAACGCTCGTCCGCCCGACTGCTGGCAATTTCTTCGTTGAGGTTGACAACTGCTCTAGGCTCGATATAGACGGTATTGCCGCTGGCTGAAATATCGTGAACCACACCAGAAATGCGGTTGCGATAGGTATTTTTCACAGGCAGCACATTGCGACCATTCCGGCTAGCCACTACCTGATCAGCCAGCATCTCTCCCTTGTTTTTGAGAATCTCCTGCAGAATTTCCCGCACCTGGTTTTCATTTTCTTGAATCTTTCGGCGGATACGGCTCAAATTTTCGCTGGCAAAGCTTTCGATAAAACCGCCATCATTCACAGCTTGCAGGCTTCCTTGTAGCTTAGGGAACACAGCCAGATTCTCAAACAGACGGTCCAGCTTTTCCAAGTGCACATTTTCCAAGTCCTCATAAAAGGACTTGAGTTCCTGAGTCACAGCCAAGACGCGCTTGAGAGCCAAAAACTCCTCAATATTCAAGTCGCTCTCCAGCTCCAACCGCTTGGTCAAGGCAGTGATATCCTGAGTCGCAGCCAGACTAAAGTGGGGATGCTGCACAAAAATCTGCTGCATATCTCTCATTTCCAGAAAAGCCGAGGCCACTGTCTCCTTCTTGCTGGTCGGCAAGAGCAGGCCTAGCTCCAGCTGCCCCTGCTCGGTCAAAAGATAGGGAGCAAAAAGTTCTTTAATCTTTTTAAATTCTAAGGTTTCTAAAATTTTTGTGTTCATAATTTTCTTTTCTAGTAAAAAAGAACTCAGCTAGCAGGCCAACTGAGTCGTCTTTTATCCGATAACTTGATTCACCCAGAGATCTTTGAGGATATTGGATGTGATAGGGGTATACTTGACAATAAAGCGAATCATAAAGCTGCTGTTGAGCCGCTCCTGAACCATCTCCATCGGCACCGTCGCTAAAATAGTCAGGCACATTCCCAAAACAAAAATAGAGATGCAAACAGCGATGGCTCCGCTAGTCACATTGTACCATTTGGTATCTAGCTTATTGGGGTAGGGAATCAGATTCGCAAAAATCCCAAAAAAGCGCCCAAGTATGTAGACAGCCGTAAAAATAATGAGATAGGCCAAACCAGCATAAAAAACCTGGTCCAACTGAAAGAGCTGGGAGCTAGGGAAAAAATAGGTCGAAGAGCCCTGAGTCGCACTGGCATAAGGCACCCAAAGACTGATAAACTTGGCCAAGCTCTTATAAAAAGCTCCAGCCACCAGCATGGAAACCATGGTCGCAGCGGCATAATAGCCCTGCAGAACAATGCCACGCGAGTAGCCAATATAAAAGCTCCAGGCCAATATTAGTAAAATAATAATAGAAAGCATTATTTCTCCTCTATTTACCCGACTTTTCTCTCAAATCACTGAGCATTTTGTGACGAAAATCTTCTAGTTCTTTTTCTTTGTCATCAAACTCAATCTCTCGACTGAGCTGAGTAGATAGGCTATTGACCGCCAGCAAAATCGCCAGGACTTCATCATCTGCCGCAGGCATCTGCTCTTTGATAGCCTTGTATTTTTCCTTTGCTACCCGTTCTACTTCTTCCATAAAGAGATTATCGTGTTCTGTTGTTAGAGTTAAGGTCTTGTTTCCAAATGTAAATTTATATCGATTCAAATTTGCCATAAAATCACCTCATTGTATTATATCAAAAAAGAAGCCCTTTGTCAGTTATAAAAACACTTGGAACTAGACAGGGACTTTCTTTTTCATCTTTTTTGACATAGCAAACAGCGATGCTTTCCTACAAAATTTTTGTAGGATTTTCAATCTTATGACTTTCGACTTTTCCTTTTTATGGTACAATAGGGGGTATGGAAAGTATCACCCTCAGTCCCAAACAGCAAGAAATTCAGGCTTTTGTTGAGAAATATCAGAGCCAGCTGGCTCCCAGCAAGAACCCGCATATTCAATATTTCTTCCGGCTGGATCAGGCGACGGTCAGTGTATTTAGCTCCGGAAAAGTTCTCTTTCAAGGGGCAAAAGCTGCTCACTACGCTGGCTTTTTTGGCCATCAAGCAGGCAAATCCAGTTATAGTCCTGCTTCTCAGAATTTTGCCCTCATTGGGACGGATGAGGTCGGAAACGGCTCCTACTTTGGAGGTCTAGCCGTCGTAGCTTCTTTCGTCACTCCAGACCAGCACGACTTTCTGAGAAAACTGGGTGTCGGTGATTCTAAAACCTTGAACGATAGCAAGATTCGCCAACTAGCTCCTGTCTTGAAAGAAAAGATTGCTCATCAAGCTCTGCTCCTATCGCCAGAGAAGTACAATGAAGTTATCGCTTCTGGCTACAATGCCGTCTCTGTAAAGGTAGCCCTACATAATCAAGCTATCTACCTACTGCTGCAGAAAGGCATCAATCCCGAAAAAATCGTCATCGATGCCTTTACCAGCCAGCAAAACTACAATAAATACCTAAAGCAGGAAAAGAATCATTTTCCAAATCCGGTAAGTCTGATTGAAAAGGCTGAAGGAAAGTTCCTAGCTGTTGCGGTCAGCTCTATTATCGCTCGCGACCTCTTTCTAGAAAACCTAGAAAACCTCAGCCAAGAGTTAGGCTATACCCTGCCTAGCGGAGCCGGAAGCAAGAGCGATCATGTTGCCAGCCAGATTCTTCAAGCCCACGGAATGGCCGGTCTGCAGCATTCTGCTAAACTCCACTTTAAAAATACTGAAAAAGCACAAAAACTTTTAGAAAGGTAACCTATGAAAAAATCAAATCCTGTCCTCTCATTTCTCAAAGAATGGGGCCTCTTTCTCTTCTTCATCTCTATCATCATCCTATCACGGCTCTTTCTCTGGTCCCCTGTAAAGGTAGATGGCCACTCTATGGACCCTACGCTGGCTAATGGGGAATACCTGCTTGTCCTCAAACATCAGTCTATTGACCGATTTGATATCGTCGTCGCCACTGAGACAGATGATAACGGAACGACCAAGGAGATTGTCAAGCGGGTCATCGGTATGCCGGGTGACACTATTCAGTATGAAAACGATACTCTTTACATCAACGGCAAAAAAACAGACGAACCTTACCTGACGGACTACATCAAGAAATTCAAAGAAGACAAGCTCCAATCCACTTATACTGGGGATGATTATGATGACAATGGTGAGTTTTTCAGGAAACTCGCAGCTCAAGCTCAAGCCTTCACTGTTGACAAAGATGGCAGTCCTGTCTTCACCATCAAGCTTCTGGATGATGAATACCTGCTTCTGGGTGACGACCGTATTGTTTCAAAGGACAGCCGCCAGGTTGGTGCTTTCAAAGCAAAACAAATCCAGGGCGAAGCTAAGTTCCGCTTCTGGCCACTGCTGCCTTTTAAGACCTATTAAGCATACCGAACTCAGCTGAACATCAGCTGGGTTCGTTTTAAAAGAAGAACCTATAAACTATGGAATTTTACTTTTCAGGAACGATTGAACGTATTATTTTTGAAAATCCCAGCAACTTTTTCCGTATCCTACTCTTAGATATTGAGGATACAGATGCCGAGGATTTTGAAGATTTTGAAATCATTGTCACCGGCTCTATGGCAGATGTCATGGAAGGTGAAGATTACACCTTCTGGGGCAGTCTCGTCCAGCACCCCAAATATGGCCAGCAGCTGAAAATTTCTCGCTATGAGCGTGCCAAACCCAGCAGCAAAGGCCTAGTAAAATACTTCTCCAGCGACCATTTCAAGGGCATCGGGGTCAAGACTGCTCAAAAAATCGTCCAACTCTACGGAGAAGATACCGAGGACACCATTGACAAGATTTTAGCAGAGCCGGAAAAGCTGACTCAGATAAACGGCTTAGCAGCTAAGAACCGCGAGGCCTTTGTCGCCAAGCTAAGACTCAACTACGGAACTGAGATGGTACTAGCCAAGCTGGCAGCCTACGGCATTCCCAATAAGCTAGCTTTTCAAATCCAGGATACCTACAAGGAAGAAACGCTGGATATTGTCGAAAAATATCCCTATCAGCTAGTAGAGGATATTCAGGGAATCGGCTTTAAAATTGCTGACCATCTGGCAGAAGAGCTGGGCATCCAAAGTGATGCCCCTGAGCGTTTTCGGGCTGGCCTTGTCCATACCTTGCTGACCCAGTCCATGGAGCGGGGAGATACCTATGTTGAAGCTCGTGATTTACTAGAGCACACCATCGAACTCTTAGAAAGCTCACGTCAAGTGGAGCTGAACCTTAGTCTAGTCGCTGATGAACTGGCCCATCTGATTGAGGAAGATAAGGTCCAAAATGTAGAGACCAAGATTTTTGAAAACAGCCTATTTTTTGCTGAAGAAGGAATAAAAAGCAATCTAGTACGTCTGCTGGAAAAAGGAGAACAAGACTGCTTTGACGCAGATGAAATTACTGCCGCTATCCAGCAAGTGGAGGAGAACTCCGGCATCACCTATGACAGTATCCAAAAAGAAGCTATCCGTCAGGCTATCAATCAGAAGGTCTTTATCCTAACCGGCGGACCGGGTACTGGAAAAACTACCGTTATCAACTGTATCATCGCAGTCTACGCCCAGCTTCGCGGTTTGGATCTGCGAAAGGTCAATGATCTGCCGATTCTGCTGGCAGCTCCGACCGGACGTGCTGCTCGTCGCATGAACGAATTGACTGGTCTTCCTAGCGCTACTATTCACCGCCATTTGGGGATGACTGGCGATGATGATACCAGTCATTTGGATGATTATCTAGATGCTGATTTTATCATTGTAGATGAATTTTCCATGGTGGATACTTGGTTGGCTAATCAACTCCTCAGCAATATCTCCTCTCAGACCAAACTCTTGATTGTCGGAGATGCCGACCAGCTGCCCTCTGTCAGTCCAGGTCAGGTACTGGCGGACTTGCTGCAGATACCGACTATTCCACAGACCAAGCTGGAAACCATCTATCGGCAGAGCGAAGAGTCTACAATCGTTACACTGGCTAGCCAGATTCAGAAGGGTATTTTACCAGCAGATTTTACAGAGAAAAAAGCGGACCGCTCATATTTTGAAGCTAGAAATGAGCACATCCCGCCTATGATTGAGAAAATCGCTAGCGCAGCCATTCGCAGCGGTATCCCAGCTCAAGATGTTCAGGTATTAGCACCTATGTATCGGGGGCCAGCCGGTATCGACCAGATTAACAATCTTATGCAAAATCTCATCAATCCTGTCGAGAAAGATGAGTTGACCTTTGAAGCTCCCGACTGTCAGTATCGCCAAGGAGACAGGGTTATCCACTTGGTCAATGATGCTGAAAGCAATGTCTTCAACGGTGACTTAGGCTATATCAGCGACCTGCTGCCTGCTAAGTACACCGACTCCAAGCAGGACGAGCTGACCATCAACTTTGACGGCAATGAAATCATCTACCCGCGCAGCGAATGGTACAAGATTCGCCTAGCCTACGCCATGAGCATCCACAAGTCTCAGGGCAGTGAATTTCCGGTGGTTATCTTGCCCATCACTAAGAGCAGTCACCGGATGCTGCAGCGCAACCTCATCTACACCGCTATCACCCGCGCCAAGAGCAAGCTGATCCTGCTTGGGGAAAAAGCTGCCTTTAACTATGCCGTCAAAAACACCGGCACCGCCCGCAAAACTTATCTCATCGAGCGCTTTGGAGACCTCCCGCAAGCCGAAAGCAATATCCACAATCCTGTGGATAAAATGAAAACACCTGTGGAAAAATATGTCTTGACAGAAGAAAATTTCCTGAAAATTGACCCCCTAATCGGCCTGACCGAGGAAGATATCCACAGTATATTCAGCACATAAATAAAAAGGCTGGAACAGAATTAAATTTTTTAGTTCTGTCCTATCGCCTTTTTTTATGCCTTATTTTTCCGGCTAAAGAGCTGCAGGAGCTCGTCAGTAAAGATATCCAGACCGACCGAGGTCATCATAAACTGCAGAAAATGGAAACGTTCTGGCAGTTTTTCGGGCTCACTTTCAAAAGCGGTCCCATGCATCCAGAAGTTCACCAGCAGCAGAAAAACTTCTGCAGCCTCTTCCGGATACTGGGTCTGAAGGGAGCCATCTGCCATCCCTTTTTTGATAATGTCACTGACCACAGGGGCGCCTATCCGCAGATTGTCCCGCATCATGGTCAAAATAAAGCCCGCGTCCTTCTCATACTCACCCACAATGCCGTCCGTAGCCCGGGCTGTCTGACTTTCCAGATTGGACTTGAGGATGGTCTGCAGCTGCTCCCTGCCAGTCAGATTTTCCGTAGCCTTGAGCCACTGCTTCATCTCTTCTTCCATCAACTCCTGCCGGCTCCTCATCACCGCCACGACAATCTCATCTTTTGACTTGAAATGATGGTAGATAGCCCCCTTGGAAATGCCTGCCGTCTGGGCGATATCCTGCATACTGGTCTTTTCGGACCCCTTTTGGATAAAGAGCTGGGTTGCTGTATTTAAAATTTTTTCTCTCATGGCCTGGGATTTGTCTTTTCGTTGCGCCATTCTGTTCCCCTTTGTTTCTAATATAGCTTTATTCTACCAAAAAAGCCGGGGAAATACAAAATCATAAAAATATCTTTAAGCCTTGTCTTGCTGATCCCTTTGATACCAAAGATAGATACTGTAAGCCGCCATCAAGATATAGCCTAGGAAAAAGAGCGGATTTTCCGTCCCCTTCCCCAGGAAAATGCCTTCACCAATGGTATTGATGGCCCCGTGGAAAAGAACACAGTAAAGGATGGACTGACTGACCTTGTAAAGAGCCGCCAGCCAGAAACGGGCGAGTAGGCAGGCGGCAGTAAAGACTAGAAAAGAAGTCCCTGCCTGACTGCTGCCGGGGGTAAAGAAGAGGGGCAGATGCCAGACAACCCAGATTAACCCAGTTGTTACAGTCGCTATCGGAAAGGGCAGAAGTCTTTCCAGAGTCGGCTGCAGAAAACCTTGCCAGCCAATCTCTTCATTGCCGCCTGTCAGAAGAGTCGTCATGAGAAAAATCAGGGCAATCCTGAGAAGGCTAAAACCAGGCAGGAGCGGGCTCCAAAAGACTATGGAAAGGGTATAAAGAATTGTCAAAATCAAGAGATGGACCCAAGTCCTTTTTCGGGCCGATCCGATAGAAGCCAAGAGCTCCTTGAACGATTTTCCTAAGACCAGTTTGGCTCCAATGGCCGGGCCAAAAACACCAGCGATGGTTAGGACCTGGGAAATAATAGGAATCCTCAAGAAAGCCGAAGCCAGCCAGGCAGACCAGCTAATGCCAAAAGTCCAGGCCAGAAAGGGCAGGATATGCCTTGTCTCTGGCTCTACATGTGTTTGTGTTTTCATATGATTACTCCTTTTTCTTTGGAAGAAGAGCGATTGCCAAGATTTTTAGCCTGCATCTTTCTGAACTCCTTTCCGGTTGCCCTTCCAATACCACCAGCCGACCAGCAGGGCGGTCATGACCAGATTAGCAGCCTGGAAGCTGAGATACCTTCCGCCATTTGTAGCACTGCCGACAATCGTCGCCTGAGCAAAGTTAATGCAGCCGTGAAAGACCATGCAGGCAAAGACAGAGGCCGTCTGCTTGTAGAGAACCGCCTGACAGAAACAGAGCAAGATACCAAAGGAGAGATAGAAGGGCAAAGAAATCTGACTTTGACTCGTTCCCGGAATCAGCCAGAGGGGCAGATGCCAGGCCACCCAGACCAGAGCCGTGATGACAGTTGCCAGAGGGAAGGAGAATTTTTTCTCCAGAGCCGGCTGCAGGAGGCCCCGCCAGCCCAGCTCTTCATTCCCGCCCCCAGCAAAGGTGACAAAGGTCCAGCCCAGAGGAAACATCAGAATGGCATTGAGTGGCGGTAATACAGGATTGGCGATAAAAAGGGTCAAAACCCGAACCAGACAGAAGACCAGCATGTAAATCCACCAGCCCTTAGCATGAGAAAAGATAAAGTCCAGCATCTTCTTAGGATGAGAAATTTTGAGGCTGATAAAAGTTCCCAAGGTCGGTCCGAAGCCCCCGATGAAATTGAGAGCAAAGCCCAAAGGATCAGCCCCGCTGGTCAGCTTCAGGGCGGTTAAAATATACTGAATCAGCCAGGATCCCCAGGTAATGCCAAAAGTCCAGGCCAGAAAGGGCAGGATATGCCTTGTCTCTGGCTCTACATGTGTTTGTTTGTTCATACGATAACTCCTTATCAAATGTAGAATAGTGAAAAGTCATCCGAAAACTGGACAAAAGCATCCTTTACTTTCAGTCTTTCAGATGATTGCCTGTTTTGAAACGTAGTTTTGTAAAATCCGACCATTCGGTTTGTTTTGTTATAAAAAATAAAGACCTGCGCCAAATAGAAAACGTAGTCTTTTAGTCCTTGCCTAAAATAAAAAGCAAAGATAGACTAAATAATGCTAAAAGCTATGTCAGCACCGTTTAGCTACTGCCTGCTGCTTTTAGTTTCTAAGTTGTCCTGACTCTGATGCTTAAGACATGCTACTTGCTCCTTTCTTGATTTTGCAATCGCCGAATTTGCCAGAGATTGGAGGCAAGACTCAGCCCCCCTACTGCCATAATACCCAGTCCTCGCCAAGGGCTAAAGACAGAAGTCAGCAAGCCACCAGCAAGGACAGCATATCCAGCTTTGACTCCCCACTTAGAATAGCGTATGAGATTCTCACCCTGTGTTATCTTTTCTAGCCACACCTTACGTTTTTCTGCCTGCTGCTGCAAAAACTCTTTCTGACCTTCCCGCTGCCGATCCAGCTCCTGATTAAACTTGAGGATGTGCTCGCTTGTTTTTTCTACTACAGATTTCTTCATTTCTGCTCCTTTCTTTTTAAAAACCGACCAGACGGTTTTTTATTTTATAAACTCAGTATAACAGACACAGAAAACTTTGTCCAGTATTTTTTCAAAAAAGATTATTTTTAGTCAATGAAAATTATCAGACAACTTAGAAACTCGTCACAAGCAACTCTCTCATACTAAAAACTATATCTAAAAAAGCCCGGTAATGAACCAAGCCTTTATCTTTATTCAAACCCCGTCACTGTCAGTCCTAGCAGACGAATACCTCGTGGTTGTTCTTCCAAGCTATCGTAAATCTCATGAGCCGTTCGCTCGATTTGCTCCTTGTCTTGAGTGGCTAGATTCAAACTTTTCCTTTTAGTCAAGGTAGAGAAATCTGCATAGCGGATTTTCAGAACGATGGTTCGTCCTTTCTTATCATGCTTAGTCAGGCTATTTTCTACCTTCTGTGCCAGCAGGGTCAGCTCTTTCTTGATGTCCTCCTCACTATAGAGCAGTTTGGCATAGGTCCGCTCCTTCCCGATCGACTTACGAATACGATTGGATTTGACTGGACTATTACTGATGCCACGCGCTTTACGATAGAGATCAAAACCAAAGCGACCAAACTTATCAATCAGGGTCATTTCTGGTATCTTGAGCAGATCTCCACCAGTATAAACTCCCATTTCATGCAGTTTTTCAACGCTCTTCTTACCAACCCCATGAAATTTGGCAATGTCCATAGGAGCCAGAAAGACCTCTGCTTCCTCAGGCAGAATAACAGTCAGACCATGAGGCTTCTCATAGTCACTGGCAATCTTGGCCAGAAACTTATTATAAGAAACACCTGCCGAAGCCGTCAGTTGCAGCTCATTCCAGATATCGTGCTGAATCAGCTTGGCTATTTTGACTGCAGATTTAATCCCAAGCTTGTTTTCCGTTACATCCAGATAAGCCTCGTCAATGCTCATTGGCTCAATCAAATCCGTATATCGTTTGAAAATCTCTCGGATCTGCAAGCCGACTGCTTGATATTTTTCGTAATTCCCCGAGATAAAAATCCCCTGTGGGCAACGCTCATAGGCTTCCTTGGAGCTCATAGCCGAATGAACTCCGAACTTTCTGGCCTCATAATTGCAGGTGGAGACGACACCACGACCGCCTGTCAAGCGGGGATCGCTGCCGATGATGACCGGATGCCCCTTTAGCTTAGGATTATCCCGCTCTTCCACCGAAGCGAAAAAAGCGTCCATATCAATGTGGATAATCTTCCGAGATGTATCGTTAATCAGTGGAAAAATCAGCATGTCCTCCTCCTTTCTCCTGCCATCAATCTCAGCTTACAAGCTTTCACAAAGTCAGCCCTTTTACTCAAATAAATCTGAAACAGTTTTTCGTTCTTGTAAAAAGTATTTTAAACGTAAGATTCTTCGTCAGCAATTTTTGTATGACATTTTAATTACTTTTATTATAACTTTTTTACCCATTTTTCCAAAATATTTGAAAAGAGTTATGTTTTTCAAATCTATAGTACACATCCGCGACTTTTTACTTTCTGTATTATAAAAGAAAGTCTTTCTTTCTGCCGAAAATGGTTTGTGAAACCGATTACCGTATGATATACTTTACTTATAAATGTAACAGTTTATGTTGCTAGAATAAAGAGGAAAATCAAATGGTTGTAAAAACAGTTGTTGAAGCTCAAGATATTTTTGACAAAGCTTGGGAAGGCTTCAAAGGTGAAGACTGGAAAGAGAAAGCAAGTGTTTCTCGCTTCGTTCAAGCTAACTACACACCTTATGATGGAGATGAAAGCTTCTTGGCAGGTCCTACTGAGCGCTCACTCCACATCAAGAAAATCGTAGAAGAAACAAAAGCTCACTACGAAGAAACTCGTTTCCCAATGGACACTCGTCCAGCATCTATCGCTGATATTGACGCTGGTTACATTGACAAGGACAACGAACTGATTTACGGTATCCAAAACGACGAACTCTTCAAATTGAACTTCATGCCAAAAGGCGGTATCCGCATGGCTGAAACTACTTTGAAAGAAAATGGATACGAACCAGATCCTGCTGTTCATGAAATCTTTACTAAATATGTTACTACAGTAAATGATGGTATCTTCCGTGCTTACACTTCTAACATCCGCCGTGCTCGTCACGCCCACACTGTAACTGGTCTTCCAGATGCTTACTCACGTGGACGTATCATCGGGGTTTACGCACGTCTTGCTCTTTATGGAGCTGACTACCTCATGGCTGAAAAAGTTCGCGACTGGAATGGTTTGACTGATATTGACGAAGAAACAATCCGTCTGCGCGAAGAAATCAACCTGCAATACCAAGCACTTGGTGAAGTTGTAAAATTGGGTGACCTTTACGGAGTTGACGTTCGCCGTCCTGCCTTCGACGTTAAAGAAGCTATCCAATGGACTAACATCGCCTTCATGGCTGTCTGCCGTGTCATCAACGGTGCTGCTACTTCTCTCGGACGTGTGCCTATCGTTCTTGACATCTATGCTGAACGTGACTTGGCTCGCGGTACTTACACTGAATCAGAAATCCAAGAATTTGTTGATGATTTCGTTATGAAGCTTCGTACAGTGAAGTTTGCTCGTACGAAAGCTTACGACCAACTTTACTCTGGTGACCCAACCTTCATCACTACTTCTATGGCTGGTATGGGTAACGATGGCCGTCACCGTGTTACAAAGATGGACTATCGTTTCCTTAACACACTTGACAACATTGGTAACTCTCCAGAGCCAAACTTGACCGTTCTCTGGACTGATAAACTTCCATACTCATTCCGTCGCTACTGTATGCACATGAGCCACAAGCACTCTTCTATCCAATACGAAGGTGTAACAACTATGGCTAAAGACGGCTACGGTGAAATGAGCTGTATCTCTTGCTGTGTGTCTCCACTTGACCCTGAAAACGAAGAACAACGCCACAACATCCAATACTTTGGTGCTCGTGTAAACGTGCTGAAAGCCCTTCTGACAGGTCTCAACGGTGGTTACGACGATGTTCATAAAGACTACAAGGTATTTGACATCGAGCCTATCCGTGACGAAGTTCTTGAATTCGAATCAGTTAAAGCAAACTTTGAAAAATCACTTGACTGGTTGACTGACACTTACGTAGATGCCTTGAACATCATCCACTACATGACTGACAAGTACAACTACGAAGCTGTTCAAATGGCCTTCTTACCAACTTACCAACGCGCTAACATGGGATTCGGTATCTGTGGCTTTGCCAACACTGTTGATACCTTGTCAGCTATCAAGTACGCTACAGTAAAACCAATCCGTGACGAAAATGGCTACATCTACGATTACGAAACAATCGGTGAATACCCACGTTGGGGTGAAGACGATCCTCGTTCAAACGAATTGGCTGAATGGTTGGTTGAAGCTTACACAACTCGTCTGCGCAGCCACAAACTGTATAAGAATGCAGAAGCTACTGTGTCTCTTCTGACTATCACATCTAACGTTGCTTACTCTAAACAAACTGGTAACTCACCAGTTCACAAAGGAGTTTACCTCAACGAAGATGGCAGCGTGAACTTGTCTAAATTGGAATTCTTCTCACCAGGTGCTAACCCATCTAACAAGGCAAAAGGTGGCTGGTTGCAAAACCTTAACTCTCTTGCTAGCTTGGACTTCAGTTACGCAGCTGACGGTATCTCATTGACAACTCAAGTATCACCTCGTGCGCTTGGTAAGACTCACGACGAACAAGTAGACAACTTGGTTACTATCCTGGATGGCTACTTCGAAAACGGTGGTCAGCACGTTAACTTGAACGTCATGGACTTGAAGGACGTTTACGACAAGATTATGTCTGGTGAAGACGTTATCGTTCGTATCTCAGGTTACTGTGTAAACACTAAGTACTTGACTCCAGAGCAAAAAACTGAATTGACTCAACGTGTATTCCACGAAGTACTCTCTATGGACGATGCTTTGAGCTAATAAACGACTGACGACTTACAAACCATTTGAAAGAAGATTGGGGATTTCCAATCTTCTTTTTTGTATTTCAGACTTCAAATGACTACTAACTTGATGAAATTTTTCAGAGGCTTTATGGTATAATGGTTCTATTGCTATACTAGGAAAAGGACTGGGGAAATGACAGAGAAAGGTATCAGGGAAGAAGCCAAAGATTTCAATCTGGCGGTAGATGTTATCATGCTGGCTGGAACACTACTGCTGCAGAGCGGATCCGAGACTTATCGGGTGGAAGACACCATGATTCGTATCGCTCATTCGCAAGGGATTATCGACTGCAACGCCTTAGCAATGCCAGTGGCTATTTTCTTTTCGATTGAAAATACAAACGTCTCACGGATGAAGCGCAATCTCAAGACCAACTACAACATTGAGAAGGTCTGCGATGTCAATCAGGTCTCCCGTCAGTTGGTAACAGGAGAAATCAGACTTCAAGAGGCTTTTGATGAGCTGAATCGCCTCAAAGTTAAGGAGCTCCCCTATAATAACAAGCAGCTGATTGCAGCAGCAACGCTCAGTGCTCCCTTCTTCTCCATCATGTTTGGCGGAAACTTCTACGATGCTTTAGGCGCGGCCATTGCCACCTTCTTTGGCTTTGCTTTCTCTTTGTATGTGGACAAGTATATCCGTATCCCTTTTGTGACAGCTTTTGCTGGTGCCTTTGTCTTTGGACTGCTGGCTCATATCTGGACACGCTATTCTGGTTTTAACTCCACAGATGATTTGATTATTGCGGGTTCTGTCATGCCTTTTGTGCCCGGCATTGCTCTGACCAACTCTGTGCGTGACATCATGACCAACCATATCAACTCTGGGATGAGCAAGCTCTTTGAATCGCTCCTCATCACTCTTGCTCTCGGTGCAGGTACCTCTGTCGCCCTCCTTATTATGAAATAAGCCTATGACAATCTTGACATTCTTACTGCAAGCAGTTGCCAGCCTACTGGCTATCATTACTTTTTTAATCGTTCTAAATGTCCAGCGCAGTATGCTGATTCCCGGTGGAGTACTGGGTATGGCTATTTGGCTACTCTATCTCCTGCTCAAAGGACCGACCAACGTCATCATAGCAACCTTTGTGGCTGCTATCATTGGTTCCTGCGTCAGCCAAATTCTCAGCATCATCTACAAAACGCCCGCTGTTGTTTTTGTTTTGGCCATTCTAGCGCCTTTGGTCCCAGGCTACATTTCCTATCGGACGACTGCCTTCTTTGTCACTGGTGACTACAGCCAGGCTATGATTCACGCCACTCTGGTAGTCATTCTAGCCTTGGTCATCTCAATTGGCATGGCCAGCGGCACCGTCGTACTCAAGCTCTACCACTACTTGAAAAAGCGCCAAACCAAACTCACAGTAAATAAACAGTAGAGTCATCTGCTGTTTTTATTTTGGAAAATACATCTTAAGCCTGATTTAGCTGAGATTAGATGTTTTTTGTAAGAGTTTTATTCCTAAGTATGGTAAAATAGTTTTCGGAATATACTAGAATAAAAGGATTTAAAGAGGTCTTATAATGACAATCGGAATCGACAAAATCGGTTTTGCGACCAGTAATTATGTTTTAAAATTAAATGATTTAGCAGCAGCCCGTGGGACTGACCCAGAAAAGCTTAGCAAGGGGCTCTTGCTCAAGGAACTAAGCATTGCTCCTCTGACCGAGGATATTGTTACCTTGGGAGCGGCGGCAGCAGAACCCATCCTGACAACAGAGGACAAAGAAAAGATTGATATGGTCATCGTGGCCACTGAGTCAGGGATTGACCAGAGCAAGGCGGCAGCCGTTTTTGTCCACGGCCTTTTGGGCATCCAGCCCTTTGCCCGCAGCTTTGAAATCAAGGAAGCCTGCTATGGAGCTACTGCTGCACTGGACTATGCCAAGCTCCATATCGAAAAACATCCAGACAGCAAAGTTTTGGTGTTAGCTAGCGACATTGCCAAGTATGGCATTAACACACCTGGCGAGCCAACCCAGGGAGCGGGAGCTATTTCTATGCTAATTAGCAGCAATCCTCGTATCCTCGCTTTCAATGATGATAATGTAGCTCAGACACGTGATGTCATGGATTTTTGGCGCCCAAATTACTCGACAACTCCTTATGTCAACGGTCTCTATTCAACCCAGCAATATCTGGATAGCTTAAAGACAACTTGGACAGAGTACCAAAAACGCCACAAGCTGGCTCTCAAAGATTTTGCGGCCTACTGCTTCCACCTGCCTTATCCAAAATTGGCCCTTAAAGGCCTCAATAAAATCATGGATAAAAGCCTTCCTCAGGAGCAGCAAGACCAGCTTAGAAAGAACTTTGAAGCCTCTATTCTTTACAGCCAAAAGGTTGGAAATATCTATACAGGCTCCCTCTTCCTAGGCCTCCTGTCCCTTTTAGAAAACTCTGACAACCTCAAGGCTGGCGATCGGATTGCTCTCTTCGGCTATGGCAGCGGAGCTGTCTCTGAAATCTTCAGCGCCAATTTGGTAGAAGGCTATGAAAAGCATCTATCCCAGACACGTCTAGAGGAATTAGACCAGCGTCAGGCTCTTTCCATCCCGGATTATGAGCGCATCTTTTTTGAAGAAGCTGAGCTTGATGCGGAGGGCAATGCCAGCTTCTCTGGCTATGAAGACCAAAGCTTTGCTCTGGCAGAAATTGCAGAGCACCAGCGTAAGTACATCAAAGTTGAGAAATCATCATGAAAGTAAACTGGACTGGATTTTCCAAAAAAACTCCTGCTGAACGGCTGCAGATGTTGAAAGAAAAGGGACTTTTACAAGATGAACATTGGCAGCTGCTAGACAGTCAGCAGACTTTGCCTCTGGAAACAGCCAACCAGATGAGTGAAAATGTACTGGCCACTCTGGCCCTGCCCTACTCTCTGGTGCCAGACTTTCTGGTGGATGGTAAGACCTATCAAGTTCCATTTGTGACAGAAGAGCCATCTGTTGTAGCAGCGGCTAGCTTTGCGGCTAAGATTATCAAACGTTCAGGCGGATTTGAGACCGAGGTTCACAAACGCCAGATGATTGGACAGATTGCCCTTTATCAGGTTGAAAAGATCGACCAAGCCATTAAAGATGTTCTCAGGAAAAAGAAAGAGTTGCTGGAGCAGGCCAACCAAGCCTATCCATCGATCGTTGCCCGTGGGGGCGGAGCTAGAGATCTCTGGCTGGAGCAAAAGGATGACTTCCTCATTTTCTATCTATCTGTGGATACGCAGGAAGCTATGGGAGCCAATATGCTCAACACCATGCTGGAGGCCCTCACCCTTCCTCTGAAAGATCTGACTGGCGGTAAGAGTCTGATGGCTATCCTGTCAAACTATGCAACAGATAGTCTCGTAACAGCCCGCTGTGTCATCGGCTATCGCTTTCTCAGCCGGGATACGGCCGAGGCGGAACTTCTTGCGGATAAAATGCAGCTGGCCAGCAAATTAGCCCAGGTTGACCCTTACCGGGCAGCTACCCACAATAAAGGTATCTTTAATGGTATTGATGCTTTGGTGCTGGCTACTGGAAATGACTGGAGGGCTGTAGAAGCCGGTGCCCATGCCTATGCCAGCCGAGAAGGAAGCTACCGCGGCCTCTCTACTTGGACGGCAGACCCAGACAAACGCCAGCTTCATGGTCAGATGACCCTGCCCATGCCCATTGCAACTAAAGGAGGTTCCATTGGCCTCAATCCCGCAGTGGCAGCCAGCTTTGACTTGCTGGTGCAGCCTCAGGCCAAGGAATTGGCTTCCCTCATCGTTTCAGTCGGATTGGCACAAAACTTCGCCGCCCTCAAAGCCCTAGTCAGCACTGGCATCCAAGCCGGTCATATGAAATTGCAAGCCAAATCTTTAGCATTGCAAGCTGGAGCCCAAGGCGAAGAAATCGCTGCTGTAGCCAGTTGTTTAACAGTCAAGAAGACTTTCAACCTCGCTGCTGCCCAGGAAATACTAGCTGACTTACGAAAACAGGACAAGTAAAAAGGCCATTGATGGCCTTTTTTGTATGTCTTTATGCTATTTATTGAATCTGTTGCTGAGCTTCTTTCAGCCGCCCATAGAGTAGATAGGGTACACTCTTTAATTCTTGCAAGTTTCGGCAGGATAGGGCGCACATGATAAGCCGCAAATCCGATTTCCAGCCTTCTACAATATCAATAACCTCTTCCACTGAGTGATTTTCCACCAAGTCCAACATGGCGCGAGAAAGGCCAACCGACTTGGCTCCTAAGACCAGAGCTTTGATTATGTCTAAAGGATGGCGGACACCTCCACTAGCCAAGAGTTCGACTTCATCACGCAATGGCTGAAGAGCTAGCAGACTTTGCAGAGTAGATTGACCCCAATCATTAAGGTAGTCACGATTGCCACCCCGCTGATTTTCAATATAGGCAAAGCTAGTGCCACCACGGCCGGAAATATCAAAAGTCTGAATCCCCAAGGAGCGCGCTTCTTCAACAGTAGAGCGATCTATGCCAAAGCCAACTTCTTTAAGAATTAGAGGAAGATCCAGCCGCTGACTATAATCTGCCAAGTGCTGGCGCCAAGAACGAAACTCTCGCTCGCCCTCTGGCATCAGCAATTCCTGCATGAGATTGACATGGACCTGCAAAAAGAGGGGATGCAAATCAGCTACTGCCTGCTGGGCGGCTTGAAAAGGCTTGTCCAAGCCGATATTGGTAGCCAGCAATAAATTAGGCCGACCAGTCGCCACCCGATAGGAAGGATCAGAAGGATTTTTCAAGGCTGCACTATAAGAGCCAGTCACAAAAAGAAGGCCACAACTTTCAGCTACTTGAGCCAGTTTTTCATTGATTTGACCACCTTTTTGGCTACCGCCAGTCATGGCATTGATGTAAAAAGGAAACTCCCAGTCACGGCCAGCAAAGTGAGTAGATAGGTCTATCTCTGCCAAATCATACTTGGGCAGAGAACGGTGAACCAGTTCCATTTCATCAAAACTGTTGTAACCCGGACGCTGCTCTAAAGCGTATTTAATATGGTCATCCTTACGATTCTGGCTCATCATGGCCCATCCTTTCTCTGTATAATAGCTCAATGCCAGCTTCTTGCCAGGCTTGAATCAGTTGGTTGCTAGATGCGACATCAAAGCTGAGAGCAATCCCGCAGTCGCCACCACCGGCACCACTGCTCTTAGCCACACAGTTCAGTCCCTCTGCCGCTTCTTTTAAGACTTTCAGCCTGTCTGTATAGATAGCCGGACTGAGTGTTTCTAAGAGCTGACTAGCCTTTTCCATACTAGACTGAATAGCAAGCTTATCTCCTGCTAATAAAGCCTTCTCCAAGGCATCAACCTGCGTCCTACTGCCTGTCAAAAAGGACTCTGAAATAGCTGACTTGACCTGATTGACTAGGTCCTTAGAGATAGCCGGCTGCTTGGTCCAGCCAACTAGAAAATCCATGGCTAAGCAAGGCTTAATACTGCGAATTTCAAAACCCCAATCCTCTGCTAGTAATTGCTGTAAATAAACTTTGCCCATACGCTTGCGGACCAGCTCTCTATCAAAAGACCGGTAGTAAATCAGGTCTTCAAAAGCAATGCAGGCTAGATCTCCCATGGAGCCATTGTCTCCGCGCTTGAGGAGAACGTAAGAAGCCAGCTTAAAGAGTAGTTCTGGCTCTAAGTCTAGCTCATAAAGTGCTGCCATGGCCTTAATGGTCAGAATAACAACACTACCGCTGGAGCCAATCCCGAACTTCTTGCCGTCCCTTTCCATCTTGCCACTAATCTTCAGAGAAAAAGGCTGAAGTTGGTAGCCTAAGACCTGCAAATAATCATTCATAACTGCTACTGTCTCCTGAATCAAGGCATAATCAGGGTCTGGCTCTAGGTTAGCACTATGATTAAACATATCTGATGTCAAGCGATAGGCAGGCGCTGCCTGTATTTCTCCCATCATATAGATAGGAATGGCCTTGATAATGGACGGCTGACCGGTCGTCAGCACTGCATATTCACCCGCCAGATAAAGCTTGCCGCAGGTTTGAACTCTTGCACTAGTCTTCATCTGACAAGTCCTTTGTTTTGGAGACGATAAGCCGGTAGTCCTTCTCAAAAATAGCCACCAGATGGGCTAGGTCTTCCTCCAAGCAGAGCACCTTGACATTTGGCCCCGCATCCATGGTAAAGTAGCAACGCTCGCCCTGGTCCCGCAGCTTTCTGACAGCATCCATAGCTTGGTAAGACTCCTCTGTCAGATAAGAAAACGGCGGATAAGCTTTCTCTGTCGTGGCATGCATCCGGAGAGCATTTTCTTCCGTCAGCTGACCCACCTTGGCAAAATTATTGTCTCGTAAATAGCCTAGCATAGCCTGATAATCCAAGGCAGACTGGGCAATCCAATCTGGGAAAATGGTGGAAGTTTTAGCACAGAGCTCCATACCGTCACGGCTGGAAATGGGCTTTTTCTCATCGTGCAGAACCAACATAATCATGGCTAGCTTCAAATCCGTCTTGACTGGATAAATGGCCCCACTGTCCTTATCCCAGGCCGCTAGCGGACCAAAGAAAGACCGAGCTGATGACCCTGAAGCAAACTTGGCCAGCTGAGCCAGTTCTTCCGTCTGATAGCCTGTCTGAAAATAGGAATTGCAGGCCTTGACTAGGGCTGACAGACCGCTGGAGCTGGAAGACAGGCCCGCTGCTGTCGGCATATTATTGCTGGTATCAACGCGGACAAAACCATCTTCTGGAGAACGAAAACGGTCAATTATCTTACTGATTTTGGCATGTTCTGCCGGGCTTTGCAGCTGACCGTCAATATAAAACTCATCTCCAGTCGCTGAATCCGGCAAAGGACTCAGCTGGGTCTCAGTATACATATTTTCCAGTGTCAGCGAGATACTGCTGGTAGACGGAATCATCTTTTCTGCATCTTTCTTCCCCCAATATTTGACAATTGCAATATTGGCATAGGATTTGACACTTACAGGCTTTCGATCCATGTGTTAATGGCCCCTTTCTCTCTCAATAAGGCGGCTAAGGCCTCCGCCTGACTTCTTTCTCCTACAAGAGCAATGACACAGCCACCCAGACCGCCGCCGCTCATCTTAGCTCCCAAAGCTCCATTTTCAAGAGCTGCCGCTACCAGCTCATCTGCTTTCTGGCAAGAAACCCCTAGCTTGGCTAGCTTCTCATGAGCCTTGGTCATAGCTTGTCCCATTGTCATCAGGTCCTTGATAGAAATAGCCTTCTCAAGGATTTTCGTTAAATTCCCCAATTCCTGCAGCAAAGGCAGAGCCTTTTGGCCCTGACTTTCTACAGCACGGATGGCTTCGCGGGTATGACCGTGAATGCCCGTATCTGCAATGACTAAAAAGGCATCCAGATCCAGCTCTATTTCACTGAAACCGAAATTGCGGATAAACTTAATAGCTACATCGCTAAGGCAGGTCTTGGCATCAAGCCCGCTGGGATTCATATGGGCAATCATCTCTGCCCGATTGGCTAGAATCTCCAGTGTCTGGTCATCCAGTTCTTCCTCAAAGTAGTCAAAGACCGCCCGAATGGCCGCAATACTGACCGCGGCTGAAGAGCCCATCCCTCTCTTCTCAGGGACCATGGACTCCACCTGACAGCGAATCTTAGCTCCCTGCCTGCCTAGATGTTCTAGACAGGCAAAAACAGCCATGGACAGCGTATCTTCAGCGTAGAGGGTCCAGGCCCGCTCAGACGGAAAGACCTGACAGGTCACTTCGATACGATTAAGAGGCAGGGAAATAGCCGGATAGCCATAGACCACCGAATGCTCTCCCATTAAAATAATTTTACTGTGTGCCTTGCCGACACCGATTTTTTTTGTCATAGTCTTCTCTTATCTGTAGATTCTCTCTATCTTATTTTAATATACTTTGGCAAAAAAAGCGATTTTTATTCAGAGAAAATCACTGGGGCTAGAGACCGATATTTATATAGGCACACATGATAAAACCCCGGAGCTTGCAGCCGGAGTCTTTTAAAGTTCTATTCTTATCAGGTCCATCAGCTGGTTCCGATCCAAGATCCATTGAGCCCGCTCGTCTTTTTCATAGGTCCGGTTGGACAGGAAAATAGCCGCCTGTTGCTCCTTGCGATTATACATGATAAAGGTTCCCGTGTAGCCAGTGTGATCCAGCCAATCGTCCTCCAAATTCCAGGCTAAACTGCGCCTTTTACCCGGCTCTTTAGAAAAATTCTGGGTCAGATTTGCCGCAAAGTCATCCTGCAGATAATGCTCCAGAAATATTTCCAAATCCTTGAGAGTGGAAAATAAGCCAGCACTGCCAGCATGGATTCCTAGAACACGCGCCTTAGGGTCATGAACCTGACCATCCTTGACACCGCGAACGGTCGGCACAGCTCCTGGAACTGGCCCAAAACTAGTCTTAGCCAAACCCCAAGGCTGGAAAATCTGACTTTGAAAAATCTGATCCAAGGCCTGACTGTAGATCTCTTCCAACATAAAGCCCAAGAGCAGAAAATTCACATCCGTATAGCGAAAGGTCTTATCTTCAAGCACCGTCAAATGATTAAGCGCTGCTTTCAACTCGGGAGCTGTCAGCTGGTCACGATTGGGAATAAAGGGATCCAGCCCAGATGTGTGGGTCAAAAGCTGACGCAAGGTCACATCTTCTCGACGGAAGACCGGATAGTAATGCTGCAAGGGCAAATCCAGCTCCAGCTTGCCCTGCTCATACAAAAAGGCTGCCAGAGTACCAACTCCGACCACCTTGCTAACGCTAGCCAAGTCATAGACCAAACCAGCTTGAGTAGCCTTTTTTTCTTGCGGATCAGCTAGACCAAAGTAGAATTCCTGCCACCGGCCAGCTTGATACAAGGCCAGACTAGCACCGGGATAGATATAGTCTTTCAGCTGTTCTTGGATTTTACTGATGATTTTTTCTAGAGTCATGCTTCAAACCACAATTCAATCTTGCTAGAATCCTGACTCAGCAAGAACTTATCTGACTTGGGTACAAAGATCTTGCGTCCTTCAAAGACAGGACGCAGCGCAGCGGTTTCTAAACGATTGACCTGAGCTTTGAGCATGGTCAAGTCCCAAGTTAGGGCACTGTCAGTCTGCAAGTCTTGACCCTCTGCTTCTGTAAAGGTCAGAAAATCCAGCGCATTTTCAATCTTGCTGTAAAATTCTTGGGCTGCATTGGCATCGGGCACACGAATTTCTACCGTCTCTATCTCAAATTGGCTAAGACCGATGAAGTCCTCTTGCTTTTCAAAGACAGGAGCCTCCGCCACTTCTTGCAGACTTGCTCTATTCTCTTCTGCATGCAGGAGAACTAGGTCTCCTTCTGGCGACAGGGCTTCAAAAGCATAGCCTTTCTCTCCTTGATACAGCTTTGTCCAAGCAGGCTTTTGAGCCAATAGAGACTCGATTTCTTTAGCATCTGCAACCTTGACAAGGATTCTGGCTAATTTTTTAGGACCTTTGACTCGCCGAGACCGCATGCTGGGTGATTCTTCCAGCTGCAGTTTCTCAGTCTTGGTCTGATCTCCCAAGGACAGAAAAGCAGCTTCCTCTAAAAGGGCCTTCATGCCCAGCTGATTTACAAAAAACTCTTGATTTAAATGACGATTATTGATCTTTAATACAGGGATAATTCTAATAATATGATTCGCGCTCATAATTCCTCCAAACCATTTTATTGTAATGGATTTTCATCTTTTTGACAAGAAATTATGCGCAATCCAACAATTTTTAAAACAAGAAGACCTTGGATTTATTGGTAAACGGTCTGAGCAATGACCAAACCTCTAGCGGACTCAAACTCGTACTGCAGATAGGACTGGTAGGTACCGGGCGCGATAATCCCGCGAATATCCAGAATATCTGTCCCAGCCTGCCCAATAATCGAATCTGCTAGCAGGCAACAGTTGGTCGACAGGACAAAATAAGTCTTGAAACGACTGGTTTTAAACTTATATAGCTGCGCTCCTAGTTCATACTTCAACTTGTAGGAGTATGTTGGCTGGCCATTTTTCAGTTCTGCTGGCGGCTCCCATTCCACCAACAACTGATCGATTTCAGCCAAGCGCTTTTCAACCGACTCCCTCTCCTTATCCGTCAAAGTCAAAGAATAACCAAAGAGTGTTTTCTTACTTTCTTTTTTGCAAAGCTCAATATAAGCGTCTTTAGGAACCTTGAAGAGAACGCCGTCTCCAATCATACCCTTGCATCGCTCAGAAAAAACATCATAGCTGCCATAAGAAATCACTTGTCCCTGATAGCAAATATCTACATGACCAATGGCTCCAAATAAACTTGTCTTTGAAGTATGAACCAAGACCTCTAAGTCCGTCTTTTTCTCTCCGTTCTTAACAAGACTATAAACATTTTTACGATCAGAAGCTGCTTCTCCCTGAATCAGTCGATTAAAGCGCTCCAGATTTTCTACCGGAATAAAGGCTGCAAAAATAATAGGTAGGTTAATACGAATTTGCCTACGTAGCCGATGTTTTTCCCGGTCATTATCAAAAAAGAGACCATCCCGAATATTGGACATTCCTAGCATCATCAAATAGATTCCCAAAATCAAAAACTGCAGGTGTCCGTCAGTCGCAGGCGAAAGAATACTGGTCAGCCCAATTCCACCATAGAGAACGGTATCAAATAGATAGCGCAAGCCGCCCTTGACATGATTTTGCCGATAAAGGAGATAAGTCACTCCGTAAATAGCGGCAGTCAAGAGCTGGTAGCTACCCAAACTGATAATCACAATATTGACAGGCACATCACTGATTCGGTTGAGCCAACTGATACCCATAGCGACTGTAATCTGAAGCAGACTAGGCCAGACAGCCCCTTCTTTCTTGCGCGTAAAAACATGAAGAACAATATTTACCAAGCCAACAACCGTCAGATAAAGCGAAATAAAATCGAAGCCCAGCTGGGTAAAGCTGAAGCCATTGACAATGATAATCAGGCCGAAAACAAGGGCTAAAAGACCAAAGAGTAAGGTTCTACGGCCACTGACTTTATGAAATTTTGACACTTGCATCTCTAACTTTGCCTCCTCTATCGTTCGAAAAAAGAGCTGGGGAAATCCCCCAAACTCTGATCTTATGTACTTATCCGTAGATTGTTTTAAACAAGAGGACAGCTGTGATACCTGCAAGAATCGGTGCCACAACTGGAACCCAAGAATACCACCATTTTGAATCACCCTTGTGTTTGCCCAAAACAGATTCTGGCAGGATGAAGTGGAGGATACGAGGTCCGAGGTCACGAGCTGGGTTCAGCCCAGGTCCAGTAGGGCCTCCCAGAGAGGTTACCAAAGCCATTACCAAGAAACCAAGTGCCAAGTGAGCGACTGAAAGGCTACCAACTTGGAATGGTGCAACTTGATCTTTAGCCTGAGATATTGCAGCAGCAATCTGTTCTTTAGGAACTGAAGTCCCTTGTGCTGCCATCTGAGCAGCTTGCGAATTGATAGTTGCTTCAGCTTTGCTCAACAATTCTGCTCCAAAGAAGTTCTTGGTCAAGCCCATAGCAGCAAAGAAAAGAACAAAAGAACCAACAAATTCATTGATAAAACCATTAAACAAGGCAGCTTTACGTGATTCAGGTGTGCCATGGTCTAGGCTAGAAATAGTAGAGAAAGTACCTAAGATATTGTTAGGATTTTCTGTTTTCAGATAGTAAGGACGGTGGGTCGCAACGACCAAGGCCTGTCCGAAAATAGCTCCTAAAAGCTGCGCTGCAATGTATGGTGCAACCTGTGCCCAAGGGAAATAACCGCTGACAGCAAGTCCCAAAGTAAAGGCAGGGTTGATATGGTTACCGGACACATTACCAAACATCAAAGCTGGAATCATAACCCCCATACCGTAACCGACAGCGATGACTAACCAACCGCTCTGATGTCCCTTAGTTCCTTTTAATTCAACGTTGGCAACAGCTCCGTTCCCCAAGACAATGAGGATAGCTGTTCCTAAAAATTCTGTGGCGTATTTAACGACCCATTCGAAATCCATTTAGTGATACTCCTTAAATATTTTTTAGACAAAGTCTATTTTATCAAGTATAATGGATAATGTAAAGGTCATTTTTAATAAAAATAAGAAAAAGAGGGAAGAATATGCGTTTTAATCAGTATAGTTATGCAAAAACGAAACGGGAAAATATGTTGATAGAATTAGCTGAATTAGGCTTTTTTTATGACAGCAATCGCTCTGATAAGGAAAATCTTGAAGATTTTCTCCGCACCAGCTTTTTCACTTATAAAAATACAGATTATCCCTTGAAATCCTGGGCTGCTGACAGCCAAACAGACCTGCTGAGCTTTTTCCAGTCTGACAGAGAACTGACAGCGTCTGTCTTTTACACTGTGGCCTTTCAGCTGCTTGAGTTCTCGCCCTTTATTGATTTTACAGATTTTGAGGCCTTTCGCAAAGAAACAGGCTTTCCAATTACATTTGGAGACTTGTTGGAAAATCTCTACCAGCTGCTCAACACTCGGACAAAAAATGGCAACCTCTTAGTTGATAAGCTAGTCAGCGAGGGGTTGATTCCTGAGGACAATACCCACCACTACTTCAATGGTAAGAGCCTGGCAACCTTTTCCAGCCATGATGCTATCCGAGAGGTAGTTTACGTGGAATCACGCGTGGATACTGATCGAGACGGTCGTCCGGATCTCATCAAGGTCAGCATCATCCGTCCCCGTTATCAAGGACCAGTTCCTGCTGTCATGACTGCCTCTCCTTATCATCAAGGAACCAATGATCCCGCCAGCGACAAGGCTCTACATGATATGAATGTGGACTTAGCAAAAAAAGAACCCCATCAAATCACGGTACAAGATCCTGAACTTAAATTGCTCCAGCTGGATTCACCAGTTCCTGCCCAAGAAGTATCTGAAACCGAGGAAAAATTAGGTCATATCGGCACCTACACGCTCAATGATTACTTGCTGCCCCGCGGTTTTGCCAATCTATATGTGTCTGGCGTGGGAACCAAAGACTCTGAAGGACTGATGACCAGCGGAGACTATCAGCAGATCGAAGCCTATAAGAACGTTATTGACTGGCTCAACGGCCGTTGCCGAGCCTTCACCGACCACACCCGCCAACGGGAAATCAAGGCCACCTGGTCCAACGGAAAAGTGGCTACGACCGGTATCTCCTATCTAGGCACCATGTCCAACGGGCTGGCAACGACTGGCGTAGACGGGCTGGAAGTCATTATCGCCGAAGCTGGGATTTCTTCTTGGTACAACTACTACCGCGAAAACGGCCTTGTCACAAGCCCTGGCGGCTATCCCGGAGAGGATTTTGAATCCCTGACCGAACTGACCTATTCCCGCAACCTGAGGGCTGGTGACTATCTACGTCATAATGACGCTTATCAGCAAAGCTTAGAGCAACAGCGTAAAGACTTAGACCGGCAAACCGGAGATTACAATCAATTTTGGCATGACCGCAACTACCTGCTCCATGCAGATAAGGTCAAGACCGAAGTCGTCTTCACCCACGGCTCTCAAGACTGGAATGTCAAGCCTCTCCATGTCTATAATATGTTTCGGGCCTTACCGCCCCACATCAAAAAGCATCTTTTCTTCCATAACGGTGCCCATGTTTACATGAACAACTGGCAGTCCATCGACTTCCGTGAGTCTATCAATGCTCTGCTGAGCAAGAAACTGCTGGGTTGTGAATCAGACTTTGAACTGCCAGCAGTCATCTGGCAGGACAATAGCCAAGCTCAAAGCTGGCTGACCTTGGAAGACTTCGGTGGACAAGAGCAGAACCTTCATCTCCAACTAGGCCAAGACTGCCAATCTATCCAAAATCAATATCCAGAAGAAGACTATAATCGTTTTGCCAAAAACTACCAAAGCTTTAAAACTGAACTTTTTGAAGGTAAGGTCAACCAGATTACTCTGGACTGGACCTTGGAAAAGGACCTCTTTCTCAACGGAGCGACCCAGCTCAATCTTCTACTCAAATCCAGCACCGATAAAGGATTGATTTCTGCTCAATTACTGGACTTTGGACCAGCTAAACGCCTCACACCGATTCCGACACCGCTTGAGCCTAGAGTCATGGACAACGGCCGCTACTATATGCTGGACAATCTGGTTGAACTGCCCCATACTGAAACGCCTCATCGCGTCATCACCAAAGGCTTCATCAACCTGCAAAACCGGACTAACCTACTGACTGTTGAAGAAGTCACTCCTGACCAATGGCTGGAATTTTCCTTTGAACTGCAACCAACTATCTATAAGATGAAAAAAGGCGACCAACTGCGCCTCGTACTTTACACTACAGACTTTGAGCATACCGTCCGTGATAAGACTGACTATCAGCTGACAGTAGATTTGGAGCAATCTAGTCTGGATTTGCCAACAATGACATCACATTAATAAAAGAAAAAGACGCTGAAATTCAGCGCTTCAGATTGAAGACAAAGTCCTAAGAACAGAAGTTTCTAAGGGCTTTTCTTTTATTGTAGATTGAGATATTCCTCTGCATATTTTTTATAATCTGGCTTTTCCTTGCGGTTCATAGCAAAGAGCATACTGCCTGTGAGATAGTCATCGTCTGAGTCAGGAATTAGCATAATAGCAATGTTTTTATCTTTCTCAGGAAAGACGATAGAAAATGTTCCGCCATTATCTTTCCGAGTCAGGCCGTAATAACTCACTCCATTCTTAAAACCAACTGCATTTTGAGTATACTCATACTCTTCTTCGTTGACAATAATGGTCTTGTCTTTTATTTCAATGGTCTTTTGTTCACCGCTAGCATCCTGTACATTCCATTTTCCCTGAATTTTGGGACTGCCACTGCAGCCAATTAGGATGAAGAGGGATGAGAGCACTACTAACAGCAAAGCTTTTATCTTCTTGTTTTTCAAGTTGTCTTCTCCTTGGTATATAGATTCATGACCATTCTACTATAAATGACAAATTTTTGTCAAACCTCTTAGAAATGTTCTTCTTGCCACTTTTCCAAAAAATGATATAATTTGAAGAGTGAAGATTACCAAGGGCTTAGCCCTTGCGAGAGAAAGGAAAGAAAATCTTATGATGAACATGCAAAGCATGATGAAGCAAGCACAAAAGCTTCAAAAACAAATGGAAAAAGGACAGGCAGAACTAGCTGCAACAGAATTTACCGGCAAATCAGCTCAAGACTTAGTCGTTGCTAAGCTGACAGGCGATAAAAAGGTAGTCAGCATTGACTTCAATCCAGCAGTTGTGGATCCTGAAGATTTGGAAACTCTGTCAGAGATGACTGGGCAGGCCCTGAATCACGCGCTGGCTCAGATTGATGATGCTACTCAGAAGAAAATGGGTGCTTTCGCAGGCAAATTGCCTTTTTAAGCAAGATAAATAACCTTACCTCTTGACTAAACATAAGTCAAGCAATACTCGAACCAGCAAAAAAGACTGAGATTTCTTCAGTCTTTTTTGATTTATAGTCGTTCCCTCACCAGTCCACTACACAAAATTAAGCAAATCCGCTGCCTTGCTCATCAAAAGCAGGGCATAGTCGGGTTTGTTTTGCAGCTCCTTGATGGAGCTCTGAACCAGCTCTAAATCATCAGTTATCATGCCATCAACACCCAAGCGGAAGGATTTGCCGATGCTGTCTGCATCATTGATGGTCCAGTCATAAAGCTTCTTATCCGTCGTCCATAGCTTATCGACAAAGTTTTCATCGAGAGTCGAATACTCCATCGTATAGCCGGAAGCCTGTGTCCGTGGGAAAATAGTATTGTAGGGCAGGATAAAGAAAGTCGGTATGCTCTTATCATACTGGACTGTCTTGTCAATAACCTGATAGTCCAAAGACTGAATCTGGTGGCCATAAACCTTGATATTGGCTCCGTATTGACTCAGAAAACGGTCCATCATATCGTCTGAGTCCAAGCTGCTGGTCTTGATTTCTATCAAGAGTCTCTGGCCCATTTGATTGGCTCGTTTGAGATAAGCATCAAAGCTGGAAATTTTGGCAGTGTGTCCATTTTCTGAAATATCTAAAGCCGTCAGCTCTTGCAGAGTCAGCTCTTGCGGTCTGGCATCAACACCAGCCAAGGCTTTTAGATTGGCATCGTGCATCATGACAAACTGGCCATCCTTGGTCTCCTGAACATCCATTTCGATATAATCTGGCTTGAGCAGGGCGGTTTTCTCTAGCGACTCAACCGTATTCTGGACACCATTTCCCTGCGAAACTCCGCGGTGAGAGATGGTCAGAGGGACGTTTTCCAAGGGCAGATTGAGATAGGCAAAGCCTTCAAGGGCAAAGACAGAGCTAGTGACCAAAAGGATAAACCAGCGCATGAGAGGCAGACCTTTCCTGTAGCGGTACTCAGACAGCTTGCTGTCTGTCAGAAAAGCCACAAACTTAATCAGAAAGTAGGCTACCATAAAGTAATAAGCCAGCTTGATGAGGCAGTAATTGACAACTGCTGCTGTCAAGGCTATCTGATTGGACTGGCCATCCGCATACTGCTGCAACACTAAAATCGGAATGCTGCTTAAAAGAAAGAAGAGAAAGCTCTTGGCCAGTATCCAAAAGAGCTGCCAAGTATAGCGAATCAAGTGCCCCTTGGTCTTCTCCAAACTATACCTAATCGCATCTCGTAGGCGGAAATGCTCAAAAAAGAGCTTGGGCAGGGCAAACATCAGGCGGACAGCTATCAAAAAAAGCAGAAAACCTAAAGCATAGATTGATAATTTCATCCATAAGGCCGTCTTGAGATAGGTCACGATAAATTCTGGAATCAGAATTTTATTCAAGTAGTAGATTTTGAGAATTTGCCGCAGAAAGGGAAAGATAAAACCCATATACAGTGCAATGAAGAGGACCTTGCTGGGTCGGGCGTAGCGAATCAGCGAGCCGCTGTCTTTGAAACTTTTCTTGATAAACTGAAAGGCGCTTCGTTCTTCCTCGTCCAGAAGATTGCGGAGCCCCATAAATATCAGTCCAATCTGAAAATAAGCGACAAAGAGATTGACCGCAAAAAGCGCTAGAAAGGCTAAGCCAACCCAGACATTTGAAGTCAGAACCTTCAGGGCATTTGTATAAGATAAGAAGAGGTAGCCTGTCTGCTTGAGCAGAGTCTCTGCTGCAAAGGAATTGAAAGGCACCCAGGCCAGCTCCATGAGCATAAAGACTGTGAAAAAGAGCAACAAAATTTTATCAAGATTACGATAGAGACGTAAAAGTCCCAGTCTTTGTGATTTCATTTTCCTCCTTTATGTTGTGAACAATACAAAACTTGCTAAAAAGCGATTCTTATTTAAAACAAGGTTGAGACAGATGTCCCAACCTTATTTTTATTTTCCAAATAAACGTGCCCAAAAGCCCTTGCTTTCCTGTTCCTGCACCTTTTCCTTGGCTTCATCCAACTCCAACAGCAAGGTTTCACGCTCATTCATAGCCTTAGCCGTCAGCTGCTGCTGCTGGTCCAACTGCTTGTCCTTTTCAGCAATCTGGACATCCTTGATGCGCAACTGCTCATCTTTCTTAGCTAGCTGGCTGTCCTTGGCCTTAAGCTGCTCATAGAGACGCACAATCTCAGCATTTTTTTCATCCACCAAGATTTCCATCAGCTCGCGTTGCTTCACATCTTCGCTAACAGGTTCATCTTCAAAAATAGTTTTCTTATAAATCTCTTCCAGCTTAATCAAGCCGCTGCGGGTCACCACCGTGACTCCTTTTTCATTCTTTTCCGTATCTTCTGGCGGCAGTGCCTTGACACGATTGTTAATCGCCTGACGGCTAACTCCAAGAATCTCGGCTAACTCGCTGACTGTCTTTTCAATTGCCATAATTTCCTCAAAAACTTTTTCTAGTTTGTAGATACCTAAATCTTATCATATCAAGCCTTAACTGTCAAATTTCACAATATTTTTTGAGCCTGACTCCTATCTTTTTAGCCCCTTTTTGTGATACAATGAGACAGATTAGTCTAGTAAGAGAAATAAAAAAATATAATGAATTTAGAAACCTAGAGATGTTCAGCTACAGCCTTCCAAGAGGAACTGCAAGATAGCAAATCCTGCTCACCAAGGAAGCACAAGATTTCTGACTAACTGATAGAAACCACTCTCTACGAAAGGAAACCACCAATGAACCATTTCGACACAATCATCATCGGAGGAGGACCGGCTGGCATGATGGCTGCCATTTCCAGTTCTTTCTACGCACAGAAAACCTTGCTTATCGAGAAAAATAAACGACTGGGTAAGAAATTAGCTGGTACAGGTGGCGGTCGCTGCAATGTGACCAATAATGGAGATTTGGATGACCTCCTGGCTGGTATTCCTGGTAACGGACGCTTTCTTTACAGCGTTTTTTCCCAGTTTGACAACCATGATATCATCAACTTCTTTACAGAGAACGGCGTCAAACTCAAGGTCGAAGACCACGACCGTGTTTTCCCTGCGACAGACAAGTCCCGCACCATCATCGAAGCTTTGGAAAAGAAAATTGCAGAGCTGGGTGGCACTGTCATCACCAATACTGAAATTGTCTCCGTCAAAAAATCCGATAGCCTTTTTTCTGTCAGATCCAGCGGCCAGACTTGGACCTGCCAGAAATTGATTGTGACGACTGGCGGCAAGTCCTACCCTTCAACAGGCTCGACAGGTTTTGGACACGATATTGCCCGACACTTCAAGCACACGGTGACTGACCTGGAAGCTGCTGAAAGTCCTCTTCTGACTGACTTTCCTCACAAAGCGCTTCAGGGGATTTCGCTGGACGATGTGACCCTCAGCTATGGCAAGCATGTCATCACCCACGACTTGCTCTTTACCCACTTTGGCCTATCAGGTCCGGCAGCCCTGCGCTTGTCTAGCTTTGTCAAGGGCGGTGAAACCATCTATATGGACCTTTTGCCACAGATGAGTCAGCAGGCTCTGGCGGATTTTTTAGAAGAACATCGGGAAAAATCCCTGAAGAACTGCCTGAAAATTCTCCTGCCCGAGCGAATGGCAGACTTTTTTGCCCACCCCTTTCCCGAGAAAGTCAAACATCTCAGTCTCAGTGAAAAAGAGGCTCTCATCCAGCAAATCAAGGAACTAGCAATCCCTGTCACTGGCAAAATGTCTCTGGCCAAATCCTTTGTAACCAAAGGCGGCGTCAGCCTCAAAGAAATTAATCCCAAAACTCTGGAAAGCAAACTGGTTCCCGGCCTCCACTTCGCTGGAGAGGTCCTAGACATCAATGCCCACACGGGCGGCTTCAACATCACATCTGCCCTCTGCACCGGCTGGGTGGCAGGAAGCTTGCATTATGAGTGATAGGGAAAATATTTTAAAGCAATTGAAAAAAACTGGTCGAAGAACATTGTACTGACCTCAAAAAGTTAGACAGAAAAATCTAACTTTTGGGGTACAGTGCACATTCTCACCAGTTTTTATTCCGCATTTGTCCGAACGTAAACTGCAATCACATCTGCTGTATACTGGGCAGTGCCCGGTCCAAATTGATCGATATTCTTCTTGAATTCTGGATTGTGGACATAGCCCTGACCGATGTGGGCAAAGACTTGCAGCGAGCAGTCAAAACCGTAAGTGCGAATGGCTTGTAAGAGACGCACTGCCTGCTCCTGATTTTCTGCTGCTTCAATCGGCAAGCCTTGCTGCATATTCTCTGCCAGACTTTGAAAAACTTGATTGAAAGCTGCGGCAGATTCTTCTTCCCGTCCATTTTGACGAGCCAATGCTTCTGACATGACTTCTTGACCGTATTCTTCGACAGCTTCTTGATGATATTTGTGATTGTCTTCATAGGTAAAACCTGCGAATTTTTCTTTCATTGTCATTTTTCTTTCTCCCTTTTCATCTTGGATGGTTTTTTGTAAGGTGGAAATCAAGGTATCCAAGCGATCTCTTTCCTGCTGCAAATACTCTAACTGCCTAACCAGATGCGGCAATAAGGCCTGTTCATCCTGACTCAGCAGCTCTGCTATTTTCTCCAAAGAAAAACCCAGATACTTATAGTAAAGGATGACCTGCAACCTCTCTAAATCAGCTTGGCTGTATGTCCGATAGCCATTTTCTGATTTGGCAGGAACTAATAGTCCGATTTTGTCGTAATGATGCAGGGTTTTGACAGAGACACCTGACAGTTGTGCCGCTTCTTTGATGTGGTACATGTAATTGCCTCCTTGCTTAACTAGTATATACCATGACCTAAGGGGAGTGTCAAGTTTTTTAGAAATTTTTTAAACCTCTTTAAAGTTCCCAAAGCGGCTAGCATTTATTTACGAGAAACCATAGCAATAAAGCCCAGTTTTTCTTGATTCTTTTGGAACATCTTAAACATCTTCATAAACTGGCCGTAGTTCTCTTTTTTAAGGGCATTGAAGCAGATTTTCAGTGTGCCACCCAGCCCTTCGTCATATATCATCCCTCGAAAGCTCATCAAGGTCATTTCGCCAACAAAGGTGTCCACACGGTCAAAAGCGTGAGAACGTGCTAGCTGAATCCAAGATCCCTCGGTTAGAGGCCCCACATTGACATTAATCGCACTAGATAGCTCTTCTCGGACATTCTCATCTTTTTGCTTGAGCATGACGTCGTGGGTGAGGAGCACTCCACCTGGCTTCAGCACCCGGTAGTACTCATCCATACATTTGGCCTTCCCCTTATCCGTCTGCATGGTCAGCATGGCTTCATTGATAACAATATCAAAAGAATTGTCATCATAAGGCAGCTTCATGGCATTAGCCTGCTCAAATGTGACGAGCTCACCAACACCAGCCTTGTCTCTATTAAGCTTAGCCTGAGCCAGCGCAGCCTTATCCAAATCAACTGCAGTAATCTGGCAGCCATATGTTTTAGCTAGCTCGATTGTTGTGGTCCCCATATTGCAGGCAACCTCTAGAACTTTCTTATCGCTGGAAAACTGCCCCTGCTCAATCAGCCAGTCGGTTGCCAGCTTACCACCGGGACGAAGGCGTTTCTTTCCTAATTTTGCTAAAAATTTATGACCTGCTTCTGCCATTTCCGAACCTCCATAATTTTGATTGCTTCCATTATAGCATAAAATATTATATTTTCAGATAATTCTTAGAATTCAGCAAAAAAACAGACCGAATCGACCGATTCAATCTGTCTTGTATCTCTTTACAAGCCAAGAAATCCCGCCAGATAGCGCAGCAAGGCTACCAAAACCACGCCAAATACAACAGTTGCAATTAAGTTCTTATACTTAAAAGCCACATAGCTAGTCGGAAAAACGGCCATTAAATCCAGCCATTTAAAACTCGGCAGCTGACCTGTTTTAGCATTGGTGACACTGGATAGGATAAGGGCAAAGATTATGGAAACTGGCAGATATTTGAGGAAACGCTCCACCATAGGCGGAAGCCCCTTGTACTTGACTAGGATAAAGGGTAAAACCCGCGGAATCCAAGTGACTAGAGCTGACAAAAGAATGGCCAGCAAAATATACTTACTTATCATCCAAGATCACCCCCACCGTACAGCCTAGCAAGGTTGCAAAAAGCACCGCTAGCGAATTTTGAAGTAGCATAGTTAGGACTAAGTAGGCAAGGCCCACCACGCCCAAGACGAAAAAGAGCTTCTTTATCTTGACCCGTCGCAGCATGATTGTAAACTGAGAAGAAAAAATGCCAATAAACATGGCGACTAGGGCAAAGTCTAGGCCAAAGCTCTCAGGATTGGGCAGAAGGGCGCCGAGGGCAGTTCCTAAAATAGTACCCAAAATCCAAGAAGTATAACTCATGAAATTGTTACCCATCATCCAGCTAGCCGCAATCTCTTCTGTATGCACCTGCTCTCCCATCAAGACCCCATAAGATTCATCCGTCAAAAAAGAGCCAATGACAATGTTCTGAGCTAAGCTAGACTTACGAAAAAGAGTTGATGCATGCAGACAGAGCAAAAGATGCCGGATATTGATGAGAAAAACAGTCAGTGCGATGGCCAAAACCGGCGCCTGCTGGGCAAATAAACCAATCATAGCAAACTGGGCACTGCCGGCATAAACCAGAACACTCATCAACCCCATCTCCAAGGGATTCATATAAGGCGATGCCATGATGCCGCAGGCTAGACCAATCCCAATATAGCCCAGAGCCGTTGGCACCGCCGCTTGTGCCCCTTGTTTAAATGTCTGTCCGCGCATTCTTCTCCTTTACTCCATGGTTTCAAAAGCCAGACTTGGCTTAGCATTCAGGTCCAAACTGGCAAAATTCTCCTTGTTCCACTCACTGACACTGGCATAGGCAATCATACCAGCATTGTCACCGCAGAGGCGAAGCGGTGGAATAATCACCTTAACATCCTGAATCTCAGCTGCCAAGCGTTCTCTCAGTCCTTGATTGGCCGCAACACCGCCCGCCACGACCAGAGTCTTGACTGGATATTTTTCCAGCGCTTTCTTAGTCTTGGCCATGAGAATATCCATGACCGC